>NZ_JAJLQX010000016.1 GCF_021295095.1 Phocaeicola oris
ACACATAAAAACAGACAAGGGCAAACCTCTCGGGATGCCTTTGCTTATTATGTTTTCGGCACGCTTACGCGCGCGTACGAAAAGACGGAAAAATGTGCTTGATGATGGGCGGTTAGAATGTGTGTGTGTGTGTGTGTGTGTGTGTGTTAGCAAATTATTTGGAATGGCCAAATAATTTGTCTTAAAATTCACGTTATAATTAAAAATATTTCGCGCTTTACACATTTATATAATCGGATGTAAATCACCACGTTGATGATTTCGGTGGCGAAGCTAAGTATTAAGTTTGAATTGGGCAAGGAAAGGAACATTTTTTTTGAAAAAACAAGGATGGAATAAAAAATGGTATTTGAGGTGCTTTTATCAACCATATATTTTTTTATTATATCGAATTCACGTAAAATAGAAGTCATGTTGACCTAAGGAAGAAATCAAAAAGGGCTTACTGTATATTTAAATGATGTTTCCATCTCCTCATTAACAAAAAGACGAAATTAAATGTTCACGCACGTAAGAATATGTATATGCAAAAATACGTATAGAATAACGTATCAGCCTAAATAATCCTTTTGACAATAAAATAATTTAAAAACATACACAAACAGACTGAAAAACTGTCATTTTATTTTATACAAGTTCCATTTTTGCGCTCATTAACATATAAAGATATGCTAAAAATTTGCATATACAATTTTTATTCCATACATTTGACCCTTGATAACTATTCTTGATAGTTATCAAAAAAATAAATTAAAACACAAAAACAGACTGTTAACTAAATTAGTCTGTTTTTCTAAATAATATAATATGAAAGAACGTATCTTTTTCCTACTATTTGTAGGGATGGTATTCACTACCTGTAGCAAATCAGTGAACGAACCTATCGACAATCAAGTTTTACCATTATCATTAGAGGCTCAAATAGGGAAACCTATCGAACAAATTAATGTTCGTGGTGACGGTGATGAACAAACCAATCTAACCGATTATTTCTTAAAGAATGATGCAATTGGGCTCTTTATGGAAAATCAGCCCGCTGTAAAATGGATTAAAAATAAAACAGAATGGGAAGGTGAGGTTAATATGTACTGGCCATCGAAAAACAACTCATTCCATTTCTACGCATTTTATCCGTATACATCAGCCACAACTCCAACTTCGATTCCTATGCCTTCTTTAAAAACACAAAACGGCGTACTAAAAGACACACATGCATACGACTTTCTAATCGCTGAAAAAAATCAAGATTACGGGGAAAATGGAACCGTTGCTTTCACAGGGGCAAACTGTTTCAAACATGTATCTTGCTTGCTAAGTCTGACATTCAAAGGCATAGACAGCATGGAGAATGCAGAATTTACAAGAATCACCCTTAATGGAACAAATTTAATCTCAGCATCAACTTACTCCTTTACCAATGGGAAAGTAACATATACAGACAATTCTCAGGAGTTAACCATCAATAATACAATCCAAGCGTCTGCCGCAGGTACTACTTATAATGTGATAGTTAATGCACTCGACAGCAAAGTCTCACTGAACATCGAATACAAAATAGGTGAACAAAGCTATAAAGCTTCACTTTCGGAGTTGACATCTAATTTAAAATCAGGTTATCAGCAAAAATATACCATTGAAGTGAAGGGCGCGGAATTACGTATTACTGGTACCGAAGTGCAACCATGGGCTACCGGTGAAACAAAAATTATAACCATTGACGGTGAAGAAATATGAAAAAGCATCTCATAACATACCGGATAACAATTTTATCTATTCTCTTTTCAATATTGTTTCTCTCATGCCAAAAGATAGCTGACGAAGAAATAGAGAATTCTAAGGCTGTGTCAGTTAGTATATCTACAAGGGTAGCAGAGGAAACCAACATCTTGTATCCCGTAAATATCTATGCCTTTACAACAGAAGGAAAATACGTAGATATGAAAAAAATCAACTCTGCTAAAGACGACATGAATTTCAGTTTGGCAGAAGGTGATTATCGTCTGGTAGCTATTTCCGGACTTACTCAAGAATACGAAATAGTGGATAATCCTGAAATAAGCGATGTGATAAACATCACCAACAATAGTTATGCAAAAACTCCGCTTATGCATGGTATGGCCGACGTAACATTGAAAGACAAAAATACAGAAGCTATCATAACGATGACCTATGCTGTGGCTGAGGTAAATATTGTTTTAAGCGGAATTACCGATGCCGATCAAGTTAAAGTAAGTCTTTCATCGCACTATCCCAATCTATCATTAGACGGAAAATATAATGGAGAAGCTTTAAAATTAGATTTAGATTGCTCAAAAGATAAGAAAGGGAACTGGATTGCCGGACCATATTACATATTCCCGGGCTACGGTGATAAAACTATATTCTCTATTTCCATCATAAAAAATGGAAAGATGAAAGTATATGGCTATACCTATTCCGGTATTCCGCAAGCTAATCACCCATTTAATGCCATTGGCAATTATAACGACATATTAAAAATTAGTGGTTCACTGGCATCAAAAGGATGGGAAAATCCAATTGACGTGAAATTTATATTCGGAAACATTAAAAAAGAAGCTGATGAAGCTAATGATGAGAAACCGTCCAAACCCAGCAATATACCACAAGTAGGTGATATCTGGAACGACTGCATCATAGCAGCTACCGGCGAAGTGACACAAAACAGTATAAAACTCTTGCTATTCAGTATAGAAGAATGGGAAGGCAAATATTCCGACGGGGAAAAAGCAATAGATGGTTATACGGTCAATGGAATAGGTAACTGGAGACTACCTTCATACAATGAAGCAAAACTTATTCGAGAGAATTTCTCAGGTAATGCTCTTCTTGCGCTGAACGACAAGATAAATAAAAGAGGGATGAATGAATTAAAAATCTCTACCACATACAGATACCTATGTAAAAAAGGATCAAGGTTCTACAGTTTTCAATTTGGCACAGGGAAAACCATCAGTCTGGCAGGAAGCAAGACAACTTATCTCATTCGCCCTGTAAAGACTTTCGTTTTAAAGCTGTAAGATTAGTCTATTCTTAACACAAATAAACTATTCTATTTTACGAGGGACAGACAAATTTAATTATTTGCCCGTCCCTTTTTCCCTACAAAAGAAACATCATTTAATATCTCATCGGACATTACTTAAAACAAGTTTAGTTGAATTGTTTCAATAGAAACCCATCCTCAGACAAAATTATTTAAAGAGCTTAAGCCAACTCCAAACCAAGTGTATCTTTCAATTCTTTAAGGTAGGGATTTTTCTCCATCATCATACGTAATTTCTCCGGGCCGGTAAATACTCGGTGTTGTTCCTTAACCTCAGCAACACGGATGTGCATCTTAACATGGCTATTATGCAATTTGGCATGCATAAAAGTTTCTATCTGCCCTGCAAGTTCTTGCAAAGACTCGGCAGCCATATCATTATCAACGCTAACCTCAAAATTAATAGGGTCTGATAAAGTTGGATGAATGCCCATCATCTTTCGTGAATTAGCTTTCTGCTCACGGGGGAGCTGGGCGGCAAACGATCGCCAAGCTAAGTCAAGATCAGATAAGGTAAACGATTCGTTCTGTTCTTCCTCGGACTGGACAGGTAGAGCAGATTCGTGTGTTGACGATTTTTGCTCAATCTTCTGATGGTGCTCCGGGCGGATAGAGACTTGCATAGAACTGATATCAACCACAGGAGTCTGAAGCTCTGATTTATCTTTTTCAGGAAAAGGACTATGATGAACAGACGGCTTCACAGGCTGCGATGCAGAATGAGAAGCAACAGCCTTAGGAGCCTGTTTAGATGTTGAAGACTTCGCCTGAGCGGTCGGCTGGAATATAGGTTTTATCTGCGTAGTAAGACCTTGCCCACCCGATACGGAATCAGTATCAAAACCCAATTGAGCACATTCTATTAACGTAAGTTCCACCAACAAACGTTTATTCTTACTGATTCGATAGTTCAAATCACAGTCATTGCAAATCTTCATTCCACGAAATAAGAACTGCGTGGCGCATCGTCCGGCCTGGTCACTATATCGCCGGCGCACACTGTCGCTTACCTCAAGCAACGGGAGAGTAGACTCATCCTTACTAACCAGCAGATCGCGGAAATGGGAAGCCAGTCCGGTGATAAAATGATTCCCGTCGAACCCTTTCTGCAAGATGCTGTTGAACAAAAGCAGCGCATCAGTTATCTGTCCGCTAAGAAACATATCGGTAAGCTTAAAATAATACTCATAATCAAGCACATTCAAGTTGTCGATAACTGCCTGATAGGTAATATTCCCTCGAGTAAAACTAACCACCTGATCGAAGATGGACAGAGCATCACGCATTCCTCCATCGGCCTTCTGAGCAATGACCATCAGTGCTTCGGGTTCCACTTTCACTCCTTCTTTATCAGCCACGCGTTGAAGATGATTTACGATGTCTTGCACACTGATTCGATTGAAGTCATATATCTGGCAACGGCTCAAAATGGTTGGCAGCAACTTCTGTTTCTCAGTGGTAGCGAGAATAAACACAGCATGACGCGGAGGTTCCTCAAGCGTCTTCAGAAATGCGTTGAAAGCCGCGGTAGACAACATGTGAACCTCGTCAATAATATATACCTTATACTTTCCTATCTGAGGCGGTATTCTCACTTCCTCTATCAAACTGCGAATCCCCTCCACAGAGTTGTTACTGGCGGCATCAAGCTCAAAAATGTTATACGAGCGTTGTTCATTAAACGCCTGACATGACTCACATTGGTTACATGCCTCACCATCGGAAGTGGGATGCTGGCAGTTAATAGTCTTAGCAAAGATACGGGCGCAAGTGGTTTTGCCCACTCCTCGAGGACCACAAAACAGATAGGCGTGTGCCAATTTACCCGAAGCGATGGCATTCTTAAGTGTAGTAGTAAGCGCCTGTTGTCCAATGACCGACTCAAAGGTGGACGGGCGATATTTCCGTGCAGATACTATATAATTCTCCATGAGTTTCTCTCTTCTATTTCAACGTTTGATGCAAATATACAAATTTTTATGCCCCTTTTTATTGATTATGTAAGAAAAACTTTTATCTTTGCCCTTATAAAAAGGAAAGCAAGGATTCTTGTCTCATCTTTTTGACATAAGTTTTTTCGAAATGAGCAAATTAAAGTCGATCTGGTTATTTATATGCAGGCATAAGTACCTCATTACTATTGCGTTTTTTTTAATCATCATCGTTTTCCTTGATGAGAATAACCTTATAGAGCGATTCCATCATAAGCGCGAAATCAGTACACTGAAAACAGAGATAGAACAATACCGCAAACAGTATAACGAAGATACGGAAAAGCTCAATAATATATTGAACAAGCCCGAAGAACTGGAGAAAATAGCCAGAGAAAAGTACTTGATGAAGAAACCGAATGAAGACATATTTATTATAGAAGAATGAAAAAAAACTTAAAATCTCTCATGATGTTAGGTGCTATACTGCTTCTCATAGGAGCGGTATTGATGGTGAACCAACTGACTATCGCCCCCTATCTGTACACGATAGGCGCGCTGTTATTCGGATACGTTCAAGTGTTCCACGGTAAGTACGAAGGACAAAGCCTCGTAATTCGTCGTTTACGTCGACTGCAGATTTTTGGTGCTATTATGCTAGTCGTCACAGGTATTCCTATGTTCACGATGCACCACAATGAATGGATTCTGGCTATGGCCATAGCTGCTATCTTTGAATTGTACACAGCTTGGAGAATTCCAATAGAACTGAAAAAAGAAAAATAACCCGCGTAAATTCCATAATATTTGTAAAAATACGCATGTATAAACATCAATATTTGTTGGGTGGTAACTAATAAATTCCTATTTGATTTAAATAATAATAAAATATTTCCACCCAACGAATATTGATTGTATTTTTGCTCCTGATGAAAAAGTTTGAGAGGGAGGTTTTAAATATACATGAAACGATTTTCTTTTACGTTAATATCTATTCTGCTGCTTACATCTTGTGCCAGCCAATACCAGATAAAAGGTACTTCTTCGGTATCCCGCCTGGACGGGAAGATGTTATTTGTGAAAATTCCTGAGTCGAATCGATTGATTGACATTGATTCTGCCGAGGTAGTTCACGGACTCTTTTCGATGACGGGAGAAGCGGATTCTTCTATGCTGGCAGCGCTGTACATGGATGATCAAAGTATTATGCCTTTTGTTATAGAGAAAGGAAATATAAGCATCAGCATTGATAATGCACGTACTGAAATCAAAGGAACTCCACTGAATAATAAGCTGTCTGAATTTATTACAAAGAAGATTTCAATAGACGATAGGGCTTACGATCTGGAGCATAGGGAAAACCAAATGATCATGGATGGTAACGATCCAATGGAGATTGAAGCCACCATTAATGAAGAACGTAAGAAACTAATGGACGAGCTGACAGCTATGGCAAAGGAATTTATCCAGAACAACTATACAAACATCCTGGGACCGGGCATCTTTACCATTATATGCAGTGGATATGACATGCCACTCATGACTCCATTTGTAGAAGAAATTCTGGAAAACGCGCCCGAAAGTTTCAAAAACAGCCCTCTTGTAAAAGAGTATGTTGATACTGCCCGCCGAAACATGAACAGGATGAAGCAGAATATGCAATCGCAAACATCAGGGAGATAAATAAAAAACTATGCCTAAGAGGAGGATGCACTTTGAACTTTTACCCATAGCCCATGATAGCATTTTATTTTTATCATAATATAACAAATCGCATTGGTTATGAAAAACATTTTAATTATCGTATGTGCCATTCTGTTTGTTAGTTGCGGATCAACGAACAAAATGACAAAAGAACAACACGCGGCCTTAGTAGCGCAAACTGTTCACAAAATGATATCAAGTAAAGACTATACCATTACGGTACAAGGATTTTCTAACCGTGTCATGTCTTCTTCACAGATTTCATCATCAGGCTATAGCTTACAAGTAAAAGGAGAAAGACTTTCTACCCACCTTCTTTATAGTGGAACAGCTCACACTGCTGTACTCGGAGGAAGCAACTATGGCATGACATTCGACAACGTGGAAATCACCAACTATTCCGTTACTTATCCAAAAGCAGATCTTGCTACCATCAGATTTAACGCGACAAAAGATGGTGAGCCGTATACGTTCACCATCGAAGTGTATGATAACGCGGAGGCAAAGGTATCGGTGGGTTCAAGGAGATTCGAGGGAATGGTCTATACGGGCGAATTGAATGTCTGGGAAAAAATATATAATCAATAAATGTCAACCATCCCAACTCATAAGTAACAGAAGTAAATTCCACTCCTACATTATTTTTTCTTTTTGATAATCAGAAGAACAGAAAAAAATCGTAACTTTGCAGCCAATAAAAAGAAGTATTATGTCTAAAATAAAATTGATAGATTATGCAAACAATTGACAAATTCAATTTTGCTGGTAAAAAAGCAATCGTCCGTGTAGACTTCAATGTCCCATTGGATGAGAACGGAAAAGTAACTGATGACACTCGTATCCGTGGCGCTCTCCCTACACTGAAAAAAGTTCTTGCTGATGGTGGAAGTCTGATTATGATGTCGCACATGGGTAAACCTAAAGGAAAAGTAAACCCTAAACTCTCATTGAGCCAAATTGTTGATCCGGTATCCAAAGCGTTAGGTGTTGCGGTAAAATTTGCTCCTGACTGCGCTAATGCTGCTGATGTTGCCGCTGCTCTGAAGCCCGGTGAGGCTTTGTTGCTCGAGAACTTGCGTTTTTACCCTGAAGAGGAAGGAAAACCTGTTGGCATTGAGAAGACCGATCCAAACTACGACGCTGCTAAAAAAGAGATGAAAGCTAAGCAAAAAGAGTTTGCCAAGACACTTGCAAGCTATGCCGACTGTTACGTTAACGACGCATTCGGTACAGCTCACCGCAAACATGCTTCTACTGCAGTCATCGCTGATTCATTCGACACAGAAAATAAAATGCTCGGCTACCTGATGGAAAAGGAAGTTAAAGCTATCGATAATGTGTTGAAGAATGCTCAGCATCCATTCACTGCTATCATAGGTGGCTCTAAGGTTTCTTCTAAGCTTGGTGTAATCAAAAACTTGCTCACCAAAGTCGATAACCTTATCATTGGTGGCGGTATGGGCTACACTTTCATCAAGGCTCAAGGTGGGCATATCGGCGATTCACTTCACGAGGACGAACTGATGCCTGAAGCTCTTTCTGTTATGGAAGAAGCTAAGAAATTGGGAGTGAATATTTCTCTTTCTGTTGCTACCGTAGCCGGAAACAAGTTTGCTGATGACGCCGACAAGCAGATAGTTGATATTTATAATATTCCTGAAGGTTGGGAAGGCATGGATGCTTCAGAAGCATCATTAAAAAACTGGAAGGAGATTATCTTAGCATCCAAGACTATTCTTTGGAACGGTCCGGTAGGCGTATTCGAATTCCCAAGCTTCGCTCACGGTACAGGTGAAATTGCTAAGTACGTTGCCGAGGCTACAGAAAACGGTGCCTATTCATTGGTAGGTGGTGGCGACTCTGTTGCCGCTGTCAACAAATTTGGCTTGGCAGATAAAGTTTCTTATGTATCAACCGGTGGTGGTGCCATGCTCGAGGCAATTGAGGGTAAAGTTCTTCCGGGCGTAGCTGCGATTACAGGAGAAGCATAATCCTCATAAGGAAATTATTTAAAAGTTAGAATTATAGTTTTATATATAATAAGGTAAGGACGATCTTTCTTTTGATCGCCCTTATTTTATTGTATATACCGGCAAGCTCCCCCGTACGACTTCTTAATATCATAATAAGAACTCTCCCGATGATGAGCATAAAATGATAGAATGATACGCATCACTTGATCAACTCATACGCATGAATCGTTCAACTCATACGCATCATTTGATCGATTCATCCGTATCACTTTGAAGAATGATGCCCATTACTTTGAATGTTAGTGCCCAACTATTTAACATTAGCTAAAATCATCTTAAAATGTTTCTCTGTAAAAGCATACTTTTGAAAACTATGAAACACTTATAATTCGATATGTTTACATAAAATCGTATCAATGTTTTTCTATTTATGCACTTAACAAAACGGAAACAGTTTACAACATTCTATAGAAAAACGAAAGCTATTATTTCATTTATATGCACAAACACTAAAAAAGTTGAAAGAAAACAAACAAAAAAAAATATCAATTCTATCGTTTTTTCTTAAAAAATATTTGATTTTTTCATTTTATTACTATATTTGCAATTATTGAAATTGAGTTAATATAAAACTTTTGTGATAAAAATTGTGTTAATTAAATGAGATTGTTATGAAAGAAAGAGTGTTGTTTGTTTTAACCTGCCTGCTTCTATGGACGGGTCTTGCGACTGCCCAAACTCGGAGAGTTACTGGCGTTGTCATATCTGGCGACGACGGAGAACCGGTCATCGGGGCCTCAGTCTTAGTAAAAGGAACTCAGATGGGTACTATTACAAATATTGAAGGTGAATTCACGATTCCAAACGTTCCTGCCACAGCAAAAACGCTTCTCGTTTCTTACGTTGGTCTAAAAACAGCCGAGGTAGCCATCAGTTCAGAGAGAATGACTATTTCCTTACAGTCCGACGATAAAGTTCTTGATGAGGTCGTTATAACAGCTATGGGTATTTCTCGTGAAAAAAAATCTTTAGGTTATGCCGTTCAGGAAGTCAAAGCCGATGAATTGACTCAAGCCGGCTCTCCAAGTGTCACCAGTTCATTAAGCGGTAAAGTTGCCGGTGTACAGGTTAACCAATTCGGTGGTACTGTAGGTGCATCTTCTCGTATTGCCATTCGCGGAAATGGTTCTTTAGCAAACGACCAGCAACCGTTAATTGTTGTCGATGGTGTTCCTATTGCCAATGATACACAGCGTACCGGCGATAACTATTATCGTGGTGTCGACTACGGTTCCGGCTTAAACGATATCAACCCAGAGGATATTGAGTCCATCTCTGTATTGAAAGGCGGATCTGCAGCCTTATACGGTATGCGTGCAGGTAACGGTGTTATCTTAATTACTACCAAAAGTGGTAAAAGAAGCAATGGCGTTACGGTATCATACGATATGAACCTTACATTCGACCATGTTACAAACATTGCAAAGTTACAAAATTCTTATGGTCAAGGCCATGATGGCGACGAATGGCATTTCCGCAATAGTACTTATACTGATTATCAGAAATATTCTGAAGAAGTTGGTTTCAACCGTGGATATGACGAATCTTGGGGACCAAGATTAGACGTCGGTTTAAAACTTGTTCAGTTTGATAGCAATGGTCAGCCTGCTGACTTCGTTTCTCGCCCGAATAATGTTCGTGACTTCTTTCAAACTGGTGTGACCATGAACCACATGGTATCAATTCAAGCCAACAGTGAGAAAACATCTACACGCGCATCTCTTTCCTATCGAGACCAAAAAGGTACTGTTCCTAACACAGATCAGAAGAAGTATACAGGTCAGTTCAATACAACAATGAAATTGAACAACTACGTTTCATTCGATATGAGTGCCAACTATACTCGTACTAAGAGTGCCAACTTGAATGCCCAAGGTTATCGTGCTAACAACCCTATCAATTCGTTGGTAGCTTGGTCTGCTCGTCAGATGAACATGCAGTCTTTGAAAGAGAATTGGGACCAAAAAGATGAAGCCGGTAACTACACTTATTATAACTGGATTGATGTTTATCATATCAACCCGTACTTTAATGTCAACATGAATACCAATAGCATGCAACGTGACCGTATTTTCGGTAAGTCATCTTTATACTATCAACCATTTGAGTGGTTGAAGTTTGAAGGCCGTATTGGTGTTGATTACTATGATATCAAAACATTTGAAAGAACATACTATCATCCGGATGATCCTGAAGGCGCTTTCGCCCAGAGAAATACAAAGAATACGGAGTTTAATGGCGACTTCATCGCATCTGCCAATAAAACATTCGGCGATTTTAACCTGACTGCTATTTTAGGAGCCAACTATCGTGATGTTTGTTGGGAATTTGAAGAAATGGGTGCTAATGCATTACTTATCCCCGGCGCATATACAATGGGTAATAAGGTTGGTGATGCCATTGCTAATTTAGATCATAGCCATATTCGCTCTAATTCCGTTTATGGTAACTTCTCTTTGGGTTGGAAGAATCAGCTGTACTTGGACGCCAGTGCTCGAAACGACTGGTCTTCAACTATCCATGACGACTTCTTCTATCCGTCTATTTCATTAAGCTGGATTCCCACAACTTCTTTTGAAAATATAAAAAGTTCTGTTCTTGAATTCCTGAAACTCCGTGCCGGTTGGGCTCAAGTTGGTTCTGCTACCGATGCTTATAGAAATAGTTCTTACTACTATCCCAATACAGAGAAAGGCTCCTTTAATAGTGTAGGTCAGATGTATAAGAGTTTCTCTTTACCAAACTACAATTTGAAACCTGAAAAGGTAACTACATGGGAAATTGGTACAGAGATTGGTCTTTTCCATGATCGTTTACACTTGGATATGACATATTATCAGAAAAAAACCATTGACCAAATTCTGAATGTAACGACTTCTAATGTTGTCGGATTTGGTTCTATGCTAATTAACGCCGGTCGTATTGATAACAAGGGTGTTGAAATCCAACTTCGTGCAGATATTCTCCAAAGTAAGAAAGGTTTGAACTGGACATCTACATTGAATTTTGCTAAGGATGAGAGTATGGTTAAATACTTATATCTGAAAGATGGAGTAGAACAATTACCCGGTGGGTATGGAATTGGTTGGACTTGGAGTATCGACACAAAGGCTATCCCGGGAGAAAAATGGGGAGACATCGTAGGTGATGCTTATGTACGTATCACAGAAGACGACGTAGCAAACGGTTATGCAACGAAGGATCAGATTGGTGCTATCAAGTTGTATGACAACGGTTTTCCTTACTCTCAAGCTGCTCATAAAATTGGAAATGTTACTCCGGACTTCTTGATGGGATGGCGTAATGAATTTAGCATTAAGAATATCAGCTTTGGATTTATGCTTGATTTCCGTAAGGGTGGTGATATCTGGTCACAGACAATGAGTCATTCTTATTCTGCTGGTGTCGGTGCTCCTACTGCGGCTGATGGCATTCGTGAGCGTGATGTTGTCGCAGGTATTGACATGATGAAAAATGAAAGATTTGTTGTTCCTGCATCATACGACAAAAATAAAGTTCCAACTTCATGGAAAAAGAATGATGTTAAGACTGATGCTTATACATGGTTTAATAAGTGTGGTTTGGCTGAAACTTATGTATTCGACGGATCATTCTTGAAACTTCGTGAAGCATACATTTCTTGGAATGTACCTATGTCACTTTTAAGAAAGGCGAAGTATTTCAACCGCGCAACCATTTCTCTGATTGGCACGAATTTAGCTTTACTTTGGGTAGACAAGTCAAATACATTGCGTTTGGACCCTGAAACCGGTGGTGTATCATCAGATAGCCGTGGTCTTGGTTTCGAACAAGCTTCTACACCGAACTCTCGCAGTTTTGGTTTAAAACTTGGTTTAACATTTTAATTAGGAGAATTGTATATGAAAAGTATATTTAAAACAATAGCCCTATCGGCTTCAATGATGTTCATGCTGTCAGCTTGTACAAGCGATTTCGAAGAAATCAACACAGACCCGGATGCATTTACCAGTGCTCCTTATACAAATATGCTTGGATACGTTATAACAGAAGGAATGCAACAATGGGGAACTTCATTAGATGTATGTCAGTGGGCAGGCTATGTTTCCGAGGTTCAGTACTTGAACAATTACGAAGGTTATACACCAACCAATAATACGTATGGTAACCGTTGGTATAATTCCTATTGGGGATATACCCAGTTGCAGGATATTATTGATAGAATCGCTGTTGATGGTGCTTCTGAAGATTACAAGCAAATGCGAGATGTAGCTATGCTATGGCAAAATTATTTGATGTACAACGTTGCAAATGCTTTTGGACCGATTCCTTATTCAGAGGCCTTCAAGGGAAAAGAAGGCGTTTTACAGTCTAAATACGATTCTGATGAGGTTGTATTAAAAGCTGTATTGGAAAATTTGAAGACTATCGCTGATAGTTTTGCAAATGGTTACACAAGTTCTGATTATGGTTTAGGAATTGGTGATTTTTTATTCACTAATCCTGCCGTAGGTAAAGGCTTAAATAAAGATGATGCTATTAAGAAATGGCAGAAATTCTGTAATTCTCTTCGCTTGCGTATTGCTATGCGAATTGTAAATAAGGCCCCGGAAATAACCAAAGCTACTTGTGAAGAAATCTTCAACAATCCTACTCAGTATCCTTATGTTCAGTCTATTGATGATCAGGTATATTTCTGGTGGCAGGGAACAAGACCATATTTTGAACCATGGTATAACAATTCTGTTACTCGTGATGATGATGGTATGGCCGACATATTTATTGACCACTTGAAGAAGATGAATGACCCTCGCTTATTTGTTTACGCTAAACCTGCCAAAACTGATGGTGAGTATCGTGGCTATGAAAATGGTGCAAGCCTCAATCCTGCAAACATTCATGCTATTTCCAGAATTGGTGCTATGTTCCGTGATAATGCTTCCGGTTTCTCTCCTCTTTATAAGGCAAGTGAAACTTATTATATGATGGCAGAGGCAGCATTGAGAGGTTGGAATGTACCTATGTCAGCTGAAGAGGCATACAATAAGGGTGTTTTGACTTCTATGGCAGAGAATGAAGTATCTGATGAAAATGCCAAAGCTTACTTGGAAGGCCCCGGTAAGTTCGACGGTTCATTTGATATGCTGTATTTTGAACAGTGGGTAAGTATGTTCAAGGAAGGTATCGAAGCTTGGTCACTTTATCGTAGAACAGGTTTCCCAACATACATCCATTCTTCTATTTCTGCCCCTGATGATAAAGGTAAAGTCTATCCTAAATACCCTGGAGCCCGAAGCGCATATAAAGGTATCCACAATGATGTTCCTTTCAGATTCCCATATCCGAATAACCAATTCTCTTACAATAGAGCCAATGTTACTGAAGCCTCACAAGGAATAGAAAATTATGTCTGGGGCAAGCAAGTGTGGTGGGACACTCGCACAGATGTTCATTAAACAATTCTCTCTCTTAAAAGTTTACTATTGGAGGGCTGCCGCTGTGAGGCGACAGCCCTTTTTATCCTTTATGAGGTACGGAAAGTAACAAAAACGCCGCTTCACCTTCACAAGCAAAGCGGCATAAGCTACAATACAAAATACAAATACAACTAAACGAGATATTATTTAGTACAAATAATTCTTATCAAATAACGCCTTGAGCCATCATTGCATGAGCAACTTTCATGAAGCCAGCAATATTAGCCCCCTTAACATAGTTGATATATCCATCTGATTCAGTTCCGTACTTCACGCACTGAGCATGAATGTTATGCATAATGCTATGTAATTTCTCATCAACTTCGGCAGCTGACCAACTCAAGTGCATTGCATTCTGACTCATTTCAAGGCCGGAAGTAGCAACACCACCGGCGTTAACAGCTTTACCCGGAGCATAAAGCATCTTGTGCTCAACAAACTTATCGATAGCTTCAGGAGTGCATCCCATATTAGAGATCTCACCGATGCAAAGTGTACCATTATCAATCAACTGCTGAGCATCAACGCCATTCAACTCATTTTGAGTAGCCGCTGTCAATGCTATATCTGTCTTATGTTCCCATGGTTTACGTCCTGCGAAGAACTGAGCATTAGGATATTTCTCTGCATAAGGAGCAACAACATCATTACCAGAAGCACGAAGCTCAAGCATATAATCAATTTTATCACCGCTAATACCATCAGGATCATAAACATAGCCATCAGGACCGGAAATGGTAACAACCTTTGCGCCTAACTCGGTAGCCTTTGTCACAGCTCCCCAAGCAACATTACCGAAACCGGAAACAGCAACAGTCTTACCTTTTATATCAATGCCCTTAGTCTGCAACATCTGATTAACAAAATACAATGCACCAAAACCTGTTGCTTCAGGACGAATAAGTGAGCCTCCGAATTCTAATCCCTTACCTGTAAATGTACCGGTAAACTCACGAGTAAGCTTCTTATACATACCAAACATATAGCCAACTTCACGGCCGCCAACACCGATATCACCGGCAGGAACATCCATATCCGGACCTAAATGACGCCATAATTCAAGGATAAATGCCTGACAAAAACGCATAATCTCAGCATCACTCTTGCCTCTCGGAGAGAAGTCGGAACCACCTTTACCACCACCCATAGGTAATGTAGTCAACGCATTCTTAAATGTCTGCTCGAATCCTAAGAACTTCAAAATTGACAAATTAACTGACGCATGGAAACGAATACCGCCTTTATACGGACCAATAGCGTTATTGAACTGAACACGATAACCCAAATTTACCTGTACTTTGCCTTTATCGTCTACCCAAGGCACTTTAAATGAAAAAATACGATCCGGTTCAACCAAACGCTCAATCAAAGATGCCTTCTCGAACTCAGGATGCTGATTATACACGTCTTCAATAGAGATAAGAACCTCTTTAACGGCCTGAAGGTATTCAGATTCTCCAGGATGCTTAGCTTCCAAAGAAGCCATAATTTGTTTAATGTCCATGTCTGTTATTTCTTTAAGGTTTTGACAAATAGATAATTATTTTACCTACAAAGGTAGGTTTTTAAATGAGTATCCAAAATTATTTCGGCTTTTTTTTATTCTATTCGTAATAAAATGTTAACAAGCACGACAGACATATCATAACAGAAAGTTTAAATAAAAAGCAAATATGTTGTATTAAAGAATTAAAATTACGACTTTTGTTGGAAATTATCAATCCAATTGAAATTTTTATGGACAATAAGCCAAATTTCAAACAACTATACTTCAAAGAGACGCAATTTGCAAATCTGATGATGAAGCGTATTTATAACGTATTATTGGTTGCCAATTCATACGATGCTTTCATGTTGGAAGATGACGGGCGAATAGAAGAAAAAATTTACAATGAATACATGGAATTGAGTTTGAGCAGCCCTCCTCGGTTCACTAAGGTTTCCACCGAAGAGAAAGCTCTAAAGGAATTGGAAAAGGGAATGTTCGACTTTGTCATCTGTATGCCGGCAACGGATAACAGCAATTCATTTGACATCGCTCATGCCATTCACAATAAATATCCTAATGTACCGCTGGTGGTACTGACTCCTTTCTCACATGGTATCACAGCCCGAATGATGCACGAAGACCTAAGCATCTTTGAATATGTCTTTTGCTGGTTGGGCAATACCGACCTGATTGTTTCTATTATTAAATTGATAGAAGATAAATTGAATCTGGATTACGATGTCAGAGAAATTGGTGTCCAAATGATTCTTTTAGTAGAGGATTCTATCCGCTTTTATTCTTCCGTATTACCTAATTTATATAAATTTGTTCTTCAACAAAGTCAGCTATTTGCTACCGAAGCACTGAACAACCATCAGAAAATGCTCCGTATGAGGGGACGATCAAAAATTGTTCTCGCCCGTAACTATGAGGAAGCCATGGCTTTATATAATAAATATGACGATAATGTGCTCGGTGTGATTACCGATGTCCGCTTCCCGAAGGATGGAGTGAAAGACTCGATGGCCGGTGTCAAACTAATGGCTGAAATCCGTCAGCATAATCCATTTGTACCTATTATATTAGAGTCGTCAGAAACTGACAATAAAACTTTTGCCGATAAATACGAAGCTTGTTTCATCGATAAGAATTCAAAGAAGATGAATATTGATCTGCGAAAAGCTGTTTCCGATAACTTTGGTTTTGGAGACTTTGTATTCCGCAATCCCAAGACAGGCGAAGAAGTGGCACGCGTACACAATCTGAAAGAACTTCAGAACATTATATTTGATATTCCGAAAGAATCGTTGCAATACCATATCAGTCATAACCATGTATCTCGATGGCTTTATTCCCGTGCAATGTTTCCTCCTGCAGAGTTCCTCAGACAGATTCGTTGGGATGCACTACAGGATGTAGATGCACATCGTCAGATTATTTTCGATGCAATAGTCCGCTACCGCAAAATGAAGAATCAAGGCGTTGTAGCCATTTTCCAGCGCGACCGGTTCGACCGCTATTCCAATTTCGCCCGTATCGGTGAGGGATCATTAGGAGGCAAAGGACGTGGCTTGGCTTTTATTGATGATATTCTGAAACGACATGCCGAATTTGAGGAATTCGAGAACACACAAATCGTTATTCCCAAAACAGTCGTACTATGTACAGATATATTCGACGAATTCATGGATTCAAACAATCTGTATCAAATAGCGTTGAGTGATGCAGACGATGAAACAATTCTTCAAGCTTTTTTAAAAGCCAAACTGCCCGACCGGTTAATAGCCGACTTTTTTACATTCTTCGATGTGGTAAAAACACCTATCGCCATCCGTTCGTCAAGTTTATTAGAAGATTCTCATTATCAACCATTCGCGGGAATATACAGCACCTATATGATTCCGTATCTGGATGATAAATACGAGCATCTGCGCATGCTAAGCAATGCAATTAAAGGTGTATACGCCTCTGTATATTATAAGGATAGCAAAGCATATATGCAGGCAACCAGCAATGTAATTGACGAGGAGAAAATGGCAGTTATCTTACAGGAAGTCGCAGGATCACAATATGGAGATCGCTTCTACCCTTCTATCTCCGGAGTAGCACGCTCTCTTAACTATTATCCTATTGGTGATGAACTTGCGGAAGAAGGGACGGTCAACTTAGCATTAGGCCTGGGGAAATACATTGTTGATGGTGGACTGACATTAAGAGTTTGCCCATATCACCCGAATCAGATACTACAAACCAGTGAGTTGGATTTAGCCCTGAAAGAGACTCAGACATATTTCTATGCTTTGGATTTAAAGAACGATGGACGTAACTTCTCTCTTGACGATGGATTCAACATTCTGAAACTCCCTGTAAAAGAAGCTGATAAAGATGGAGCACTGACATTTATAGCTTCTACTTACGACCCATACGATATGGTTATCCGGGATGGTATTTATCCGGGAGGAAGGAAAATAATCACATTTGCAAATGTGCTCCAACATGACATTCTTCCGTTACCGAAAATTCTACGGTTGGTAATGAAATACGGACAGAGTGAGATGCACCGTCCGGTAGAAATAGAATTTGCCGTAAATATCAATACAAAGGAACGAACAGGCATTTTCTATATGCTGCAAATCCGTCCGATGGTAGACATCAAAGCAGACTGGGCAGACGACTTAAACTGTATACCGGAAAATCAACTGATTTTAAAAAGTCAAAATGCACTGGGACACGGAACGATAGACGATATTCAAGATATTATTTATATAAAAACAAACGGATACTCGGCAAGCAATAATCCGACTATCGCTGAAGAAATAGAGAAAATAAACCGAGATTTTCTCAATGCGAACAAACATTATATCCTCATAGGTCCGGGGCGTTGGGGAAGCAGTGACTCATGGTTAGGCATTCCTGTAAAATGGCCGCATATTTCAGCCGCAAGAGTCATTGTAGAAGAAGGCCTAAATAACTATCGGGTAGATCCAAGCCAAGGCACACACTTTTTTCAAAACCTGACATCGTTTGGAGTGGGATACTTCACTATCAACACGTATATGGACGATGGCATGTTCAATCAAGATTACCTTGATACTCTGCCGGCAGAAACTGAAACCGCGCATTTACGCCATATTCACTTCAACAAACCGGTAACTGTCAAGATGGATGGGAA
Source organism: Phocaeicola oris (assembly GCF_021295095.1). Classification (GTDB taxonomy): domain Bacteria; phylum Bacteroidota; class Bacteroidia; order Bacteroidales; family Bacteroidaceae; genus Phocaeicola; species Phocaeicola oris. The sequence goes on from NZ_JAJLQX010000016.1 coordinate 18,850, forward strand.
GAAAAAAATTGGTATCATCATGCTTCCGGAATATACTTAATAAATATAAAAAGAAAAACAGAATATAAATAATTGAGTATCTTTGCACACATCAAAAAAACTAATTATTATCACAATGAAAAGAAACGCTTTTTATTTATTAACTTTATTACTCGCTATCACACTCTTCACTTCTTGTGAAAAGGATGAGGGAAAAAGCAAAGTTGTTAATCCTATCGCTCAAGCAACTTATACAGGTGATGCCGGCCTGACATTGACTTATGACGGCGAAATAATGATAGGTAAAAAATTACTTATACCCCAAATGCAAGTGATCCTTATAAAGCTACTTTGCTTTTAGAAGGTGACGAATTTGACTTGTCTGCCGCTCTTTCCAGATCTGAGGCAAAAGGCACTTTTACTACTACCGGCCCTATCCCAGGTTCTGCGTCTGTAACATTAGATATTACACAAACTATTCAGGGCGACCAATGCTCTTTTAGCGGTAACGGAGCAACCGATTACTGTACATTTGATTATAACGGTACTGTTTCAACAGGTGCAATGACCATGAACTTGGTAAACGTTAAATTGAAGAATTCCACTTTAGCCGGATCAAACTGGAAGTTGATCAATTATAACGTAGAAGACGAAGAAGTTACTTCTCCTCTAATTACGGATTGGTCATCAACAGAATCCGTTGCCATTGAAATATTCCCGGGAAATAACATGAAAATGCCTATTGGCGATATGCTTACTCTGGCTACACGCCTTCCTTTGATTAAGACAGTAAACGAAAGCGGTGACTCTATTACCATATCTGTTTCCGAAATGATAGGTAAAATAGTAAAGAATATAGCTTTCACTCAGGCAGGAAGCATACAAGCTACTTATCTGGAGTCTAAATCAAAGACCATCATGGTATCTCCCACTACACTGGCCATGTATGTTGAGCCAAGCAATAATAAAGTTCTTTTGTTAATGAACCCGCAACAGGTTACTGAGACATCCATTGCCCACAAAGGCGCAGGTAAAACGAATAATATGGCTAAAGCCATGATTCCAATGGTTCTCAACATGATTCCAAATGCAGCTTCTCTACTGAAAGACGGAATCCCGGTCAACTACGAAATGGCTGATGCTTCACATGCTACTTTCTACTTAGACGAAACATTGTTGAAACCATTGCTTCAAGCTACCGTTACTCCTATATTGAGTGACGAAAAGATCAATGCCGCTATCAGCGATGCAATAGCTAAAAATAAGAAGATGGCTGCTTATTCTAAAATGATTCAGGGAATCATCAAAAGCTTACCTGCTGTAATAGAAAACACAAAAAGCATGAAAATGGGCTTGAACTTCGAAAAGCAATAAAGCCATACGGATAAACCTGATAACTCATGCGGATGACTTGTCAAACTCATACGCATCAGTTGAGCAACTCATCCGCATGAAATGCTCAAGTCATCCGCATGAAACGTGCAACTCACACGTATCACTTCAATCGATGATACAGATGAATTAGAAAAGGCACATAAATGAACAAGTCCGTTGAAACAAGAGGGTGTGTCATAATCAACATGCTCTCTTTTATTTTATTCTATTTGTCCTTTCTCTATTACTTTCTTTTAAGCCGCCAACTTAACTTCAAAATCCGTAAAAATTGGCTTATGGTATGCCATCGGTGCATATATCAGCTTACAAAGGGTACTAAAAGCCTTTATCAAGGCCTTAATTCCTTCCAAGTTCAGCCTTCTGCACATTTTTCCTATATTGAAGGCTATGGCAAAGAAGGCAAAGTCCATTCTGACCTTGTCTTTTCCAAAATGTCTGAAACGCTTGTAAGCCTTGTTGTATTTCATCTGTCCGAACACAGCTTCGGGTTCAATGCATCTCCTTCCTCGATGCTTTATGCCTTCCTTCGAGGTTAGGAGTTCCCTTGCCTTCTGCTTGTATTCCTGCAACTGGTGGTTGACCTCGATGATTCTGTTTCCCTTGGCTCTGAAGCATGAGCCTCTGAGCGGGCATCCCTCACACCGCTGTGCCTTGTAGCGCGCACTGTAAGTAACGAAGCCGCTGGCGGTGACATCCCTTTTTGTTCCGATACGTCTCATGTGCTGTCCCATAGGGCACACGTAATAGTCCTCCTCCTTGTTGTAATAGAGGCTTGCGGGGTGGAAGGGACTGGGAGTGTAGCGTGGGCGCTGCTCCTTATGGAAGTAGTTGTACTTTACATAGGCATCCATATCGTGAACGTCCATGAACAGATAGTTCTCCTCCGACCCGTATCCGGAGTCAGCCACAGCTGTCTTAGTGTAATGACCATAACGTGAGTTGAACGACTCCAGGAAGGATGGCATGGTAAGCGTGTCGGTAGGATTGGGATAGAGCGCAAAGTCGGTGATGAACTGCTGCTCGGTAGCTATTTGAAGGTTGTATCCAGGCTTGGTCTGCCCGTTCATCATGGCATCCTCCTTCATACGCATAAACGTGGCATCCGTGTCGGTCTTGCTGTACGAGTTTCGTTCCTCCAGTATATCAAGGTGCCTGTCATATTCCTGCAGTTTTTCCCGATGTTTTTCTATCTCCCTGATCTGTCTTTTCTTCTCTCTTACCGCCTGATTCTCCTCCTTGCTCTGAGGTTTCGGGGCCGCATCGAGCGACTTGTTCAGTTCCTGGGCAATCTCCGTGAGTATGGAGGGAGTAATCTCCACCGTCTCCTGCCGGGGAGCGTTGTCCAGAGCGATGACATCTTCTACCTGTCCCAGTAAAGCCTCTATCTTCTTAATCAGCTTGGCACGGTTATTTTCCACCGTCTTGCGCCATACAAAGGTGTACTTGTTGGCCTTCGATTCTATCTTCGTCCCGTCAATATACTCCACGTCAAGGCTGATAAGCCCCTTTTGCGACAGTACCAGCACAACCTGCGTGAAGATGTTGTTGATTTCCTCCTTCAGGCGGTTGCGGAAACGGTTGATGGTAATGAAGTCCGGTTGCTCATAGCCTGCAAGCCAGATGAAGTGGATGTCGCGCTTAAGCAGTGTCTCTATGCGGCGGCAGGAGTAGATGTTGTTCATGTAGGCGTACAGTACTACCTTGAGCATCATCTTAGGATGATAGGGATTGCGACCGCTTGGATTGTACTGTTTGTAGACATTGCTCATGTTGAGTCCGTCAACGAGGGCGTTCAAAAGACGAACGGGGTCATCTTCTGCTATATCCTTGTCGATTCGTTGTGGAAAAAGAACCGTTTGGTTGTGTATGTAAGAATGAAAGTGTACCTTTGGCATAGTTTTAAATTTGAAGACCTAAAAGTACAAAAACTTTAGGAAATAACAAAACCCTGGCTTGAGAAAGTCGGGGCTTTGTGCATAAAACAAGAGGATGTGCCTATTTTGACACACCCTCTTATTCCTATTATATTGAGGTATATTATTTCTTCTTGCCAAAGGCATGTTGTAATGATTCATATTCACTTTGCAACAATGCTGTGAGCTCTTCACCATCGGAATCGGAAGTGGTGGCATAATCTGAAGGATTCAAATTAAAACCAATAGCCAGAACACCCTTTTTAACAGCTTTCTTCAACGTTCCATTCTTCTCGAAGCGATAATAAGCAAAACGGCGGTATTTAGAATAAACATCCTCCAACTTTACATCAATCGTCTTCAGCAAAGCAGCACCTCCCGCGACCGTTGGTAACTGAACCGTTTTTCCATTTCCAAGCGAAAGCACACAGATGCCACCCACCGGAATCTCAATCGGATGGTCAGCCCCAAAGCTGACAGCCAAAGAATAGCGGACAGTCTTATTATACTGAAATCCGGCCAGACCGACATATACGTCGACACCACTCACAGCACCTAAATTCAAACCTTCCATAATGACCGTACGAACACCGGCAGCATCCGTATTATCATAAACCACGTTCTGGGCCTTAACAGCAATTCCCATTAGAAACAGCACGGCCAAAAATAACCACTTTTTCATTTCCTATTTTATTAAGTTAATTATACCCGCAAAACTAAATATATTTCTGAAATTCTGCGATAAACTGCGCAAAATTGTTTAATTTGTGCAGATTTTTAAAAATATCCTTTCTGTTTTTCATAAGTTTGACTACCTTTGGAGCCGAATTTGTGCCTTTAAGAGAAAAGGCATTCCATTTTGATTATAAATATATAAAGAAATAGGTATATGAGTTTAAAAATTGTAGTTTTGGCGAAGCAAGTGCCTGATACTCGAAACGTAGGCAAAGACGCTATGAACGCCGATGGTACGGTAAACCGTGCTGCTCTTCCGGCAGTGTTCAACCCGGAAGATCTGAATGCCTTGGAACAGGCTCTCAGAATAAAAGATACTCATCCGGGTACTACTATCACCCTGTTGACTATGGGGCCGGGACGTGCTGCAGAAATTATTCGTGAAGGTCTTTATAGGGGTGCCGATAACGGTTATCTTCTTACCGACCGTGCGTTTGCCGGTGCTGATACTTTGGCTACTTCGTACGCCATTGCTACTGCTATCAAAAAGATTGGAGATTGCGATTTGATTCTCGGTGGTCGTCAGGCTATCGATGGCGATACAGCTCAGGTAGGTCCGCAAGTCGCTCAAAAGTTGGGCTTAACTCAAATCACATACACAGAAGAAATTCTAAACGTAGATGAAGAGAAGCGTACCATCACTTGCCGCCGTCACATCGATGGAGGCGTAGAAACAGTCGAAGGCCCGCTTCCTATCGTTGTCACAGTTAATGGAAGCGCTGCTCCATGTCGTCCTCGTAATGCTAAACTCGTTATGAAATACAAACATGCATTAGGCTATCAGGAAAAAGCTGCTATTACTAAGGATGGCAGTACCCTTCCATACGCTGACCTCTACACGAAACGCCCTTATTTGAACTTAACGGAATGGACGGCTGCCGATGTAGACGCCGATTTCAGTCAGTGCGGTCTGGCAGGTTCTCCAACCAAAGTCAAAACAGTGCAGAACATCAGCTTCCAAGCAAAAGAGAGCAAAACGCTTACTTCAAGCGATGCTGATATTGAAGGATTAATTGTTGAACTGATAGCTAACCACGAAATAGGATAAAGATTATGAATAATGTATTTGTATATTGCGAGATTGAAGGCACGACTATTGCCGAAGTAAGTCTCGAGCTATTAACCAAAGGCCGGAAGTTAGCCAATCAGTTAGGCTGCCAAATGGAAGCCGTTGTTGCCGGAACCGGTCTTGAAGGCGTTGAGAAACAAGTATTGAAATATGGTGTCGACCGCCTGCACGTGTTCGATGCTCCGGGATTATTCCCTTATACTTCTCTTCCACATACATCTATCTTGGTTAATCTGTTCAAAGAGGAAAAGCCACAGATTTGTTTAATGGGCGCAACCGTTATCGGTCGTGACCTTGGCCCTCGTGTTTCTTCATCTCTGACAAGTGGCTTGACTGCCGATTGTACACAATTGGAGATTGGCGATCATGAAGATAAGAAAGCAGGTAAGACTTATCAGAACCTGCTTTATCAGATTCGTCCGGCATTCGGCGGTAATATTATCGCTACCATTGTCAACCCGGAACATCGTCCTCAAATGGCAACTGTTCGTCCGGGTGTTATGAAGATGGAAGTACTTGATGAAAATTATAAAGGAGAAGTCATCCATCACGATGTTGCAAAGTATGTTCCTACAACCGATTATGTTGTCAAAGTCATCGACCGCCATGTAGAGAAGTCGAAGAATAATCTGAAAGGTGCTTCTATCATCGTTTCAGGAGGCTACGGAATGGGATCAAAGGAAGGATTCGACCAGCTCTTCGTTCTGGCTAAAGAACTTCATGCTGAGGTTGGTGCCAGTCGTGCTGCTGTTGATGCCGGTTTCTGTGAAGCCGACCGTCAGATTGGTCAGACAGGTGTAACTGTTCATCCAAAGATGTATATCGCTTGCGGCATCAGCGGACAGATTCAGCACATCTCAGGAATGCAAGATTCAGGAATCATCATCTCTATCAACAATGATCCGAATGCTCCTATCAATGCCATTGCCGACTATATCATCAACGGTACGGTAGAGGAAGTCATTCCAAAACTTATTAAGTATTATAAAAAGAACAGTAAATAATGGAAAACTTTTATAAAGAAGTTCCGGAACTCAAGTATCACTTGAATCATCCGATGATGGAGCGCATCTGTCAGTTGAAAGAGCGCAATTACAGCGATAAAGATAATTATGCTGATGCACCACAAGATTTGACTGACGCATTAGATTCATACGATAAAGTATTAGAGATTACCGGCGAAATTACAGCTAATGTCATTGAAGCCAATGCAGAAAGCGTTGACCAAGAAGGTCCGCACTTAAACAATGGTCGTGTAGAATATGCTCAAGGAACAAAACAAAACCTTGAAGCCATGGTAAAAGCCGGATTAAACGGTATGACCATGCCTCGTCAGTACGGCGGCTTGAACTTCCCTATCACTCCGTATACCATGTGTGCTGAAATTGTTGCTGCCGCTGATGCCGGTTTTGGTAACATCTGGTCGCTTCAGGATTGCATCGAAACACTTTACGAATTTGGAAACGAAGACCAACGCAAACGATTCATTCCTCTTGTTTGTAACGGTAAAACCATGTCAATGGACTTGACAGAGCCTGATGCCGGTTCAGACTTACAAAGCGTGATGCTAAAAGCTACTTTCGATGAGGAAAACAACTGCTGGCGTCTGAATGGCGTAAAACGTTTTATTACCAATGGAGACTCTGACATTCACCTTGTTTTAGCACGTAGTGAAGAAGGAACTCGTGATGGTCGTGGCCTATCCATGTTTATCTACGACAAACGTAATGGCGGCGTTGATGTCCGCCGTATTGAAAATAAATTAGGTATTCACGGCTCTCCAACTTGTGAGTTGGTATTCAAGAATGCTAAATGTGAACTCTGCGGTGACCGTAAATTAGGGCTGATCAAATACGTTATGGCCTTAATGAACGGAGCTCGCTTGGGCATCTCCGCTCAATCGGTCGGTTTACAACAAGCTGCTTATAATGAAGCCTTGGCATACGCTAAGGACCGTAAACAATTCGGTAAAGCTATCATCGAGTTTCCAGCGGTATATGACATGTTAGCTCTGATAAAAGCTAAGTTGGACGCAGGTCGTTCATTGCTTTATCAGACTTCTCGTTATGTTGATATCTACAAGGCTTTGGATGATATTGCTTGCGAACGCAAACTCACTCCTGAAGAACGTCAGGAAAACAAGAAGTTCTCTAAATTGGCCGACGCCCTCACTCCACTGGCTAAAGGCATGAACTCTGAGTATGCTAATCAGAGTACTTACGATTGTATTCAAATTCATGGAGGTTCAGGCTTCATGATGGAATATACTTGTCAGCGTATCTATCGCGATGCCCGCATCACCAGCATCTACGAAGGAACTACTCAATTACAGGTTGTTGCCGCTATCCGTTATGTTACCAACGGTACTTATCTGAATATGTTACGTGAATATGAGAATGAGGCTGTTGCTCCGGAATTGGAACAATTGAAAGCTAAAGTAGTCGCTATGACAGACAAGCTTGAATCTTGCACAAATAAGGTAAAAGAAGCTGCCGATCAAGAACTTTTAGATATGCAGGCGCGTCATCTCTATGAAATTGCCGCCGACTGCATAATGTCCAATCTCCTGCTTCTGGACGCAACTCGTAATGCAGAGCTTTTCAATAAGTCTGCCCACGTTTATGTTAACTATGCCGAGGCTGAAGTTGCTAAACATGCCGCGTTCATTGAGAACTTCCATAAAGAAAGCTTGGAATATTATCGCAAATAATAATAAGGTACCATAACATAAAGAACTCCTCTCCGGTTTATTCGAAGAGGAGTTCCTTTTTCCTATCATTCAAGACACTTAACGTGACACATCAAACATATCATTCTAACCGATAACTTACAAAAGCAAGATGTCGGCTGTCTGGAGCCCACGAATTTACATTGATAGTTCCTTGTCCGCCAAACAGCTTTACTAAAGTCTTTGGTGTTCCTCCCGCAACAGGCATCAATCTGAGTTCCACATTCTTATTGGCAAGATGCTCCCCCGGTTCAAGATCACCTTTATGATACGCGATATATATAATCCATTTACCATCGGGAGAAACATGAGGGAACCATGAATTAAGATCTTCATCAAACGTCATCTGTGTTTGTTCCGATCCGTCGCTTTTCATACGCCACACCTGCATTAGCCCCGTACGTACAGAATTAAACCAGATATAACGGTCGTCAGGAGTGTATTCCGGTCCATCATCCAATCCTTTGGTTGTAGTCAAACGAATTTCCTCTTCACTGCCATCGGCAGCGATGGTGTAAACATCATATTCTCCATCACGAGAAGCACAATATGCTAATCGTTTACCATCATGACTCCAACCATGCAGATAGCTCGGCCCATAAGAAGTTATCAGTTTAGGCACCCCACCTTCAAGAGGAAGCGTATATACGTGCGACACATAGTTGTTTCGCGAAGGCGATGAACTTACAGCCAAACTCTTACCGTCCGCCGATAATACATGATCGTTATTGCAAGCAGTCACGTAAGCCGTATTAATAAGGCGGGCATCACCTTTCCCCTGCACATCCATCTTATAAATAAGACCACCGCTATTGAAAATAAGCCACTGCCCATCACGAGTCCAGTTGGGAGCCTCTATCAAATAAGGAAATTCTTTTACTACAGTACGCTCTCCTGTCTCAATATCAAGTACTTCAAGTATACTGGTCACCTTAGGCTGTTGTTGTTGAGCCTGTACCGTCAGCCCCAGAACGGCAAACAGGACTGTAAGTAAATGCTTCATAATGTCTATATATATATAAATGTTATTTATCTTTCTTTGAAAATATAAAAACAAATATATAAAAATCTTCAGCCCAAAGCATTTTAATACCCAAAAAAGATTATCCTTTCCGCAAAATATCCAACGCTTTTTTGAAAGTGACTTATAATATCATTCCGCACAATGCCAATCATAGCCATGAACGATTACAGTCTTCATTCTTTTCTTACTCCTTATCGTCAGAAAAAGTAATGAAATAACCCGTCAGATAACATATTTATACTGTTTCATGTTTTCTTTTTGAAAATAAATTGTATATTTGAAACAGAAAACAGATTAACTTGACCACTGCAAACTATTCTATCATGAAAAAGGTTATCTTCTATATTTCTATCCTCAGTGTAGTTCTATTTTCCTGCACCTCTCTCATCGAAGAAAAAGATGGGCTAACAGTTCCTGTTATTACCGGAAACCAATGTATTACAAAAGAGTCAATGACACGTCTCGATTATTCCTATTTGAAGGATGGAAGTAAAATCCATCTGAATGCCTCGGGAGCTCTGGAAATTCAAGATGAAACATTCCACTACAAAAATGGGATATGGACAAATGGCTCGGAATTAAGTTGGGAAAACGGTAATAAAGTCCACCTGACAGCACTTTATCCTGCTTTATACCCGTATAATAATCTGTATAACGAAGGAAGATTACAAGATATTCTATTTGTTCGTCAGGAGTATCCGTCCCATCACCCCATCAATCTGCTGTTCCGTCATTTGTTTTCCAGAATTGTCTTTCGATTCAATAAAAATCTGAAGAACAAAGTGGAATCCATTACCCTTTCAATACCCTATACCATCACAGAAATTAATCCATATTCTACGGAAATCAGTATTAGGAAGCAAGACAATTTTGTTACTTTAGACACAAAAGTATCAGGAGAATATGAATTTATAATTCCCCCGATACAGCAAACATTGCAACTAAAAATACAAATAGAAGGAAAAGAATTTATTCAAAAAATAGCGAGCACTCAATATCAAAGTAATCATCAATATATCTGTGAGGTTCTTTCAGCAGAGAAGCATAAAGGAATCCGTACGGCTGAAGAATTTATCGCATTCATCCATCTCATCAACAATGACACAAACTATGATGGTCCTATCAGTTTAGATCGGTTATATCAGGAAAAAGATGGCCGAAAGATATACAATTTACTAAATGACATATCATTATCAGAATATCAGAACATTACTATTGATAATACCTCTTTTAAGTTTGATGATATTTTTGAAGGAAATAATCATACGATATCAAACTCTATCTGCGTCCAAACGAAAGGCTATACTGCCTTATTCCCACGATTGGGGAAAACTGGTGTTATCCGGAATCTGAACATAAAAGAAACCTACTATCCAACAACAGCAAAATACGATGAAATAGGACTATTAGTAGCCAACAATAACGGACTCATCGACCACTGCTCAATACAAAATTCTGCGATGACCATCAAAGGGACCAAAGGTTATATTGGAACTTTAGCCGGTACTTCGTACGGAAATATCATTAACAGCAGCGTACGAAACAGCAATATCACCATTAAAGGGAATACCGGACAGGGAAATACTGTCGTTGTAGGGATGGCTGTTGGCTATTTATATAATAAGGTATGGAACAGTTACTTCTATAACAATAACATCAAGACCGGTAATAATTATGCCGGTGGCATCTTTGGTATGAGTTATGGTGACGCAGATGTAAGGAATTGCTATAATAGTTGCGCCATTAACAAACGTAAGGGAAAAGTAGGAGCCATAGGAGGGAAAAGCGGTCATACGAATTTTAAGAATTGCTACACCGACGACAATAAGTTGCATAATATAAGCGGGGATAAGAATACGCATAAGGGTGTCAGATATTTTGACAACGAATTCCGAGATACGAAGAAGAACTATTCCGTTATAGACAGTCTCAACAGGTGGGTAGATGCCAATCAAGATAGTTTTCCGGCATTCAACTTCCTTAAATGGAAAGAAAATGATACTATTCCTGCCATATTCATATCCCTTTAACAGGAATTATAAAAACAAAGTATTTATGGGCTCTTTCCTATCTAAAAAAATTGTATTTTTGCGCCGTCACTTAATAGAAAGACTATGGACAAAAGTAAAAAACTGATTGGTGTTATCATCCTTCTGATTCTCATTGTCTGCGGAGTTTCATTCTATGCTCTTCGTCAGAAACAGGAGAATAAAGAGATGGAACAACTCTACAATGTAGAAAAGGAAGAAATGGAAAACGAGTACAGCACGTTTGCCACCCAATATGACGAATTACAAGTTCAAATAGACAATGACTCCATAAAGGAAAAGTTGGAAGAAGAGAAATTAAAAACTCAGCGTTTACTTGAGGAGCTCCGTCAAGTTAAAGCGAGTGATGCCAACGAAATAATGCGTCTGAAGAAAGAATTAAAAACCGTTCGTGCCGTACTTCGCAGTTACGTTGTTCAAATAGACTCATTGAATCGTATAAATGCAGCTTTGACAACAGAAAACCAACAAGTTAAGCAACAGTATCATGAGGCGACCCGTCAAATTACTTCCTTATCTGCCGAAAAGAAGAGTCTTAACGATAAAGTAGAACTGGCTTCACAACTTGATGCCACCAACATCATTATCACTCCTAAAAATAAGAGAGGTAAAGCAGAACAGAAAGTCGCGAAGGTTAAGAATATCGCCATCAGTTTTACCATTGTCAAGAATATTACAGCGAAGACCGGCGAACGAACTATATATGTTCGTATTACTAAGCCCAACAATGAAGTTCTTACTAAAGATAATGGTACATTCCCGTACGAAAATAAACAACTCACCTACTCTATCAAGAAATACATAGAATATACCGGTGAAGAGCAAAATGTATCGGTTTATTGGAATGTAGAAGAGTTCTTGCCTGCAGGAACTTATCAAGTGTACATCTTTGCAGATGGAACAATGATAGGCTCTCAGTCGTTCAGTATGAAATAGTACATTTTTACCTATATTTAGAAGGATAGTCAGTCTGACTATCCTTTTTTTTTGCCAAAAACACCGATTTATCTCCTATTTTGTATTTGTTAATATTCTATTGAGTAAAATAGAACTATATTTGCACCAAAATAATAGAAATTAGATTGATTCAAGATTCAGAAGTATGAAAAAAACTCTAAGTTTTGTTTTATTATTCAGTATTTCATTAGGCACTTCAGCCCAACGAGTACTTAGCTTAGACAGTTGTAGGGCTTTAGCCATAAAGAACAATAAAGAACTGATGATTGCAGGCGAGAAAATCACTTCAGCCCATTACACACATAAAGCTGCATTTACTAATTTTCTTCCTAAGCTGAACGCATTAGGAACGTACATGCGTTCTACAGAAGAGATTTCAGTACTAAGTGATAATCAGAAAGCAGCCATTTCAAATATTGGAACTGTCACACAACAGAATCTAACGGGTGTCTTAACGCAGTTCGCTCAAAAGAATCCGGCAATGGCTCAACTATTACAACCTTTATCCGGCTTAATTCCCGATATAGCAACAGCATTAAATGCTACCGGCAGTAAGGTTGTTGATGCATTCCATACAGATACACGGAATCTATACGCAGGTACTTTAACATTAACCCAACCTATTTTTATGGGTGGTAAAATTGCCGCATACAATAAAATTACGAAGTATGCGGAAGAATTAGCTAAAACACAGTATAAGACTGGTACGGAAGACTTAATACTTAACACTGACCAAGCTTATTGGCAGGTTATATCTTTAATTAATAAAAAGAAACTGGCAGAGAAATATCTTGAGCTCGTCAATCGTTTGGACAGTGATATTCAAAAGATGATTAACGAAGGAGTTGCTACAAAAGCCGATGGTCTGACTGTAAAAGTAAAAGTGAACGAAGCTGATATGACACTCACACGAGTTGAAGACGGCTTGAGCCTCTCAAAAATGGTACTCTGCCAACTATGTGGAATTCCTCTGGATACAGACATCAAACTAACCGATGAAGACGAAGAGACTCTTCCTATAGTAGAGAAACAAGTTACAGCCGATGTAGCTATTGCTATTGCTAATCGTAGTGAATTGAGAAGCCTTGAACTCGCTACTAAGATTTATAAACAAAAAGTAAATGTCACCCGCGCTGATTACTTACCATCAATTGCCTTGACAGGTAATTATCTGGTAACGAATCCTTCTTTATTAAACGGATTTGAAAATAAATTCCGTGGAATGTGGACTCTCGGAGTAGTGGTTAAAATACCTATCTGGAATTGGGGTGAAGGCTTTTATAAAGTAAAAGCAGCCAAGGCTGAGGCAAACATCGCAAAATATCAATTGGCTGACGTAAAAGAAAAAATAGAACTTCAGGTTCATCAAGCTGCATTCAAAGTCAATGAAGCTAACAAAAAGCTGGAAAAAGCAAGCAAGAATTTGGAGAAAGCCGATGAAAATCTCCGTTACGCGAACTTAGGCTTTGAAGAAGGCGTGATTCCAACCAGTAACCTGCTCGAAGCTCAAACAGCCTGGGTATCGGCTCAATCAGAGAAATTGGATGCTCAGATTGATGTGAAGCTAACAGACATCTATTTACAGAAGTCTTTGGGCACATTGAATTATTAATTAGGAATATAAAAACAATAAAAATATGACAACTGAGAAGGCACAAATCAACAACATGTTGATTGCATTTATCGTATTAGGTTTAGTAATTGCGATAGTATCGATTGTGGGATTCTTTACATTCAGTAAAGGCCCTGAGATTATTCAAGGACAAGCAGAAGCTGATGAATATCGTGTATCCAGTAAGGTTCCTTCACGGGTTCTCGAACTCAAAGTTAAAGAAGGTGATCAAGTAAAGGCCGGCGATACACTGGTTATCATGGAAGCTCCCGAAGTCATGGCCAAGTTGGAACAGGCTAATGCAGCCCAAAGCGCAGCTCAAGCAATCAGTGACAAAGCCCAGAAAGGTACCCGTCAAGAACAGATTCAAGCTGCCTATGAAATGTGGCAGAAAGCAAAAGCCGGACTGGATATCGCGGAAAAATCATACAACAGAGTCAATCATCTGTTTGAGCAAGGTGTAATGTCTGCACAAAAACGTGACGAAGCAAAAGCGAATTATGACGCATACATTGCTACAGAGCAAGCTGCCAAGTCCCAATATCAAATGGCAAAAAATGGCGCCCAACGCGAAGACAAAGCTGCTGCCGCTGCTCAAGTAGAAAGAGCAAAAGGTGCTGTAGCAGAAGTAAATTCATACATTAGCGAAACAATCTTAACTGCTGCTGCTGACGGTGAAGTTACAGAAATCTTTCCAAAGGTTGGCGAATTAGTCGGTACGGGAGCTCCGATTATGAACATTGCTCGACTGAGCGATATGTGGGTTACATTCAATATCCGCGAAGATTTCCTAAACGATTTTCAGGTGGGCACAGAAATAACCGCTTTTGTTCCTGCATTCAAGAAAGACTACAAATTCAAAATCACATATATGAAAGATCTTGGAACCTATGCAGCTTGGAAAGCTACCAAGACACAAGGTCAGTATGACATGAAAACATTTGAAGTAAAAGCTGTTCCTACAGATAGAATCGAAGGTCTCCGTCCCGGAATGAGTGCAATTATAGAAAAGTAAAATAGAATGCGAATTTCGTTTCATATAAGAATATGGCAGATTGCAAAGCGAGAGTTCATCCGCATTGCGTCACGACCGCTATACATGTTCAGTATATTTATAGCGCCACTGTTCTGTTACATATTTTTCACTACACTCATGTGGAACGGTCTTCCTACAAATCTTCCACTCGGCATAGTTGATTTAGACAATACTGCGACAACCCGCCAGATTATTCGAAATCTTGACGCTTTTCAACAAACAAAGATTACGAAACATTACGCTAATTTTACGGATGCGCGTATCGACATGCAAAAAGGCAAGATTTATGCCTTCTATTATATCCCCCAAGGAACTACTCAGAAAGCCATATCAAGCAAACAGCCAACTGTTTCCTTCTACTCGAACTATACTTATCTGGTGGCAGGTTCTCTGCTCTATAAAGATCAACGAACCATGTCTGAATTGGCCGGAGGAGCTATCGGAAGAGCAACCTTACGAGCAAAAGGATTTACTGATAAACAGGCGGAAGCAATACTGCAGCCTATTGTCATTGACACTCATCCTATTAACAACCCGTGGCTGAATTACTCCGTTTATTTAACTAATATTCTGATTCCGGGAGTACTTGTTCTTCTTATCTTTATGACGACCATTTATACTATTGGCAGTGAGATAAAGGATGAAACGCGAAAGGAATGGATGGCACTGGCCAATAATAATATATCCATCGCTTTAGCCGGCAAACTCATTCCGCAAACGATGATATATTTCTTAATGTCGTGTGCATATAATGCCTATCTGTACGGATACCTGCATTTCCCATGTCACAGCGGAATAGTACCCATGTTATTCATCAGTTTGCTTATGGTATTGGCATCGCAAGCTTTCTCCATATTCCTTTATGGAGCTATCAGCTCATTCCGGTTATCATTAAGTGTTGCCTGTCTTTGGGGAGTAGTTTCTTTCTCTATCTGTGGCATGAGTTTCCCAACAATGGCCATGCACCCGATATTACAAGGATTGGCTTATCTGTTCCCGTTAAGACATTATTATTTACTTTACGTGAACTCTGCTTTAAATGGATACTCACTGATATATGCATGGCCGGCAGTAGTTGCTTTACTCCTGTTTACACTACTTCCATTTATCGTACTAAAACACTTAAATAAAATTTTGACCCAATATAAATATATTCCATAAGCATGAAGAAACTCAAAAAAATAATACAAGAAGGTTTTTATGATACTTTCTACATCTTCTGGAAAGAACTGAGAAATATATTCAAAGATCAGGGCGTTTTGATTTTTTGCATTCTGGTTCCTTTAGGATATCCTTTGCTATATTCATTTATTTATACCAACGAAGTCCTTGAAGAAGTCCCTACCGCAGTTGTCGACAATAGCCGATCATCCATGAGTAGAGAGTTTTTACGTAAACTGGACGCGACCCCCGATGTGAATATTGTATCTTACTGCAGCGATATGGTTGAAGCTCAGAAGTTGATGAAAGAATCGAAAATATACGGTATTGTTTACGTACCGGACGATTTTACCGATAAAATTGTGAAAGGCGAACAATCACGAATCACGGTGGATGTGAACATGGCCGGAATGTTATATTATAAAGCATTGCTAACTGCTACAACAAATGTTTCGCTTGATATGAATAAAAATATCAAGATGGAACGATATGGTAAGACAACAAAAGAAGAAAGTGAGATTGCGGCTACTCCATTGGAGTATGAAGCGGTTTCTTTCTTCAATCCGCAAAACGGGTTCGCTTCTTTTCTTATCCCCGCCGTACTAATGCTGATCATTCAACAAACATTGCTTTTGGGCATCGGACTCTCTGCCGGTACTGCACGTGAGAATAACCATTTCAGAGATTTAATACCCATGAGCCGACAATACCATGGAACATTCCGAATTGTACTTGGAAAATCGACCGCTTATCTGATGATATACATGGCTATAGCATCCTATATGCTTTGTCTTGTTCCAAAATTCTTTCATTTAGTCCAAATATCTCAACCGACAACATTGGCACTATTTACACTGCCTTATCTGCTGGCTTGTATTTTCTTCGCTATGACATGTTCTATCTTTATCCATCATCGCGAAGCATGCTTTGTCATATTCGTCTGCACATCAGTACCTCTATTATTTATATCAGGTATTTCATGGCCGACAGCCGCTATTCCTGAATTCTGGAAAGTAATCTCTTGGATATTCCCTTCCACCTTTGGAATCAACGGATTTGTGAAGATTAACGATATGGGAGCAACCCTCTATGAAGTACTTACCGAGTATCATGCATTATGGTTGCAAACCGGATTCTACTTTATCACCACCTGTCTGGTTTATCGCTGGCAAATCATGACAAGTATCAAGCATGTCCACGAGAAATATACAGAAATGAAAGCTAAAAGAGCTAAAGTAAAATTCATCAAAACAAATGATTGACCACCCTTATTCGGAATAAACCTCATTCCATCAGAATTAGCAAGGATATAAAAAATGGGGGCTGAGCGCGTTACCGCGACCGGCCCCTGATATTTAAGGATTATAAGAATTGATGAGTTAAACATCATTTGATAATCGGCTCAAGCTCTTATCACCACAGCCGATGTATCGTTTTCCATATCGTTTTTGTCGACGACAGTCCTCTTTTCACGTAAAAGCGCTGTCGTCGGGCGACGACACTGCCTTTTCTTTCCAAAAAGCCTTATCGTCGGGTGACGAGAGCACTTTTTCCAATTAAGGAGTGCTGTCGGAGTTCCCGACAACGCTTTTTCTCTTGTAAAAGTGGTTTCGGGAACTCCGACAGCTCATTTTTTCCCGTAAAAGCATTGTCGAGCCACTCGACAGTTCATTTTTTCCCGTAAAAGCATTGTCGGGCCACTCGACAGCTCATTTTTTCCCGTAAAAGCATTGTCGGGCCACTCGACAGCTCATTTTTTCCCGTAAAAGCATTGTCGGGCGAAACTCCCGACGCTTCTGCCACACAGACAACACGACGGGGAAACGAAATACCTTGCCGAACGGTTAAAATAAGTCATGCCCGTGCAAATACTTCTGATGAATCACTCCACCCATGCACATCACTTTATTCATTCGTATGTACCGGAACAGCAACCGAATCCTAAATGAAGATATTGACTTATTTTTTATCAACATTATAAATGTAATCGTTGCATCCATGTCCGATTTACATTATCTTTGTTCGGTTAAGTAAAAGACATAAAAAGCATGAATGAGTTTTTACAGGTCCTGCGCCGTTTCGTTCCACCCTATAAAAAATATTTAGTACTGAACATCGTATTCAATATACTTTCCGCTATACTGAATATCTTCTCTTTTATGACCATTATCCCTATTCTGCAGATTCTTTTTAAAATTCAAGAAGTTAACTATACTTTCATGCCTTGGGACTCGGCAGCGTCATTAAAAACAATTGCCATTAACAACTTCTACTACTATATCACTCAATTGATTGACACCTACGGAGCCAGTACCACTTTGCTCTTTTTAGGTCTCTTCCTTGCGGTGATGACTTTTTTCAAAACAGGAAGTTATTTCCTCTCATCGGCTACTACCATACCTATCCGAACAGGTGTAGTTCGCGACATTCGTGTTCAGCTTTACAACAAAATTCTCAGCCTCCCACTCAGTTTCTTTTCAGAAGAACGAAAAGGTGATATTATTGCCCGCATGAGTGGTGATGTAAATGAGATTGAGAATAGTATCATGTCATCTCTCGACATGTTGTTCAAAAATCCTATTCTTATTTTATTCTATTTTGGAACACTCATTGCAGTAAGTTGGCAGCTAACCTTATTCACCATTGTTGTTTTGCCTTTCATGGGATGGATTATGGGACGTGTAGGCAAAATATTGAAACGTAAATCATTAGTCGCTCAGGGACAATGGAGCGATTTAATGTCGCAAGTAGAAGAAACATTAGGCGGACTGCGTGTTATCAAAGCATTTAATGCCGAATCGAAAATGAACAAACGGTTCCTCGATACCAGTAATTTATACCGCAAGACCATCGGTCGTGTCAATACCCGCCAACAGATGGCTCATCCCATGAGTGAATTCCTTGGTACTGTATTAATAGTCATTGTACTATGGTTCGGAGGAACATTGATTCTGCATAACAACAGTTCTATCACGGCTCCTTCATTCATCTTTTATTTGGTTATGCTCTACAGTTTAATCAATCCACTCAAAGAATTTTCAAAAGCAAGCTATCAAATTCCAAAGGGATTAGCCAGCATGGAACGTGTAGATAAAATTTTGAAAGCAGAAAACAAGATGAAGATTAGCGAACATCCTATCCATATTTCTACGTTAAACGATAAAATAGAACTCCGCCATGTATCATTCAAGTACGAAAATACATGGGTTCTAAAAGATATCAACCTGACGATTCCCAAAGGCAAGACTATCGCTCTGGTTGGTCAGTCGGGGTCGGGGAAATCCACATTGGTCGACCTTATCCCCCGATTCTACGATGTCCAAGAAGGTGAAGTTCTGATTGATGGAGTAAACGTGAAAGATACCACTCTCTTCGATCTTCGCAATCTGATGGGCAATGTGAATCAAGAAGCCATTCTGTTTAATGATACTTTCTACCATAATATTGCATTCGGAGTGGAATACGCGACGAAAGAGCAAGTAATAGAAGCAGCGAAAATTGCCAATGCACACGACTTTATCATGGCAACAGAAAACGAGTATGACACCATGATTGGCGACCGCGGAGGGAAACTCTCCGGCGGACAACGTCAACGAATCAGCATTGCCCGTGCCATTCTGAAGAACCCACCAATTCTTATCTTAGATGAGGCGACTTCTGCTCTTGACACGGAAAGCGAACACATGGTTCAAGATGCGCTGGAGCGATTGATGAAAAATCGAACTACCATTGCCATAGCTCACCGTTTGTCAACTATCCGCAATGCGGATGAAATCTGTGTCCTACATGAGGGACAGATTGTAGAACGGGGAAAGAATGAAGAACTGATTGCATTAAACGGCTATTATAAAAAGCTGGTGGACATGCAACAAATGAAATAAACATTTTACATCTGATAAATGAAAAAATTATTATTACCAATCTTATTGGGCATCCTTTTGGTGTTGCCAATATCAGCCCAAATCAAATGGATGAATCCTTTGAATCAAGGAGAAAGAACAATTCACGGTCGATGGTGGAAAAATGAATTAAAAGATAATTACCACCGTATGCCGGATAGAGCAGAAAAAGATGTTCGTAAACCTGTCTGGGATTTATCAAAGAATTCTGCAGGGCTATCCATCGTATTCCGCAGCAATTCTCCGGAAATCAGTATTCGTTACACAACAAGCGGTAACCGACAAATGATTCACATGCCTGCTACAGGAGTATCAGGTGTTGATATGTACGCCACCGATCAGGACGGAAATCAATACTGGTGTGCTGAACAATTCAACTGGGCTTGGGGCGACACTATCAAATATACGTATAAGGATATTACTTATCATACACCCTCCTATGAGTTTCATTTATATCTTCCTCTTTATAACACCGTTACTTGGATGGAGATTGGTGTCCCTCAGGATAAGGAATTAACATTTATTCCGGAATCATTAGAGAAACCAATTGTTGTTTACGGAACTTCCATTGCTCAAGGTGCTGTCGCGTCTCGTCCGGGCATGGCTTGGACAAATATCATTGAACGAGAAACAGAACATCCTGTCATTAATCTGGGTTTCTCCGGAAACGGTAAATTGGAGGAAAGTATGTTCAATTACTTGAGTGAAATAGATGCCAAGCTTTATATCATCGACTGCCTACCGAATATGACAGATATTTCTGATCGGATTTACGATCGGATGATGAAGGGCGTGGATATTCTGCGAGCTAAGAACAATACTCCCATTCTACTTGTAGAACAAAACTATTGTCACTGGCAAAGCTCTCAAAAAGCAAAAGAAGATAATGATAAAACCAACAACGAATTCAAACGGGTATATGAAGACTTGCAAGCAAAAGGCATAAAGGACATTTATTATTTGAGCCGCGAAGAATTCAATTTCAGCTATGACTCCACGGTTGAGGGTACTCACCCAACCGATTTAGGTATGCGTCAATACGCTAACGGATATGAGAAGAAACTGAAAGAGATTTTCCAAGAGGATAGCGAGGATCGAACCGTTTATAAACCTTGTACTCAACAACGTGACTTTTATAATTGGAAATCCCGTCATAATCTGATGATTCAGCGCAACAGAGGCAATGCTCCTCAAATTGTGTTAATCGGAAACTCCATCACCCATTTTTGGACCGATGAAGATCGTCAGCCGGAAAAAATCCGTAAAGCTAACCAAAAGAGTTTTGAGAAATTGTTTAAAGGAAAGGTTGTCAATAACATGGGATTTGGTTGGGACCGTATCGAAAACGGTTTATGGAGAATTTATCACGGTGAATTAGATGGATTCGATGCCGAGAAAGTATTCTTGTTGCTTGGAACGAATAACCTTGGAATAAACAGTAATGAAGAAATTGTTAGTGGCATGACGCAACTTATTCATGCCGTGAAACAACATCAACCAAAGGCTAAAATTTATCAGGTGGGTATTATGCCGCGCAGAGATAATGAAGAGCGTGTGGACACCATCAACAAAATGATTAAAGAAAAGTTGAGAGATACCGATGTTACTTATGTTGACATGACTCCCGGTTTTGTAGATGCCAATGGAAAACTCATTGAATCTATGTTTCGTGGTGACGGACTCCACCCAAATGCAACGGGATATGAAAACGAAGCCAAAAACTTAACTCCTTATGTAAAAGAATAATCATTGAAAGAAAGTAATAATGGAGATGCGCAAGTTTTACGCATCTCCATTATTATTTAACTGACAGTAATCATTATATAATGTAATGAGCTGTCTCAAACAGTAATACCATATCACTGTTTGTTAGGAAGTGTCACCTGAAAATATTTACTCGGTGTATGTTCCTTATAAATAATGTCCACCATCTGTTTCACGATTTCAGGATGTACAGTGGAAATATCATTATCCTCGTGCAAATCTGTAGAAAGATTATAAAGAAAAGGTTTGCCTTTCTGCACTACCATCTTCCAATCGCCCATACGAACACCAATCTGGTCAGTTTCCTCAAACTCCCAATATAAATAAGAATGACTCTGTTGACCGTCTTTACTTAACAATGTAGGAACGAAAGAAATACCATCGAAATAATCCATGGTTACCTTTTCATTGCTATCAAAAATGGAATCATCGGGTTGAGCTAACTCGGCATGTGGCAAAGTATAAGTGAATATCCCAAAGAACGGTTGATTGGTATCCTGTTTATCAAGCCATTCCATCAATGTTTGGTGTATGAATAAACGATTGCCCATAACATCCTAAGTCACCATAACCCATATCATCACACATAATAAAAATGATATTCGGTTTTTGCTGAGCCTGAACTGAACCTACTGTTAACAAGGAACAACCGATTAGTAACTTCCCAATTTTCATATTATCTACTTTTGAAAAAGCAAAATAAATAAAAATTCTTATCTTTGTGAAAGTAAATCACAATATAATACAAATGAAAAATTCTATGAACAGAAGAACTTTTCTAAAAAGTTCTGCAGCATTGGGACTCGCCGGTATCACGTCTACTATCCCTCAAAACATGAAAGCCGATACAAATAATGTTTCCATAGATAAAGGCATCACAAAAAGCTTTACTTTCAACAAAAACAACAAGTTCAAGATTCTGCAGTTGACCGATACGCATTACATTACCGACGATCCTCGATCGGAAAGAGCCATACAGAATGTAAAAGAAATGATTGAATTGGAAAAACCAGATTTGGTTATCCATACCGGAGATGTGATATTTGGTAAACCGGCAGAGAAATGCTTCCGCGAGATATTAGGCGTAATAGCCGACCAAAAAGTTCCTTTTGCTGTCGCGATGGGGAATCATGATGGAGATTTTGATACTACCAGAAAACAGTCGTTCGACATTATAAAAACCATTCCGTATAACATAAATAAAGGTGTGGAAGGTATCTATGGCGACTCTAATGATTTAATCACCATCACTTCGGCTGACGGAATAACTAAATATGTCCTATACTTGTTCGATTCCGGAGGATACACTAACGATGAGGATTTAAAAGGCTACGATTATATCCATCACAGTCAGATAGAGTGGTACAGGCATCATGCGGAAGAATTTACAAAGCAAAACAATGGTAAGCCTGTTCCTGCATTAGCCTTTTTCCATATTCCGGTTCCCGAGTTCACCTATGCCCTCCGTTGGGAAACCCATCGTCGTTTTAAAGGTAATCTTGGTGAAGACCCTTGTCCCCCTAATGTCAATTCCGGATTGTTTGTCAGCATGAAAGAAATGGGCGATGTGAAAGCCATCATCTGCGGACATGACCACGATGACGACTACGCAATGCTATGGCGTGGAATGTTCCTAATGTATGGACGATTCAGCGGATGTGATACGGTGTATAATAATCTGCTGCCTAATGGCGCAAGAGTATTTGAGTTAACCGAAGGACAAGAGGGATTCCATTCATGGATCCGTCTTTACGGAGGAGAGATTATTCAAGACCTTTATTATCCGGATTCTTTCAAATCGAATGATAAAGCCTGAAAAAGAACTTAAATAAAGAGGTTGTACCAGCGTTTTGGCACAACCTCTTTATTTAAATTTACTGCATTTGTCGAATCACTGACCGCTATTCACTGCCGACCGGCTTTCTACTCCCACGGCACAAAATTGAGTGCATATTTATATTCGGGGTCGGTGCTGGTGATGATGTCAACAGCTACGCGGTAGTTCTTGCCGGGTTGGAAATCAATTTGGTTTTTGCTGCCCGAAGGACCGGCGGTACCAATAACGTTCCGTGAACTGTTCTCAGCCTCCAAAGCGATGGCATTGCCCTCGGTATATGGGGCGGGTACAAACCACGTGTAGTAGTTTTTTGTTTCTCCTGCGGCGATACCGCCATACCTAGTCATATTCGTACGAATTTCTAAGGCGATATTCTTCAACTCTTCACCGGTTACATAGCTGCCGGTAGCCATATTGAACTGCGCCGTTCCAATCCATGCATGGTTGAACACCCAGTATTTTGTGCCTTTTAACCTAATACTGAATATATCCATCACTTCGACGCCGGTGCTGTTTTTCACTTTCACGGTCATCATCGCCCCCAAGTGTTGGAAAGCAAGCGATACATCGGGCAGGACGCCCCCGCTGTACGTGATGTCTTTTTTACACCAAACCGATACCAACTTGGATTGATGTTTAAAAGTCGCAAGATATTCCCAAGGGACTTCAGGCAGTACGGCAATGGTAGGGTCGGTGGCAAGCAGTATGCCACCTGTTGAACTATCAATATATCGGCTGCTGCGGTAAGCGTAGAGGGTAAAGTCGCCGGTGATTTCATCGGGTACTTTCACGCTAAACTGGGCGGTGCGTCCGTCCGCGCTTACCGAGGTAACGGCAGCGTTGGCGGTTTTCTTTGTATCGCCTTGCACAAACGCCATCTGTACTACGTTGGTGGTTTTCCACTTAAAACGGATGGCTCCGGCATCGGTTTCTTCCAATGTGGCACGGGTGTCGGCAGGTTCTTCCACGGTGGCGGTAAAGCGCATCACACGCGGTTGCGGCTGTTCTGTCAGTTCGTTCTTGGCGCAGCCGGCAAAGATAAGTGCCACGGCGGCGAGGATAATGGATAATTTGTAATTCATAACGCGTAATTTTAAATGTTCAACTGTTTGGTTGTTTAATCGTTTAACGGTTCAACGCTCATGGCTCTTTTACCATTCTGCCGGAGGCATATCGGGTACAGTGCCGCTTCCGCTGAGAATGTTCTGTTCCGGTTCCATGTCGATGGTTCCGATTTGGGGCGCGGTGTACTGTTCCCGCGCCGGTAATTGGTCTTGATTTTTGTTCATACGTTTAAATTTTAATGGATTAATATATTTATTTAATACTTGAGTAGCGCGGAACGGAAACAGATGCCCCGAACCCCGCGGCACGTGCCCCGAACAACCGGGCAGATGCCTCAAAGATCAAGGCAGGTGACGGGAACAATGAGGCATCTGCCTCAAAGTCCAAGGCAGATGGCGGGGGATCTAAGGCATATACCCGAGACCTTGCGGCAGATGACTTGCCATTCAAGGCAGATGACGGGAACGATGAGACAGATAACCGCGACACGTAATTGCGTGCCGCAACACCGGTCGCACGTGCAGACCATATATCCGGCACCGGATAAGCGACCGGAAAGCTCGTTTCGTTAAATGATGTTAACGGGGGGGGGGGAGTAAAAACGCCATAGCGGTTTCGTGCCGCGAAGCAACGAATGGTGTGACAAAGGTGGTATGTGCGCCTTGTGACCGCATAGCGTATGGGTTTTATAATTTCGGGTACAAGATATAACGTTTTTTTAACATGGCAAAGAAAACACGGAATTATTTGCGGTACGCAGATCGCTTCTATCTTGAATTTATAGGAAAAGTTTAGGTTTTATGCATAAAAAAGGTTGTGCCACTTCAATTATGACACAACCTCTTTCTATTCCTATATCACAACAAACTACATCGGTTGAATCCTAAATTCGTATGTGTAGTTATGATTTTTCTGAATCTCATACTTCGGGCGAGGACCCGGACCGCAACTTCCGTTACCAATACCTCTCATAATACAATCTAAACTTAATACAGTTTCCGGAACCTGAATATCATCCAATACATGGTCGTACTTAGCCAACCAGATTTCCTTATCGTAATAATGAAGAGCAGAGAAATCAAACTGATCCTTTGCCGTAATTTTAATTCCCTTTCCGGCATTGTCTGTCAGAGTTAACCAGCGAGTATCTGTTCGTTCACCCATTGATTGGGCACGAACATAATGTTCACGCATATCAGTAACAGTTGACTTATACTGACCGACAAACGCCGCGTTCTTTCTATCCTGATAATTCTCTATCGGACCACGACCGTACCATTCCAAATTCTCGAAGTCTTTATTGACAGCCATCTGCAAACCGATGCGAGACTTGTCAAAATTAGCGTCCGTCTCAAACGAAGCATCTACATCAATAGTACCATCGGCATAGATAGTATAAATGATTGTCTGTCCGAGCACTGAAGGTGCTTTCTTTGTTTGTGATCCAAACAACTCTCTACGTCCACCACCGGCTACAACAGGAAAAGTCGTCTCAAGACTAACAGTTACTGTAGCAGAATGCATATCAGCGGCCTGCTGCCATTCGAAGCTCTTCATAACGGTTGTTGCGTCATACCATTCCTGTTTATCATTATCAATTGAACGATAAGTATTTAATACCGGTCCATGCTCTCTCTGAACCACCGGACGTCCGCCATAGCGAAGAAACAACATCCTACCATCTTGATCATCGAATACGACTTCAACTTTACTGTTACGAAGATGGAGATAACGCTTCTCCTCAACAAACCCCTGAAGAACATCCTGTGTCTGGACAGCAGCCAATTGAGTCTTAGCTATATTGACAGGGAATTGCTCGCATGCTACCACATGTCCGGCATCTGCCCAACGGCAATTGTCTTTCAAACGAGCCTCAACAGTAAGATAAAGGTCTTCGTTCTGATTTACAGCAGGCATATCTAATTTAACCTTTGTTGTCCGGTCAGTACCCAAACTTGGCAAGCTAACCATCTTATAAGCAGTTTCTTTTCCATTCTGAATAAACTTATAATACAAATCAAAATTATTCAAGTTCAAGAAATCATACTTATTCTTAACAGAAATGGTTCCGTTACCTTCGTTGTGGAATTCAATATACTGATAAACCTTCTTAACTTCTTCCAATTTAGGAGTGACACGGCGGTCTCCGGTAATGATACCATTGCAACAAAAATCGTTATCATTGGGGAAATCACCGAAACTACCTCCATAGTACAAATGACTCTTATCCTCTCCATAACGATTGATGCTTTGGTCAACCCAATCCCAGATACATGCGCCAATCATTCTGTTCGAATGATACTCTATATAATCCCAATACTCTTCCAAGTTACCAATGGCATTACCCATGGCATGAGCATACTCACACAGGAAGAATGGCTTATCGGTCTGCTCTTGGTCTTGTTTCATCATAGCTTCAATAGACGGATACATACGTGAATCCATATCTGCCACCTCATTCTGACCTTCATAATGAATCATACGTCCCGGATCGATTTCTTTCACAGCCTTGTATTCGGCAACGATATTACATCCTTTACCCGATTCATTTCCTAATGACCAGAAGATAACTGATGGGTGGTTCTTATCGCGTTGAGCCATGCGGACAGCACGGTCAACATACGCTGTCTCCCAAGTAGGATTATTGGTAATCGACTGATTGCCATGACACTCCTGATCAGCCTCATCCATTACATAAAGTCCGTAATAGTCGCACAAAGCATACATCTTCGGATCGTTTGGATAATGGCTCATACGAATGGTATTCAGATTGTAGTTCTTATAAAGCATGACATCTTTTATCATCGTCTCTACAGGAACAGCCTTACCATGCTGAGGGTCAATCTCGTGACGATCGGCACCTTTGAACAAAACCAAAGAATTATTTATATAAACCTTCTTATTCTTTAGCTCTATCTTACGGAAACCAAATTTCTGAGTAGTAACTTCCAACGTCTTACCATCCTTGTCAAGCAATTCTACGTTTACATTATATAGATAAGGAATCTCCGCGCTCCAAAGATTAGGATTTGACAAAGTAATCTGACTATTAATCTTCACTTCCTGATTATTACCGACAGCACCGGTGCCGGTAGTTACCGTGCCCTGCTGTTTTCCTTCTTCGTCAACCAAAGTAACTTTAACAGAACCATTGGCTGATTTTCCATAACTCTTTATTGATCCGGCAATATTCAAAGCAGCCTTATCCAAAGAAGAAGAAATATCGCTTGTCAAAAACAAATCGCGAAGCATCAGTTTTGGACGGGCTTCCAAATAAACATCACGATGAATACCGCTCAAGCGGAACATATCCTGATCTTCCAAGTAACTTCCATCGCTCCAACGATATACTTCTACGGCTAACACGTTCTTCCCAACCTTTGCATATTTGGTGATATCAAAGATAGCATCATTGCTTGCACCCTGACTATAACCCACTTTCTGTCCGTTAACCCAAACATACATGGCACTATAACAACCGTTGAAGTGAATAAAGATTTCTTTATCACCCCAGTCCTTCTGAATATCAAAATCACGGCGATAAGATCCTACAGCATTCGGTTCTTCAACAACAGTATATCCCTTTTGTGGCTGAATAAACGGAGGATTGTTACGGAACGGATAAGTGATGTTTGTATAGATAGGCGTGCCATAGCCCAGCATTTCCCAGCTCGATGGAACAGGAATGTTATCCCAGTCGGCAACATTATAATTCGTCTTATAGAAATTAACGGGACGATCCTCCGGTTGCTTTGCCCAATGAAACTTCCATGTTCCGTTAAGATATTGAACACGAGAAGACTTTGTGTGAACCCAAGGCTTAGCATAAAATTCATCGCTTGTCATCTCACTCATTGAAGCAAATGGGAACATGGTAGCATGCCCGGGTTCCTTATTAATACCTACAATATGCTGGTTTTCCCAATCGTTTTTACTTGAAGTCTTCAACGGATCGGCAAGAATAACAAGGTTCGTTCTCTCTATGGTCCACTGTTGAAGTGGCTTAGATGGGTCAGCTTCCACCAAAGCAACCGGTTCTCCGAAAATATCCTGATCGCGCATACCCACATTCATACCACCCATTCCGACACTCGAAAGAACATAGCTTCCGTTTGGCTGCTTAGCAATAGTCCACTGATTATTGACTTGCTTCTTATCTATAGTGTTCTGGATAAGTACATTCATATTATCGAACGAGAATGTAGACAGACCTGTACCGGTCAATGCGCTGACAATAATATATTTGCCTTCGCCCACAGAAATAATATTCCACACTTGAGCCTCTCGTGCAGCATCGAACTTATTCAACGAGAGCATATTCATAGAGTAACTCTCCTGATTATCCATAGCAAAGCCATTCGCTGAGCGAATGGTATAACCTTGCTTCGGCTCAAATTCCTGAGCTTTCATCCCCATACAGAGGATAAGTCCCAAGAAAACCATCACATACTTTAGTAATTTCATGGTAATTTATTTAAATATTAATTGATTCCGCTATGATTTAAGGTTATAGCAAAAATAAATAATCCTTTTTATTCGTCAAAATAAATAAAAAAAATAATCAGAAGTATATATAAAAGTGATGCATATGAATCAGTCAACTCATACGGATGAACCGAACAACTCATGCGGATGAATCGAGCAACTCATCCGCATGAAACAGACAACTCATCCGCATGAGTTACGCTCTTTATACTGATGATTTAAGAGGCTTATACGTGTCACTTAAACAGATGACACTTAAGCGCGGCTGATTTCTATTTCGGCCTTTTCACTTTATCCGCGGAAGCATTATATATTTCATTCATAATTTCTCGGCCGACTGTAACTCGATAATGCGACCCGTCATAAAAATTGTGATAATCACCCATCAACTCATTACTACTGTAATCAAAGACATTATCACTACCCAATATATTTTTCAATATAGTCAAATCTTCAGAACTCAACTGTTTCAATTCAAGAGAAGGGCCGATAACCAACTTCATATCTGTATGATGCTTCTGGCAAAAGTCCCGAATCTCATGCAAAAGCTTTAAGTGGGTAGGAGTAAAAAACGATTTATAAGAAGTCGGGCTTTGTCCAATCTTCTTAAAATTAACTCGTGACTTCCAATAGTTCTCTCCTTCCAAGCGGATAGAATCTTCCAAACATGTACTGGCATCATTCGTATACTTGTCCACACCGGAAGAAGGTGTACCAATGACTCCATTCATAGACTTCACATACTTTCCTGTAATTTGATAACGCAAATAAGGAATCAAGAAGACAGGATTAAAAAAGCCTTGCGCGAAAGCTGTCTGATAACTGATCATGCTCTTATGCGTAATGTCCGGAGGTAATATATGCATAATCCCCGGTTGAGGATTAACTTTCTGAAAAAAACTTTTTTCTGTAATAATAAGCAAATGCTTGACCGGCTGATCAGGCTGACTATCCAATGCTTTCAACTTTAAGCACAAGTCTCCCAATCCCTCAGCATTCGAAAAAAAGCGGAAAGGATGAGCATGTATATGTTCATTCCAATCGGTGCACAGAAATGCTCTGGTACATGAAGAACCCATTATAAACGAATCGTAACACATGTCATTTCGATACATCTTATACTTTTCCCAGCTCCTCTTCCCCTCGCTTTGACACACCTCACAATGGTCATAATCAGAATAAGAGCGCACAACTCTAAACGGATCCTTCACTATATATATTATAATAAGAAATATAAACGGAATTAAAACGAGAAAACACTTAAAATAAAATGTGCGAATACTATTTCTTTTCATATTAGAACTGGATATAAATGAAATTCTCTACGCCAAAAGCACCAAAAAGGAATATAATCAAAGCCAAACCTATATAACAGCTCCATCGGGTAAGTGGTTTCATACGTACGCACTGTTCCAATATATCATGTTTAGAATTAATATACTCCATCAGAAACATTAATAACACAGCTATTCCAAATACAATCCAATCGTAATCGGACATACCCAACCGGAGTTCTTTTATAGAGAAACTCTCGGGACGGAACATATAACGGTACATATACCAAACATCTGACAAACGGCTCACCCTAAAAAACAGAAGAGAAAGAGCAAAAAGGAAATAAGTTCGAAGAATCGTTATAACACTCCAGACACCGTTACCAACAAATTCTTTCATCTTGTTTCTAAAAGACGCAGCCATCATTTCATAAATAACAATTATTCCCTGAAACAATCCATACAATACAAAAGTCCAACCAGCACCATGCCATACACCTATGGCGACAAATGTAATAAGCAAAGAAAAGGCAATGCCCCATTTCCCAATAGAGCGGAAAAATATATTAAGTGGAGAAAATACATAATCACGAACCCAAAAAGAAAGCGTCATGTGCCACCTTCGCCATAACTCACCCGTTGACTGTGATATAAAAGGTCGATTGAAATTAGGTTTCAGTTCAAAGCCCATCATACGCCCCAGTCCCAAAGCCATCAGTGTATATCCCGCAAAGTCGGCATATAGCTGGATAGGATAGAGCAGTGTAGCAACCATCATCTGTATATTCGTTGCGTCTTGCACATTATCAAAAACGATATTTAAAGCCGGTCCGATTCTGTCGGCAATGACAAGCTTCAAGAACGTACCCCAAGCAATCATTTTCAGACCTTTCGTTACTTTATCGTAATCGAATGTTTTCGCAGTCTTCAATTGAGGCAACATATCGTAACTCCTTTCGATAGGACCGGAGAGGAATTTCATGAAAAGCATCATATACAAAGAGAAATCCCAGAAATCTCTCTCAGGGTCTTCCTCCCAATAGAT
This sequence comes from Phocaeicola oris, assembly GCF_021295095.1. Lineage (GTDB taxonomy): Bacteria > Bacteroidota > Bacteroidia > Bacteroidales > Bacteroidaceae > Phocaeicola > Phocaeicola oris. The sequence goes on from NZ_JAJLQX010000016.1 coordinate 49,876, forward strand.
ACCTATTAAATAAGATAACGCCTGAAAAGTATAAAAAGAGATTCCCAACGGGAACAATGGAGAAAAATAACGGGCTATCAACCAAAAGCCAACCAAGATAGATATACTCGCCCATAGCACCCAAACCGATTTGGACGTATTCAAATACTTATGGAGTACCCTACCAGCCCAAAAAGTAAAAAAGGTAACACACCATGCTATTACCAAATATACTATATGATAATAACCAATGAACACACTGCTCGACAATAATAAAACAGCATGTTGCCAGCGTTTATCCGACTTGGCATAATAAAGAACGAACGTGAGTATGAAACATATCACGAACGGAGCTGATAAAAATTCCATGAGCAATTATTGTTGAAGCTTATTCTTTATTTCGTTACACATGTCGTCGAGAGAATGCATCTTAATAATATCACGCAACTTAAAACGAATATTAAATTCTTTCTCTATCTCACTAATAATTTGCATATTAGTTAAAGATGTCCAACCATCAATATCCTTCGCGGACATATTGTAATTAAGCTCTAAATCATTTACATTTAATACATTAGAAATCACTTTTGACAAAGTCTTTAGAATATCCTCTTTTTCCATATCACTAAAAAAGTTCTTTTATCTTATTTCTATCAATCTTATTATTCGAATTCTGTGGGAATGTTTGCAAATGAATCGTTTTATATGGCAACATGTAATTGGGTAAATAGTGTTTCATAAAATCCATCAGTTCTTTATCCCGACTATTATCCTCACATTCAACAGCCAATCCTATCATGGTTGCTCCCTGATGGGTAATAGGAACCGCGACAGCAGCTACTTTGTTCTTGAAAAACTTACGTGCAATACAGTCTATTTCACTAAGTTCTATACGGTAACCTTGAATCTTCACCTGAGAGTCTTTTCTACCATAATAATAGATATCACCTTCGGCATCGACCGAACAGACATCTCCTGTGAGGTACCACCTTACGCCATCATAATTTATGAAAGCATTTATATTCGCAGAACTATTCCAATACCCTTTAAACAGTTGGTCGCCTGCCACACACAGCTCTCCTTTCGTGTTTTTCGGCAACAATTTATAATTGTCATCAACAATCATAGCCTTTACTCTACTCAAAGGACGACCAATACCAATAATGCCATTTACATTCTTAATATCCGACTGTGGAAACTTATAGGCTGTACAGAAAATGGTGCATTCTGTCGGTCCGTAAAAATTCCACATCTCGGAACGCGAAACCTTTTGCCAACATTTTACATCTTCCACATTAGAAGCTTCTGCACTAAAAAAAGAATAACGTATGTGAGAAACATCAATTTCATCTAAATAAGGCAATACATAATGAAGCACTGATGGAGCCATCAAAACTACAGACAACTGATAATCGTTTATTAATCGAACTGCTTCCAGCCATTTTATCATATCCGGTCTAACGGTATAAAGACAAGCACCATTCAACAAAGCCATCAACAGACAGCAAACCGAAAGATCAAAGGTTAAATCAAACATCTGAAGGCAACGATCTCCCTCTTTGATTTGAATACCCAACTCTTTAAAATCGTGAACAAAAGCATCAATATTGCCAAAACTAATAGGCACTCCTTTCGGACGACCGGTTGTCCCTGAAGTAAAAAGAATATAAGCAGGTTCTTCTACATTAGGATAAACAACAGGCACGAAGCACTCATTATCCGGCAAATTACCAATCTGAATCACTTTTTCATCATTATACCTGGAATCTGAACTTGAGTCCAACACGACTCTTATGCCAACTTGGGAAATAATATCTTGACATCTGGCTAAAGGCTGCATAGGATGAAGAGGTACATAACATTTTCCTTCCATCCATGTAGCTATGACAGAAGCATACGTATCGAGGTCATTATTAACTACAAGCCCGATGTAATGATCACTCACTTTAGCTAATTCTGCTCTGATGCTGTTTATTCTTTTAAACAAGTCGGCATAAGTAAAAAACTTATCATTAATACAAAAGGCCTGTTGTGCTGCATTTCTCTTCAGAGAATCGGCCAAATATGTTACGAAATCTATATTCAAAATCATGCCAATCCGTAATCTATATTAAATCTTTCCTATTTTCAATATTAAAATCAAAGCTTTTGTTATTTATATTCTTATTATCTTCATACAATTTTTAAGCTTTTCATTATAAATGAACATAATCGAAAAAGACTGCATAAAGAAAAGTTAATTAGCGTTAATGTCCGCCAATCGAATCGCTTTGAAACTTTTATATAGAAAACATCATTCTCCATATAATAAACAATATTTATTGTCACCGTATGGCGACAAAATCTTAATTACAAATATATTATTTTAAATAATCAGCAGATTATGAGAACTTCGTCTCTCCTTCTATATACTGTTCGAGGAATATATTCTCTCCATCAAACACAGCATAGGAATAGTTCGTAATCCAATCGCCAATAATCATCATTCGAGATGTTTCGGACAACATCAGATCAAGCATAATATGCCGATGTCCATATATAAAATAATTGATATTCGGATGACTGCTCAAATACTCTTTTGAAAAGAGCACTAATGGTTCCTTATCCTCTCCCAGATAGGGTGGTTCTCCTCCGTCGTCCCGCTTTTCTCTGCTATGCTTTGCCCATTCCAATCCAAAATTCACACTCCATCGGGGGTGAATGGTCGCGAATATACGGGTAAGTGTCTTATTATGAAACATCCAACGAAGAAGTTTAAACTGTTTATCGTTATCACCAAGACCATCGCCATGAGAAAGGAAAAACTCTTTTCCGTAAATCTCACAAGTTAAAGAAGTACGATGTAGAATAACTCCACACTCTTTCTCTAAATAATCACCACACCATATATCATGATTACCCGTAAAGAAATGTACCTCAACTCCGGAATCGGTCAATTCTGAAATCTTTCCCAAAAAACGGGAATAGCCTTTCGGAACTACATATTTATATTCAAACCAAAAGTCAAACATATCACCTAAAAGATACACAGCGGCAGCATTCTGTTTAATGCTATCGAGGAAATTCACCAAACGGCGTTCTTGATTACGACCATGAGCAATGGCTCTTGAGCCAAGATGTGCATCTGAAAGGAAATATACATTCTTCATATAATCATTACATTAAACCGAGTTCTACTTTGGCTTCCTCACTCATCATATCCTGATGCCACTCCGGTTCAAAGACCAAGTTAAGATTTACTTGCTCCAGCCCTTCAATAGAGGCAACCTTTTGATGAACATCCTGAAGGATAAAATCAGCTGCAGGACAGTTCGGAGCAGTCATAGTCATATCAATATCAACCGACGAATCATCCTTAACATCTATTTTATAAATCAGTCCGAGGTCGTAGACATTCACAGGAATTTCCGGATCATAAACCGTCTTCAACATCTTTACTACCTTTTCTTCCAAATTCAAACGCGTTTTCTCGTCCATATCTTTTTTTATTTTGCAAAGATAATAAATTTAAATTCTTCCTTCATCCGCATAGCTATAAAATTTGCCATCCGTCAGAATAATATGGTCTAACAAGCGAATACACATGACTTGCGCAGCTTTTGAAAGACGATTGGTAAGGTTATCATCTTCCCTGCTGGGACGAATGCTTCCCGAAGGATGATTATGGCAAAGAGCAATGGAAACGGCACGCTTCAGCAAGGCCTCCCGCAGCACACAACGAATATCAACTGCCGTAGCGGCTATTCCTCCAATGCTCATTTTCACGCTATCAATAACTTTAGATGCCTGATTCATCAGAAGCACCCAACATTCTTCGACAGGAAGATCACACATAACAGGATAAAAATAATCATAAATGTCTATTGAGCTCTGAATGACCGTCCTTTCCCTGACCTCTTCTTCTTTCCTTCGTTTCCCGAGTTCCGATGCTGCAAGTATAGAGATTGCTTTCGCTGTCCCGATTCCCTTATATCGACAAAGGTCATCAACCGAGCATTTCCCCAACTCATGTAAATTGTTATGAAAATCGCCCAATACTTTTCGCATAAGTTCCACAGCCGATTCTTCACCGTTTCCGGACCCTATCAATATGGCTAACAGCTCAGCATTCGACAACGAATGAATGCCATGGCTTAGCATCTTTTCACGCGGGCGATCTTCTTCTGCCCATTCCCGAATAGTCAGTTTATCCTTCATAGTTGAAAAAAGATATAATTAAGGTACAGGCTCCCCGCCTCCCACCATCGCCGTACCTTCTGTTATTTATAAAAGTTCTTTGTAAAGGCAGTAAACTCTTCCTTTCCTAAGACGCAACGCTTCCACCATGCCCGTATAAATCCGGTGCCATAACCAATTAATTGGATAAACGCAGCAACAACGGATAAAACTCCAATCTTTAGGTTCTTATTCTTAATCATTGAGTCAATAAAGATAATCAAGGCAAAAAGAATGACAGGCAGCAACGATAACTCCATACAAGCAAAGCCAAATGCTCCCTCCATGTGTGTAGTTCCAAAGAAAAAGTTGATAAATCCAAGCAAAAAGAGAAGCAAAAGAAAAACGACACCTACGGTAAATGCCATAGGTAACAGATGTACGATCTTCAGTGACTCAGGATATTTTTTATACAAATTGACGCGGGCTATCCCTGAATTATGAACTTGCTTAAAGAATTTCTTCAAATCCGTACGACGCTTATGCCAAACCCAAGCTTCGGGAAACAAGCGACAACGGTAACCTCCTTTAAATATACGAATACTAAAATCAATATCTTCTCCGAAACGCATTTTTGAGAATCCGCCGAGTGCCTTATAAACATCCGCTTTCACACCCATATTAAAACTTCGGGGATAAAATTTATCCAACTTTTTCTTTCCTCCACGAATTCCACCGGTGGTAAAGAACGAAGTCATAGCATAGTTAATAGCTTTCTGAATATCCGAAAAAGAAGCATGTGCCCTGTCCGGTCCGCCAAATGCGTCAGCCGGTTCACGACTCAATTCTTCATCAACAGCCGCCAAATAACCGGAAGGGATAATGCAATCGGAATCTAAAATGAGCAGATATTCGCCCTCTGCTTTATCCGCGCCAAAATTACGTGTCTGTCCGGGACCGGAATTCTCCTTATTATAATAATGTATAGGAATGATGGAAGCATACTTTTCAACAACCGACTTGCATGGCACACTCGACCCGTCTTCAACAACAATCACCTCAAAATCATGAACCGTCTGTTGCATCAGACTATTCAACAGTTCATCTACTTCTTCCGGACGGTTATAAACCGGAATGATAAAAGAATATTTCATAAGCCTTTCAATGTTTGTCCTATCGGAATGATTCTCTTCACAAAGAAACAAAAAAAAGTGAAAAGAACCGCTTGTTTACCTGAAAATTGCGCCTTTATCTGTCTCTTTATGGCATGTATGCAAGGGGACGTCATCGCGCAAAGGCTTGATGTATTGTTTCACATACTTTTATAACGCAACTTATTTCACGGTAATATCTCACGACTGACGATATTTTTTATCTTGTCAACAGAAAGGAGGCAATAAACCTTATCCTTCGCTAAAGGAGGTATTACACCATGTTGAAACGATGTTTTCATCTTGTCGTCAGACAGTTTTAATGGGTCATAAAGAGATTTGGGAAAGCGATACGTATGACTCGTCAAACTCATACGCATGAACCGAGCAACTCATACGCATCAGTTGAGTAACTCATACGCATGAACCGGACAACTCATACGCATGAACTGAACAACTCATACGCGTCACTTTTCGCGTTCCTGCGCACAAAGCAACAACGGCATACGGCCGTTGTTCTAAAAAGACGCTGTGCCTATCTTAAAACGGAACTATCTGACGAGACCCCGACAAACCGCCAATAATCCCCCAACCGTTCTCCACATTAGAATAGATCTGAATCGGTTCGGAATAATCACTATGCTGAAATATTCGATACTGCTGAATGGATTTCAAATAATAATAGAAGTCGCGTGATAAAGACTGCAATTCCACATATACCCGAGGATTATTAACATACATTCTTTCACGTATCCTGACTGAAAACGTCAAAGATTGTCCGTCAAAAAGATGATCGTCAAAAACATTAGAGAAATAAGCCGGCCATCCTCCATAGGCTTCGGGCAAGCCATGATCCACAAAAACAAGATCGTCGGAGAAAAATATATCCGACCTGAAAAGTCCGTCACTGCGGCTGATATCGATTCCCGTAGAATCGGCATGAGCAAGCGCTTCTTTGGAGTTGAGTCTCTGGTTTCCAATAGAGCGAACCATTAACCTATAATAATTCGGACCGGATGGGTCGGTGATAGAACAAGTAATATGCATGACCGTATCCGTAGTACACGAATCATACGTATCTGTGCTCTCATCCAACACGCCATTGAAAGAATTGTCCAAAAGGACTTTATGGTCTATGATTTCTATGGACTGTTTCATCGGGACCGTTACAGAGGCTCGAGAATCACCATACAAATCCGAATGTACGTTAATTTCTACCCTGTCGCCTTCTTTAGGTATATAATCCGATTTATAATATAAATTTTCCTCATCGTACATAAAACCATAATGACGTTCACCGTTCACCGTAGCTTCCACTTTCGCGTCATCAATCACCGCCCATTTATAATCCAACGTATCCTCAGACGTTTCCATCTGCCAGAATGTGTAATGTTCCCATAATGGTACCTTAGAAAGAGGAAAAGCACGTGATACGGTCACTGTCAACGTAGTGTCCGCGACGACGGCACTATTCAACACCAATTCATTGCCTATTTGTTCTTGAGTCTCAAAAGGCAGGGTCTTCTCACATGAACAGAACAAGGTTCCCATCAGAAGTAAAAATATTATTATCGTCGATTTCATATCTTTAAAATTTTAATGTATAGCTAACAGAAGGCATCAACGGAAAAAGACAAATACCCTTTAATACCATTCGATTATTATCATACCCGACATATACATTCGATATGTTTTGATGATTATAAACATTATAAATGCTAAGATTGCAAATACTCTCTCCCCAACCGTGATTAATATGGTAGTTTAAGCTGACATCTAATCGATGCACATCCGGCAATTTGTACCCGTTTCGTTCTTTGTATGAAGCCACTCTGACATACTTTCTCAAATAGGCATACGATTCATCGTACGGCGAATATCGTCTGTTTAACCCATGCATGCCTAAAGGCAAATATGCGCCTAAGGCACCTCCCTCATAGTGATACGCCCAACTATTATATTCATCAAGCAGTCCTCCGTAGAAAGATATATTGCTCAGTGTTCCCCTTCTTCCGGACTGATAAGTCCATGACAAAGAGAAATCCCAATGTTTTCCCATTTGATGAGAAACAACGATATTAAAATTGTGCGGACGGTCTGTAGAGGCTTTGAACTCTCTGCCACCACTTATCTCCATCCCCGGATTATCAAACGTTCTTAAACTTCTAATCCACGCATAGCTTATCCATCCGGTGGTATTCCCTTTGCTTTTTTGCAATAGTAATTCTATGCCGTATGATCTTCCTTTCCCTTGAGCAACCAATTCCGACCAATTGGCATTTCCCCTTAAATAAGATGCTCCTTCGCGATATTCCAATAAATTAGACATCTTTTTATAATAGCCTTCCACCGAGAGTTGAATATGGTCCGTCAGGTTATGGTAATATCCCAAAGAGAACAGATCGGATAAGGACACATCCAAATCTTTTGTCATGGGAACCCAAAGGTCGGACGGCACAGAAAGATTTCCACTGCTCAATTGATGCAATTCTTGTGACATGCGGGAATAGCCCAACTTCATCGCCATCTTATCATTAAGCAACCAACGCAAGGATATACGCGGCTCAACGCATAGTTCACTCTTTTCTGAAATGGAATACAATGTAGCACGAACACCGAAATTAACTTTCAAAAAGTGGGTCAACTCGGCATCATCCTGTCCGTATATCGAAGCAGAGAACATATCCTCTCTTCCTCCTGTCTGCTGATTCTTATCCGACTGTTCCTCGATGTATTTCTTTTCCTCATCTATTTTATCCCAATTAGGATTCAGGGTCTTCTTATACAGAGAGCGGGAAGATTCAATAATCGGATAGAATCTTCGGATAGCTGCCTGTATACCCATATCCACTTTATGCTTGCGATGAGGAGTCCATGTTAAATCGGAAGTCAGTGCCAAGTCGTGTATTCCACTTTTAAATTTTATGTTCGTATGGTCTTTATAAGACGAGAAGAGTTCCCATTCATCGTCGCTATTAAAAAAAGAAGATTGAGCTGTTTCATTGGTCTGATAGGTTAACCGGTAATTATACTCACTATAATTCAAAGCCGTTTTTAGGTTGGCCATAGTATTAAAGGTATGGTTCCATGTCAAACTGCCAATTATATTTCCCCAATTGTTATCAGAGGAATTCGAGCGGCTATTATCGGTGTTGATTAGTTTTTTCCCCTGATCAATCTGAGCATTATATTGACTGGAAGAAGGAGAATTGTTATTCACGTCTCTCCCTAAATAAAATACTGCCGACAGTTTATCGGCATCACCGAATCGATGGACTAATTTAGCATTGATATCCCAATAATTCATGTGGGCATACGCTTTCAGGGCATCTTTATCATCATAAACAGACTTAAGAGCAGGCTGAACAATCCAATTGAAATAAGATGCACGTGCCGCAATGTTAAAAGAAGTATGATTCTTCCATAACGGTCCTTCCATCCGCAACTTTGAGGATAAAACACCTATTCCTATTTCACCATGGTAATGGTGTAAATCCCCTTCTTTAACACGCATATCAACAACACCCGATAATCTTTCGCCATATTGAGCGGGAAAGGCTCCTTTGTATAGCACTACCCCATCAATGATATCGGGATTAACCGCGGAAACATATCCTCTCAAGTGTTCGGCATTATATAAGGTAGCGCCATCTATATTTATCAGGTTCTGATCGTAATCGCCTCCGCGAACCATAAAGCCCGCATTACCTTCACTCCCGGCTTGAACCCCCGGAAGTTTTTGCAGTGTCTTTAAAACATCGGCTTCACCAAATAATGTGGGAGTCAGCTTTACCTGATGGATGGGTAAATTAATGGCACCCATTTGGGAATTCGTTATACCAAAATCTTTCGAATGACCGAGCACTTCAACTTCTGATATCTGATTATGCTGGCTAAGGTAAAAGTTGACCTCAACATTCTGATTCGTATTAATCTGTTGTGCTTGGGTTTCATATCCCACATAACTTACTTTTAATAAGACCACGCGACCTTGGGGCATTTTAAACTTGAAATGCCCGTCTTTATCGGTAATGGAACCGTATTGTTCCGATTCAGAATAAACATTGGCACCAATAAGAGGAGAATGAGAACTCTTTTCTAATACGAATCCGGAAATGACCACATTTTGCGCTTTTATTTGGAAAGAAGTGAAAATTAAAATTAATAAAAGCAAGTTATATCGTTTCATTTCATCCATTACTTTTCTGATAACATAACTGTTATTAAATTATTAACATCTGCCAATTCTTTTTTGTTTTATATATTAATGCTTCCATAGTTTTAATTTTTAGTGATTTTTCAAATATTGTTTAACATAAGGTTTTATCATCCCTGCAATCCCTCTATTATATGCCAATCCGCATTCAGTATTAAAATCTTGCTTTTCCATCTGGTTCTTTAAAAACAAAGATAAGTCTTTGTTTTTTTCTATTTCACGCAAGAAAGGACGGTACTGAACATATTGCAGTATCCTGCCCATAAATAAGAAAGTATTGACAGCTCCGACAATAAAAGAAGAAGATGAGAGGGGTACAAAATCAGCACATTCCAATCCTTTATCCAACAATGACGCTATTTCATCGGAACTGAACTTAGCGTAGATATTCTTATCTGCCAACAGCTGCTCCACAACAGGCATCAGTAACGTACCAACACCACTGGTAAAATTACATTTCTGGTAAATTTCCAGCATGCATGTTCCCGCGTCTTTTCGTTTAATCAATTCCGAATACGCTTTGTTCACATCGAGCAGAGCTTGATATGGCTCTAAATAGGTTGTTTCGGTATAATAGACCCGTGTAACCTCCCCCGGAAAATCAAAAAAAGACTGGATTAATCCTTCTGTAGACATGGACTTCAATACCTTATCCGGAATGGCATTCGACCGATCATAGCCCTGCCAATCTTCTTTAGTTATATTCCGCCAATATCTCTCCTTGGGAATAGTCTTATACAAGTACGTATCCTTCGGACGAGGTATCCAGGTCTCCTCGGAACTGCTGATAAATGTCTGATAATCTATCTCGGGGATCTTATAGAAACTGTCATCAATCGGCTCCTCCTCTGATTTCCCACACGAACCCATAAGCAGGGATAACAGCATGCCCCATAATATTAGATACTTTTTCATGACCAACCTTATTTACGAAGAATAGAATAGATTTTCTCTGTATCATCCCTTTCATAAGGGAAGTGCCCCGTATCGACAGCTTTTGTCAGGTAATCCCGTTCCTTTTGATTGAAGCCGTTGCCTGTTTTTAAATGAATAGCCGCAATAAGCAACAACGTTCCTCTTGCATTGCCCAGCCCATAAATATCCGGATTATCTCTTTTTGTTTTGTACTTATCCCATGCAGCATCTTCCAGAACCTTCAAATCCTCTGCGTCCATCAGGTTCATCATGGAAGGATCGGATAATAACAACTCTACATACTGTATCACAATTGGCGAAGAAAAGTTATCAAACTCTCCAGTATTCTGAAGTCGTTTCACATCAAAAAATAAATCTTTATAGAATTTTATCAATGTCTTTACCCCGTACTGCCTTTTCATTAACTCACCAAATCCGTTAAACTTCTTAATAAGAGAAGCAATAAAATCTCTTGCATTATCAGTGGTTCCAAAATATAAAGCCTCCGGATAATTAACACAGGCAAAGACAAGTTGTTCGTCTGTCAGTTTTGGCAATGCTTGTTCTTTGATTTGAGAAGCCCGTGTCTTCTCTTCCCAAGACATCGCTTTCCATTCGGCGGATCCGCGTTTCACAGATTTTACATATATATCGGTTCCTGCTGTCCCGTCCGTTCTGGTGTCAGGCATTCCGTTAAAATCATCATTCTTGTTATTACAAGAGAAAAGAATGACGCCGGCAAATAGTAAAAATATAATTTTTTTCATCTCTATTGATTATTAAAGTTAATATAAACATCATGATAACATTATCGTTATAAACGAAGATGGCCGTATATATTATTTCAACGGCAGACAAGATAATGCTCGAATAGTAATTTCCCTCCTTCTCTGTTTTTACGATTAACAATACATGTCAGGGACGTTTATCTTATATGACCTCCTTTCCTCACAGTGCCCTAACATTTTTTTCATTTACGTATGTGGCGTAAATATATATTATATTTTGCGCATATTCAAGTTAATTGTGTTAATAATATAGTTAATACCGACATTGTCTGATACAAAAAAATGTCCCCCAAAAGTCAGATAAAAACTTTTGGGAGACATTTCACTATACGTTCTGTCCTTATTAAGGCTATTCCATTACTTTATACGACCGACATAAGATCCGTCGCGAGTATCAACTTCAATTGTCTCACCTTCATTAATAAACAGAGGAACTCGTACTTCTACGCCGCATTCTATCTTTGCCGGCTTCTGCGCATTGGTTGCCGTGTCTCCTTTCAATCCCGGCTCGGTATAAACCACTTTCTGCTGAACCTTAATCGGTAGGTCGGCAAATAAAACCGTCTCTGTCGAAGCATCTGAAACGACATCAACAACATAACCCTCTAATAGGAAGTTAACACCATTAATAATCTTTCCGGAGATAGGAATCTGATCATAAGTTTCCTGATTCATGAAGATATAATCCTCTCCATCTTTATAAAGGAACTGATAAGGACGGCGTTCAACACGAACATCATCCAACTTCTCACCGATGTTAAAACGGCGATCCAGAACATAGCCATCAACCACGTCTTTCAGCTTTGTACGCATAAAAGTGTTACCTTTTCCGGGCTTTACGTGAAGGAAATCTATGCAGAAATACAACTTTCCATCCAAACGAATAGCCGTCCCGATTTTAATGTCTTGAGCGTTTATCATACTTTCTCTTATTATTATTTATAATTATTTTGATACCAAATCATTTTGTCATCACCCAAAGTGTGGGCACTCATTGAAATTGCGACTGCAAAATTAAAGAAAATGGAGAAAAAAAGCAAAAAAGATTTAGCTAAAAAACAAACAAAGTTTTGTTTATTTCAAAAAAGTCAGTAATTTTGCAGCCCGTAACATCGGAAATAAAACAATAAAATATATAAAACAATGAAAAGAACATTTCAGCCATCCAACAGAAAGAGAAACAACAAGCATGGTTTCCGTCAAAGAATGCTGACTGCTAACGGTCGACGTGTATTAGCCAGCCGTCGTGCTAAAGGTCGTAAGAAACTGACTGTTTCTGATGAGACCCACGGGAAATAATTATCCGTGTTTAAAAACATAAAAATAGGAGGAGAGCAAAAACAGTTCTCCTCCTATTTTTTATTATTATCGGAACAAAAAAGCAAAAAGAAAAGAATTTTATTCAAGGTTTTCCATATCTTTGTAAAAATAAAATTCAGACCAATATGAAAGGCATACGGCTAATAATAATCATGTTTTTTACATCTCTATGTTTAAATGCACAAGAATTGGATATTCGTCATCTTTCGAATACGCATTCAATCGTCAAAATCTCCACAGACAAACAATTTCTTTTATTGCCGGTGCAAGAATCCGTTTCCAACGCAAACGTTCGGGTATTGATTAACACACACTTCGAACAAAGTTTCAATATACGATTGGCTGAGGACAAAATCGATTACTATGTTCCTTTCGATTTGTCAACCTATAAACAACAGGCAGTCTTACTGGACATCATTCAAGATAGCGGACGCGAGAGTAAGCGGGACTTAGCGGACAATATCTGTTGGAACAGCATGAAATGCAGCGATACTTTTGATACCACTAATCGTGAGAAATTCCGTCCGGCTTATCATTTCAGTCCGCTATATGGTTGGATGAACGACCCTAACGGCCTCGTCTACAAAGATGGAGAATATCATTTATTCTATCAATACAATCCTTACGGAAGTCTTTGGGGAAATATGACTTGGGGACATGCCGTAACCAAAGACTTTGTCCATTGGACTCATTTGAAGCCGGCCATCTTCCGCAATGAGTTAGGCGATGTCTTCAGTGGCAGCGCTATTGTCGATAAGAATAATGTATCGGGATTTGGAGTCGGAACAATCATTGCCATGTACACTTCTGCCGGAACAAATCAAACTCAAAGCATTGCATACAGTACAGACAACGGACGGACATTTAAAATTTACGAGAAGAACCCTGTCATTACCGCTGATATCGTTGATTTCCGAGACCCAAAGATGTTCTTTGATCAACAGACCAATGAATGGAAAGTAATTATTGCTTCCGGTCAGGAAGTCCGATTCTATGCTTCTAAAAATTTAAAGGACTGGACGTACGAAAGCAGTTTCGGTAAAGAATATGGAAATCACGAAGGCGTGTGGGAATGTCCGGACTTATTGAGAATAAAAGTTGCCGGAAGTAATGAGGAAAAAGATGTACTGATACTCAACATCAATCCCGGAGGTCCTTTCGGTGGTTCTGCCACCCAATACTTTATAGGTCATTTCGATGGACACCGGTTCATTTGTGAGTCTAAGCCGGAAACTACCCAATGGATGGACTATGGAAAAGACCACTATGCAACAGTTACATGGAGTAATGCTCCAGATAATCGGAAGATAGCTTTAGCTTGGATGAGCAATTGGCAATATGCCAATGCCGTTCCAACTCAACAGTTCCGCAGTGCCAACTCGGTACCTCGGGAATTATCCATCATCAAAGAAAACGGAGCATATTACCTTTGCAGCTATCCTGTTAAAGAGATGGAGATGATTCGTGAAAAAGCCTTGGTTAATAAACTATTCACAACAAATAACCGTGTGAAAGAACAAACAATCCGGAATTTAGGAGACGCGTATGAAATCATCCTTTCTTCCGAGACTCCCATTAAAGGGCAATTGACTATCACCCTTTCGAACAATGCAAAAGAAAAGGTGGAAATGATGTACGATGCTGATCGTCAATCATTCGCCATGGACAGAAAAGAAAGTGGAGAGACCGGTTTCAGTAAAGATTTCCCTGTATCAACAACAGCACCGTTACATTCAACAGAACATTTTGAATTACGCATACTCGTCGACCGTTGCAGCATAGAAGCATTCGTCAACCGCGGTGCTGTCTCCATGTCTAACTTGGTGTTCCCGAGTTCTCCTTATCAAACTATCGGAATATCGGGTAATGAAAAGAATCAGATTCACCTCACAGTATATCCATTAAACATCAAATAAAATGAAAGATAACAAGATGCTCAAGTTAATCCCCGTAATGCTCTGCTTCTTTGCGATGGGCTTCGTGGATTTAGTAGGAACGGCCACCAATTTTGTCAAACAAGATTTAGGACTCAGTGATTCAACTGCGAATATTTTTCCTTCGTTAGTCTTTTTCTGGTTTCTCATCTTCTCCGTTCCAACAGGAATGTTGATGAATAAAATAGGAAGGAAGAAAACCGTTTTGCTCAGTCTGGTCATTACTTTGCTCTCTCTTTTATTACCTATTTTCGGAGAGAATTATTACTTAATGCTTATTTGTTTTTCTTTATTAGGTATTGGAAATGCCATTATGCAAACATCGCTCAACCCACTTATATCTAACATTATATCAGGTGATAAGTTGGCCAGCACATTAACCTTCGGACAATTTGTAAAAGCAATTGCCTCTTTTATGGCTCCGCTTATTGCTATGTGGGGTGCGCAAGCGGTTATTCCGTCTATGGGATTAGGATGGCGTGTTCTTTTCCCTATCTATATGATCATCGGCATTTTAGCTACCTTCCTTCTATCTCTTACCACTATTAAAGAGGAAGAAGTGGTAGGAAAAGCATCTACCTTTTCAGAATGTTTTAAACTCTTGGGAATTCCCATTGTACTGCTCTCTTTCATAGGCATCATGTGTCATGTCGGAATTGATGTAGGCATAAACACCACAGCGCCAAGACTGTTAGCGGAAAGAACCGGTATTCCACTGACCGATGCCGCTTTCGCTACCACCATATATTTTGTATTCCGTACTTTCGGATGTTTGGCAG
This sequence comes from Phocaeicola oris, assembly GCF_021295095.1. GTDB lineage: Bacteria > Bacteroidota > Bacteroidia > Bacteroidales > Bacteroidaceae > Phocaeicola > Phocaeicola oris. The sequence goes on from NZ_JAJLQX010000016.1 coordinate 65,113, forward strand.
GCTCTTATGTTTTGACACATTTTAATCATCGCAAATTCTTTCTTATCAGCGTGTCGTTTATAGCAATAGCCATGTTGCTGATGATTGGAGCTAAGCATCAATTTATTCTTTATACGGCATTCGCCATGGTGGGACTGGGTAACTCAAACGTATTTTCCGTTATCTTCTCCCAAGCATTACTTTCTGTTCCCAATAAGAAGAATGAAGTATCCGGTTTGATGATTATGGGTCTCTTCGGCGGAACTGTTTTCCCTTTGTTCATGGGATTCGCCAGCGATGCTTTCGGTCAGGCGGGAGCTGTTCTTATTATGGCCGTTGGAGCTGTTTATCTCTTATACTACGTTAATAAAATAGATAAATAAAATATGAAAGATCACTTGGTTATCGGATTAGGGGAAGCACTATGGGATGTGCTTCCGGAAGGAAAGAAATTAGGCGGAGCTCCGGCCAATTTTGCTTATCATGCCATGCAATTCGGTTTAGATGCCATGGCTGTCAGTGCTATTGGCAAAGATGCGTTAGGTGATGAAACGATAGAGGCTTTAAACAATAAAAAGCTCCATTACTACATCGAAAGAATAGACTATCCTACCGGCACTGTACAGGTTAACTTGAACGAAGAAGGCATTCCTCAATATGAGATACGCGAAGGAGTTGCTTGGGATAATATCCCCGAAACAGAGCTATTGGAAGAGATTGCCAAACATACGCAGGCTGTCTGCTTTGGATCACTCGCCCAGCGAAGCATTGTTTCCAGAACCTCTATCAATAAGTTTTTAGATTGGATGCCCGACGGTGAAGAACAGTTGAAGATTTTTGATATCAATCTTCGCCAACAGTTCTATAATAAAGAAATTATAGATACTTCATTAAAGAAATGCAATATACTGAAGATTAACGATGAAGAAGCCATTATCGTCAGTCACCTGTTCAGCTTTGGTGATACCGACTTAGAAAATATATGTCGTACTTTACTGAATACTTATCATCTTCGAATGGTGATACTTACCTGTGGAGTGAACGGAAGTTATGTATTCTCTTCTCACTTTACCTCATTCCAACCGACCCCAAAAGTTCAAGTTGCCGATACGGTCGGTGCCGGAGACTCTTTCACAGGAGCATTCACCGCAGCCCTCTTAAAAGGTTTGCCGGTGACTAAAGCGCACGAATTAGCGGTCAAGGTTTCAGCGTATGTATGTACTCAGCCCGGAGCTATGCCCGACATGCCAAAAGAATGGACAAGTCTCGATTGATAAGCACACAACATGATATATGAATAAAGTAATACGTATGAGTGAGACTTTATAAGAAGTTTTTATCCGGTAATGTATATGAGTCCTCCAACTCATAGAATGAATTACTTAACTTATACGGATAATTCACTTGTTTCACAAAAGTGAGTCGCTTGTTTCACAGAAGTGATTCACTTGTTTCACAGAAGTGAGACACTTGTTTCACAGAAGTGAAACGAATAATTCTTCTAATAAATACGGCGACTTATATGGTTCTCTTTTCATGTCCATACATATCTTTTTCCATGTTCATACGTATCGGAGTAGTAGCTGCATGCCGTTGGTTTCTCCAAAGATTTGTGTGTCTGTTTAAGAAGAAACAATAACATGCGGTTCGTATTATTTTAGATTTACCAAACTCATATTAAAATAAACAGCTATTACAATACATTCAAAAAATAAAGACTGTACTTTTTTCGATCAATAAATAATCAGAGGGAGGGGAAAATGATGAATCTTCCCCTCCCTCTGATTATTTATTAGCGTATTGGCTATTATTACTTCAACGGAGTGTTTTCCAATGTAGCCACCAAGAAATCATAGAAACGATCCACGGTCGCAATCAAGCAACGCTCGTTGGGCGTATGCGGTGATTCCAATGTAGGGCCAAAGGAAATCATGTCCAATCCCGGAACAACGGCACCAATAATACCGCACTCCAGTCCTGCATGGACCACCTTCACCTTGGCCTCCTCACCGAATTGTGTCTTATAAGCCTTTGTCATAGCCCCTAATATCGGACTCTTCATATCCGGTTCCCAACCGCTGTACGCTCCCGACATTTCTACTTTCATTCCTGCCATACGGAACGTAGCTGCTATACTCTGAGCCATATAATTCTTCATACTGTCACGAGAGCTGCGAGTAAGAAACTTAACCGATGCTTTTCCATCCTTTATGTCTACGATAGCCATATTGGAAGACGTCTCTACGGTATCAGGAATGGTCGGAATATAGCGAAGAACACCGTTTGGACACGCCAAAATAGCATCAATAAGATTATCGGATATTTCTTGTGGAACACCCACAGCAGGAGTCTCAACAGCCTCTACCGTCAACGTAATCTCTGTTTCCGTTTCTTTAAACTCTTCATTAAACGTCTTGGCACAATTTTCTGCAATTTTCTTTACATTATCAACCTGTGCCTTATCCAAAGTTATGACAGACTCCGCCTCACGAGGAATGGAATTACGCATGTTTCCGCCTTCCCAGCTAACCAAGCACACCTCACTCTCTGCTGCTGCCTGATTCAAGAAGCGAGCCATTAACTTATTGGCATTAGCTCTGCCTTGATTTATTTCCATTCCGGAATGGCCGCCTCTACCACCTTTCAGAGAGACTTTCAAAGCCGCTTTCTCTTTCTCTACCGGAACCTCTTTATATTCCAAAGAAGCATTAATATCCACACCTCCGGCACAGCCGATGTATAACTCACCTTCCGTTTCCGAATCCAGATTCAACAGGATATCTCCCTCAACAGTGCCCGGTTTCAAAGCAAATGCGCCATACATACCGGTCTCCTCATCTGCCGTAATCAGTGCTTCCAGCGGACCATGCTTTAAGTTCTTATCCTCCATAACAGCCATAATCGCTGCTACTCCCATACCATCGTCAGCCCCTAATGTCGTTCCATTGGCATGTACCCATTCTCCATCAACAACCGGCTCAATAGGATCTTTCTCGAAATCGTGTACTTTATCTTTATTCTTCTGAGGAACCATATCCATGTGAGCCTGAAGAATAACTGTCTTACGATCTTCCATACCGGGATAAGCCGGTTTTTTATAAATGACATTTCCGGCCTCATCTTTAAAAGATTCAACACCAATCTTCTTACCATAGTCCACCAGAAAATTCTGTATTTTCTCCAAATGACCTGAAGGACGAGGTACTTGCGTTAATTCATGAAAATGCTTCCACACGTTCTGTGGAGCAAGGTTAAGGATTGAACTCATAATGCTTTTGTTTTATTATTGTTATTACTAAATGGTAATACTACCATTGCATATATTCCCAACAAAATTAATAAAAAGGTTTGTATTCCATGCGTAATCAATGCAAAAATTCCGGCATCTGCACGGTCGACTCCGAATAAAGTAAGCATAGTTATGATAGCAAAATGCCATGGTCCCGCCCCATTAGGAGTAGGAACGACAACGGCAATGGATCCGACAACAAACATAAGTAAAGCGGCTATAACATTCAAATTTTCTGTAAACGGGAAGCAAAACATAGCCACATAGAACTGTAAAAAATAGCAAAGCCAAATACCTATGGTATATACTATGAATAAAGGAAAATGTCGAACACGTCTTAAGGAAAGAATCCCTTCCCAAACATTCTTAATCGCATGCTTCAGTTTACCAAAAAAAGAAAGCCGACGCAGCATAAAATAGACTAAAATACAGACTCCTATCGTACATAGAACAATAATCCAAAAATTAAACGAAGTCAGTAATTCTTCCCATGAAGAAAGATTGGTTCCTGTCTTATCAAAAAAAGAAGAGAATGTTTTCGCGCTCAAAAGTATAGCCAACCCTGTCAACACCAACACACAAACCATATCTATTAAACGTTCTGTAACTACGGTGCCTAACGATTTGGAAAACGAAGTTCCATCATACTTACTAAGTACTCCGCACCGTGACACCTCTCCTACGCGAGGTATGATCAAATTAGCCGCATACGAGAAAAAAATAGCATAAATGCAATTACCGGTCTTTGGATATTCTTGGAGAGGAGCGAGTGTCAGTTTCCAACGGATGCCACGAATAACATGACTCATTATGCCAAATATTAATGACAAAAGCATCCAACTCCACGTCATCTCCGATTGCATTACCTCCCAAGCTGAAGAGAAATCAAAATCTCTGTACATCCACCAAAGAATGATACCGCCTAAACAAAGAGGAATCAGTATTTGTAATCCATATTTTAAAGAATTAGATGCCAAATTCATTATATTTATTTATCTTTGCACGGAAAGACCGATACAAAGATAATATCTTAAAAGGAATATTGATTATTAAATAGAAAAAATTAACTGAATGGCATTTGTTCGACCAAAGAAATCGTTAGGACAGCATTTCCTGACCGATTTGGATATTGCAAGACAAATAGCGAATACCGTTGATGCTTGCTCAGACATTCCTATCCTTGAGGTGGGACCCGGTATGGGAGTGCTTACCCAGTACCTAATGGAAAAGGGAAGAGAATTAAAAGTCGTTGAGCTGGACAAGGAATCCATCAACTATCTAAAAGAACATTATCCTACGTTGAACAATCAAATCATTGAACGCGACTTTCTAAAATTGGATTTAAAAGAACTGTTCGAGAATCAGCCATTCGTTTTGACAGGCAATTATCCTTATAATATATCCAGTCAGATATTCTTTAAAATGTTGGAATATAAAGACATCATTCCATGCTGTACCGGTATGATACAGAAAGAAGTAGCCGAACGTATGGCTGCCGGTCCGGGTAGTAAAACTTATGGTATACTTAGTATTCTTATACAGGCTTGGTATAAAGTAGATTATCTCTTTACCGTCCATGAATTTGTATTCAATCCGCCACCAAAAGTAAAAAGTGCTGTCATTCGCCTGACAAGAAATTCCACTATGGAATTGGGATGCGACGAACAATTTTTTAAAAGAATTGTAAAAGTCACTTTTAATCAACGGCGAAAACAAATGCGAAATAGCATCCAGACTATTTTGCCAAAGGACAATCCGCTGAGCAAAGACCCCATATTTAATAAACGCCCGGAGCAACTCTCCGTACAAGAGTTTGTAGAGCTGACCAATAGAATTCAAGCAGTATTAGACGTATGAAAGAGGAAGATGTAGAAAAAATAAAAGAACTCATTGCAAAAAAGGATACCGAACAGCTCAAATCCATTCTGAGTGACATGCATGCTGCCGACATTGCCGACTTGTGCAATGAGTTGGAAGCTGAAGATGCACGTTATATCTATCTGTTGCTCGATAATGAAACTGCAGCCGACGTTCTCATTGAAATGGATGAGGACGCACGGAACGATTTCCTAAAGATCTTGCCTTCGGATGTCATTGCCAAACGCTTTGTGGATAACATGGATTCCGATGATGCTGTTGAGATTATCCGTAACATGGATGATGAGAAACAGCAAGAGGTTTTAATGCAAATTGACGATGTTGACCAAGCCGGAGATATTGTCGATTTGTTGAAATACGACGAGGATACAGCCGGTGGTTTGATGGGAACCGAAATGGTGGTCGTTAACGAGAACTGGAGTATGCCGGAGTGTCTTCGCGAAATGCGACAGCAAGCTGAAGATATGGATGAGATATATTATGTATATGTGGTAGATGATGACGAACGACTCCAAGGGGTATTCCCTTTGAAAAAAATGATTACCAGCCCTTCCGTATCAAAAGTGAAGCATGTCATGAAAAAAGATCCTATCTCTGTCAACGAAGACACGCCTATTGATGAGGTCGTTCAGCTAATTGAAAAATACGACTTGGTAGCCATTCCGGTAGTTGACAGCATCGGACGCTTAGTAGGACGCATCACCGTTGACGATGTCATGGACGAGGTTCGCGAAAGAGGTAACCGCGACTACCAATTGGCTTCAGGTTTGTCTCAAGACATGGAAACAGACGATAATGTCTTTAAACAAACGAGAGCGCGCTTGCCATGGCTGCTCATCGGTATGCTCGGTGGAATTGGAAATTCAATGATACTCGGTAATTTCGATGACACATTTGCCTCCCATCCGGAAATGGCATTATATATTCCGTTAATCGGTGGTACGGGTGGTAATGTCGGTACACAATCTTCAGCTATCGTAGTACAAGGTTTAGCAAATAATTCCTTAGATGTAGATAACACATTCAAGCAAATAGCAAAGGAATCGGTCGTTGCATTGGTTAATGCCACCATTATATCCTTATTAGTATATATCTACAACTTTATTCGATACGGAGCACAAGCAACTGTTTCTTATTCTGTTTCCATCAGCTTATTTGCTGTCGTCATGTTTGCCAGCATATTCGGAACAGTTGTACCCATGACATTGGAAAAGCTAAAAGTTGACCCGGCCATCGCTACCGGCCCTTTTATCCAAATTACCAACGATATCATAGGAATGCTTCTGTATATGGGAATCACTGTTGCCCTGTCATAATCTACCTGATTATTATGTATTTTTCAAGAAACAAAAAAAATATCTCGTTTTACTATGAAATATTATTTTATTTCTTTTAATTTGTATCTTGAACCTTTAAAAAGGTTCTGATAAGAATAAACAAATCTATATACATGGAAGTAAACGAAACAAATCGCCCCTTAACTGATGTTCCGGTAGACAAGGCTCCTGAAACGCCAGTAGAACAACCTACAACTGAAGCTCAACCTGTTGAGGAGAAAGTTGAAGAAGAAGTTGTTACACAACCTGCTGCAGAAGCAGTTACTAAACCTGAAGAAATAATTGCGTTTTCTGATACTGAGCAGCAAGAAGAAGCTGAAACAAAAGAAAATGCGATGAAAGAAAAAGAAGAAACAACAGTTCCCAAACCCGAGCCTAAAAAAACAAAACAAGAGATTCTCGACCGTTTGAAAGAAATCGATGCCAACAACGGAAAAACAGAGAAACAAGAGCTCGATTTGTTGAAACAGACTTTCTATAAATTACATAAAGCAGAGATTGAGGTTGCAAAGAAAGCTTTCGAAGAAAATGGAGGTAAACCGGAAGATTTTGTTGCGCCTGTTGACGACACAGAAAATCAGTTTAAAACACTGATGTCTTCTATCAAAGAGAAACGTAGTGTCATCGCCGCTGAAGAGATAAAAGAACAGAAAGAAAATTTACAGAAGAAACTTCAAATCATTGATAAAATCAAAGCTCTTTCTGAAGGTCAGGATGATGCTAATAAATCATATAACGAATTCAAAAGGCTGCAGCAAGAATGGAACAACATCAAATCCATTCCTTCCAATAAAGTGAACGAGTTGTGGCGTAGCTATCAGCTCTACTCTGAGAAATTCTATGATCTGATTAAGCTGAGTAATGAATTTCGTGAATACGACTTCAAAAAGAACTTAGAAATTAAGACTCATCTCTGCGAGGCCGCGGAAAAACTGACCACAGAACCGGATGCAGTTTCTGCATTCCATCAGCTGCAAAAGTTACATCAGGAATTCCGTGAGACCGGCCCTATCGCAAAAGATTTACGTGAGCAGATATGGACACGCTTTAAAGCGGCTTCTACCATTGTAAACAGACGTCATCAGGAACACTTCGAAAAATTAAAGGAGGAAGAACAAACTAACCTGGATGCAAAAATCGTTATTTGCGAAATTGCAGAAAGTATTGAATTTGACAAGCTAAAGTCTTTTCGTGACTGGGATAATAAAACACAGGAGATTCTGGCGTTACAGGCAAAATGGAAAACTATCGGCTATGCCCCACGTAAATTGAACGTAAAGATTTTCGAGCGTTTCCGTGCAGCCTGTGATAACTTCTTCAAAAAGAAAGGAGAATTCTTCAAACAGATGAAAGATGATATGAACAGTAATCTGGAGAAGAAACGTACTTTGGTTGAGAAAGCTGAAGCTTTAAAAGATAGTACCGATTGGAAAAAGACAGCAGAAGAACTTTCTGCTCTGCAAAAAGAATGGAAAGCTATCGGGCCGGTCGCAAAAAAACACTCCGATGCTATCTGGAAACGTTTTATCGCCGCTTGTGATTATTTCTTTGAAGAAAGAAATAAAAATAATTCCTCACAGCATACAGAAGAACAGGATAATCTGAAGACTAAAAAGAATATCATTCAACAGTTGACCAGTCTGAATAACGAAGAGAATTCAGAAGAAGGAATAGAAGATAAGATTCGTGACCTAATGAAGCAATGGAACGAAATCGGACACGTTCCTTTTCGAGAGAAGGATAAAATATATAAACAATATCATGCCATCATTGATAGCTTATCGGATAAGTTTAACATCTCTGCCAAGCGTTTTAGCGGCAATGCTCGTTCTGCGATGAAAAATATAAAAAACATTGAAGGAAAAGAACGTGATAAGTTGACTCGTATATATGAAACAATGAAGAATGAAATTCAGACTTATGAAAACAACTTGGGTTTCTTTACTGCTTCATCAAAGAAAGGTAATGGACTTATGGACGAGATGAAAAAGAAAGTCGAGAAGCTAAAAGAAGAAGCGGAAGAAGTTAGAAAGAAGATTGCTGACTTGGACGCGGAAGAAAAAGAAAGTCAAGAGGAGAAAGATTAACTTAAGAAACATCTGCTTTTCTTAATTTAATATATGCATAGTAAGTGTATTACTACAATATATAACTATAACTCGAAAAGAAAAAAGAATCGAAATAAGAATTCCCATTATAATCAAGGAAATAAAGGTGGAATAAAAACGCTCCACCTTTATTTTATTAAAAAAATCAACATTTTATTTGCCAAATAATTTAAAAGCAGTATATTTGCACCGTCTTTAACGAAGGGTATTCGTTTAGATTCTATATTGGAGTATGGTGTAATGGTAACACTACAGATTCTGGTCCTGTCATTCCAGGTTCGAGTCCTGGTACTCCAACAATACAATAAGCTTCACTTAACAAAGTGAGGCTTTCTTTTTAACAAATCTTCTGAAAAAACAGATAAGAGATAAATCCGGCTCCTCCACTTTATTGTACCATTTAGCCATGCTCAGCCTCGCTGCATCCTTGAAGGTATTCTTTGCGAAGATCATAGCTCAGTACAATATGATTTTTTAGAGATCTCAAATAATAAAAAAAGGTCAAGTTACTTATATCTTTTTATTTTGATAATCAGTTACTTAACCTTTACTGTCGGGGTGACTGGATTCGAACCAGCGACCTCGCGCCCCCCAGACGTGTACTCTAACCGGGCTGAGCTACACCCCGAACTGCCGACAAAGGTAATTCTTATTTTCGGATTGCAAAAGGAATCTGCCATTTTTCTATTTATCGAATGCCGGTATTCATCTCTTTGGCAATTGATATCCGTCGTCTGGTAAAGTGATACGTATGAACTTGGAAAATGATGCGGATGAGTTACTCAACTGATGCGGATGAGTTGATCAATTCATGCGGATGAGTTGGGCGGTTTATACGTATCACTGACTTTACCTGATTTTACTAGACACTTTTTTGCTACATTAGCTGAACCGGTAGACACTTTTTTCCTTGCCATACTGATTCCCTATACACCATCGAGCAACCCGTGCTGTTTTGATAGACAGTGCAA
>NZ_JAJLQX010000017.1 GCF_021295095.1 Phocaeicola oris
TCGTTCCCGAACAGGGAGCCCGCCCTGAAAACCGGAAAAAGCAGGCTCTTTCCCTATCAGGCGTAACGGTAATTTATATTTATAAAGTAAAGTCAATTGGCCGGTGTCGCGCAGTGACTAAGGGTGGAGAGGTTCCCTTTTTACGCTCCCGTATTTTTTAAGTTTTCGAACAGTTGCTTTTGAATGTTTGTCAGCGTCTTCGGAAGCTCTACCCGATAGGTTACTATCAGGTTGCCCTTTCCTGCTCCTTTATATACAGGGAAGCCTTCACCTCTCAGTCGAACCATCTGTCCCGGTTGTGTTCCCGGTTGCACCTTCAGCTCAACCGCTCCGTTCAGTGTGGGCACCTTGACTGTCCCCCCTAATACAGCCATTGTCAGCGGAATGTTTACGTTAGTGTACAAATCATCCCCCTGCCGACGGAACAACGGGTCGTTCGAAATAATAAACGTAATGTATAGATCACCGTCGGCACCGCCGTTCGAGCCTTTACCGCCGTGCCCCCGTAACCTGATAACCTGCCCGTTAGCCATACCTGCCGGAATGGTGATACGAATTTGTTCCCCGTTTACGTTTAGAATTTGTTTATGTGTTACCGCGGCCTCTCGCAGGCTCATGTTGAGCTCTGCCCGCAAATCCCGTCCTTTTCGTCCTTTGCTTCGTGCCGAACGTGTTCTGCTGCTTGTCTGCCCACCGAAGAACCGGTCGAAGAAATCGGAGAATCCGTCACTGCCAAAATGAATGCCCTCAAACGGGTCTTCTCCCTTGCTCGATTCGTACCAGTAAGTGCCGTTACCATCGGTTCCGAAAGCTCCGTTATTTCCGAATCCGTTACTGCCATACGCCGCCTGTTGTTTCTCAAAATCGTCGGCATGTTTCCATTCCTCGCCGTATCGGTCGTATTTCGCTCTTTTCTCGGGGTCGCTCAAAACTTCGTTCGCTTCGTTTACCGCCTGAAACTTCTCCTTAGCCGCAGGGTCGTTCGGGTTCAAATCCGGATGATACTTCCTTGCCAAGGCGCGGTAAGCTTTTTTTATTTCGTCTTGTGTTGCTTTTTTGTCCACCCCTAACATTTTGTAATAATCCATATATGCCATTGTGTCGTCCTCCTGTTCTGTCCTCTTTTAAAAATGAGGACTATTATATCGGCAGCAAAAAACATACCACAGAAGCTGTTTTTGTATCTGTTAGCAGTTGTTCTGTTTATCTGTTTTTATACATACTGTCGTAGTATTCTGTGTACTCTCCTTCTGCCACGCCCTTATTGCGATGTCCCTTTGCTTCAACCTTTCCTGATTTGAATTTCTCGATAAAAAGCAGTACCTTTACAAGGTGTTATATACAAAACTATAGTATCTGTTTTAATATGGAATTAAAGGCACTGATAAGTGAATGCACCGCATACGATTTCAAGCTGATGGTTGAAGAGAAGAAACCTAAGAGTTGGCTAAAAAGCGTAAGTGCTTTTGCCCATGGGTTAGGTGGCTCGCTTTTCTTCGGTATTGACAATGACGGAATCATTAGAGGACTTGATGATGCGCAACATGTTTGCGAAACCATCAGTAGTAGGATTCGCGATTATATGGATCCTCTGCCAGAGGTGGAAATGATTCCTCTTGATATAGATGGCTTACACATCTTGCAACTCAAAGTTAATGCCGGACATTATACCCCATATTACTACGTTGGCGATGGTCAACTTATTGCCTTCATTCGTGTTGGCGATGAAAGCCTTCCTGCTACAGCAGAGCAGATGGTACGATTGGTACTGAAAGGCTCAAACAGAACTTTTGATTCCCTTCATACAGATTATAAATTAGAGGACTATTCCTTTACAATATTGGCGAACACTTTCAAAGACCGTACCAAACAAGAATGGGACAAGAAATACCTCTTGTCGTTTGGATTGGTAACTGGCGCGGGAAGCCTTACGAATACCGGTGCATTATTTGCTGATGATTGTCCATTGTGGCAGTCTCGTTTGTACTGTACCCGATGGGATGGAAAGGAAAAGTGCGATGCCATAAATGATGCAGAGTTTACAGGCAATGTTCTCATGTTGCTTCGCGAAGCTATGAACTTTGTAAAGTCTAACACAAAGAGAGGCTGGAAGAAACTGCCCGATGGACGAAAGAACAAACCGGAATATGCAGAACGAGCAGCCCTTGAAGCTATGGTAAACCATTTCATCCATCGTGACTATACTGTGATGGGGAGTGAGGTGCATCTCGACATTTATGATGACCGTCTCACAGTCACTTCTCCTGGTGGAATGTACAATGGTATGCTGATACAGGACTTGGACATCAAAGATGTGTCTTCCGAAAGGCGTAATCCCATTCTTGCAAACGTGATGGCTCAACTTGACTACATGGAGAAGCGAGGCAGCGGACTCACACGCATCTGCAATGAGACCAAAGCACTGGAAGGATATAAGGACGAGCTGAAGCCTATATTCAAGTCTACCCCGAACCAGTTCCAGACGGTTATTTTTGCCGCGACCGACACATCAAATGTCGGAGACAATGACGGAGACATGTCGGAGACGAAACTCACTGAGCGTCAACAGAAAATCATAAATATCATCAAGGAATCTCCGACAATAACAGGGCATCAGATGTCGGAGATGCTGTCGGTGAGCCAACGTACCATCGAGCGTGACCTTTCTGCTATGCAGAAAATTGGCATCTTGAAACATGAAGGCAAAGATAATGACGGCGTATGGGTAATATCTGATGGTATTCGTACTTGTTTTTAGCATTTTGGTATCCTAAAGGTATTTATGTATTCGCAATTAGGCATAGCTATATTCCATATTTGGCTTAGATGAGGTAACTACACCACCTTCGGCAGGTATTTCCTTTATCGGTCTTTATACATACTGTCGTAGTATTTTTGGTAATCGCCCGAGGTGACATTATCCATCCAGTCTTGATGGTCGAGGTACCACCGGACGGTTTTTTCAATGCCTTCCTCAAACTGGAGAGACGGTTCCCATCCTAATTCACGTTGCAGTTTTCTACTGTCGATGGCGTAACGCATATCGTGCCCTTTACGGTCGGTGACGTAGGTGATGAGGTCGATGTCGGCATTTTCGGGGCGACCCAACAGACGGTCGACCGTGCTGATAAGTACCTTGATGATGTCGATATTCTTCCATTCGTTGAACCCACCTATATTATACGTGTCGGCTGTTTTTCCCCGATGAAAGATAACGTCGATGGCACGGGCATGATCTTCCACATAAAGCCAGTCGCGCACATTCTCGCCCTTACCGTATACGGGGAGCGGTTTGCGGTGGCGTATGTTATTGATGAACAGCGGAATCAGTTTTTCGGGGAATTGGTACGGACCGTAGTTGTTCGAACAATTGGTGACAATGGTAGGCATGCCGTAAGTGTCGTGGAATGCACGGACAAAGTGGTCGCTGCTTGCCTTTGAAGCCGAATACGGACTGTGCGGCTGATATTTCATGTCTTCGGTAAAGAAATCGGTTCCGTAGGCGTGATGATGCTCGGATGAGGCTTTTGTGGCGAACGGGCTGTCTAATCCTTCCGGATTCGTCATTTCGAGCGCTCCGTATACCTCGTCGGTGGAGATGTGATAGAAGCGTTTGTTTTCGTAGCCTTCGGGAAGTGATTCCCAATATACTTTGGCGGCTTGTAACATGGACAACGTGCCCATTACATTTGTTCGGGCGAAAGTGAACGGATCTTTGATGGAACGGTCGACATGGCTCTCGGCGGCCAAATGGATAATACCGTCGACATGATAAGCCTGCATCAACTCCTGTATCTTCGGGAAGTCGCATATATCGGCCTTAACGAAAGCATAGTTCGGCTTATGCTCTATGTCTTTTAAATTTGCTAAGTTGCCTGCGTAAGTCAGCTTGTCCAGATTGATGACGCGATAGTCGGGGTACTTGTTCACAAAAAGACGAACAACATGACTGCCTATGAATCCGGCTCCGCCTGTGATGATGATAGTACGTTTGTAGTCCATATTATATTATTTAACAGCGTTCATATTCTTCATACATTTCAGTAAGGAATCCGTCCAGTACGGGATGTCGATTCCGAAAGTTTCCTTTATCTTCGTCTTGTCGAGCACGGAATAAGCCGGACGTTTCACCGGAGAAGGGAACTCGTCGCTGTGACATGGCTCAACGCGGCAGTCGGTATTTCCGGCGAGTGTGGCAATCTGTTTGGCAAAGTCGTACCAAGAGCAGACCCCTTCGTTAGAATAGTGATAAATACCGTTATGTCCTCTGTACAGGCGATTCTCCACAATGTGGAAGATGGCGGCTGCCAAATCGCCGGCATAGGTAGGAGTGCCGCACTGGTCGAACACCACCTTGAGTCGCGGCTTGGCAGCGGTAAGGTTCAGCATGGTTTTGAGAAAGTTTTGCCCGAACTCGGAATAGAGCCATGCGGTGCGTAGGATGATATAATCTGCTCCCACCGCTTGAATACGCTGCTCGCCATGTAGCTTGGTCAGTCCGTACACACCGGTAGGAGTTCCCTTTCGGTCTTCCTTGCAAGGCGTGTTATAAAGCTCTCCGCCAAACACGTAATCGGTAGAGATATGCACCAACAGTCCGCCCGCCTCTTTCATGACAACGGCTAAGTTCTCGGGAGCTTTGGCGTTTAGTGTCTCGACGATGTCGCCGGCAGTCTCCGCCTTATCCACATTGGTCCACGCGGCGCAGTTGATAATGCATTCTATGTGTTCGTCTTTAACCACAGCCCGAACATCGTCGATATTCGTAATATCCAAAGGACGGTATCCTTCACATACATCGGTGAAGATGTAATGATCTTTACTGTTCTTCGCCACCGCTTGCGTTTCATTGCCAAGTTGTCCGTTGGCACCCGTGACCAATATATTCATGTTACTTCAATTCCGGATAAAGGTTCTCGTTATAATTAAAAAGGTATGGCGCGTCTTTCAGTCGGTTATGGTGTCTGTCTTTTTCCGATAAGATGATGTTTTCAGCAGGGATACGCCAATCAACGCGCAGATCGGGGTCGTTCCATGCCACCGCGCCTTCGCTCTCGGGATGATAGAAATTATCGCATTTATACTGCATGACCGCTTCATCGCTCAACACGCTGAATCCATGAGCGAATCCTTTGGGAATGAACATCTGAAGGTGATTCTCTTCTGTCAGTTCCACTGCCACGTGCTGTCCGAAAGTAGGGCTTCCCTTACGAATATCCACTGCTACATCGAGTACCGCTCCCTTGATGACCCGTACTAACTTGCTCTGGGCGTAGGGCATCTTTTGGAAATGCAGTCCCCGTAACACACCGTACGATGATTTGCTCTCGTTGTCCTGCACGAAATTAATCGGCCGGACTTTCTCAAAGAACGCTCGTTGGGAGTAGGACTCGAAGAAATATCCCCGACTATCGTTAAACAGGCGCGGCTGAATCAGCACTACGTCATCTATGTTTGTTTTGATTATTTCCATTATTTATTTATGATTGTTAATAGAGTCGGTGCTCATAGTTTTTCTTTTATCTTCCTCATCAAGTACCGGCCGTATTCGTTTTTCAGCATAGGCTTGGCGTCTTCCTCCAGTTTCTCGGCGGTGATCCAACCCTTGTCGTAACCAATGCCTTCCAGACATGCTATCTTCAGTCCCTGACGCTTTTCTAATACCTCTATATAGGTGGAAGCCTCGGAAAGCGAATCGTGTGTTCCGGTATCGAGCCAAGCGAATCCGCGTCCTAAAGTCTCTACTTTCAACTCGCCGGCATTCAGAAACTCCTGATTAACCGTGGTGATTTCCAACTCTCCACGGGCAGAGGGCTTGATGTGTTTGGCAATATCAACTACCTTATTCGGATAAAAGTAGAGTCCTACCACCGCGTAATTCGATTTCGGACGCGTTGGTTTCTCCTCAATACTCAGGCAGTTCCCATTCTTATCGAATTCAGCCACGCCATAGCGTTCCGGATCGTTTACCCAATAACCGAAGATGGTAGCTTTATGCTCCTGTTCGGCGGCTTTTACCGCGTTGGCCAATAAAGGAGTAAAGCCATTCCCATGGAAGATATTATCGCCCAATACGAGACAAACGGTATCGTTTCCTATGAATTGCTCACCGATGATAAAGGCTTGAGCCAATCCGTCGGGAGACGGTTGTTCGGCGTAGTCAAAGTGAACGCCGAAATCGGAGCCGTCACCTAACAGTCGCTTGAATCCGGGCAGGTCGTGAGGAGTCGAGATAATAAGAATATCTCGGATTCCTGCCAGCATCAGCACGGAAATAGGATAATAAATCATTGGCTTATCGAAAATAGGAAGCAACTGTTTACTCACTCCCTTGGTGATAGGGTAGAGACGGGTTCCACTGCCACCGGCTAAAACTATTCCTTTCATATTTTAGTAATTGTTATATTCCATTCCAAAGACTCAAACAGAGTCATTAATTTTGGCAAAAATAGGATATTCTCCGATGAATATCAAATAAAATAAATAATAATTATTTGCATATTCGTTTGGCGTCTGTTATGTACCGAACCGGCTAAGGGAAATAATGGATAGAATAATGTGTTTATTATTAGTAAATGAGCCTATTATTTCGTATCTTTGCAAAAGATATTATTAGTAAGAATTGCTTATGCTGTGCGAAGAAAAGTTTTTTGAAATATATAGGCAGGAGCCTACGGGAATATCGTTTTGTCCTTATCGTATCTGTCCTATCGGAGCTCACTCCGACCATAATTTGGGGAAAATTACCGGTTTGGCTATTGACAAAGGAATTCACATAGTTTATAAACCGAAACAAAATGGCGTTATAGAACTCACTTCTCTGCAGTTTGAAAAGCGGGCGCAGTGGCATGTGGCCGATATTCCAACCGTCAAGCAGAACGATTGGGCTGATTATTTGCGCGGGGCTACTATTGCGCTTGCCAAATCGTATCCGTTGCGTATAGGTTTGTGCGGTGTCATCGAAGGGAGTCTTCCCATAGGAGGATTGTCTTCATCAGCAGCGGTAATTATTTCATACCTGTTGGCGTTGTGTCAGCTGAACGACATTCACCTTAATCCGATGGAGATGATTCTCACGGCAAAAGCTGCCGAGAACAAGTATGTAGGCGTGAGCTGCGGCAAACTCGACCAGTCGTGCGAGGTATTCTCGAAGAAGGATCATTTGCTTTACTTGGATACGAAGGATGACAGCTATGAGTTGATTCCTACCAGTCCGATGATGAAGCCGTATAAGGTCGCTATCTTTTTTTCGGGCATAGAGCGTAATTTGTCGGGAAGCAGATTCAATATGCGGGTGGATGAGCTTCGATCGGCTGCTTATGCACTGAAAGCATTTGCCGGAATGGATTACGGAAAGTTTGAAGAGACGAATATGCGTGAAATTCCTCGGGATGTGTACGAGCAGTACAAAGACCGCCTGCCGGAGACATGGAAGCGGAGAGCAGAGCACTGGATGACGGAGTTCGACCGAGTGGAAAAAGGAGCGGAGGCATGGCGTAACGGAGATTTGGAGACGTATGGAAAGCTCTCGTTCGAGAGTGGCATGTCGTCTATATGTAATTGGGAGACGGGCTCTCCGGAGTTGAAGAAGCTATATGAGATTATGACGCGTACCGATGGCATTTATGGCGGCCGCTTCTCGGGAGCAGGATTTAAAGGCTGCTGTATGGCACTCATCGATCCGGGTTTCGAGGAGCGTATTGAAGAACAGGTGGAGCGGGAATACCTAAAAGCTTTCCCGAATTTGAAAGGTAAGTATTCTGTTCACATCTGCGAGAGTGCTAACGGAGTAAGATTATAACTAATTATTTATATACATACATGAAGTGTTTGATACTTGCGGCGGGCTACGCTACACGATTGTATCCCCTGACGGAGAATTTCCCGAAGCCATTGCTGAAGGTGGGCGATAAGACCATTCTCGATTGGCTGGTTGATGATATAGATACCGCCCGCTTGGCGGACGAGTTCGTAGTGATTTCGAATCATAAGTTTGCCCGTCAGTTTGAGGCATGGGCTGCCGCGAAACAACAGAAGATTTCGGTAGTGGACGATGGTACTTCTACCAATGAAACTCGTTTGGGAGCGGTAAACGATATCCGGTACGCCATGGAAAAGTTGGGCATTGATGAGGACGTTTTAGTGATTGCCGGAGATAATGTGCTCGACTTCTCTTTGACTAAGTTCATTACTTACGCGCAGAAAAAGAAAGCTTCGTGCGTTATGCGCTACTATGAACCGAACGACCAAAAGCTGTTGAAATGCGGTATAGTTACCATTGACGCGAACGATAAAGTGCTGAATATGACAGAGAAGTCGGTTAATCCGGCTACCCATTGGTGCTGTCCGCCCTTCTATTATTATACTCGAAATGACGCGAAACTTATTCAGAAAGGTATTGATAACGGATGCGGAACGGATGCTCCGGGAAGTTTCTTTGCTTGGCTTTCAAAGCAAACCGATACGTATGCCATGGAAATGCAGGGCAATCGATATGACATTGGTAATTTGAAGAGTTACGAGGAAGTGCGGGGGACATATAAAGGCATAGAAAAATGATAACTTGCGCTTCTAATCATAGTTTTAGAATATGAAGATATTAGTAACCGGCGCTGCAGGTTTTATAGGCAGCAAACTCGCGTGGCTGTTGGCGCGGCGGGGAGACGATGTTATAGGAATAGATAACATTAATACGTATTATGATCCGAATTTGAAGTATGCCCGATTAGCGGAGATGGGTATCCGTCTGCCGGAGGGGTGCTCTACCGGATCGGCTGTTCCGGAGACAGGTAATGACGGCTCTGCCGTAACTTTTCCGGAGATGCCCTTCGGTGTGAAGGCGCAGAGCGTGAAGTTACCGAATCTGCAATTCATTCGGATGGATATAGCCGACAGAGAGGCACTTCCGAAGCTGTTTGAGGAAGAGCGGTTCGATAAGGTGATGAATTTAGCGGCGCAGGCAGGTGTACGTTACTCCATCAAGAATCCTTTTGCCTATATCGAGAGCAATATCATAGGCTTTATGAATATATTAGAGTGCTGCCGGTATAACCATATCAAGCATTTGGTTTATGCCAGCTCCAGCTCGGTGTATGGCATGAATACGAAAGTTCCGTTTAGCGAGGATGATACGGTTATCTCTCCGGTAAGTATCTATGCTGCCACCAAGAAGAGTAACGAATTGATGGCCCATGCCTACGCAAAGCTCTACGACCTTCATTCCACCGGCTTGCGATTCTTTACGGTGTATGGCCCGTGGGGACGTCCGGATATGGCTCCGATGCTGTTTGCCGATGCCATCAGCAAAGGTAAAGCAATCAACGTGTTTAATAATGGAGACCTGATTCGAGACTTTACCTTCATTGATGATATAGTGAACGGAACCATTCAAGTGATTGATAAGATTCCGGTTGCCGGGGAATGCCCGAATAATGTTCCCACGAAGGTATATAATATAGGATGCAGTAATCCGGTGAAGCTCATGGACTTTATCAGCGAGATAGAGCAGGCGTTGGGAATAAAGGCCGAGAAAAACTATCTGCCGATGCAGCAAGGCGATGTTTATCAGACGAATGCCGACACTGCCAAGTTGGAAAACGAAGTAGGTTATCACCCTCAGGTTCAGTTGCGTGAAGGCATTGTGAAGTTTATAAATTGGTATAAATCGGAAAAGAACCCGCTAACATAAAAACAGAATAACATTATGGATAGAACGAATTTAAAGATTGCAGTAGCCGGAACAGGCTACGTCGGAATGAGCATAGCAACATTGCTGAGTCAACACCATCAGGTGACAGCCGTGGATATTCTACCCGAAAAGGTGGAGTTGATTAATAATAAAAAGTCGCCTATTGTTGATAAGGAGATAGAAGAGTATCTTGCCACGAAGAATTTAAACTTGAGGGCAACAACAGACGCGGAAGAAGCTTATAAGGATGCCGACTTTGTTATTATCGCCACTCCCACCAATTACGATACCAAGCAGAATTTCTTCGACACATCGGCGGTAGAAGCTGTTATCAAGTTGGTAATGAAATATAACCCGAACGCTGTTATGGTTATTAAATCGACCATTCCGGTGGGGTACACGAAACATATTCGTGAGGTGATGGGATTGAAAAATATCATCTTCTCTCCGGAGTTTCTGCGCGAGAGTAAAGCTCTTTATGATAATCTTTATCCCAGCAGAATTATTGTTGGTACCGACCCTGACGACGCCCGTCTGGTAGAGGCCGCGCATACTTTTGCCGAACTGTTGCGGGAAGGAGCTGTAAAGAAAGATATTCCTACCCTGTTTATGGGATTCACCGAAGCAGAGGCTGTGAAATTATTCGCTAACACCTATTTGGCGTTGCGTGTGAGCTATTTCAACGAGCTGGATACTTACGCGGAGATGAAAGGGCTGAACACCAACCATATTATTAAAGGTGTTTGCTTGGACCCACGTATCGGTGATCAGTATAATAACCCTTCGTTCGGATATGGCGGATATTGCTTGCCGAAAGATACGAAACAGTTGTTAGCCAACTATTCGGATGTTCCTGAAAACTTAATTCAGGCAATTGTGATGAGCAACCGAACCCGTAAGGATTTCATTGCCGACAGAGTATTGAATTTAGCCGGATATTACGATGCCAACAGTACGTGGGATTCGAAGAAAGAGCACGAGGTAACCATCGGAGTTTATCGTTTAACGATGAAGAGTAACAGTGATAATTTCCGCCAGAGCTCTATTCAAGGGGTCATGAAACGTATCAAGGCAAAAGGCGCTACGGTTATCATATACGAGCCTACACTCGAGGATGGCACCACATTTTTCGGCAGCAAGGTGGTGAATAATTTAGATGAGTTTAAAGAAAAGAGTTACGCTATCATAGCCAACAGGTATGACACTTCGCTGGACGATGTAAAAGCTAAAGTTTATACTCGAGATATTTTTAGAAGAGACTGACATAAAACGATACGTATGAGTCCACCGACTCATACGTATCACTTTATAAAAACTTCTGATGAATTCTTTCATTCATCCGCGTCTCTTTTCGCTTTCATCCGCGTCGGAATATCAGATGATGCCCTGTGCCATCATAGCTTTGGCAACCTTCATAAATCCGGCAATGTTAGCGCCTTTCACATAGTTAACATAACCGTCGGGCTCTGTGCCGTATTTTACACAAGCCTCGTGAATGCTCTTCATAATGCTGTGCAGACGGTTGTCCACCTCCCCGGCAGTCCAGCTGAGATGCTCGGCATTCTGAGTCATTTCCAAGCCGGATACAGACACGCCACCTGCATTGGATGCTTTACCCGGACTGTATAGAATCTTCGCGTCCTGAAAGACTTTGATAGCTTGTGGAGTACATGGCATGTTAGCGCCCTCGCTGACAGCAATGGCACCATTGGCGACAATGGCCTTGGCTGCTTCTTCATTGATTTCGTTTTGAGTAGCCGATGGTAAAATAATATCGGCCTTTTCGCTCCAAGGTTTGGCTCCTGCAACGTATTTAACTCCGTATTTCTCGGCATACTCGCTGATACGTCCTCGATAAAGATTCTTCAGTTCCATGATGTAATCCAACTTCTCACGGTCAATGCCGTCAGGGTCGTAGATGTAACCGTCAGAATCGCTCATGGTGAGCACCTTACCTCCCAACTGAATAACTTTCTCGACCGTGTACTGAGCTACGTTTCCGGCACCGGATACCAAACAAGTTTTGCCGTTCAGGTCGAGCCCTTTTGTCTTCAGCATCTCTGTCAGGAAATAGATGTTTCCATATCCGGTTGCTTCGGGACGGACAAGCGAGCCTCCGAATTCACGGCCTTTTCCGGTGAATGTTCCGGAAAACTGGTGGGAGAGCTTTTTATACATGCCGAACATGTAACCCACTTCACGACCACCCACACCGATGTCACCGGCAGGAACATCCTCATCCGGACCCACATGATTCCAAAGCTCTGTCATAAATGCCTGACAGAACCGCATAATCTCGTTGTTCGACTTGCCTCTCGGAGAGAAATCGGAACCGCCCTTAGCGCCTCCCATAGGGAGTGTTGTCAACGAATTCTTGAATGTTTGCTCGAAAGCGAGGAATTTCAAGATACTCAGATTGACCGAGGCGTGAAAACGGACACCGCCTTTGTACGGACCGATGGCGTTATTATGCTGAACACGGTAACCCATATTGGTTTGAACATTTCCTTTATCGTCGACCCATGTCACACGGAATGTGTAAATTCGGTCGGGGATACAGAGCCGTTCCACTAAGTTCGATTTATCAAATTCAGGATGTTTGTTATACTCCTCTTCAATACTGTTCAAAACAACAGAAACAGCCTGAATGTATTCAGGCTCGTTAGGGAATCTTCTATTCAGATCTTCCAATACTTTTGTTGCGTTCATAATTTAATCTCCTTTGTTATTGATATGTATTTTGTTTTTATCGACGGACAAAAGTATAGTATTTTTTGAATATACGAAACAAAAAGATAAGAAATTTAGAATAAAAGTATAAAAAAGACGTTTAAAGGTATATAGTTTAAAAATTATGTTAGTTTTATTCGTTTTTATTTTTGAAGTATTGGTAGAGCGGAACAAAAACCATGGCTCCGGATAAAAGAATGGTCACGATAAGCGGTCCGTCAATCTTGGGAGTTGAGGTAAGGACTATAAAACAGAAAGCAATCCAGACTAAGGCAATCAGGACTATCTGTGTAAGAGACAACTTTCTTCGCATCATAAGCTGTGTACTATATAATAAATAATGAATAATAAAAATGGATGAGCAGTTAACAGATAGCTCCCCCCCTCCGTTTTTCGCGACAGGAGGGGAGCCGGAAACGGGAGTAAACGCCCCGTTGCCTATATCTACGGTTAAAAGTTATAATTTATTAATCTGTTTCTTTTTCTTGTCTACATAAGCGTCAATGACAGCAACGGCCGTGATATTGACGATGTCTCGAACCGACGCTTCATGATCGGTGAAGTGGATAGGTTTGTTCAATCCCATTTGGATGGGACCGATAATCTCCATATCGTTATTCATGCCCTGCATGAGTTGATACGCGGCATTAGCGGAACTCAGGTTGGGGAATACAAGCGTGTTCACTTTCTTTCCTTTTAATCGGGTGAACGGATAAAGCTCATCGCGTAATTTCCGGTTGAGCGCGAATTTCATTTGCATCTCACCGTCGATATCCAAATGGGGATACTCTTTCTGCATGTACGTTACTGCTTCGTGCACTTTCTCCGGACTGCCTTTCTCGTCGGAGCCGAAGTTGGAGTAAGAGAGCATGGCCATTACCGGTTTATGATTGAAGAACTCCACCGACTTAGCTGTCAGGCGGGCTACATCAATAAGTGTGTCGGGGTCGGGATGGCGGTTAATCAGCGTATCGGCAATGAAATACGTTCCTTTATTGGAGTTGAGTATATGCATGGTGCCGAAGTGATTATATCCCGGTTGGATGCCAATGACTTCTTTGGCCACTTTAATGGTATTGGAGTACTTGGTGTATAAACCGGTAATGAACGCGTCGGCGTCGCCTGTTTCCACCATCATCATTCCGAAGTAATTCCGCTCGAACATCTTATCGTTTGCTTCTTGGAAGTTGGCTCCTTGGCGGGCTCGTTTATCGGCGAGGATGTGAGCGTAACGAACACGTCGGGCTTCTTCGTTGGGATGCCGTAAATTGATAATCTCAATACCATCGAGACTTAAATCCAACTGCTTTGCCATTTTACGGATGGCTTCATCATTGCCCAATAGAACAGGCTGACAGATGCCTTCTTCCTTGGCAAGGACAGCTGCTTTCAGCATAGAAGGATGAATGGCCTCGGCGAATACCACACGTTGCGGGTGACGTCGAGCCGTGTCGTACAGTTGGCGTGTCAGTTTGCTTTCCTGCCCCATCAGTTGACGAAGATGTACTTCATAGCCTTCCCAGTCGGTAATCTGTTTACGAGCCACTCCCGAGCTCATGGCAGCCTTAGCTACGGCCATGCTCACGTGGGTAATCAGTCGCGGATCAACAGGTTTCGGAATGAAATAATCCGGTCCGAAAGTGAAGTTATCGACGTGGTATGTTTCGTTTACAACTTCGGGAACAGGTTGTTTGGCCAAGTCAGCGATGGCATGGACGGCAGCTAATTTCATTTCTTCATTGATAGCTTTTGCACGTGTGTCGAGCGCTCCACGGAAGATGTACGGAAACCCGATGACATTATTTATTTGATTCGGGTAATCGGAACGTCCGGTGGAGATGAGTACGTCCGGACGCGAGGCCTTAGCTTCCTCGTACGAGATTTCAGGGGTAGGATTGGCTAACGCAAACACTATGGGGTTCTCGGCCATGCTGCGTACCATATCCTGAGTGAGCACGTTCCCTTTCGATAGTCCTAAGAATACATCGGCGCCCTTGATGGCTTCTTCAAGGGTATGTACATCCCGACGTTCGGTCGCGAACATTTGTTTGTTCGGAGTCAGATTGGGAAGATCGGAAGTGATGACGCCTTTACTGTCGAGCATGAGGATATTTTCCTTTCGGGCGCCTAAGGCAACGTATAGCTTGGTGCACGAGGTTGCGGAAGCGCCTGCGCCATTCACAACGATACGTACATCTTCAATCTTCTTTCCCGCTACTTCCAAGGCATTCAACAGTCCGGCAGCCGATATAATGGCTGTTCCATGTTGGTCGTCGTGCATGACGGGAATATCGAGTTCGGCTTTCAACCGGTCTTCTATCTCAAAACATTCGGGAGCCTTGATGTCTTCTAAATTGATGCCTCCGAAGGTAGGAGCAATGGCTTTTACCGCCTCGATGAATTTATCGGGGTCTTTCTCGTCAATCTCGATATCAAAAACATCAATGCCGGCGTAAATCTTGAACAGTAAGGCTTTTCCTTCCATCACCGGTTTTCCGCTCATGGCGCCTATGTTGCCTAATCCTAAAACGGCAGTTCCGTTTGAGATGACAGCTACCAAGTTTCCCTTATCGGTATAGTCGTACACGGTTTCGGGATTCTTTTGAATCTCCAGACATGGCTCCGCTACTTCCGGAGAGTATGCAAGTGATAAGTCGGCCTGTGTATTATAGGGTTTGGTTGGAACGATTTCTATTTTTCCGGGTCTGCCCTCGGAGTGATAGCGGAGGGCAGCTTCTTTTGTTATCTTTACCATAATTCAGTTGTTATGTATTATTTAATTTACAAAATTACGATATAAAATTGATATAAGAACAGAATAGAGAGTAAATTAAATGAAATAATACATACTATGGGGGTAAATCATACGTATAATTTGTTCAACTCATGCGTATGAACCGTTCAACTCATACGTATAATTTGTTCAACTCATACGTATGAATCGTTCAACTCATGCGTATCACTTTGCTTGTTCGTATATATCGGATTAGTAGCCGGTTATGATAGGTTTACCCGAGAGTAGTAGCCGGGATTCGAGAGATAAAATTAACTACATTTGACCTGATTTGTTATTATTAGTTAAACAATTGGTCGATTGAATATAGGTAATGGAAAAATATCTACTTTTGCAACGAAAACCGAGAAAGTTTAAAAAGTTTTCATTATGATAAAAATGGATTATAAATCTAAAACAATAAATTAGGTATGAAAGTTTTAAATTATC
Organism: Phocaeicola oris; assembly: GCF_021295095.1. Lineage (GTDB taxonomy): Bacteria > Bacteroidota > Bacteroidia > Bacteroidales > Bacteroidaceae > Phocaeicola > Phocaeicola oris. The sequence continues at coordinate 15,642 of NZ_JAJLQX010000017.1, forward strand.
GTTTTGCGCTATTAGCCGGTGCTATTGTAGCATTAAGCAGTTGCGGTGGAAACAGTGGAATGAAGTTGGGAGACGATGAGTTTGCTACCATGACGGTATCGAGTACGGCAAGTGAACAAACTACATCTTATCCGGCAACCATTAAAGGAAAGCAGGATATTGAAGTTCGTCCGCAGGTTTCAGGTAACATTGTAAAACTGTACGTAGATGAAGGCGCTACAGTGCGTAAGGGGCAGGCATTGTTCGGAATAGACCCGACACAGTATGCCGCGGCTGTCCATCAGGCAAAAGCCGCCGTAGAGATGGCCAAGTCGGGTTTGAACACGGCTACGCTTACGGAGCAGCAGAAAAGAACATTGCACGACAAGCATATTATCAGTGATTATGAGTACACAGCGGCTGTTAACCAGTTGGAGTCGGCAAAGGCTCAGTTGGCACAGGCAGAGGCTTCCTATACGGCAGCCGCTCAGAATTTGGGATTCTGTACCGTAACCAGTCCGTCGAACGGAGTGGTTGGAACATTCCCTTATCGTGTAGGCGCATTGGTGGGGCCGTCTATCGCTTATCCTTTGACTACGGTCAGTGAGATTGGTGATATGTACGTTTATTTTTCCATGACAGAGAAAGAATTGCTGAAGATGACGAAGCAGGGTACATCATTGAAAGAGGAACTTGCCAAGTTGCCCGAAGTTGAGTTGCGGCTTATTGATGGTACGCTGTATGACGAGAAAGGAAAGATTGACGCGGTGAGTGGTGTCATTGACCAGAATACAGGTTCGGTTAGTATGCGAGCTGTCTTTCCTAACAGTAAAAATGTGCTCCGCAGCGGTGGCACAGGTAATGTTGTTTTCCCTTATAAAATGGATGGCGTGATGATTATTCCCCAGAGCGCCACTCAGGAAATTCAGGATTTGAAGTTTGTTTGGGTGGTAGGCAACGATAACAAAGTAGTCAGCACTCAGGTTACTGTTTCTCCTTTGGATGATGGTCAGAACTATATTGTTACCGATGGTTTGAAAGATGGTGACAAGATTGTGATTGAAGGCGTTCAGCTGTTGTCTAACGGACAAGAAATCAAGCCTATTACAAAGGAACAGGCAAGGGCTAAATATGAACAGCATTTGAAAGATCAGAGTGAGGGAAATATTCAAACAGCGTTTAAATAATCTGTCCCGCGTTAAATATCGTACCATTTAAGTTAGAATAGAATGAGATTAGATAATTTTATAAAGCGGCCGGTACTTTCAACGGTAATTTCTATTTTTATCGTTATTTTGGGTATTATTGGCTTGGTAACACTGCCCATTACCCAGTATCCGAGTATCGCGCCTCCTACCGTTATGGTGAGCGCTACCTATCCGGGAGCCAACGCTCAGACGGTATTGAACAGTGTTATCGTTCCGTTGGAAGAGCAAATCAACGGAGTTGAGAACATGTTGTATATGTCTTCTTCCGCTACCAATAGCGGGAGCGCGAGTATTACCATTTATTTTAAGCAGGGAACCGATCCGGATATGGCGGCAGTGAATGTGCAGAACCGTGTGTCTATGGCACAAGGATTATTACCCGCCGAGGTAACCCAAATTGGCGTGATGACCATGAAGCGTCAATCGTCTATGTTGATGGTTTTCTCTTTAGTCGACACCTCCGATAAGTATCCGTACGACTTCATTGAGAATTACGCGGAAATTAATATCATTCCGGAGGTTAAACGTGTTAACGGTGTCGGTCAGGCATTTGTGGCCGGCGGCGAATACTCTATGCGTATTTGGTTGAAGCCGGATGTCATGTCACAATATAAATTGGTACCATCGGATATTACCGGAGTATTGGCAGAGCAGAACTTGGAAGCTGCTCCCGGGCAGTTTGGCGAACGTTCGAATCAGACATTCCAATATACTATTCGATACCGAGGACGTTTGCAGACCGAGGAAGAGTTTGGTGACATTGTCATCAAGTCGATGCCCGATGGTCAGGTTCTCCATTTAAAAGATGTAGCCGATATAGAATTGGGACGTTTAACATACTCCTTTATTAATAAGGTGAACGGACACAACGGCGTAACCTGTATTGCTTTCCAGTTGGCAGGCTCCAACGCGACTTCTACTATTAATATGTTGGAGAAACAGTTGGACGAAGCAAGTAAGAACTTGCCTACAGGATTGAAAATAAACGTAGCCATTAGCGCCAATGATTTCTTGTTCGCTTCTATTCACGAGGTGGTGAAAACGTTGATTGAGGCCTTTATTTTGGTGTTCATTGTAGTATATATATTCTTGCAGGATTTCCGTTCCACATTGATTCCCGCCATTGCCATTCCGGTGTCGTTGGTTGGTACCTTCTTTATCCTGAAGATGATGGGATTCAGTTTGAACCTGCTCACGTTGAGTGCGTTGGTATTGGCCATAGCCATTGTTGTTGACGATGCCATAGTAGTTGTTGAGGGTGTCCATGCCAAGTTAGATCAGGGGTACCATTCCTCTTTGGAGGCTTCTATTGATGCCATGAGTGAGTTAGGGACTGCCATTGTATCTATTACATTAGTCATGATGGCGGTGTTTATTCCGGTATCTTTCATGGGCGGAACAGCCGGTACATTCTATCGGCAATTCGGTTTGACCATGGCTGTTGCCATTGGTATCTCCGCGTTGAATGCTTTGACTTTGTCTCCGGCTCTTTGCGCTATTTTCCTGAAACCGAAGAATGAAGACGGTACCGCTAAGAAGTCGACTTTTGTCGATCGTTTCCATACGGCATTTAATACGACGTACGACAATATCCTTGGCAAATACCGTCGTAAGATAGTTAAGCTTATAAAGAATAAGCGACTTGTATATATATTGGTTCCATCAGCTATTGTGGTACTGATTATATTGATGAAGATGACTCCTACCGGTATGGTTCCTTCCGAGGATCAGGGAGCTATTATGGGTGCCATTACATTGCCTCCCGGAACATCGCAAGACCGTGCTGAGAAGATTTTCATGCAGGTAGACAGTTTGGTAGCGGCAGAGCCGTGTGTTGAGTCGCATACCATTATGTCAGGTTACGGATTCACGGGTGGTCAGGGTCCTTCATACGGATCGGTCATCATTAAGCTGAAACCATGGAGTGAACGGAGTCAGACACAGACGGCTGATATTATATATGTAGAGTTGTTTATGCGTGCTCAGAAGATTATCAAAGACGCTCAGGTGTTGTTCTTCATGCCGCCTTCTATTCCGGGTTACTCTGTTTCAAGCAGTGTTGAGTTGAACCTGCAGGATAAAACCGGTGGAACATTGGATCGATTCTATGAAGTTTCGCAAAGCTTTATAAAAGAATTGATGTCCCGTCCGGAAATTCAGACTGCGCAAACCACGTTTAACCCGAAGTTCCCTCAGTATCAAATCGACATTGACGCGGCAGCATGTAAAAAGGCAGGCATCAGTCCGGTGTCTATCTTGAGTGTCCTTCAGGGCTATTATGGCGGCTTGTACGCGTCGAACTTCAACCGGTTCGGTAAAATGTATCGTGTCATGGTTCAGGCTCGTCCAGACGACAGGAAAAACGTGGAATCATTGAAGAATATCATGGTTCGCAGCGGGGCGGAGATGGCTCCTGTTACTCAGTTTATGACCATGAAGAAAGTTTACGGACCGGATAACATTAACCGATTCAACTTGTACACGTCCATGCAGATTTTAGTTAACCCTGCCGAGGGTTATACTTCCGGTGAGGCTTTGCAAGCTATCTCAGAAGTATCGCAGAAGAACCTGCCTGTAGGTTATGGTTACGAGTTGGGCGGTATGGCACGCGAGGAAGCAACCAACGGCAGCTCGACAGGAGTGATTTTTGTGCTTTGCTTCGTATTCGTTTATTTATTGCTGAGTGCGTTGTACGAGAGTTATATTCTGCCGTTGTCAGTTATTCTTTCTATTCCGTTTGGTTTGGCAGGCAGTTTCATCTTTGTCAACTTGTACGGTTTGATAGCTAAGATTCCAATGTTGCAGATGCTGTTGGGTTCCATGTCTAACGATATCTATATGCAGATTGCGTTGATTATGTTGATGGGTCTGTTAGCTAAGAATGCCATCTTGATAGTAGAGTTTGCTCTCGACCGTCGCAAACAGGGTATGGGAATCGGTTGGGCTTCCGTACTTGGCGCGTCAGCCCGTTTGCGCCCTATTCTAATGACTTCATTGGCTATGGTGGTAGGTCTGTTCCCGTTGATGATAGCTACCGGCGCCGGCGCTCATGGTTACAGAACATTAGGTTGGGCAGCCGTTGGAGGCATGGCTATTGGTATGATATTCCAGATATTTGTGGTTCCTGTGCTGTTCTCTGTCTTTGAGTACTTGCAAGAGAAAGTTAAACCTATCAAGTGGGATGTAATAGAAGATAAGACGGTTAATCCGGAAATTCAACAATATGTAAAAGATTAATAGAATGAAGAAGATTATTATATGGTGCAGTCTTGCTCTGCTAATGAGCAGTTGTCATATTTATAAGTCGTATGAGCGTCCGGATTCAATTACCGCGGAGAACATATATCGTGATCCGGTAGCTGATAACGCGCCGTTTGCGTCCGGTGATACTGCTAATTTCGGTAATTTAGATTGGAAAGAAGTGTTCCGCGACCCGCAGTTGCAGTCGCTTATTGAAGAAGGACTCTCCAATAATGTGAATATGCAGGCAGCTATTCTTCGTGTAGAGGAAGCTAAAGCGATGCTTACAGCCGCTCATTTGTCGTTTCTTCCTTCAGTGGCTGTTGCTCCGCAGGGGTCGCTTACGAGCATGAACAAGAGCACAGCGGTAAAGAACTATACATTGCCGGCATCAGCCAGTTGGGAGATTGATTTGTTTGGCGCCTTGCTGAATGCCGATCGTGGTCAACGTGCTTCTTATTTGCAGAGTGAATATAGTCGTCAGGCAGTCCGTTCACAGATTATCTGTGGTATTGCTACCGCTTATTACTCTTTGCTGATGCTTGACTGTCAGGTAGATATTACAGCTCAGAATGTAGACTTGATGGCCGATTTGGTCAATACCATGAAAGCCTATAAGGAAGCCGGTATGACTACCGAGGCCGGTGTCGCTCAGTATGAAGGTACTTACCATCAGATTCAGGCCTCGCTTGCCGGATTGAAACGTCAGGTTCGTGAGACGGAGAATTCATTGGCTACATTGTTGGGGCGTCCGGCACAGCATATCGACCGTTCTACACTCGCCGCTCAGGAGATTCCCGATGGCATGAGCGTAGGCTTCCCGTTGCAGTTGCTTGAGAATCGTCCTGATGTACGTATAGCTGAAATGAACCTTGCCGCAGCTTATTATCAGACCAATCAGGCACGCTCGGCCTTCTATCCTCATGTTACGCTTACAGGCACGGCAGGATGGACAAATGGTTCCAATGGAACTGTTATTCGTAATCCGGCAGTCTTTATGTGGCAGGCATTGGGGTCGCTTACTCAGCCTATCTTCGCTCGTGGCAAGCTCATTGCTAATTTAAAAGTGACTAAGCGTGAAGAGGAAATAGCAAAGGCTAATTATCAGCAAAAGATTTTAGAGGCAGGTAAGGAAGTCAGTAACGCGCTCTTCTTGTTCGATACAGCCGATAAGCAGTTGGGCGAGCATCAGGCACAGGTAGAGAAAATGCGTAATGCGCTCGAAATGAGTAAAGATTTGTTTAAGGTTGCCAAGGCAACTTATTTGGAAATAATATCGGCACAGCAATCACTGCTCAGTGCTCAGTTGAACGAAGTAACCGACCGATACCAGCGTTTGGAGGCAGTCATCGACCTTTATAGCGCGTTAGGTGGAGGTCGTGAATAAAAAATATAGTATCATGATTAGTCCGTTAGCATATATAGATTCTTCCGCGAAGATCGGAAAGAATGTAGAAATTGGTCCATTCGTCTTTATAGACAAGAACGTGGAAATAGGTGATGATAATGTTATCATGCCTAATGCAAGTATCATGAGTGGCGCTCGTATAGGGAATGGTAACAGCATCTTCAATGGAGCGGTTATTGCCGCCGAGCCTCAGGATTTTTTCTATAAAGGTGAAAATACAATAGCCCGTATAGGAAACAATAATGTGATTCGGGAAAATGCTGTTATTATCCGTGCTACTTTTCCGACAGGCGAGACTGTTATAGGAAATGACAACCATATCATGCAAGGAGTTCGCGTCTCCCATGACGTGCATATCGGAAATATGAATATTATAGGTAATGGAACTCAGATTTCAGGTAATGGAATTGTTGAGGATAGGGTTATTCTGACATCGAATGTTCTGATGCAGGGCGATACCCGTGTGGGAACCTACTCGTGTGTTTTAGGCGGTACTAATTTCATTAAGGATGTACCTCCGTACTGTGTCATCAATAGCGAGAGAGGAGGTACGTTCGAGAATGTGAATTATCCTGTTTTAGAGCATTTCAAAGTTGATGAAACCATACTGAAGCATTTGAGCCATGCTTTCCGCTTGCTTTATAAGGTAAATACCACCCAACACGAAGCATTGCGTAGAATTGAAGAGCAGATTCCGACAAGTCCGGAAATTAAATATTTGGTTAAGTTCATTCGTGAATCAAAATTAGGCATTGTAGGTAGTTGATATGGATTCATTAACAATACATAATCAGACCGTCCGTCCAAGTCGTAAGGCTGATAAGGCAATTATTCGCCGTAGGGTGTTGAAAGCAGCTAATATAGCTTTTCGCACGAAAGGTATAAAGGCTGTCAGAATGGATGATTTGGCCGCGGAATTATCTATATCGAAGCGTACCATTTATCAGTTGTTCCATGACAAAGAAGAGCTGCTTTTCGAAATAGTGAAGAAGAATGCGGAAGAGATAAAAGCTTATCTCAGTGAAGTAGGAGAACACGCTGAGAATGTACTTGTAGTGGTTTTTAAGTTTTATCAGCAGAACATGGAGCAGCTAAATTCTATCAATGTGAAGTTTTTAGAAGATTTAGAGCGTTATCCACGTATATTGAAATATATTAAAAGCATCAAAAAGGAGAATTCCAAATATGTGGATCAATTTTATCAGGAAGGTGTAAATCAGGGGCTGTTTATTCCGAATGTTAAGTTCCGTATTATTACAGTGATGTTTGATGAACAGATGGAGAATGTACTACATTCCGATTTGCTGCAGACTTATACGCTTACTGATATTTATAAAACCGTGTTAATGGCACTTCTCCGTGGAGCATGTACCGCTAAGGGCGTGAAACTCATTGATGATTACTTTTCAAATTCTCCTGAGAATTTTAATTAGTTAATCAGAACTTTTATTAGACTGACGCGCATGAGTTGTCCAACTCATACGCGTCAGTTCACTAACTCATCCGCATGAGTTGAGCAATTCATACGTATCACTTTTTAAAGCTCTCTTGACGATTGTTTCCAATTTGCCACAAATGTTTGTGGGTGTCCATCAGCCAACACTCGGACAATCACCACTCTTCTCCACGTTAGAAGTGTGCTCGTGATTTTTAGTATTATTCCCATGCTATACGAGTACACCATGCTTATAGTAAAAAAATGCCAATGTTGGCAACTTTTTACCACTAAATCTGTTTGGATAAATAGAAAAGCAATATCTTCATAGCGTAAAAATCTGCCATTAGTGGTAAGAATTTATTATGGACAATGGAAATAAAAAGAGATAGATACTTACAGCAGCTGATAGAAAGTTGTCAGAACGGCTTTATCAAAGTGGTGACAGGAATCCGCAGATGTAAAAATCCTACCTTCTAAATGTCTTGTTCTATCATTATCTTCTGGATAATGGTGTGGCAGAAGACCATATCATCCGTGTTGATCTTGAAGACCGCATGAATAAGGAATTCTAAAAAACGGGCTGCCTCAAAAAGAAATTGAGGCAGCCCGTTTTTTGTGATTGTGGTTTAAGCGTTATCTTTCGTGAAGTTCCAGAATAAAGCGAGTTCCTTTTTTGAATTCGTCATCTATGTGGATAACTCCGTTTAATTTGTACGCGATGAGGCTGCAGATAGGAAGTCCCATCTTATCGCCTTCGCGCAAGTCCTCAACCGCTCTGAACGGCTTGAACAGCTCTCCTCGAAGTTCCTGCTTAATGCCACATCCGTTATCTGTTACCATAAATTGTCCTGTATGCGCGCTACGTTTCTTAAATTCAAGCGTAATCTTGCCTTCCGTGGTGAAGTAGGCTGCGTTCATCAGTAAGTGTTGAAGGATTTGTTTCAGCGCGTCACCATTTGTACTGATGAATACCTTTGGAGCATTGACCACCGGCTCTACACCGTCTTTAAAGAATGGCTTAGCCTCTTCCATTATCTGTTCGCAGAACGCGGAGACATCCATTTTCTCTGATGGATATTGTTCTTCACGGCTCTTCTCCAAGGCACTATAAGTTTGAACATCATGGAACAAGGTTCTGAGCGCGTTAACGTCTGCGTTGATGTCGCTGTTTTTCGATTTGGAAATAATATCGTTCAGCATCGGTTCCACCTGATCGGTGATGTGACTGATGAATTGAGATTTCATTTCATTGTTGTTATTGGCAATGTCGAGGCTGCTCTTTAATTTCTTATTTTTGACGATATAGCGGAGGAGTGAGAAAACAAGGAAGATGACACCGGCAGCTAATACTATGGCGACGACGCCTAAGATGCCTAAGAAAACCTTGTTACGGGTAATGGTACTCTGTTTCTCATCAAGCGACTTTTGCGCGTCCGCGAACTTCAGCTTCAACGAATTATATTCGAATGCGTCCTTGGCGGTTTGAATGGAATCTTTCCAGTGTTTATAAAGTGTCTGCATGGATAAAGACAGCGTAGTATTACCCTCTGCTTTTGCTTGAGCGAGAATATCTTTATACTGTTTGTCCACGGCAGCTTCATCTTGTCCTTTTGCTTGCTGTGAAAACCATTGTTTGTAGCATTCTAAGCTTTGTGCCGGCTGACCGAAAATTTGATAGTACTGAGCCTTGCAATATAAATAATCGATGATTAACGAGTCTGCGTTCGACTGAGTAGCATAGTTATTCATTAAATCGAGTTGCTGCTTACTGCTTTCAGGACGACGGATTCGGTTGTACATGCGTAACCGTTCCTTGGAAATCAGATAATGTAAGTCGTAATGCGGATTGTTCGAAGTCTGTGTGTCATTCAGCAACATCTGATCCAAATTCCTGCAGGTTGTGAAAGCTTCATTCCAATTAGAGCTTTCCGTATATTGAATACTCTGCTTGATACCCTGACGAACTGCATTGGCAAGGTTTGGGCTCTGGGCGTGTGCTGTGAGTAACAGACAACTGAATAACAAGGTTAAAAACGCTGTTTTCTTCATCTTTATAAAATTTGCTTTATGCAAAGGTACTATTTTTCTTCGTTACGCGTACCTATTTAGCTTTATTTATGTAAAGATGCTATATATTCGTACAGTTTTTTATAGAACGGATGCTTTACAAGGGTGCGCGCGTCTCCTAAAATGATAAGTTTCACACGGGCACGAGTAATGGCTACATTCATACGTCGTAAATCGCGCAGGAAGCCTATATCCCCATTATCGTTGGCTCGTACCAGACTGATCATGATAACATCTCGTTCCTGACCTTGAAATCCGTCAACGGTATTTATGGTAATGAACGGACGGAAGGGTTTAAAAAAGGCATCATGCTTTATGAGTCGACGGAGATATTGTACTTGAGCCTTATACGGTGAAATAAGCCCGACGTCAATCCGTTCCTCAAGGAACCGGTGTCTCCCGATTTTTTCAATGTATTCCTTTAATACGTTCACCGAGAGTTGACCTTCCTGTTTGTTAATGCGCCCGAACGTTTCCCCTATGAATTCCTCCTTGAAGTCAAGTTCCGCGGTATTTACCCATTCTATGGGAGTGTCCAAATCGAGGATACCGCGATTCTTTACTTCAGGGGCTGATTTCAGTTGCCCGTGATAGAACCATTCCGAGGAGAAACGCATGATATCTTCGTTCATACGGTATTGTACGGTGAGCAAAGAAACCACTTCCGGCCGGTTATTAACAATATCTTCCATCAGTGTTTTAGCCAGTCCGCCGTATGCCGCTTCCGGACATTTGATGGTTGGCGGCAACTGACAATGGTCTCCGGCTAAAATAACTTTGTCGGCTTTCTGAATGGCAATCCAACAAGCGGGTTCTAAAGCCTGCGCTGCTTCATCAATGAACAGTGTTCCATACTTCTGACCTAAAAGAATACGATTTGCCGAACCGGTAAGGGTAGAGGCAATGACTCGTGCTTCGTTGAAAAGCGACTCGTTGATTCGCGTTTCTATGGCAGTGGCACGATCTTTCAGAGCATTGATTTTCTCGTGCTTGTCATCAATGTTTTTTCCATTATACAGTTCACGAATAGCCTTGCGAATACTCCATAGTCGCGGATAGTCGGGATGCGCTTCAAATTTACGCTCGTATGTGTACGAAAGCATTTTATCGTTTACCCGTACCGGATTCCCGACGCGTAGTACCGGCACGCCTCTATCAACTAATTTTTCACTGATCCAGTCGACAGCCATATTGCTTTGCGCGCAAACCAACACCTGATTCTCCCGACGCAGTGTTTCATAGATTGCTTCTACCAGTGTAGTTGTTTTTCCTGTTCCGGGAGGCCCGTGGACAATCGCTACGTCTTTTGCTCGAAGCACATTATTGACAGCCAACTCCTGCGAAGGGTTCAGCCATGGCAATCGGATATGATCGAAAGAAAACGCGGAAGGTTTCAGGGTTCCGTGAAAGATATCACGAAGTTCTGCTAACCGACCTTTCTTAGCTTCTATGACACGATTCATGGCATTAAACATCAACTTGTAGGTGAATTCATCGAAATAGATTTGGATTCCGATAGAAGCCGGCTCCGCCTGCAGCTCCAATAGTGAACCGGCATTGGGCAGAACTACTACCATACGGTCATCGTCTACGTAGCTCACTGTTCCGGTGAAGTTGAAGTAATGAAGTTTCCCTGTCACTTCCTGTGTAAGGAATACTACAGGACGCCCGAATTCGAATACATGCTCTATGTCCTTGTCTTCCGTCCGATAAACTTCAATGACAAGTTGGTTGAGTGAATTATAATAACTTCTTCCCATACTAATGGGGAACCAAGCCATGCCGCGTTTAATTTTCCTTATTATTCCCATCATTTCCGATTGCTGTTTAAACGATTCCTTTTCAAAAGCATATTCTAATTTCAGCAGATGGAGTTTCTGTTGTAAAATAGCAATGGATGATGGGGTGTCTATGTTCGAATTCACCTTTTATATGATATTTTATGGCTGTAAAGATAGCGAAATTCAAATAATTTTCTATCTTTGTAATATAATAATACCTATGTAATTATGGGAAAACAAGCAGATTATATTTCACAGATAAAGATTGTAAGCCTTTGGGGGCGAAAGAATATCACTTGGGACTTACGTCCTGATGTGAATATTCTTAGTGGAATTAATGGTATAGGAAAGAGTACCATTATTAATAAAGCCATAGAAAAATTGAAAGACTTGGAGGTGCCAAATATAAAATTGAAGATGCTTCAAGGCGGGGAATTGGGAAACGGGCAGGTAGCCGGAGTATTCTTTAAGTTTCATCCCGAAGGGGCTGATTGCGTTCATTATGACGTGATTCGCAGTATTGACAGACCTATTATTCATTCCGATTTATTGGAGAAAATGGCCGACGAGCATGTAAAGACAGAGCTTGATTTTCAATTATATCAGTTGCAACGCCGTTATTTGGATTATCAGGTGAATATAGGCAACCGGATGATTGCCTGTCTGACGTCGGGCGCTCCTGATGCTCAGCAGAAAGCTATGGAGATAGCTAAAGCCAAGAATCATTTTCTTGATTTGGTTGATGATCTTTTCAGTGAAACCCGAAAGACGATTATCAGGAACAGTAATGAGATAATGTTTACTCAGGATGGTGATACCCTATATCCGTTTCAGTTATCGTCAGGGGAGAAGCAGATGTTAGTAATTCTGCTTACCGTCCTTGTTCAGGATAATCAAAATGGAGCCCTCTTTATGGATGAACCTGAAATATCTCTGCATGTTGAATGGCAGGAACGTCTGATTTCCATTATCCGCGATTTGAATCCGAACGTGCAGATTATTCTAACCACTCATTCTCCGGCTGTCATTATGAACGGCTGGACTGATGTCGTTACAGAGGTAAGTGATATAACTACCGAAAATTAACTAACTATTATGCCGAAAAGGTTAAAAGATAATCTTTCTTCTCTCTATATCGGAGCTGCTAACAGCATGCGTCCTAAAACGGCCAGACACAAGATTGTAGCTTATGTCGAGAGCTATGATGACATTGCGTTCTGGCGGAATATTCTTGGGGAGTATGAGGATAAAACTCATTACTTTGAAGTCATGCTTCCATCTAAGACATCGCTTTCAAAAGGAAAGAAGATAGCATTAGACAATGATTTGGGACCACGATTAGGCGAAAATATGATTGCCTGTGTAGATAGCGACTATGATTATCTGATACAGGGTGCTACCCGTATGTCAAAATTCATGTTGGAAAGTCCGTATGTATTACAAACGTATGTGTATGCTATAGAGAACTACCAATGTTACGCGGAATCATTGCATGAAGTGTGTGTGAGCGCTACTTTGAATGATCATCAGTTGATAGATTTTGTGAACTTTATGGAGATTTACTCGCGGATAGCATATCCGTTGTTCATTTGGCATATTTATTTTTACTGTATAAATGAGTTGGGAAAATTGCCTGTCACGGAATTATGTATGAATCTGAAAGTAGAGCATTTTAATGTATATCATCCGGAGCGTTGCTTGGGAGAAATACAATGGAGAGTAGAAAGGAAACTTAGGAATCTTAGGGAAAAGTATCCCGAAGCAGTGGAAAAAGTGGATACGTTAAAGGATAACTTGAAGAAACTTGGGGTAGAGCCCGACAACACCTATTTATTTATTCAGGGACACCATATTTTTGAGAATGTGGCAATGCGCATGCTTGATCCTATTTGTACGATTCTGCGTAAGGAACGGGAAAATGAAATTTCCTCTTTGGCAGCTCATGGCATGCAATATCAAAATGAACTCTCGTGCTATGAAGACAGGCAAGTGAGCGCGTATATGGCATTGAAGAAAAATACGGATTTCAAGAATTGTCCCATGTTTAAGAAGGTGAATGAAGATATTCTGAATCTGCTTGGATTGATTAAAAAACAAGAAAATAAGGATTCATCGAAAAATACGAATTAATCTGCTTAATAGTTGTCTTTGGTTGGTATTTAATATAACTTTGTGAGAAGAAACAAATTAAAACAATAAGATAAAGATATGAAACCGATTAGATGTATAGGTGTTTTGACTTCCGGAGGTGACGCTTCCGGAATGAACGCGGCCATACGTGCCGTGACTCGTAGCGCTATATGCAATAACTTTCGTGTCAAGGCTATTTATCGAGGATATGAAGGCTTGATCAATGGAGAAGTGAAAGAGTTTACAACTCAAGATGTAAGCAGTATTATTCAACGGGGTGGTACGATATTGAAGACTGCTCGTTCGGAGGCGTTTAGAACACCCGAAGGGCGTCAGAAAGCATACGAAACAATGAAACGTGAGGAGATTGATGCCTTAATCGTTATAGGCGGAAACGGCTCGTTAGCCGGAGCTCGTGATTTTGCTAATGAATATGACATCTCATGCATTGGTTTGCCCGGAACGATTGATAATGATTTATATGGCACTGATTCTACCATCGGGTATGATACCGCGTTGAATACTATTGTCGATTGCGTCGATAAAATTCGGGATACGGCAACTTCGCATGATAGGATTTTCTTTGTTGAAGTAATGGGACGTGATGCCGGTTTCCTTGCGCAGAACAGCGCTATTGCTTCGGGAGCGGAAGCGGCTATCATACCGGAAGACCGGACGGATGTGGATCAGTTGGAACAGTTTATAGGACGAGGATTTCGTAAATCAAAGAATAGCAGTATTGTAATTGTGTCGGAGAGCCCTAAAGATGGAGGAGCCATGCATTATGCCGAACGTGTGAAAGCCGAATATCCGCAATATGATGTGCGGGTATCTATCTTGGGACACTTGCAGAGGGGTGGCTCACCCACGGCTTACGATCGTATTTTGGCAAGCAGATTAGGCGTTGGTGCCATCGACGCGTTGTTAGAAGGACAGCGCAATGTAATGGTGGGAATTCAAAACGATAAGGTGGTTTATGTTCCGTTTGTCAATGCTGTAAAAAAGGATAAACCAATCGATCGCTCATTGATTCGTGTTCTCGACGAATTATCTATTTAAAGTATGTAAATCACTGAAAGAACTGCCGGTACGGAAAGTTCAATCAGGTTATGTCGCGTGTAAAAGTTTATTTGTGTTAGCTTGTCACCCAATGTGCATTTACAAATCAATGTAAAAGGCTGTTGGGTGACTTTTTTGTTTATAAATACTTTGCTTGTTCTCGTTTAGGGAGCGAAGAGAGTACACGGAGGTAAGCGTCGCGGACAAGCTCAAAGATTTGGCTGTCGGGCATATCGCGGTTGAAACAGACCGATATCCAATGCCGATGATTCATGTGATACCCCGGACGCACGGCTTCATATTTAGCTTGCAAGGCGGTTGATATGTCGGGAGCCGACTTCAGATTACAGAAGTCGAATACGTCGACATTGACAAAACAGAACCATTTGTCACCGATACTGAAGACCAATATGTTACGTTCATAATCGGTATTTGCCTTCTGAAAGGGCATCTTTTCTGTAACACCTTTCAGCGAAAGGCAGTAGTCGCGGAATTCTTCTATGTTCATAAGAGCTATTTATTTTATTTCTTTTTCCATTCTTTTCAGGCACCAAACAAAGCCGTTGGCAGTGCGCTCTGTGCTGTTTCGGAAGTGGTTACCAACATTCCAAACAAGGGTGGTATGGGTATCTCCTATTTGGGTGGTCAGCATATCATGATATTGGCGGATATTGTTGCCAACTTGCGCGAAGACTTTGTTCTTGACGTGTTCTTCTTGGTCACCTAAGCTCAGGTATATATGCTGTGCCTTAGTCGGATTTTCTCGGGCAAAGTTAATCCAGTCTTTTATCCACACAGAAGGCGATGAGGCCGCGATTCCAACGAATGAATCAACCTGCGTGGAAGCCCAGAGCGCAAAGAGCGCGCTGAGGGAATAACCTCCGAGGAGGCAGGGGAGTTCTCCCCACCTATGGCGCGACCATGGCAATAAGCACTGCTCTATATACGACAAGGTGTCTGTGGCATGATGCCCTACTTCGGCATTGCTTGATACTGCCCGATCAGGCCACGGCATAAGCTCCTTTTCCCAATCTTCAATATTAAAAGCTGCCATAGCGAACCTGCTTCCACTTTCTTCGGCAATCATTGCTATCTCTTGATCTACACTCTTCAGTTCGTGTTCATCCATCGGTTGGATGAGTAGCGCTTCGGGTTGTCCTGCCATGTAAACCCGGCAATCTTTGTTTCCTAATTTAATGTATGCTTGTTCCATTGCTAATATCTTATGTATATCAGATTTCATCCGCATGAGTGGGTAAAGTGATGCGTATGAGTTGACTGATTCATGCGTATGAGTAGGCAAAATGATACGTATGACTTTGACCGATGACGCGTATGACTTTGGGAATTCATGCTCATGCTAAGTACTTTAATATCTCATCCGTTGTGTCAACGATGGCGAAGGGATGTTCTTTTTCTAATTCTGTCCGAGGACGGAATCCCCAAGTCACGCCTACACCGTCGACTCCGGCATGGATGGCAGTCTGCATGTCTACATTACTGTCACCGCAGTATAGTACTTCCTCTTTGCTGACGTCGGCTATCTTCATGATGTCATAAACAATAGTTGGGTCGGGTTTGCGGGGTACTCCTTCGCGCTGACCGAAGATGGCGGTAAAATTGATGTTCGGGAAGAAGTGCGGGATGAGCTTGCTTGTGGCTTGCTGATATTTATTCGATGCCACGGCTATCCGGATGTTGCTTTGTTGAATGCTTTCAAGCAAATCGGGAATACCCGGATAGGGTTGGGTGAAGTCGGTGAGGTGCTCATTGTAATACGGAATGAACCGCTCACGAATCTTCAGTACCTGCTCTTGATTTTTCTTTCCCTCCGGAAGGGCACGCTCGAACAATTTGTTAATGCCGTTGCCCACGAAATACTTGTATTGGGGAATATCGTGAGTAGGGTAGCCGTACGAAGCTAAAGCCTGATTGGTAGCTGTGGCTAAGTCGGCGATAGTATTCAACAGCGTACCGTCGAGGTCGAATATGATTAATTTCTTCATTTAATATGTAATCTTATTTTCTCTAAATAAGCATGCATACGTGTAGCGTCTTTCTTAGAGATAATGTCTAACAATTCGTTTAACTCGGTGCGGATATTTTCTACCTGATGCGGTGTACGGGGGTTGAACAGAATCTCTTGCAACAGGTAATCATCCTCATTAAGCACTCCTTTCGCTATTTTCATGTGACGTTTGAAGGTGGTACCCGGCGCGTCCTGATGCTTCATCACCGCGGCAAACACAAAAGTAGATACGAATGGAATGGACAGCGAGTAGGCTACCGTGTCGTCGTGCTCGTCGAATGTATATTCAAAGATATGCAGTCCGAGACTTTGGTACAAGTCTTTGAAGAAGATTTTTCCTAAATGGTCGCCTTCGCTGATGATAATAGCGTTCTCATTACTCAACTGGTCTAAGTTGGCAAAAGTCGGGCCGAACATGGGGTGTGTGGAACAGTAGCGGAATCCGTTTTTCTCGTAGTAATCTTTCAGTCCCGTCTTTACCGATGAAATGTCGCTGATAATACAATCTTTCGGCAAAAAAGGAAGTATCTGATTGAACGCTTCGATGGTATATTTCACGGTTACGGCATTAATTAACAATTCAGGTTTGAATTCCTGAATCTCCTCCGGCTTGGTGAAGCGATAACAGTTATACATAAAGCGCAACCGTTTCGGATCAATTTCGAATACGGCAACTTCGTGTTGAAAACTGAGTATGTCGGTAAAGAAAGAGCCCATCTTTCCGGCTCCTAAAATAACTATTCTCATCGTAGTAAACGTTTATTTATTGATAATATCCAACTGTTGGCGGACACTCTCTTCGTGGATGGCGATAAATACCTTTTTGATGAAGTCGGCATCCATTTCGCAGAGAGAGCCTTGAGCGCCCCGTTTCTCTAAAATCTCGTTGTAACGGGTAGGCTGCAATACAGTCATATCATGCTCTTTCTTATAGGTACCTATCTCGCGGCAGATACGCATACGTTTCGACAGAATATCAATAATTTGGTCGTCACACTCATCAATCTGCGCACGGAGAGCACGGATACTCTCGGTAGTTTGTTTGGTATCACGTATGACGAGTAAATTCAGCATATAGTCGAGCACCTCAGGAGTGAGTTGTTGAGCAGCATCGCTCCATGCCGTATCGGGGTTGCAATGCGACTCTATAATCAGGCCGTCGAAGCCAAGGTCCATTGCCTGTTGACAGAGCGGAGCAATAAGTTCACGTTTCCCTCCGATATGGCTCGGGTCACAGAAAATGGGCAGATTAGGAATACGACGACGGAGTTCCATCGGTATGTGCCACTGTGGTGAGTTTCGATAAATCTTTTTATCGGAAGTAGAGAAACCTCGATGGATAACAGCCAATCGTTTTAAACCGGCATTGTTGATACGCTCCAAGCCACCAATCCAAAGCTCTAAGTCGGGGTTTACAGGGTTCTTTATCAGGATAGGAATATCCACCCCCTTCAGAGCATCCGCAATCTCCTGAACAGCGAATGGGTTTGCCGACGTGCGAGCTCCTATCCAAAGAATGTCGATACCGGCTTTCAAGCTCTCGTACACATGTTTGGCAGTAGCTACTTCGGTAGCCACCAACAACCCTGTTTCCTTCTGAACTTCCTTCAGCCAAGGTAATCCTTCAACTCCGACACCTTCAAAACTTCCGGGTTTGGTACGTGGTTTCCATATCCCCGCGCGAAATATTTTAATGCCATATTTAACCAACTGTTTGGCTGTTGTAATTACTTGTTCTTCTGTCTCAGCGCTACATGGTCCTGCAATAACGATGGGACGTTTGGGCTCAATGCCCGGAAGTGCTAATGGTTGCAAATCTAATTCCATTGTATGTTGTTTTTATTTTATTATCATATAAATAGAAACATTCAAAATCTATTATTCTTTATTCATTAATGCTTTTACTCGCTTCAATGCTTCTTGCATCTTATCTTCTTTGGCACAGAGAGAGATACGAATATATCGCTTTCCGTTGCTCCCGAAGATGAATCCCGGAGTGATAAATACTTTAGCTTCATGAAGCACTTTCTCGGTAAGATTCTCTACATCGGCGTACTTATCAGGGACGCGTCCCCAGAGGAACATGCCTACCTGTTCCGAATCAAACGTGCACCCGAGCGTTGTCATGATTTGTTCTGCCAATTTACGGCGACGATGATATACGTTGTAATTGGCTTCTTCATGCCATTCCATAGAGTTATGATAGGCTTGAGCGGCAGCAAGTTGCACAGGCTTGAAGGTTCCATTGTCGATGTTGCTCTTAATCTTCAGAATCCATTGGATGAATTGTGCATTGCTTGACAACATGGCTACACGCCAGCCCGGCATGTTATGGCTTTTACTCATAGAGTTGAACTCAACGCAACACTCTTTTGCGTCCGGAACATTAAGAATGCTGACAGGTTTTTTATTAAGGATGAAACTATACGGATTATCATTCACAACGACGATATTATGTCGGCGGGCGAAGTCTACTATCTTTTGATAAAGTTCTATATTTGCGTTCCCTCCGGTCGGCATGTTCGGGTAGTTGGTCCACATTAGCTTCACTTTGCTTAAATCCATTTTCTCCAATGCGTCGAAATCCGGTTGCCAATGATTGTTTTCCATCAGGTCATAGTATACGATGTCGCTGCCCAATATTTTATTCACAGCGGTATACGTAGGATACCCCGGATTCGGAATGAGCACCTGATCTCCCGGATTGACAAATGCTAAAGTGACATGTAGAATACCTTCTTTTGAACCTATGAGCGGTTGGATTTCCGTATTCGGGTCTAAGTCGACGTTATACCAGCGCTTATACCAGTCGGCCATAGCTTTACGCAACTGCGGAATACCGACGGTTGGCTGATAGCCGTGAGCGTCCGGCTTCTTGGCTTCTTCGCAGAGTACCTTAACCGTTTCTTCCGAAGGAGGCATATCAGGACTTCCAATGGCAAGGCTGATGATGTCCATGCCATCAGCATTCATTTGGGCAACTTCTTTCAGTTTTCGACTGAAGTAGTATTCGCTTATGCCGGACAAGCGATGAGCCGGCTCTATGTTATATGGTTGATTTTCCATCTTCGTATTCTCCTAATATTTTAAGTTTTTTTGTTAACGGTGTAACGGCATCAACCGATTGACGCCAGCGAAGGTAATCGCTGAACATAACGTCAACGTAAAACAGATATTCCCATTCACGACCGATGATTGGGAGCGACTGGATTTTGGTCAGATTAATGCTATAAAATGAAAAGATTGAAAGTATTTGCGACAGACTGCCTTCTTTATGAGGCAAGGCAAAGACAAGGGTGGCTTTGTTGGCTTTTCCCAAACTACGCATATCATCTGCCACCCAAGGGTCGGAAACAACCATAAAGCGGGTGAAGTTATGTTTGTTGGTCTCTATTCCTTCTTGCAAAACTTTCATCCCGTAAAGTTCGGCAGCGTATTTGGAACAGATGGCAGCATGACCGGTGAGATGGCACTCTTTTATTTCCTGAGCACTCTTGGCAGTATCTTCTGTTTCGACAATCTTTAGTTCAGGGTGCTCATGTAGAAACGTTCGGCACTGTGCCAAAGCCACAGGGTGAGAGTCAACCTCGGTAATGGAGTCCCAATCATCCTCAGGCAGACACATTATACTATGTTTTATGCGTAGCTTATGCTCTCCTACAATGGTATATCCGCTTTCGCGTAACAGTTCGTAATTATGTAGCAAGCTGCCTGCAATGGTGTTCTCAATGGCCACCAGCCCGATTATTTTGCTGTCCTGTTTCATGCTCTCGAAGACTTGTTCAAACGTGTCACAGCAAATCAGTCGCAGTTCATCGTCGGGGAAATATTTGTGGGCGGCAATATCGTGGAATGAACCTTTGATTCCTTGTATAGCTACTTTCTTCATCTCGTATATTCGTTAAAATAAAAAATCCCGTCTTCTATGGGAAGCGGGATTTTATGGTTATTTCAAATTCTTTTTGGTTGCTTAGATTACGTATGCAAACTCCCGCTTCACTTCATCGCTAAAGTAAAAGTAATAATTAAAAAAGAAGTATGCACGTTGCAATGTATTCATCACAAATATTGTTTTACATTTCGCTGCAAATGTACTATATTTTTAGAAGAAACAAGCATGTTATTCGTTTTTTTTCGTAAAATCTTTCTTTTATATTTAAAAGAATGTATTTTTTAATAATGAATAAGTAAATTTGTGCCAACCAGAAAATTAAAATTAAAGAGATCATGAAATACGATTTTGACAGCATAATAAACCGTGAGGGAACAGATGCCATAAAATTAACTGCTATGATGGAGAATTGGGGACGGACAGATTTGATTCCGATGTGGGTAGCCGATATGGACTTCGCTGCCGGACCATTCGTGTTGGATGCTATTCGTCGGCGTTGTGACAGGGGAATATTAGGGTATACCTGCAAGGGAGATCATTATTATAATGCCATTATCCATTGGATAAACGATCGTTACGGCATGTCCGCGGTTAAGGAGAATATTACTTTTGTGGGAGGTATTGTTCCGGGCATCGCTTTGGCTATAGACTGTTTCTCAAAGTCGGGCGATAAGGTGCTTATCCAACCTCCCGTGTATCATCCGTTCCGTAATGTATCGACAGCATACGGCCGTGAGGTAGTGACGAATCCGTTGATGTTGGAAAACGGACAATATCGTATGGATTTGGATGATTTGCGTAACAAGGCGAAGGGATGTAAACTGATGATTTTGTGTAATCCTCATAATCCGGGAGGAATAGTCTGGACCAAAGAGGAACTTCAGGCTGTAGCCGAGATTTGCGCGAAAGAACATGTCATGGTATTTTCCGATGAGATTCATGCCGACCTTACGTTGCCGCCTTGCAAGCATACTCCGTTCTGTATGATTAGTGAAGAGGCCCGGCAAAATACTGTCACTTTTATGGCTCCGAGTAAGGCTTTTAATATAGCCGGTATCTCTGCTTCGCATGTTATTATATATAATAAGGAATGGCATCAACAGTTCGAAGCGTTTTTAGAGCGGGGGGAACTGAACATGGGACACGTTTTTGCTACATTGTGTGTTGAGGCTTGCTACACAGAGGGTAAGGAGTGGCTCGATCAGTGTATTCGGTACATTCAAGGTAATATAGATTATGTAAATACATTCCTGAAGGAACATTGTCCGAGGATCAAGGCAATTGAACCACATGCGTCTTATCTGATTTGGCTCGACTGCAGGGAGTTAGGTCTCACTCCGGAACAACTGACCGATTTCTTTGTTGATAAAGCTCATTTAGCTCTTAATGATGGTTACATTTTTGGTGAAGAAGGGAAAGGATTTATGCGATTGAACATAGGCAGTCCGCGAAGTATCATTGAGAAGGCGATGAAACAGTTGGCGGAGGCTTATAAACGACAAGGGTATTAGCAGTTGTCTGTTTGTTAAGTAGTGACAATAGCAGTGAATGAATAACATACTTGCAAGCATAGCTTAATATAAGACTATGCTTGTAAGTATGTTCAGATAGGTTTTACAATATCAATTCGCAAACCTAACGCGTCAATGATTCGACAAATGCAGTAAA
This sequence comes from Phocaeicola oris, assembly GCF_021295095.1. Lineage (GTDB taxonomy): Bacteria > Bacteroidota > Bacteroidia > Bacteroidales > Bacteroidaceae > Phocaeicola > Phocaeicola oris. Next base: position 37,541 of record NZ_JAJLQX010000017.1, read on the forward strand.
ATGCAAAGAAAAGCGGGTGAGGCATTTGCCTCACCCGCTAAATTTATATTAGGAACAAATTAGTTGTTCTCTTCCAAACTCCAGTCCTCTTGACTCTTGCGTATGTAGCTCTTATAACGGAGCTTAGCCATGTGCTGAGCTTCGGTGAAGAGTTCTTCCGCTTCGTTAGGATAAGCTTTCTTTACAGACAGGTAACGAACCTCACCCAACAGGAAGTCGTGGAACTTATTCCAATCGGGCTCTTTGGAATCTAAAGAGAATGGGTTCTTGCCCTGATCTGCTAACTGTGGGTTATATCTCCACAAATGCCAGTAACCACATTCAACGGCACGTCCTTCTTCTGCCTGACTGCGTCCCATGCCACCTTTAACCTTTAAACCATGATTGATACATGGAGCGTATGCAATGACCAATGACGGGCCCGGATATGCTTCCGCCTCACGGATAGCCTTCAAGCACTGAGAGTTATCGGCGCCCATAGCAACTTGAGCGACATAAACATAACCGTAAGTAGTAGCCATCAATCCCAAATCTTTCTTGCGGATTCGTTTACCTTGAGCAGCGAACTGAGCGATAGCGCCCAAAGGAGTAGCCTTAGACGACTGACCACCTGTATTAGAGTAAACCTCGGTATCGAGGACAAGGATGTTAACATCTTCACCGGATGCGATGACGTGGTCGAGACCGCCGTAACCGATATCGTATGAAGCGCCGTCGCCACCAATAATCCACTGACTTCTCTTAACTAAGTAGTGATCTAAAGTCTTTAATTCCGTACAGATAGGACAACCGCCCTTAACACCTTCTTCAATCAATGGCTTCAGTTCAGCGGCGGCAATCTTAGACGCGTCAGCGTCGTTTTTGCCTTCTATCCATTTCTGAGCAGCAGCTTTAAACGCTTCCGGAGTATCTTCTTTAGCAATAGCATCGTTGAGCAACATAGTGATACGTTCTTTCATCTTTTTGTTACCCAATGCCATACCTAAGCCGAATTCGCAGAAATCCTCAAACAATGAGTTGTTGAATACCGGTCCTTGCCCTTTTTCATTCTTGCAATACGGAGTAGAAGGAATAGAAGCAGAATAGATAGATGAGCAACCTGTTGCGTTAGCCAACATCTCACGGTCGCCAAACAATTGAGAAATCAGCTTAACGTAAGGAGTCTCGCCACAACCGGCGCAAGCACCTGAGAACTCAAACAAAGGTTGCGCGAACTGAGAGTTCTTCGGGCTCTGTTTGATATCGATAAGATTTTGTTTAGACTTCACATTCTTAGTCAGATATATCCAATTGGCAGCTTCTTTCTTCATCTCTTCGGAATCAGGATTAAACGGAGTCATCTTCAAAGCCTTGCCTGTTTTAGGATTACCCGGGCAAACATCCTCGCAATTACCGCAACCTAAGCAATCCATAACGCTTACCTCAATACGGAAGTGCATGCCTGCTAAAGGTTTTGGAACTTTGACATCGATTGTTTGAGTATCGAAGCCTTTCAACTCCTCATCATTCAGGACAAATGGACGGATAGCTGCGTGAGGACAAACGAATGAACATTTGTTACACTGGATACAGTTTTCCGGATTCCAAACAGGAACAAAAGCCTCTACGCCTCGTTTTTCGTAAGCGGCAGTACCTACTGACCAAGAACCGTCGACAGTATTATGCTTAACGAAGTCAGAAACTTTTAACAAGTCACCGCTCTGAGCATTGATAGGACGAACCAGTTCTTTAACGAATGCCGGAGCATCGTCTTCCACTGCATCCTCATCAGCTAAGTCAGCCCATGCCGGATTGATAGCCAATGTCTTATATTCGTCACCGCGATCGACAGCAGCATAGTTTTTATCAACCACATCCTGTCCCTTGTTGCCGTACGACTTAACAATAAATTTCTTCATTTGTTCTACAGCCAAGTCAACAGGGATAACCTCGGTGATACGGAAGAACGCGCTCTGAAGAATAGTGTTGGTACGATTACCCAACCCAATTTCTTGAGCGATTTTAGTAGCGTTGATATAATAAACGGTGATATTGTTTTGAGCGAAGTAGCGTTTAACTTTATTAGGAATGAAGTGAACCAATTCGTCACCATCGAAGATCGTATTTAAAAGGAATGTACCGTTCTTTTGCAAGCCACGGGTAACATCGTACATGTTAAGGTAAGCCTGAACATGGCAAGCCACGAAGTTTGGAGTATTGACCAAATAAGTGGAATGGATAGGATTGTCACCGAAACGAAGATGAGAGCAGGTGAAACCTCCGGACTTCTTTGAGTCGTAGCTGAAATAAGCCTGACAATGCTTGTCTGTGTTGTCACCGATAATCTTAACCGAGTTCTTGTTAGCACCCACAGTACCATCAGCGCCCAAGCCGTAGAATTTAGCTTCGAATGTACCTTCAGCGCCCATAGGAATTTCCTCAACCTGTGGAAGAGATGTGAATGTAACATCATCGACGATACCGATGGTAAAGTGATTCTTCGGTTCGTTCATCTTCAAGTTATTGAATACGGAAACGATTTGGGCAGGAGTTGTATCGCGTGATCCTAAACCATAGCGACCGCCAACAATCAGTGGCTTATCTTGAACATCATAGTATGCGCTCTTAATATCCAAGTAAAGAGGTTCACCTTCGGCTCCCGGCTCCTTTGTGCGATCGAGAACAGCAATGCGCTTAACAGTCTTAGGAACAGAGGCAAGCAGATGCTTAACAGAGAACGGACGATACAAGTGAACACTAATCATTCCCACCTTCTCGCCATTCTTATTTAAATAATCGATAGCCTCACGAGCAGCTTCGGTAGCGGAACCCATTAAAATAATCATACGGTCAGCGTCTTTTGCGCCATAGTATGAGAACAAGTGATATTCACGGCCTGTGATAGTACTGATTTTGCCGAGCAATTCCTCAACAACTTCCGGAACATTCTCGTAAGCGCCGTTGCTGGCTTCACGATGAGTGAAGAAAGTCTCCGGATTTTCCGCGGTACCACGAGTTACAGGACGCTCAGGACTTAAGGCACGGTCGCGGAAGCGTTTGATATCATCCATGTCAACCAATGGACAGATATCCTCGTTGTCCAGTCTTTCAATCTTGTCAATCTCATGAGAGGTGCGGAAACCATCAAAGAAATTGATGAAAGGAACGCTGGTCTTCAATGTTGCCAAGTGAGGAACAGCCGTTAAATCCATAACCTCTTGAACAGATCCGGAGCAGAACATGGCGAAACCTGTCTGACGACAAGCCATTACATCCTGATGATCACCGAAGATACAAAGAGAATGAGAAGCTAAAGTACGAGCTGAAACATCGAATACACAAGGAAGCAGTTCTCCTGCAATCTTATACATATTAGGAATCATCAACAATAAACCCTGTGAAGCAGTGAATGTTGTTGTTAAAGCACCGGCTTGTAAAGAACCATGCAAGGCACCGGCAGCTCCTCCTTCAGATTGCATTTCTTGTACACTAACGGTCTGACCGAAAAGGTTCTTACGACCTTTGGCAGCCCATTCATCAACATGCTCTGCCATAGGAGATGACGGAGTAATAGGGTAGATAGCGGCAACCTCACTAAACATGTAGCTTATGTGAGCGGCAGCTTCATTACCATCACAAGTGATAAATTTTTTTTGTTTAGTCATATAATACTAAGTAGTTAAATAATAAATAAACTCAACTAATAAAGGAATCCAAATAACCACAATGGAATTTGGTTTCCGTGTCCTACAGACATATTACGAATAGCATAATAATAACGTGGATTATTTTTAGTCTCGCCTTCTTCCATCGCAATTCGCAGGCGGATGCCTTCGTCGACGGAGAAAGAACTTCCACGATCTCCTTTATATATATTATGTCCTTTGGAAAGCGCGTTTAATAAAAAGGTGTTGAGCACATCCTTCTTTTCAAACTTGATGGGGTAAATGGCATACATCAGATTGGTATTATGCATCAGCAACTTGGATGGTTTCTTTGGAAAACTTTCGCCATTCGGATAAATCATATTAATTAGTCTTGCTTCCGATAAGTATTTGATGTAGTTCATCACTGTTGCACGGGATGTCTCTATTTCTTTGGCTAATTGACTGATATTCGGAGCGACCGGTCCGTCAACAGCCACTAAGTATAGTAACTTTTTTATCTTTGTCAGATACTTCAACTCTATTTGTTTAATGAGCAGAATATCTACTTCAATCATCATGTTCATGGTCTTCACTAAATTCTCGGAATAGTTTCTGTTCTCCAAGAAGAACGGATAGAATCCATGATGCAGATAATCTTTGAAATAGTCTAACGGCTTGGTATTCCGAAGAACCGTATCCGCAATGGGTTGATGATTCTCTAAAATTTCCTGCAGCGTATACGGATGGAACGAGTGTCCGGTTTTTAAGTTTAGGAATTCACGGAATGAAAATCCACGGATATGATATAACTTGCAAATATCATTTATCTCAGGAAAATCTTCCAACTGCATGACTGAGGAGTTGGTGAAAACAATTTTTAGCTGTGGAAAGCGTTCGTAACAAACGCGCAGGTCGTGACTCCATTCCGGATACTTGAATACCTGATCGATTAACAGCACTTTTCCGCCGTCGTTCACAAATTGTTCCGCGAAATCTACAATGGTATGGTCGGAGAAATAGAAATTGTTCATGTTAATGTATAAACAAGACCTGTCAGTGCCGAATTTCTCTTTAGCATACTGCAAAAGGAAAGTTGTTTTTCCAATGCCTCGAGTACCTTTAATACCTATTAACCGGTCGTTCCAATTGATTTCATCCATTAAAAGTCGACGAACGGGGGCATTAGTGTGCTCAACGAGATAACGATGTGTCCTGTAAAAGGTTTCCATTTCTTCTATTAAAGAATTTGACGCAAAGGTACAAAATCAAATTAGAATTGCAAAGTGGAGATTACAAAATTATGCTAATATTTATATCTTTCTTCAAGATAAATTCATTCTTTTTATTGGTCTTTATAAAATGAATTAATTAATAGATGTATTTTATTCTTTCTATCTTTGCGTTATGAAACCAATTTATTTGTTTAATCCCGATAACGACATGGCCTTAGCTTATGGGAAGCCGAGTTTCGTCGTTCGTCATAGCATTAAGAAAATGACGGAAGATTTGTCTTTCCTTCCGGCTTGGTATGCCGATAAAGGAAGTTGGGTACTTGTTGATGCTGTCGACAGAATAGATTTGTTTCGAAAGTACTGCCCATTTCATTTAGATATTAATTTTACTGATCAACTGATTTCGGATTTTGATATTGTCAGGCCGTGGGGATGGAATCCGTCGCTTTGTTATGACTTACAAATGAATGGTTTGCCGACGGGCTCTTTCCCAAATGAAGAGCAGATGGGGAAAATTCGTGATTTGTCGAGCAGGTTGACGGCGGTTAAAATACTGAAACAGCTTCAAGGAGCGGATTATTTACTTGGTGATGCGGTTGTTTTAACTTGTGAAACGGATATTGAAAAGTTTATCCTTTCGCACGATAAAGTTGTATTAAAGGCTCCGTGGTCGGGTAGTGGTCGGGGAATCCATTTTGTTTCTCCTGATACATGGAATGCCCCGATAAAGAGCTGGGTATCGAGAGTTCTTTTGACACAGGGAATCATTGTGGCGGAACCGTATAATCCCCGATCGATTGACTTTGCCATGGAATTTTATTCCGATATGGAAGGAGTGATGTTTGCCGGTTATTCGCTCTTTGAGACAGATGATAACGGCGTTTATAAGCGGAATGTATTAGCTTCGGATGATGAAATTGAGAAACGGTTGGCCGAATTTGTTCCACTGCATGTTTTGTTATATATAAGGAACCGGCTGGAGCAGTTGTTGTTTGAAGAGATTCGTGGCTTTTACCAAGGCTGTTTAGGGGTCGATATGCTCATTTCCGAAGGGAAGTTGCGTCCTTGTGTGGAGATAAACCTTCGGATGAATATGGGAATCCTATCGCGCGTACTGTTTGACAAATATATTTGTCCCACTTCTCACGGATATTTTTATATTGAATATTATCCCCATCCCGATGAGGCTTTAAAAGCACAAAGGCAAATGATGTCGGATTATCCTTTGGCAATGGAATCGGGTAGGATAAGGAAAGGTTATCTCCCTTTAACGCCGGTAAACAAAGATACTTCTTTTGCGGTTTATATCATAGTTACTCATTAATTTATACGGCACACAAGATCTGTATTCTCTTTCGTCGGTACATTAAGTTGCAGTGATAATGTCAATTTCATATCTCATCAAGAGCATTAGGAAAAGTGATGCGCATGAGTTGACCGATTCATCCGCATGAGTTGTACGATTCATCCTCATGAGTTGATCGATTCATGCGTATGAGTTGTACGTTTGATACGTATCACTTTTCGCGTTTATAGGCATCGGAATAATAACAGAAATGTTTTTTCCTTCAAAGTCGGTATAAAAGAAAAAAGAGGGAACTACATACAGCTCCCTCTTTTATTGTTATTTCTTAAAATATTAATTGACTTCTTCCAAGTAAAGAACACGACTTGAATAATCCGGTTGTACACCTCTGACACGATGGTTATAAGGAATTTCCAATCCGTTCGACATTAGATATTCTCCACTGAATACCTGACCTTCGAAGACTAAAGGATGAGCATCAATACGGTTCAGTTCGTGTACTTTGTAATTCTTATCAGCCTTTAAGCCTGCCATAGGAATGCGCGGAAGATGCTGATTTACAAAATGCTCTGTCTTATACCAGTAGAATACGGCTTTATCTTTCTCGGGAGTAACATACATCAGTGAAGAAATTCCTATATGATTGTATGGAGATTGTAAGCGGTAGATGTCGCCCATTTGTACTATCGGGCGGATATTTTTATATTCTGCGATAGCATTCTTGCATAGATTCTTCTCATTCTCGGTCATGTTCTTTGGCTGGATTTCCATACCAAGGCGACCGCTCATAGCTACGTCGATTCTGAACTTCAAAGGAATAACACGCCCTGTCTGATGATTAGGAGCGGCACTGATGTGAGAAGCCATGGCGATGGCGGGGAAGAAATAAGAGGTGCCCCACTGCATATAGACACGTTGCAAAGCATCGGTATCATCGCTTACCCAGAATTCATCAAAATATGGAAGTACACCCCAGTTGGCACGACCGCCACCACTGGCACATGCCTGAATGGTCAGCTTTGGGTATTTGGCACGGATGCGCTGGCAAGCTTTCTCAAAGCCACGATGATAGTCAATATACAAATGGCTTTGGTTATCCTTTGTCAGATAGTTGGAACCATGATTCATAATAGACGCGTTGGCATCCCATTTGATATAATCCAAATCAGGATATTTAGTCATTAAATTATCTACGACACCAAACACAAAGTCTTGAACAGCGGGATTGCTCAAGTCGAGTACCACCTGTGTGCCTCCACGTCCTAATACCAAATCTCTTTGCGGAGCTTTGATAACCCAGTCGGGATGCTGTTCATAAAGTTCGCTGACGGTGTTTGTCATTTCCGGTTCTATCCAGATGCCGAACTTTATGCCATGTTTCTTTGCCGCGTCAATCAAGCCTTGAATGCCGTGAGGAAGTTTTGTTTTGTCCACTTCCCAGTCACCTAATGAGGAATGGTCGTTTTTGCGTGGGTATTTAACGCCAAACCATCCGTCGTCCATCACAAAGAGTTCGCCCCCCATAGAAGCGATGTCAGCCATCATTTGGTCCATGCCTTCTTCGTTGATGTTGAAGTACACGCCTTCCCAACTGTTCAACAATACCTTTCGAAGAGTATTGCCGTTGGCTAATTTGTATTCACGCCCCCATTTGTGGAAGTTACGGCTTGCGCCACTCAAACCTTCTTTCGTATAAGTCAGGGCGAGGGCAGGAGTAGTAAATATTTCATCTTTCTTAAGATTATACCATGAGTTATCCTCATTTATTCCGGCGAAGAAGTGATGGTATTCACTCTCATCGGTATTGACTTTCAGTCGATAGTTGCCTGAGTAGCAGAGTGCCGCGCCAATCATACGACCTTCGTTCTCTTTAGCTTCACCGTCTAACGAGAACATCACCTCGGCATGAGCGGTATGTGAGTTGCGTACACCGTCTTTATTGATGATTTCCTTTACACCCGGAGTAAGCGGCTCACAAACCAACTTACCTTCATTACCCCATGCTCCGTAGAGGTGAGAGATATAAACATTTCCTTTACGGATAGGCAGATAAGCGGAAGCGAACTCCGTCATCATAACGATGCCTTTCTCTCCATGATTGACCTCTGTCCAAGTTTCAATCATATCGACATCTTTATAAGCCTTGTAATTTACCTTTACATAGAACGGATAAACTTTATCCTTCATGGTAATGGTGGTAGTGACAGCATGGTTATCATCTTTCTTATCCACACTTTGTACAGCCATTTCAAGAGACATGTTTCCGTCGGCATGTTGTACGGATAAAGCATTTTCCTGAGTGCAATTCAATCCGTAAGCAGGATAAGCAGCAAATCGAGCAGCTTCTGTTTTTTCGATTGAATTTAAATCTTGATCAGAGAGTTTCTGACCGAAGTACACGAACTTCAATTCCTTTCCTGTCTGCGCGTTCAGCACCAACGACATGTTTTTAGTGGAAATATGAATGCTTTGCGCTAATAAATAACTTGACAGCATCATAAAGCAAAAAAATAAAAGAGTTTTCCTCATAGCATTACTTTTGTAAATGAATAAAATGGTTACTTCTGTTTAGAGCTAATATATACTCCGGACAAAAGTAATCATTTTTTTTGATAAATTTATTCGGTGCGGAGATTTTCTGTAGGGTTGGCTTGTGCAGCTTTCCAAACTAACAGATATGCCATGACTACTACTATTAGAAGTACGATTAGCATACATCCGCCGAACAAATACCATGTTAATGGAATCTTTACAGAGAAAACCTCTAATATATATTGTCCGACAATCCATGCGCATAAACCTCCGACAAAAATGGCAGGCACCGCTATGTATAACAGGTATTGTTGGAATAACTTTTGAATATTACCGGCAGTCGCTCCAAGAATAGACCGGATAGCAATCTCGGAACGGCGACGGTTCACTTCATCGCGGATATAAGCTATTAAACCTATAAGCGCAATAATCAGAATACTTATTCCTGCTAACATAATAGAATTGCGGACATGTTTTAAATGGGCGTAGTTGTTCCCTATTTCCATGCGCAGCAGGTACACCGTTTTTTTATTGCTGGTAATAGTCTTATCGACAATATCCTGAATTTGTTGAACCTGCTCCGACCCCATATTATTTAAACGGATATAGAGATACATAGTCCAAGGAGAATCAATGGTTCCATAATAGATTACACTGGGACGTGTATGATACTCTTCAGCTTCTTTTTCTAATATACCGGTTCTGAAATCTTTGTATATGCCAATAATTCTATATAATCCATCATGGCTGGTGATATATACATCTTTACCGATGGCATCGCCTTTCCATCCGGCTAATTTTTCCATCTTTTTAACAAAAGTTTCGCTTACCATTATCTCTTTGCTTAATGAATCAACAGCTACCGGAGTAAATGTCTTGCCTTCAAGAACAGGTATTTCAAGAGTCTTAAAGAAATCATCACCTCCAGCAAATAAGTTGCGTACATTCATATATTCCTCACCTGTTTCCGGATTAATAACGTTATCTCCATTTACTCCGGAAGAAAAGTCCTGATAAGCCCATGTTACGGAAGCGACATTCGGATTTCTTTTCAACTCCTGATAGCAGCGTTCCCGTTCATTTCTATTAACACCTTTAAATCCGACTTCTAACATATTTTTGTAGTTGAAACCTAAATCATAATTGGTCAACTTTTGATATTGTAACCCGATTACAGTTAACAAACAAACGAAGAAGCCTGTCAGCATGAATTGGACGAACAGTAAGGCCAATTTCCAACGACGTTTGCTTTCTGTATATTTACGGTAAGCATACGTGACCGGAATTTTAGTGTAGATATAGCCCGGAAGTAATCCGCAAACAATAACTACAATGAAGGTAATGAGTATACATATTATAATAGTAGAGATAGGGAAAAGGCTCTTCAGACTATGCGCGATTTGTTCTTGAACAAAGTTTTGCAGACTAAAGATGATAAGTATGGCCAAAGGTAAAGCAATGCAAAAGATATGTAGGAATGATTCGCCGAGAATCATTTTATAAATGTCTTTACTATCAGCTCCATAGCAACGGTATGTAGCTATACTTTTGGCTCGGTTCACCATAGAGGATATAATCAAAAGGATATAATTGAACACCGAAACCAACAACATGATAATACCGAATCCGAGGAACGCGAAATTCATTATCTTGTTTTTCGAACTCGAAAGGACAATTCCTTTCAAAGGATCCAGACGGAGCTTCATATCAACTCCACCTTTAGTAAGTTGTTTCCCTATCTTGTCTTTAATCCATTGGTCCATACGACCTTGTAAGTTGTTGGGATTGGTGCCGTGGCGTAGACGGACATAACCTATATAGCGGTCGTTGCCTACCATATTATTTGGGCTGTCCCACCCCCATATTTTTAAAGCAGTAGGCATGGCCATTATAATATCCATATCGGGAAGCGAAGTGTTCTCAGGAATATCTTGGAACACGCCAACAATATTCAGTTGCAATCGGTTATCTATTTTCATAGAAACTGTTTTGCCTATGATGTCCTGTCCGATAGTTTTATATAAACTTTCAGAAATATAAGCCTTACCGGATTCATTTAAGCCGGTCTTTGGATCTTCTCCCAACAATATCTTTCTTGGGAATACGTTGAAGAAAGAAGAGTCGCAAAGGAATGCGTTACCTTTCAGTTCTTTTTTGTCTTCTGTGAGAAAAGTCGCGGATTCTGAAAACCAAGTGTATCTGGTTGCGGCTTCCACTTCCGGACAAACCGACTTGATGCCCGGAGCATGTGCTCCGGAACATTGAGTGAAGTTTTTCCAGTCTTCGCCTTTCATTTTGTAGTTTTCTCCCACCAGATACGTATCTTCAAGTCCTGGTACAAAGTTATCGTAGGAGTATTCATAGATGACTTCCGCTATCATGGTCAGTCCTAAGGCTAAACCGATGGCAAGACAGAGAATCTTTGTTATGTTTGCTTCTCCTTTTCGAAATAATGATTTTATTGCACGACGCATGATTAAATATTTTTTGTTTGAGGATTAAAAGTTTAGTTCGTTATAGAGGAAAGGTAAACTTTTCCACCTATATTCGTTGCTAAACTATTAAAGCCCTTCTGTTGTTGAGACAATCTGGCCATCGAACAAATTGATAATACGTCCGGCAAAGCCTGCGTCATGCTGACTATGAGTAACCATGACGATGGTGGTACCTTCTTTATTTAATTCTGTCAGAAGTTCCATTACTTCTTGTCCATTCTTTGAGTCCAGATTACCGGTAGGCTCATCGGCAAGAATCAATTTCGGATTAATTATTACGGCACGTGCGATGGCAACTCTTTGTTGCTGACCTCCCGACAACTGTTGTGGATAATGTTTTGCCCGATGACTGATATTCATTCGCTTAAGGATTTCAGTCACACGTTTCTTTCTTTCATTGGCGGGAATGCCTAAGTATGTCAACGGTAATTCCACATTCTCGAAAACATTCAATTCGTCAATCAGATTAAAACTTTGGAACACGAATCCGATATTTCCTTTACGGACTTTGGTGCGATCTTTTTCTTTCAGGTGACCGACTTCTTCCTGATTCAAATAATAATTACCCGAAGTTGGGTTGTCAAGCAGTCCCATAATATTCAGTAAGGTTGACTTACCGCAGCCCGAAGGTCCCATGATAGCGACAAATTCTTTATCGGCAACTTCCAAATTTACATTATTCAACGCAATGGTCTCAACTTCTGTTGTAACGAATTTCTTAGTTAAATTTTCAATCTTAATCATGTCTTTATTCTTTTAAAATTATTAATTATCTATTATTTATTTTATTATTCTGTCTTTATACTGTCAATTGGATTTTCTTTGGTTGCTTTATTACTGATAATGTAAACAGATGTCAATGATACGACTGTTACAAAAGCAATAGCAACCAGTGGTATCCACCACGGACAATCGTATCTTTCCACCGGAATTAAGTCGTTCAGTTTCTTTATTCCACCCCACATCAATGGAAGAGCAATGATTAGGCTGAAGAATAATGAACGAAGTGTGAATTTCATCAAGCTGAACAGTTCTATTCTATTTGTTGAACCAAACACTTTCCGAATAGCCATATCTCTTCTGCGCTGTGTGATAAAATAGATACTCATGGCTGTCAATCCTAACAAGGAAATAACTAATGCGGCAAAGGTGAAGATTCCAATGGTCTTACTTAGTTGAGACACCGGCTCGTATTGTTGTTTTACCATATCACTATACCATCTGGAAGAGAAAGGTATTCCATTGGCTAAACCGGAATATATGGAATCAATCTGTTCTTTGTAATTTTTGAAATCTCCGTTATGTACTTGTACACATACGCCTCCGGGATGTTTAATACTGTCATTCGGAATAATATTCATTAGAATATAATCAGAACCGGGATTTAATACCGACCGTATTTTTATATCGTTTATTATTCCTGCAATGATATATTTATCGTTATAATCGGTGGTAATATAATCGGTATATCCTAACTCGTTAGCGGTTTTTATGGCGTTTTCGCTAAAGAACCAATTATGTTTGTCCGGTTGTAACTTTCGGTCTTCTATAATATGAATGTCAAACATCTTAATAAAGGCGGAATCGACATTTATTTGTTCAAAGCTCATTGATTTGTTCGGACCTCCTTTTGCGTTCTTTATATTCTGTGTATTGTTACGTCCGCCTTCAATCAGAAGTTCATCGGAAAAAGAAATGTTATTTACGAATGGTAATTTTTGCAGTTCACTTCTGAATGTGTGATAGTCTTTACTATTGAGTACCGGATCTAACGTAAGTATATTTTCATAGCTATATCCAAGTGGCAGGTGCAATAAGAAGTAAAACATGGAAGCCATAAATAAAGCACATGTCAACAGAGCGATGGTTAATCCGTTCTGAAAGATACTAAGCAGACGTAGATAGATAGCTTTCGTTTTACGGCGGAATGTTCCTTTTACTATATCCATTGGGTGATAGTTTGATAAAATGGTAGCAGGGAAAAATCCGGATACAAACGCTAATAAAGCTATAGTAGAAACATATATTAGTAAGGTTATCGCATTCAGGTCACCTGTAATATCTATCTTGGTCCGGAAGAGATCTATGGCGAAAGGCTCTGCTGCTTTGGCCAACAGGAATCCTAATAGAAAAGCAATGAAAGTCAGCAACAGAGATTCTTCAATCATCCGCCAGAAGATATCTTTTTTATTTGAGCCTAACAAACGTCGGGTTGCCATTTCTTTGGCACGATAGCTTGTTTGAACAATACTCATGCAGATATAGTTGAATACTGCCATTAACAAGATAATGATGCCTACTATTATATATATGATTACTTGCGTAAAATCGTACTGATTCAGTCCATTGAAGTCTTTAATCTCTGAGAAATAAAAGTCTTTCATCGGAATAAACTGCACATCATTGACAGCCTCTTGAGAGTATATCCAGAAGATGGTTTTGAGATAATTTTTCACTTCTTCTTTTTTCCGATTGAAATCCACTCCCTTGGGTGTCTTTATGAAAAGTTCGGCGCCGGCCGCGTTATTCATCATTTCCGCTTTTTCCGAAGAGCTCCAGTTTACATATTCCATTATCTCGAAAGGGAATATGGCTTCTGTTTCATCCGGGAAGATAGAATTGTCAATGTTTTCTGCAATACCGCTTACCACATAATTGGTACTTTGGGAATCATGCGTAAATAGGAATGTTTTTCCTACCGCGTGTTCGGTACCAAACAACTTAATGGCTCCTTTACGTGTAAGCACAACATTGGTGGTTCCCTGAAGTACATCTTCAGCTTTACCTTCGACTAACCGATAGCCAAAGAAAGAATAGAAGTTTTTACGTACAATCAGTGAGTTTAGTTCGTAATTCGTATCGCCTACTTTAGCTATCACCGTTTTGCCAGGACTGGTTACGCACCAGTCTTCAATTTCGGGATAACGACTTTGCAATTTATCGCCCAAATTATAATGAGCTCCAACAAAATATTCATTAGCAAACAAGCTGATGTGGTCAGCGTCTTTTACTTCAGCGTCTACTCTGAGCTGTCGGGTTATCATATTCGCTATCAACAATACGAACATCAACGATATGCTTAAACCCAACACGTTGACAAAAGTGAATAATTTATTGTGATTAAGGAAATGGAAATATGTCTTTAATTTTTTCATAAATGATTATTTTTTTATTCCGTCTTTATACTGTTTATTGGATTCTCGTTCGCGTTCTTCCAGCTCTGGAATGTGACGGTCAACATGGTGAAAAAGGTAACCAAGAGGAAAGCGACAAGGAAAACAAGGAGCGATATATTTGTTTGCTGCGCGAATCCTTCTAACCAGTGGTGTCCGAACAAATATCCGACAGGAGCGGCAAAGACAAAACATCCTATCAACATATATATGTACCGTTTGTTGAACATGTAAAGGATTTCTTTAGTCGAACTACCCATAATCTTTCGGATTCCTATTTCTTTTCTTCGGTATTCGCTTTCGAACATCGTCAGTCCGAATACGCCAATGATGCTAATCAGGATGGCAAGTAAAGAGAACAGGACAATCTGTTTCGTATATAAGAATTCATGTTGATAATTATTCTCAATGACCTGATCCATGCTGCGGACATTGAAATCGTTATGCGGAGTGAATTCCTCTAAGGCTTTCTGTATCTCTTTTCGTGCGGCAACCTTGTCTACATTCTTTCCTACACGAATGTTTAATACGTTTCGCCAGTTACCCCAATCTTTATATTTGCCGGTAGGAGAAGAAATGAATAAACCTAATGGCAGATCATCTTTTATTTGTCTGAACGAAGCGTACTGTAAGTCATCGAAAAAACCGACTACGAGGAAATCGTTTGCATTGAGTTTCTCATCAACCTTGACAAAAGGATACTTCTTTTTCATCGACTCCGAAAACATATAAACGTCTCCGTCGCCTTCTTTAAACCCTCTGCCTTCCACAATTTTCAATCCTAACGTGTTTGGAAAATGTGAGTCGACAAAGAAGACGGCAAATCCCACCTGATCGTTTTCATTTGTTCCGCGTCCCCAAGTCATGTATCCGTTTGAAGAACTCATGATGAACTGAGAGAAGCTGGCATCTTCCACGCCACTGATGTTTTTCATTCGATTGATGACTGCTTCGGGCTGGCTGCGCGTTTCCCGTGTGGTGGAGGCCACCATTACCATGTCTTTGTCGTATCCGTAATCGGACGTGAAAATATAATGACTCTGCAGATACATAATACCTACGGCAATAATCAGTATGAACGAGATAATGAACTGTATGCTTATCAATATAGCGCGGAGGATTCTGCCTTTTGGAGAAAGCCCGAACGAACCTTTCAGTACTAAAGCCGGAGGAAAGGATGTGACATAATAGGACGGGTAAGCACCGGCTAACAATCCCACAGTAACGCTTATCAGAAAAGTAAGGAGAAGCAAAGTTTTCTGGTCGTCTAACCGGATGGAGGCATCGACCAGATGCTGTAATCCCATGTCGTTGGCAATGACTACCCATATAAGCGACAGAGCGTATGCTATCAAACTTATGAATACAGCTTCCGCTAATAAACTCCCTTTCAGTTTCGCTGCTGTCGCGCCTAATATCTTCTGTGTATTGATACTGCGAATCCGCATAGGAGTTTCTGCTAACGTGAAGTTCATGAAGTTGACACCGGCAATGAGAATAATCAGGATAGAGAAGCAGAACAGCAGATAGACAGATGATTTGGAACTGGTTCCTCCCTTGCTGAAATGTGTATCGGCGATGGGCATGAAGTTGATTTTGAGTCCTTCCAAATCTTTATCTGTGGTACCTTTTTCTTTAAAGAATTGTATAAATTTCTTTTCGAACAAATCGTTCACTTCCTTTACGTTCTTCGCGTCATCTAACCGGACGTAGAAATAATAGTTCCAATTGTTTCCGTTTCCTTCGTTTTCATTGCTTCCGATGAAACAACAGTCGTAGAAGAATGTATTATCCGGATAGTCTTTGACAATGGCACAGATGGTGATTTCTGTATCCGGATTTTCTTCTGTCAAAGCCGGAAGGGTGATGGTTTTGTTAACGACGTCTATCGAACCGAACATGCGCTTGGCTGCTGATTCCGTGACAACGATTTGTCGTTCTTCTTTCATTCGGTCAAGATTTCCTGAAATGATTTCCGGTTCAAATATTTTCGGAAAGTCATTGATTCCAAGCATCACTTGCAGGTTGTATTCTTTCTCGTTGATCCTGAATTTTCGATTAAATACTTGACTGATTAATCCATAGCTTTTTACATGTGGAGAGGATTGTGATAAGGCTTCTGCTATAGGACGTGAAAAGTGGGTGGTATAATCACCCATACTTCTCTCCAAATTCATGCTTATCTGATACAGGTTTCGATAATCTTTGATAGATTTATTGTATCCGTTGTCGTAGCTGACTTGTGTCATGATAACGAAGAACGCGGCAAAAGCCAGACTTAACCCTAAAATGTTTAATAGGTTGGCCATTACGAAACGGCGGAATATAGAAGTAAAATTTCGGATAATTGTTTTCATTGTAACACTAATTAAGTATCAACACTTCATTGTCTTTAAAGCTTTCATAACCGGAGATGATAACCCGTTCGCCTTTCTCTAAGCCCTCCATCACCTCATAGTATTGTGGATTTTGACGACCGATACGAATCTTTCTTCTATATGCTTTATGACCGTCTTTGTCGACTACGAAAATCCAGTTTCCTCCGGTAACTTGGAAGAATGTTCCTTTTGGAATGAGCACGCTTTGAGATGATTCTCCTAATTGCAAATCGATGTAATAAGTCTGTCCGGTACGGATATTTTCCGGACGAGCGCCTTCGAATATAAAGTCGGTGCGGAAGCGGCCTTCTCTGACTTCGGGATAAACTTTTCTTACTTTCAGTTTAAACTTTTTGTCTTGACGCTCAAAGGTGGCAGGTAATCCGTTGGTCACCCTGTCGATATAATGTTCGTCAACTTGGGCTTCTATTTTATAATCGGAAAGGTCGTTTATCTGTCCTACCATTTGACCGGCGGATATGTTCTGCCCTAACTCAACATCCAGTAAGCCGAGTTCGCCGGATATGGTAGCGCGGACTTCTAATTTCTCTTTACGTTCCCGTATCAAGGCTACGTTCTGTCGCATATTCTGTAAGTTATCTTCCATCTGGTCCATTTGGATATATCGATAAATGGAATCTTGTTTCAATCGTTCATTAATCAAGTTATGCTTCTTTTGTGAAAGCTGCCAGTCTTCTTGAGCCTTTAGAAACTCTTCTTTGCTTATTAATTTCTCTTTATAAAGACGAGAATACTGTTGGAATGTGCGTTCTTTTTGCTTTGTATCAATATCGAGCGTCGCTTTCTCTGTTTCATTATTCAGTTTGTCTTGTTGCATGGTAACTTGTGTGTTACGAAGCATATTCTGTTTTTCGGCAACTTCCGACTCGGCATTCAGTATTTGTAAGTCTAAGTCGGAGTTACTGAGACGGATAATGACATCACCTTGATTGATGTGCGCGCCTTCTTCAACTATTTTTTCGCGTACAATTCCGCCTTCTTCCGGACTGATTTGGACAATTTGAATAGGTTGAACTTTTCCGTTAACACGAATATAGTCATTGAACTCGCCATAAGTGACATCGGCAATATTGATAGATTTCGCTTCTATACGCATGGTTGAAGCGTGGTTTCCGAAGAGAACCCATAACAGCAAAAGAAGAATTGCACCCCCACCGATGATGTATGGGATATGTTTCTTTTGAATTCCTTTTTTCTTTTCTAATTGTATATCCATAGTGTGTTTTTTTATTTTCGTTTAATAATGTCTTCTCCTTTATAATAGTCAACCAAGCGACATTTTAAGAAGTATGTCAACTTGCTTTGTAAAAGATTTGCCTGACTTTCTAACCATGTCGCGGCATTATTCTGAACATCGAGGGAAGTCATGAGTCCTTCCTCATATTTCCGTTTGGTTACCTGATAGGCGATAGCGTCTGACTCTTCTTTCTTTTCCATCCGGATACTTTCCTTTAGGTATCCCTCACGGTCGAGTACAGCTTGTTCTACCAGCTTGCGGAGTTCCAGTT
Organism: Phocaeicola oris; assembly: GCF_021295095.1. GTDB lineage: Bacteria > Bacteroidota > Bacteroidia > Bacteroidales > Bacteroidaceae > Phocaeicola > Phocaeicola oris. Next base: position 55,812 of record NZ_JAJLQX010000017.1, read on the forward strand.
TCTGTTCTTCGTATTGCTCTTTTGCAATGAGGTAATTATTTCGGGCTTTCTTCACATTACCGTAGCTTTTGAAATGGTTTAAAATAGGAATACTCAATGTGAATCCGAAATAATATCCATAATTATTATTAAACTGCTCATGGAAACTTGGATAATTTGAACTGTGCAATTCCTTAAAATATGAAGTAGAAAGACCGGAGAACATATATACGGAAGGGAGTGCCTCGCCATAAGCAATGTAGCGACCTATTTTAGTGGACTTGGCATTCATTTCCGACTTGCGGAGTGTGGGATTATTCTGCATTGCCAACCTTACAACTTCTTCTTTATCGGCTGTTTGAAGTTCTATATGATTAAATACAGATGAATCGAGCAGGGTAGAGTCAAGGAGGAGTGGCTCATCGGTTGGATAATTCATTTTCTGGCGGAGGTTGAGCAATGCCGTGGCCAACAGGTTTTGTTGTTTAGTCAGGTTATATGCGTCTGTTGCCTGCTGAGCTTCCATTTGGGCAACATCAGCCTGACCTTTCAGGCCGACTTGCTCCTGGACTTGTGTTTTATATAATATGGAGTCGCTCTCGGAAAGTTTCTTTTTTGCCATACGAACTGTACCTTGGCAATAGAGTGCCTGAATATATGCTTGGAATGTTTCAAGAGCTACATTATCGCGTTCTTCCTGAAGCGCAGCTTTGCCTCTCAGTACGTTTACACGGGCTTGTCTGACTTGATTAACCAGACTACCGCCATAAAATATGGGAAGCGTGCTTTGCAGCGAGTAATAGTTATTGAATGTTTTTACGTTTTTATACGTATTGGTTTCAGGGTCAATGTTACGACCATAGTTGTATTGAGCTTGAATGCCTCCTTGCAGACCGGGAAGAAAATTTCCGATAGCTTGCAATTTATCAAGTTTGTTGTTTTTCACTTCAAACGCTCGTTGACGAACTGTGTGATTGTTCTTCACAGCGTAATCCATGCAGCGGTCAACATCCCACACATCTTGAGCATGGAGACTGACCGTCGCGGCCAACATGAGGAGGAATAATCCTTTTTCTATCTTTTTTCTTTTCATAATCGGATATTGAATTTCTATGGAATATAAAGCAACTACCGTGCCAGAAGAGTTAGTTGTCTGATTATCAGAATAAAGAGACTTTTTGAATGATGCATAGTGTCTAAAAAATAGACACTTGGTGTATAAAGTTTGGACAGACTGTTTTGATTCCTTATTTAAGTCATACGTATCACTTGGTTGCTTCATGCGTATGACTTTGCCAACTCATGCGTATGAGTTGAGTGATTCATGCGGATGAGTTGGACGATTCATGCGGATGAGTTGGACGATTCATGCGGATGAGTTAAGCGATTCATGCGGATCATTTGCGTGGTTTATATGGATGACCATGGTTGTTATTCTGATGACGAGATAGTGTATGCTTTACGTTAGAAGAAATCTTTTGATAAATAATGAAATTGATGATTTGTCGTACTAAAATATTTATTACATTTATGCCAAAATTTAATAGTATGAAACGCTTATTTCTGTTCATTTTGAATTTGATTATCTATTTGTATGTTTTTGGACAAGAAGATTCTATTGTTCCGTTTGAGAAAGCATACAAGAGAATTTATCATATAACGAAAGTGGAAAATGTAAAGTTGAATATTGATGGTAAGTTGGATGAACCATTATGGAAAACCCAAGGAGAATGGACAGAACGTTTTACTCAAGTATCTCCTTACGAGCGGGTTAAATCAAAATCACCTACTTTCGCGAAGCTTTTCTATGACAATAAATACATTTATGTAGGAATATATTGTAAGGAAAATGAGCCCGATCATTTGAACCGGTTCATTGGTGATCGTGATGACAATTCTATTGGCGACTTGGTGAGTATCGCTTTTGACACCTATCACGACTTTCGAGCCGCGCCGGAGTTCAATTTGAATTTGGGTGGAAATAAAACAGACCTGATAGTGACGGATAAACTGGAAGTCAACCGAAGCTGGAATGCCGTGTGGGAGGCCAAGACTCATGTTGACATGGCAGATTCTTGTTGGACGGCCGAGTTGAGAATCCCGTTCAGTCAGATACGTTATAATCAGAAGTCGGAAGATGGTATATGGGGACTTCATATTCGGCGCGTCAACCGGCATCGGAATGAGGTGCAGAACTGGAGTCTTATTCCGCTGAAAAACAGCGGGCACGTGTTCTCGTTTGGAGAAATGCACGGGATGACGGATTTGCCAAAGCCGAAAGGAATAGAGATTCTGCCGTATGTGATGGGCAAGTTCCGAAGTGAACCTAAGATAACGGGAAGTCCTTATCGGAAAGGGCACGATTGGGATGGTAATGCCGGATTAGATGCCAAATTCGCTTTATCAGACTTGACACTCGATTTGACTGTCAATCCGGATTACGGACAAGTGGAATTGGATCCGTCGGTCATGAACCTGACGGCTTACGAAACTTTTTATGAGGAAAAACGTCCGTTCTTTTTGGAAGGCAAGCATATTCTTGACTTTGAAGATGACAGTAATATGCTTTTTTATTCTCGAAGAATAGGAGCAACACCCTCATACAAGCCGGAAGATATTGATAATGTACATAGCTTTGCTAAAGAAAAGGAACATGTTCCCATTATCGAAGCCATGAAGTTGACGGGAACTACTCGAAATGGTTGGACGATAGGAATGTTGGAGAGTGTAACAGCAAAATCTTCTGTCGATGTAATGCGAAATGGCGTTGAGAATAAAACCGAAGTGGAGCCGTTGACAAACTACACTATTGCCCGTCTTCAAAAGAATTGGAACGGGAATACGCTGTTGGGCGGTATGCTTACGGCTGTTAATCGTGCTTTGAATCAGCCGTATTTAGAGGATTTCATGGCGCGGAATGTTTTTACCGGAGGAATTGACTTTACACAATATTTTATGAATCGTTTTTTCTATGTAGATGCTAAACTGATGGGTAGCTCTCTTCATGGGTCAGAGCGGGCTATAGAACATGTACAACGAAATGCGGTACATTATTATCAGCGTGTTTCGTCAGCCGATTATTTGGGCGTGAATACAGATCGGCGTTCGCTTTCGGGAACAGGCGGACATGTTGAGTTGGGTAAAAAAGGAAATTCAAAATGGATTTTTTTGGAAAAGTTCAGTTGGGCATCCCCGGGGTTTGATTTAAATGATGTCGGCTATTTGAAAGAAGCCGATTATTTGTCCAATACAACGAGCCTTTCGTTTAAGCAAACCAATACGTGGAAGAAATTCCGTTCCAATACGATTACTTTAGAACAAGCGAATAAATGGAATTACGGAGGAACTTCGCTGTTAAATAAAATAGAATTGGATTGGATAACGATGTTCATCAATCGTTATCAACTTACGGTGAAGCAAGCGTATAATTGGAATAAATTAGATACTCGTGTTCTTCGGGGCGGGCCGGATTTACGTTTTAACCCGTATTTTGCTACCGATATCAAATTTAATACCGATACGGGAAAGCGAATAATGTTAGGCTTGGATTATAAAGGCGATCATGACACCGACGGACGTTATAATTATAATACTTGGTCGCCCAAAGCTTCGTTTCGTATAGGGAATCATTTATATATCTCTACTCAGTTTGATTATTCCTATAATACAGATGAACAGGCCTATGTGCGTAGTGTTCCTACAGCTTCGGCACCTTATGTTACAGCAAAAATGAAACAGAATACATACGGTGTTACGTTGAAAGCTCAGGCAAATGTGACACCTGATTTCTCTATTCAATTTTATGGATCTCCATTTACTTCTATAGCTAAGTACAGTGAGTTTAAAGACATGACGAATACTACTGCTCATAAGTTTGAAGACCGTTTTCGCTTGATGACGGACGCGGAAGTGGAGGCACAGCATCTTTCACCCGATTTCAGTTTCAATGAGTTTCGTTCCAACTTGGTTGCGCGTTGGGAATATCTACCGGGATCAACACTTTATGTCGTTTGGGAACATACCATGTCGAACAGAGATAAATATTATCGTTCCGGATGGAATGATAATTTAGATAAAATGTTTGGCCTTCCTTCTACTAATACTTTTATGGTCAAAATCAATTATTGGTTTAATATGTAAGTTGTTTTTCTTATTGGATTCTTTTGTTTGTTTTATTATATGCACTAATTTTGTTCGTATAAAATAAGAAATTATGGCAAAACAAGGAACATTGCTTGTCGTTGATGACAATAAAAACATTTTGACTTCTCTGCAATATTTGCTGGGTGATCATTTTACCAGAGTAATTACTTCAACTACTCCCGTCACACTTCCTACAATGTTACAGATGGAGAAGCCGGATGTGGTGTTGCTTGACATGAATTTCTCTTCCGGTTTGAATACGGGTAATGAAGGTCTTTATTGGCTTAGGGAAATAAAACGACTTCGTCCTCAGACACAAGTAGTTCTATTCACGGCATACGCGGATATTAATCTTGCCGTAACAGGATTGAAGGATGGAGCTACCGATTTTGTAGTCAAGCCATGGGATAATACCAAGTTAATTCAAACTTTGAAAGAAGCTTACGATAAATCGCAGCCAAAGGGGAAGAAAGGATTCAATACAACTCCTGTTGAAGAGAATAATAAAGATATGTATTGGGGTAATTCTCCGGCGATTCGACCATTAAAATTGACGGTGGAGAAGGTAAGTGCTACCGACGCAACCATTTTAATTACCGGAGAGAATGGTACGGGTAAGGACATGCTTGCTCACGAGATACATCGCTTGTCGGGCCGAATGAACGGCCCGTTCGTATCGGTTGACATGGGAGCTATTACGGAGACGCTATTCGAAAGCGAGTTGTTCGGGCATGTGAAGGGATCGTTTACTGATGCGCATGCTGACCGAACCGGTAGATTTGAAGCGGCCGACGGTGGAACACTCTTTTTGGATGAGATAGCCAATCTTCCGATACACATGCAGCCAAAGCTGTTGACCGCCATACAGAAACGGAGCTTTGTGAAAGTAGGAAGTAATGTACCCCAGCCTACGAATATTCGTTTGATTTGTGCTACCAATCGGAATCTGGAGCAGATGGTGCAAGATGGAACGTTCCGTGAAGACCTTTTATACCGAATTAATACGATACATCTTCATATTCCGGCACTGAGAGAGCGTCAGGAAGATATACTTCCGCTGACACAACGTTTCTTAAATCATTACTCTACGCAGTACGGACGAGCTATTACAAACATTTCAGAAGGTGCTAAGAAGAAATTGCTTGCCCATCCGTGGTATGGGAATATTCGCGAACTTCAACATACCATAGAGAAAGGCGTTATTCTTTGTGATAATAATGAGTTGCAGGAGAGCAACTTGGAACTTTCTAATGCGATAGCTCCACCTGTTTTAGAACGGTCGGAAAATATGGAAGCTCCTGTTCAGACGTTGGACGAGATGGAGAAAGACTTAGTAAAGAGAGCCGTCGACCAATGTAATGGCAATTTGTCGCAGGCGGCTGCTACATTAGGAATTACTCGCCAGACTCTATATAATAAGATGAAACGATATGGCATTTGATTGGTTACGAACAACGGCGGCACGTACCATCCTGCTTATGGTAGGATGTATCGTTTTAGGGATAGGTATTGGAAGCTGGAATATATACTTTATGTCCATAGGAGGAGCTTTTTGTGTTATTTATCTGATTCTGACCATTCTTTCTCGAAATGCTTTGAAAGAGAAATGTGATTTAATGCTTGAAGCTATTAATAATAACGATTATACATTTCGTTTGCCGACTATGGGCTTCGATTCCGGAGAGAAAGCTCTTCAACGGACACTTAATAGGTTTGGAGTACTGATGGGAGAGCAGAAACAGAATCAAATACAACAGGAGAAATATTATGAACAAATACTTTCGACCGTTACGACCGGTGTGATTGTTTTAGATGACGAGAATAGGATTATTCAGACAAATGCCGCGGCTGTACAGTTGCTCGATCTTCCTGCTTTAGGAACATTACAGCAATTAGAACGCTATGGACATGATGTAGGAGAGAAATTCCGGACTATCCAAGCCGGAGAGCGGAGTCAGTTGCATTTTTCTACCTCAAAAGGTGAAGCTCATTTATCATTGAGAGCAGTTCGAACTGTACTTGAAATGCAACCGGTTCGTATTTTGATACTGAATGATATTCGTAATGAGTTGGACGATAAAGAGTTGGATTCGTGGATTAAATTGACTCGGGTGCTGACTCATGAGATTATGAATTCCATTGCGCCTATTTCTTCTATTAGCGAGACATTTCTTAACAGGGATGATGTAAAAGGGACATCGCTTTATGATGGAATTGAAGCAATATATGAAACTTCAACGGGGCTGATAAACTTTGTGGATAGTTATAGAAAGTTCTCGTCTTTACAAATACCGGCTCCTAAACCTTTCTATTTAAAAGAGTTACTACAACAGATAGGTGGATTAAGCATTGTTCCTCAGCATATAAAGTTGACTATGCTCATTGAACCGAACGATTTGATGATTTATGCCGATCCGAACCTCATTCGTCAGATGTTTATCAATTTGATTAAGAATGCGGTACAATCTATTGGGGATGATGCAGGTCATATTTATATTAAAGCATATAGTGCTCCGAATGACCATGTCTTTGTCTCTGTTAGCGATGACGGTCCGGCTATTCCGGAAGATGTGGCTGATGATATATTTGTTCCTTTTTTTACTACAAAAGAGAATGGGAGCGGTATAGGTTTATCTCTTTCTCGTCAGATTATGAAACTCTCACGAGGCAATATCAGTCTGTTGAAAGCAGGAACAAACGGTTGGAACACCACCTTTATTTTGGAGTTTGAATGATTCAAAATAGAACGGAAGAGCTTAGAATAAGTCCTTCCGTTACGATTTTAATTGTTTTGTTAGTGGAGTGATATATTTTTTTACTTTTTAAATCCTAATCGTTTCATGTGACAGAGTAAAAGTTTGCCTTCATCATCCCTAAGGTGCATTCCGTTACCTCGGCAATAACGGAAATACTTACAATCGGCACAATCATCTTTCTTCATCCAATTTCTGTCGCGATAAGGCAGAAACTTGTTGTTCCATACATTTAAAAAGTCATCTTCATAGATGTTGCCTTGATGATAGTTCGCACGAATGCTTGGACAAGCGGAGATAGATCCGTCGCATAATACAGATCCGACAGTTGCGCCGGCCTGACAGAAGAAGAAATGATTTCTTACTTCATTTTCATATTCTCCTAAGAACCCTTCACATCCATAGTTTACATCAATCTTTCCTTCTGCTTTTGTGGCTTTAATGAACTCAAATACCTGACGGAATTCATCATTGTCTAAATGCATCATGGGGTCTTTGGCTGCTCTTCCCATAGGAAAGACCGTAAAAATACGCCAGCTTTTTAATCCTATGCCGATAAGGTATTCTTTTAGTTTAGGGAGTTCATTAAGATTTCGCTTGTTCGCGCAGGTTACCACATCGAAAACTATTTCGTTTGAATGGACTACCATTTCGATCGCTCGTGTCGCGTTATCGAAACTGTGTATGTTTCCGCGCATCCAGTTGTGTGAATCGTGAAGTCCGTCCAAACTAATAGTCATGGAACGCAGACCGCGGTTCAGCAGACGCCGGTATCGTTCCGGTGTAAGAGCCAATCCGTTACTTACCATGCCCCAAGGAAACTCCCGTTCATAAATACCTTTACCACATTCTTCCAAATCGGGTCGCATTAAAGGCTCACCACCGGTTAGAATAACAAATACTTTATGTGGGTTGAATTGCTGCTTTACTGAATCGAGTACTTTAAAGAAATCTTCTTTCGGCATGTCCGGAGTAGTAGCAATATGTTTGCAGTCGCTTCCGCAATGTCGGCAATGTAAGTTGCATCGGAGGGTACATTCCCAGAAAAGTTGTTTCAACGGATGTTCTTTTATCAAGTCGTTCTGTAACTTTCGAGTTATTTCAAGCCCCAAATGTTTCCGTACAGAGAACCTCATCCTATTTCTTTTTCAACTTTTGATTGGCTGTGAGTGTAAACTCTCCCAAGTACCAGCCATTACGTTTTTTAGTTTTAACTAAGTCTTCGGTAGTGATGGTGGCATCCTGAAAAGATCCGTTTTGCTTACCATCTACATCCGAGAACTTGATGGTTGCCGATTTGACAGTGTATAAGCCGGTGATTTTCTTCTGGAATTCACCATTCGCATCCGTATATATCGTATCTTTTTTTATAGACGCGTCATTGGGGTCTTTTAAATCTGCTGCTACTTGAATACCTTGTATCGGAACATCTTTTTCGTCGGTCACCTTACCTTTATATACGTAGTCGACCGTTGGTGTACCATATTCATCCGGCTCATCTCCAACGCACGATGAGAAGCCTAAAATACCGAGAATGCCGGTAAGCAAATAGCTGATAATTTTATTAAAATGTATTTTCATAAGTGCAAAAATAACTGTTTTTATCTTATAAACGAGCTATAAGTAGAAATACTGCACTGGTTAAGGTACTTTAACAAAAGTATGTTATATTTTAGTTCGGGATAAGATACTTAAATAATGCAGGTAGTTGTATCATTACTTTTATTTAGTTGATACACAGCCTTTTTAGAAATCAACCGTATGCAGTTACAGTGTGACGCATAAGAATGTGAAAAGTGATACGTATGAGTTTCCGTATTCATCAGCATGAGTTTGTCTGTTCATGCGTATGAGTTGATCTGTTCATGCGTATGAGTTGATCTGTTCATGCGTATGAGTTGCCCAACTCATACGTATCACTTTTCCCGATCATTTGATGATAAATAGAATAAGCCTGATGACAATACAAAAACATCGTCTATATATACGCTAAGACTGGTGTTCTCTAAGAGTTAGGTTCTGTGGGTCCTTTCTATTATTTCATCAAACTCCTATTATTTTTGTTACGATATGGCTGCTTTAACAATAATTCTTGGAAAATAAATTTGTGTGGCAAGTTATTTGTTCATAAAAAAGTGTATATTTACAAACATTAAATTTAGAAGATTATGGCAATTTATTGGATTTTGTTTATTGGCATAGCCGTTTTAAGCTATTTGGCTCAATGGAATGTAAAGCGGAAGTTTGAGAAGTACGCGAAGATGCCTTTGGATAGTGTTATGACCGGTAAGGATGTAGCTGAAAAAATGCTTCACGATAATGGTATATACGATGTTACAGTGAAGAGTACTCGTGGAATGCTCACCGATTTTTATAATCCTGCGGACAAGACAGTTAATTTGAGTGAGGCGGTTTACGGGAGTAATAGTGTGGCTGCCGCTGCTGTTGCTGCTCATGAGTGCGGTCATGCATTGCAGCATGCTCAGTCGTATGCTCCTTTGAAGATGCGTAGCGCAATGGTTCCCGTGGTTCAGTTTTCATCAAACATTGTCACTTGGGTACTCTTGGCCGGTATTTTATTGATTAACAGTTTTCCACAGCTATTATTAATGGGAATCGTATTATTCGCAATGACTACTTTGTTTAGTCTCATCACTTTGCCGGTAGAAATCAATGCTTCGCAGCGTGCTTTGGTGTGGCTGAATCGCTCCGGCCTCACTAATATATCAAATCATGGAGCTGCCACCGACGCGTTAAAGTCGGCTGCCTACACCTATGTTGTTGCCGCGTTAAGCTCGTTGGCAACATTAATTTATTACATTTTGATTTATACTAATAGAAGAAGTTAATTTAATGAATAAATTCACATCAACCTTATTGCTAATGACAGGGGCAGCGTCGGCTGTCTCTGTCATTTCGTGTAAAACAAATACAAAGAAATCAGTAGTCGATGAAAAAAAAACGATGAACATCGTATATATTATGTGCGATGATCATTCATATCAGACCATCAGCGCATACGATCATCGGTTTATAGAGACTCCTAATATTGATTGGATAGCCAATAACGGTGTCCGCTTTACCAATAGTTTTGTGGCCAATTCGCTAAGTGGTCCGAGTCGTGCATGTATGTTGACAGGAAAACATAGTCATGCAAACGGATTCGAAGATAATTCCGATTCTTTTGACGGAAGTCAGCAGACTTTCCCAAAGTTACTCCAACAGGTGGGATACGAAACGGCCATGATAGGGAAGTGGCATTTGGTGTCGGAGCCTACCGGCTTTAACTATTGGGATGTTTTAGTGGGACAAGGTGACTATTATAATCCTACTTTTATAAAGAATGGGGAGAAAGTGCGGCGCGAGGGTTATGCAACGAATATTACTACAGATTTGGCGATTAATTGGTTGGATAGTATTCATGATAAGTCGAAGCCGTTTTGCATGTTCATTCACCATAAAGCGCCACACCGTACTTGGATGCCCGATACGTGCGACTTACGACTGTATGATGATGTAACTTATCCGATGCCTGAAAATTTTTATGATGATTATAAAGACCGTAAGGCTGCTCAGGCTCAGAAAATGAGTATCATAAAAGATATGAATATCGTTTATGATTTGAAGATGGCTGATAAAGAAAATGAAATACATACTGATAATTCGAATTTAGAGAAGTGGGGGCGTGAGCTATACAATCAGATGAATTCGGCACAAAAGGCAGCGTGGGATGCGTATTATGACCCTATTATTGCGAAGTTTAAGAAAGACAAGCTGAAAGGAAAAGCACTTGACGAGTGGAAATACCAACGTTATATGCACGATTATTGTCGTGTTATTCATGCCATTGACAGGAATGTGGGAAGAGTATTGGAATATTTGAGAAAATACAATCTTTTGGAAAACACGATGATTGTTTATACTTCCGATCAAGGATTTTATATGGGAGAGCATGGTTGGTTCGATAAACGATTTATGTATGAAGAATCGTTTCGTACTCCGTTGTTGGTCTATCTTCCCGGAGGAAAGCATGGTGATGTAAGCGAACTCGTTCAAAATATAGATTATGGACCTACTATATTAGATTTAGCAGGTATAAATGTACCATCGGATATGCATGGTGTTTCGTTCTTACCGCTGTTAAAGGGAGAAAAAGTTCCACAGTGGCGTCATTCGCTTTATTACCATTACTATGAATATCCGGACGAGCATGCGGTTAACAAACATTTTGGCGTTCGTACGGAAAAGTATTCATTGATGCGTTTTTATGGTGATGTGAACTCGTGGGAACTGTATGACTTGGAGGACGATCCGATGAACATGCATAATCTATATGGAAAGCCCGGATATGAAGACATTACGAAGGAGTTGAAAGCGGAATTGAGTCGTTTGCAAGAACAATATGAAGACCCTATCCGAAATGAGATAAAGAATTAAAAAGTGGAGCCGTCCTTTTCGGGCGGCTCTATTATTTTATAAAATAAACATTTACTTTGCTGTGAAAGTTTTATCGAAAGATATTTTTCCATTTAACTCGTAGATCTTTACATTGAGTTGATTTCCTTTTGTTTCGGCGGAAACAACTGAATTGTTCGAGTTGACCAACACCGGAAAATTAATTTGTGTTGACGGATCTTCATAAAGAAATCTGTGGAGATGTCCACAAATCATGATATCAATCCCTGCATTATTCAAAATCGGAACGAACTTATTGAGTACTTCATGATGTCCGTGCCAAGCATTCTTAATAGGAATAGGAGGAATATGGCAGACAATGATTTTAAACTTCGAGTTTTTAAATTCTTCCGAAGCAACAACTTTTTCCAGCCATTCGGCTTGCTCACTCCTATAATGGTCATAATCTGTAATTCCGGCATATTCCAAGTCGTTATCGGGCTTATCTTCGCCTGCGTCAAGGAAGATAAAAAATGCGGGTCCCTGATGTACGGTGAAATAGATATTCTGTTCGCGCGGGCAGAAGTAATCTTGGAAATGAGTGGCATACTCTCCGCGTGTCTCATGATTTCCACGGATATAATAGAATGGCTTCTCTTTAGCAAACAGATGAATGCTCTCGTCCATGAATCCGGTAAAGATGATATCTTCATTGGAGAACTGAGAGACCATATCTCCATTGTAGATGACCATATCCTTATCCTTGTAACCTGCATTATTGAGCAATGGAGTAATTATATTCTCCCGTGCATGAATATCATTTATCACACAAAAAGAAGTCTCCGGTTTGGAAGTATCCAGTGTTTTGAATTGATAAGGCTGTGCACTATATACATTGCTGGCTGCCACATCGCCGTAATGAACGCGGATTCCTTGATGCGAAAGTACTTCTTGTGCCAAAATGCGGTAACGGTATACCGTATTAGCTTTTAAACCGGTCAGTTTAACTGTATGAAGTTTAGCGGTATTTTTGATACCAATCTTTGTATCGAAATATTTCGGACGCTCAGTAGCGTAGAAGTTTGTCCCATCATTTGGAGCCAGTTCCACCCAACCGATGGATTCGTTGTTTACCTCCCAAACAATAGTAGCTTCTGTTTCACTAACGTTCTGAAGATAGGGTCCGTGTAGAATTTTTATATCTTCGGCGTTTATCAGTAATGGTAAACAAAGAAGAAATAATAACAAGTGAAATCTTTTCATATATTATAAATATTAAAAAATATTCCGCTGGAATCATTCCCAATTTGTGTGTGTGACTTATAATTACTTACGATTCTTACATACAGATTGTTTATTACTCCAACGGAATATTTATAAAAGAAAATGTTGATTATCAATCGTAGCCCTGAGTTTGAGTTAACTTCGGGTTCTTATCCATTTCAGCTTGTGGAATAGGTAAAAAACGTTGATAATCAGAGAATGTACGTGGTTCAATCAGGCGGTCAGCCTTGTTAGCCTCGGTTGGCAATGTTTGAACAAAGCGCATGCTCGGATCTTTTTGAGAATAATCAATGGTACCAATCATACGATACAAATCTTTCATCACATCGTTAGCAACTAATTGATTGTTCTCGTTCTTCCAGCGTGTAATATCCTGACGGCGGAATCCTTCGCCTGCCAACTCGATAGTACGCTCACGGCGCACCAATGTACGAATCTTATTCTGCGTATCATATTTTGAACGGTTAACCTTTATCATACCTCCACGAGTACGTAACTGATCAATAAGATTAAGAGCCTCGTCTAAGTTCTGATTTAATTCAACATCACATTCTGCGATTGTTAACAGAACTTCAGCATAACGGAAGATAATAGGACAGAGGTTATCGTTATTCAACGCTGTGGAATACTGTGAGATGGGAGCAGCGTACTTGGCAAAGATTAAACCTGTTTTTGAAGCGTTATCGGCAGCAAGGTAATAATCGTAGTTCTTTTCGCCATTGATAGTTGCGTCAACAGTGTTGATAATACGCGTCTTACCATTTTTGCCCATCCAGTCTTGCCCGGGATAGACAACCGTATTAGCCAAGCGAGGGTCGCGGTTTGCGTACGGATGAATAGGATCATAACCCGATCCTTCTTCTTCAGGCATCATACCATTGCTCATTTCGAACATATTAACCAGATTCATAGTTGGAACCCAAGAAGCCCAACCGCCATCTTCGTTGTTAAACATACGGATGACGTTGCCATACGAGTAAGTATCCTTTACGTGTTGCTCTGCGTATATAATTTCTTTAGAGCCTTGACCGGCAATGTTAAACATGCCAAGGAAGTCCGGATCGAGTTCATATTGACCTAACGCAACAATCTGACGGGCTGTTGTTAAGGCGTCTTGATAATTGCCCCAATACAGGTTGGCTCTCATTTTGATAGCCAATGCTGTACCCTTTGCAATACGACCTCTTTCTGCAGGAGCATCATTGATATCAGCGATAGCTTTGTCCAGTTCACTGAACACAAACTGTTGTACTTCCGATTCTGAGTTACGAGGAAGTTGAGCTTCTTCTGCCGTTTCCATGGAAGTGGTAATCAATGGAACACCACCATACCAGTAGCACAGACGGAAGTAAGCCCACGCACGAATAGTGCGAACTTGTGCAATCAGGTCTTTCTTTACAGCTTCGCTGGAGAATGGTACGTTGTCAATATTCTCAAGGAAGAGGTTACAACGTGCAACGGTTGTATAGTCGTAATATCTAACTGCATGAGAAGCGCTTGGAGTGCCATTACCAACATAAGCATAATTTTGGGTACGTGTATAATTATATGCAATATCAGACATAATGTCTTCATAGAAGATGATGGCACCCTGTTGTCTCCAATCTGTCCAATAGTTGTAACAAGCTGTTGCAGCCTGTTGTGCGTCTGATTCTGTCTTCCAGAAAGTACTTGGAGACAGCTGATCTTTTGGATAGGTATCAAAGAAATCACTACACGAAGTAATAAAACTTCCTCCCAAAAGAATTCCGATATAAAATAATTTATTTAATTTCATAATATGTCTTGTTTTAGAAGGTTAAATTGATACCAAATGAATGAGTCTTCAAATTAGGATATACATATCCGTCGCCATCCGGAGTTTCAGGATCGATATTCAAATCCAAGTTATCGAATGTGAGGATGTTCTCACCGGAGTAGAAGATTCTGGCTCTTGTAATGCCCAACTTATTGATAAAGCTCTTTGGTAAATTGTAACCCAACTGAATATTCTTTATACGGAGATAATTAGTGTTAACACACCAGAAGCTTGAGCGGATACCCGGATGGCTGGCAGAAGTCTTACCTTCGGCAGCGCGTGGCCAAGTTCCATTTTTGTTGTTTTCCGACCAAGCATGCTTCCAAGCTGTTGCCGGATGAGAAGTATCACCCGTAAAGTCACCGGTTACAGCTTCTGTGAAGTAACGACTAACATGATTTACACCTTGGAAAAGGATGGAAAGATCAATATCTTTCCATGCAGCTGAAAGTTTCCCTCCGAATGTGAATTTCGGGAAACGGGAACCGATGATATCACGGTCGGAAGCTGTTAACTTGCCATCACCGTTTACATCTTTAAAGCGGATATCTCCGGCCATGAACTTACGTCCGACGGGATTACCGTATTGTGCAGTATAGGTATCTGCTTCTTCTTGGCTTTGGAAAAGACCGTCGGCAACATAACCATAATACGAATGATAAGGTTGACCAACACGATTAATGAAGTAATCGTCAATGATTTCATCTACACCACCTAAGTCAAGAATCTCGTTCTTATTATATGCGAAGTTAGCGTCAACACCCAAATTCCAATCGCCAAATTTCTGTTTCCAGCTGGCTGTGATTTCAAGACCACTGTTACGAACTTTACCAATATTATCGTTGTAAGCTCCGAAGCCGAAAGTGGTAGGAACAGGAACTTCCATGATGATATCTTTGGTAGTACGGACATAATAATCAACTGTTAAGTTAAAATGATCAAGGAATGACATATCGAAACCAACGCCGTAGTTGGTAGAAGTTTCCCAACTGATAGAAGATAATCTGTGAGATGTCTTAGTAATACCTGTGTTTACTGTTCCGCCAAACGGATAGTTCTTTCCAATGGCGTAAGTAACCAACCAAGGATAGTATTCGCTTAATGCGTCTTGATTACCCAACTGGCCCCAAGAAGCTCTGATCTTCAATGATTGTAACCAATTCTTTGCGGAAGCCATGAACGATTCTTCTGAAATACGCCATCCTGCGGAGAATGATGGGAAATATCCCCAACGGTTGTCTTTACTGAAGCGAGAGGAGGCATCGGCACGAAGATTAGCCTCGAAAAGATATTTGCCTTTATAATCGTAATTGATACGACCGAAGTAAGACATTAAAGCAAGTTCGCGCGAATAACCGCTGTTTGTTTGTGTAGAAGCAGCACCGGCATTCATGTCTGTCATCTCATTATTCGGGAAAGTGTTACGGGTTCCTGTTAATTGTTTCCAGTTATATTTTTCTGCTTTATAACCCAATAAGACCTTCAGATTATGATCTCCGAATGATTTCTCGTAATTGGCTAATGCGTCGAATGACGGACGATTCCAAAGTGTAGTGTATTCGTACAACTGACTTGGACCATGGTAACCGACGCGGTAAGAAATTTCTTTCATGAAACGCTTGACATCGTTTGAATTGGAAACATACGCGAACTGAGCTGTAAGCTTTAAGCCCGGAAGCACATTCCAATCGCCAGCCATAATACCCGAGAAGTTCTGAGTACGATAGCGAATACGCTCGTTGATATCCAGCCATGCTACCGGATTACCATCACCGATGGATCCGTATGAACCATCTTCATATTTATAAGGTATCCATGGAGCAATACGGCTTAACTGGTGGAAGATACCGCCGGCCAAATCGCCTACACCATAAGAAGGAATAGGCTCGGAATGATTGTTGTGGATGAATGATAAGCTTGTGCGTATATTAAACTTCTCAGAAAGTTTAATATCGGTGTTTGAGCGCATGTTAAATTGTTCACGATCACTGTTGCGCATAATACCTTTTTGCTTCAAATAACCGCCGGATACCATGTATTTCACATTTTCCGCTCCACCTGAAACGTTTGCGTTGTATTTTTCTAACATACCGGATTGGAAAGCCAAGTCATACCAATCAGTGTTTGGATACTCATACGGGTCACTCTGATTTTTAAACTTAGTTATTTCTTCGTCTGTGAAACGTGGTGATTTGCCTGCGTTAATTAATGCTTGATTATACATGGCGGCATAATCGCCGGAACTCATTTTCTCAATCAATGCAGTCGGACTCTGGAAACCTACAGAGGCGTTGAAGTTGACAACCGGTTTACCATCTTTACCACGTTTTGTCGTAATCAAGATGACACCGTTGGCAGCTTTTGATCCGTAAATGGCAGCTGACGCGGCATCTTTTAAGATAGAGATAGACTCAATATCGTTTGGATCAATTTGATCAATTGTTCCTGTTTCAATACCGTCGACTAAGATGTAAGGGTCGGAGTTATTTAAAGTACCTTTTCCACGAATCTGGAATGAAGCGCCATCAGCGCCCGGTTTACCGGAAGCCGTAAGCGCGCTGACACCCGGGGCGAGACCTTGAATACCTGCGGAAACTGAAGTGATAGGACGAGCATTCAACTCTTTTTCACCTACAGAAGCTACGGAACCGGTTAAGTTGACTTTAGCCTGAGTACCATAACCTACAACAACTACTTCACTCAGGGCTTGAGTATCTTCTTTCAAAGTAACAGAGAGGGTTCTTTTTCCTGCAACTTGAATATCCTGAGAAAGGTATCCGATATAAGAAATCTCCAGTACAGATTTGTTAGTGACTTGAATGGTGAAATTACCATCAAAATCGGTAACTGTACCATTCGTTGTTCCTTTTACCAAAATATTGGCTCCGATAATAGGCTCGCCATTCTGGTCTGCAACTTTACCAGTGAGGTTATATGTGCCTTGCTGTTGAGTTACGTTAAGATCGTTTTTCTGAGCCGCAAAACCTATCGTTGGAATAGAAAGACATGCAGCTGTAACAAAAGCGATTTTACTAAGAAATAGAAAATTTCTTTTTCTCATAACATGTTTTTAAAGGGTTAATATTAATTAAATAATAATGTCTTATGTAGTACTAATGTATAAAATATGCTTGTATGTGGAAAGCATTCTTATTTTTTGCCGGCTAAAATACAGAGAAAAATTTGTATATAGAAAGGTTATTGAAGATATTTTTCAATTTATTTCAAATTGCTAAGCATGGCATAGTATATAAAAATTATTAAGATAACGTGAGTTCGATGAATTATAACTGTCTAAAAAATTGGTGATTAGCGAAAATTGTTATATTTTTATAGTGCTGAAATACAAATAAATACTAACAACAATCGCTATGATCACCGAAAGCAAAGTTA
>NZ_JAJLQX010000018.1 GCF_021295095.1 Phocaeicola oris
TTAAGCTTAGCAAGGTGTTATGTTCACCCCGTAGCTGCAGATTAAAGATAAGTCTAAATCATAAGAAAAAATATTGTTATTAAAATTATTTTTGGAGCAACAGCTCTTTGATTCTGCAAAGTAACAGTAAGTTTGTGTTATGGGTGCCCCATAACCTCGTCCCAGCTCTGCGTGACGAAGCATCCCGTTGGTCTATGATTCAGAAAACAGATAATGATATGACAAGAAATTCCGGAGGACGACCTCCTCTAAAAATAGAAGAAAAAATGAACTACCGTGTTTCTGTAAAAATGAACACGGAACAGTATTATACATTAAAGGCCAAAGCTCAAAGTGCCGGAATGACCATACCCGAGTTTGTCCGTGTAACGATATTCAAAGTGAATGTCATACCACGACTATCAAAAGATGAAGCGTGGCTCATCCGTCAATTATGCGGTATGGCAAACAATGTTAATCAACTGGCACACAAGGCAAATGCCGAGGGATATTTTACGGTGACCAAAGAGTGGGAGCAAATGGCTGTACTTATAGATGAACTTATTAAGCGTATCAAAAAATGTTCGGAAAAATCATGATTAGAACAAACTTCAGACGTGTTGTAGATTATGCCATAGACATGAAGAAGGATGCTGAATTGATCGATTCAGAAGGTGTTCGCACAAAAGATAATGCCTCCATCGCCGAGAGCTTCGAAATTCAGGCACAAATGCGACCACAAGTAACCAACAAAGTAGGGCACATTGCCCTTAGCTTCTCGCCCGAAGACCGAGACCGTTGTACCAATGAATTTATGGTAAGGGTTGCACAGGAGTATATGCAGCGCATGGGTATCGGCAATACTCAATACATCATTGTGCGACATTACGACCATGAACATCCACACGTCCATCTGATCTATAATCGCATCAACAACGATGGGAAAACCATTTCTGACAGTCATCAGCGTGACCGTAATCGGAAAGTGTGTAAGGAACTAACCATGAAATATGGCTTATACATGGCTACAGGAAAAGAGCAGGTAAACAGAGACCGATTGCGGCAACCTGACAAATCAAGATATGTCATTTACGATGCTCTTAAAATTCTATTGCCACAATGTACGAGTTGGAAGGATTTACAGAGTACACTTGCCGAGCAGGATATTTCATGCGAGTTTGTTTATAGAGGTCAAACAGGAGCTATTCAGGGCGTTGTCTTCATCTTAAATGGGTATCGTTTCACAGGATCAAAGATCGACCGTCGGTACAGTTATTCCAAGATAAGCAAGTCTCTACGGCTGAATCAATTGGCAGCAGAACGACAAAAACGCTTAGCATCTGCCGTTTCCCCTCATGTCGCCAATTCTGTAGGTATATCGCAAGTTCACACCTCTCATCATTCTCTCACCAATATAGTGAATCAGAACGCCAATACCAACTCCCGCAATGCGGAGAACGAAGTGGGTGGCTATGACGATGTGGATAATGAGGAAAACTTTAAACGCAGAAATGGGCTAAAACTTTAGCAGATCATAAATACAATAGAAATATGGATATAAAGATTATAAATGTCCTTTTCACTGATAAAATGAAACAGGGCAAACTGTTAGCAAAGAAACTGATAGAGTTGTATGGAAAAGTCGTAGAATTGAACCTACTGATTGATAAAGAAACGAAGTCGGTCCCTTCCCTATCAGGAGATGTACAGAAGTTGTTAGACGAAGAACCGTCTCAATCCTCTGTGGAGGGATGGGCAGAACGTATCAAAATATTCTTTCAGACATTACTCTCGCCTGTTGATGATACGATAAGGCTTGTAGATGTTGCTACAGTGCAGTTGCAGAACAGACCAAGAGAAAACTCAGAAAATGGGAACCTCCCCCTCACTAAATCCGACCTGATAGCCATGTGGAATGCCGAGGTACTCGAATTTGAGGTAAACCAACAAATCAGAGATATTGATGGGGAGCCGATTACTGTTTTCGAGAACTTCAAAGAACGACCAGCCGAGTTTCTTCTCAGAATGGATTACGAATTACGCAAGGGCAGCAATAGACTGGATATGTTGACATACAAGATGAACGATGCCGCTAAAAAACAGTTTGCCGAAACAGTTTCCCAAATGGTGCTGGAGAAAACTACAGGTAGAATTGCTACGAAAGTTGCGGATCAGGTTACTGAGAATATATCTAAAGTCATCAATACTCAGTTGTCGAACAACAAGAAAATGGCTAATGAAGGGCGACTACTGTCCAAGCCACAGAATAAAGCGCCGCAGTTAGGCAAGAAACGATGGACACAGCTATATCTCAACAATGAAGTTCGGTGTCTGTATATCTTTATCACTTTCTTGCTGCTGTTTATTGTCTGCCTGGGATTTGCAAATGGAGAAAAGACGAACATCATCAACAGATACGAAAGCATATTGGGGTACAATGCCGACAAAGCATTACAATTCGATTATATCCAAGCGGTTGGCCAAGCAACACCTGCAACACTCTTAAAACTGGATTCTATCTTCGTTACCCATCGTTTACCAGAAGCGATTAAACGGATAAAGGAGTATGTCGCCAATTACCAAACTGCACAGAAAGAAGCCATCAACAAGCGCATTCGTGAGGATTTGCAGCGAAAAGAAAAGTGGAAGTGATGAGGAATAGTGATTTCATTAGAGACTGACGCACTTTCGATTCTTGCAAGCCTTTCTTGTGGCTTTTTGCTCCTAGGGGGAGTAGCAGGAATTTACGCTGGTTATTGTGGTTGACTAAACTTTAATCCCCGCCTTTTCCCAACCGTTTGATAGCATTGAGATAATCTCGTTCAACATCACTGATGGTACGCTGTTTGTATTTCCGATATTCGTTTGTGGCATGCTCCATAGCTTCCTCATGCGACACGCTTCCAGCATCTTGCAAGAGTTGTTCGCCTGACATGGTGAGAAGTCGGTCAAGGTAGTTGGCCCAATCATTCATAGTCATCGGGTGTTCCCTCTCTGCCTGACGCTCCGCAAAATCCAAATATCCGGATACTAATTGTCCCATGGCGTGAAGTTCTTTCTCGTTGAGATAGTTCTTTGCCGTGCGAGCCTCCATCAGTGTGGGCTGATTGCCCTTGAAAGTAAGCAATCCCATAAAGTCCTTTTCTGCGTCTGCACGTTCCACAATGAGTTCTGCAGCAGTATGCCCATGGATGGCATAATGAATTTTGTTTTGCACCTTCTGGAAGAATTTCTGCGATACCGACGCACGAGGATCATAATCGATACTTGTGGCGTAAATCTCCAATACTTGACGATACAACACCTTCTCAGTGGCACGAATATCCCGAATACGTTCCAAAAGTTCCTTCCAATAACCTCCGCCACCTAACTTCTTCAAGCGTTCATCATCCAGTGTAAAGCCCTTGACAATATACTCTTTCAGCCGTATGGTTGCCCACTGACGGAAACGTGTTGCTATGATACTACGTATCCGATAGCCAAGAGCGATAATCATATCCAGATTATAATAAGTAGTTAGGTATGACTTGCCGTCCGCAGCAGTTGTTCGGAATTTCCGAACAACTGAAGCTTCCTGCAATTCACCCTCCTCAAAGATATGCTTGATATGCTCACTTACATTAGATTTGCTGGTCTGATACAATACACACATCTGTGCCTGCGTTAGCCACAATGTTTCATCTTCGAGCTTCACATCTATTTGGGTCCGCCCGCTTTCATCTGTGTATATGATAATCTTGTTTTTTTCTTCCATTTATTATAACATCTATGTCAACTTTTTATTTTATAGGGCCTCTGCCATCATGGTATAATCACGTTTGTCTGCTGTATTAAGCAATTTAGTAGAGACATAATTCAAATGTAGGAGAAGATGAGAGCTGGCTCGCTTCAAGCTTAGAATACAAGCCTAATCTCTCTTAGATTGCCTAACTTCAAGCATTGGATAATCTATTATCTTGTCCCTTCCCAATAGTGTATCTATTTTATTCCTTCCTATTACATATCTCTTTTCATTTGGAATATATGCAACATCATTTGTGCCGCCAGGATAAAATAAAATCATATCAATAATGAGTCCAGTCAAATACTCTTTTTCTTTGTCATGCGGAATTATCAAATTGAAATGCCCCATCTCTAGAGTTTCATTAGGGAATATTGGTTCCATACAATTGCATGAAATTTTAAGCCTCTTTTCATCTAATGCAGTGTAAGAAAAGCCCTCATGAACTGGAAACTTAATATGGCAATACGCAACAACCTTGTTTAGATAAATATTTAGTTTATATGTTTGACAAACTGAATATCCATCATTTGTTATTTTAGCCATAAACTCGTATTCATCCTTTGTTTCAGTACTCTTCATCTTATATAGCCCGCAACCGTCAATCGACAAAGGAGGATTAGCTTGTCTGTTCATTATATCGCGGATTTCAAAATCTTCCATTATTTCAATGGTTGCATTTCGCCTTATATGGTATAAGTGATTGGTCAGATTTTGATGAGCTGTTTGACTTTTAGGCACCTCGACTACAAAGATTCCGCCTTCTTGATTGTATGGGATATATGTTATCTCAATATCCTTAATGCGTGGAGATATGTTTGATGAAATAATTTGGGCAAGTTGATCTTTGGACATACTATCAGAAGGAATTGGCTTAATTTCTTCTGGTATAGCATGTTCTTTTGTGGTTTCCTTTTGATTTAACCCATAGATAATAATTCCACCATTTGCATTTGCCATGGCACTAATATCTTTTGCAATATCTTCTCGACGCTTTTGTTTGTCATCAGCAAACGAGCGTTTATATTCCATTTCCGTTGATTCTTCAACAGCATTGCTAATCAGCAAACGAATGTCTTCTATTGTCTTTATACTCATAAACACCATTAAAAATCTACTTCTAAAACATTACCATTGTCCCTAAGCCAGATCTTCGCGTTTTCGTATGATGGAATTTGAATTGATACTATATTCCAAAACTCCGAAGAATGGTCAGAAACTCGAAGATGAGCTAATTCATGCACAATCAAGTACTCAATGACAAATATAGGAGCCTTGATGATGCGCCAATTGAAATAGACATTCCCCTTAGGAGTACACGCCCCCCATCTGTATTTCATTGTATCAGTAACAGAACAACTATTATAGTTAACACCTAACTTTTGGGCATACGACTTTGCCATTGGTTCAATTTTTGTAAGTGCGTATTTCTTATACCACGCCACGAAAAGTTCATGCGCCCTTCCCTGATTGTTTTTTGAGATGCGAAAAGAGAAACCATCGTATTGAATGCCTCTTATATTTTCATCAACCACAAGTAGGGAACAGTTTCTGCCCATTAACATCATGCTTTCGCCTGATACAAATTCCTTCTTGGTTGGCTCTGTCGGATATTTGTAAGTGTCATTGACTTTCTCTTCTATCCACTT
The DNA here is from genome assembly GCF_021295095.1 of Phocaeicola oris. GTDB lineage: Bacteria > Bacteroidota > Bacteroidia > Bacteroidales > Bacteroidaceae > Phocaeicola > Phocaeicola oris. The sequence goes on from NZ_JAJLQX010000018.1 coordinate 5,410, forward strand.
TTTTTTCTTTTCAACTATTTCTTGAATACGCGAAGCAGCGAGGCCTTCAGGGGCCTTCACAATCACCCGTCGGTCCCGTTCCACGACAATACCGATAGTTTTTCTTCGATTACTGTATTCGATTTCGTATAGCATTATAAATCAGAAATTATAGTTGTATGTTTGGTTTTCGCCACTTCCATAATCCTGGTAATGATCTGCTGCCGTTTGGCGACAATACCCGGCATTGAGCAAAAATCAGGAGAGAGAAGAATTTTCTGTAGTTCACTTTTCAGCTGATTTTGAGCCGGTGTACTGTTCCAGAAACCGCGAAGGCGAAGTTCGGTTTGCAACTTCTCAACGATGTTGATGGTCAAGGCGACACACTTACTTACCTGATCTTCCGTAAGTTCTTCGTCGTTGTATAATTCTGACTTGAAAATACGGAAGAATGTCATCTGCCGCTTACGATCAAGCCCATAGGTGTTTTCCTTTTCACGGTCGCGTATGCGCTGACGCAGTTTCTCCAGCTCTTCGTATATCTTTTTCCAATTACCCATAAAGTCCTTCAGAATCTCTTCCAGAGCTTTAGAGAAAGATGCAAAAAGTTCAGGGTCTTCATCAATATTCACTTCTATGTAATTTCTGATGGCATGTTCTGTGGCTGCCGCCTTTGTCTTTTCAGACTTGCGCTTCTTGACTTCCTCGGTAAATTTGTCGCTAATAATAGAGATGGGCGCTATCTTTTCTTCGATACCCTTGGATTTGAGATACTCGTCAGCGATGGCACGTAGCTTTTGCGGGATGCCTTTCATGCTGAATCGACCATCCCGAAGATGCTTTAATGCCAAAGCGTTTATCTCTGTAAACGATTTCCAGTCCATCAGATAATCCAAAGCCTCTTTCTTGGGTAGGACTGCATTAAACGCCCAGGTGAAATCTCCATATAGCTCCAGCCATTTTGCACGTGCTTCTTCGTCATAGAAGAGATCAAAGAAAGCATCCTCGTCTGTGAGATCAGTCAATCCTTGTTCCTTCAAGAAACTCCAAATGGCAGCATGCGTTTCTTTTAGTTGTTGTAGCAACTCCTCCTCATCGACTATGCAAGTAAGTGTTTCATCGGTTTCATCTGAATCAATTTTACCTTGCTTCTCATCGTAGTAATCAATGGCTTTTTTGAGATGATGGCCTATACCAACGTAATCCACAACAAAGCCGTAATCTTTGCCATCCCCACCCACACGGTTAGGACGGGTGATGGCTTGAAGCAGATTGTGAGCCACAAGTACACGGTCAAGGTAGAGCACCTGCTCTATTGGAGCATCAAAACCTGTAGTGAGCATATTGTTGACGATGATGATGCCCACATCGCCTTTGATTGTCGGGTCTTCTTCGTCCTCACCATCGTAGGGCAGTTTGAAAGCCTTGATGCTGCGTTTATGATAGGTAGAGTCTGTGTATTGCTTTATCTCCAGTTCATCGTTGCGATCACCTGAAATTACTACAGCTGCACGTACCTTTTTCAATCTTTCTATATCGATGCTTAGAGGATTGTCGTTTTCAAGTTCCTCAATCTTAGCTTTTAGCGCTTCTTCTATCATGCGTTTATACCTTACAGCGGCAATTCTGGAATTGGCAATGACCTGAGCCTTAAAACCACCTGGGAAAATTTGCGAAACATAATGGTCTACCATATACTTTGCCTTCTCCCTTATAGTGTTTTCGCTGTCAAGGTATGCGTCGCGAGAACCAAAGCCCAAAATTTGCAAACGTTCCTGTATGTTATAGTCGCTGAATACATCTTCAAACTTTTTGTCCATACCCACTTTGTCTTCTACTTCAGCATTGTGGGTAAAGCCCTGATAGATGATTTCAAGTGTAACGCCGTCGTCAATGCTTTGGCGCATGGTGTAGCTGTCTATATAGTCTCGGTATAAGCGTTCGGTTTTGGGGGTAGGTGTACCCGTAAAACCTATGCGAGTGGCGTTAGGCAGGGCACGCTCAAGGTTGGCGCCCAGCAATGAGTATTGTGAGCGATGAGCCTCGTCGGTGAGAATAAGCACCTTCGGACTTTCATTCAAGACAGGGAAAATCTGTATATCATCCAACTCGCCCGATTCCTGGAACTTATGTATCATGGCCATCACAAGGTCGGAAGTGTTGGTACTCAGAAGTTCCTTCAGACTGCACATAGGCTTGTCTTTCCTTGGATTGATAAACTCTGCTTTCTTGAGGTTAAAACCTACGCCGCCACCGGTGTCGCCTAATTGCTCTTCAAGCTGTGTGCGGTCAGTGACAAATACCACCTTCCACGACTGCAAAGCGGGTATAAGTTGCATTTGGCGCACCAGGAACATCATGGTGAGCGATTTTCCAGAACCTTGCGTATGCCACAGTATGCCGCCACGCTCTTCTTTTGTCTTGCCATTTTGCAGGCGTTCCACCATTTTCTTAACAGCACGGAACTGCTGATAGCGACAAACTATCCTTATTTTCTTGCCCTTGTCGTTGATAGAGAAGACCGAGAACACGCGGATGATGTCGAGGAGGTTTTGGTGTGAAAGCATACCTGCCACCAGCCGCTGTTGGTCATTGGGTGCACTCAGCCCGTGTTTCAGGTCGTTCAACGTCATGGGGTATGGGTCGGTCCAACGATAGAAATACTTTTCACGCTGGGTGGTGACGGTTCCTGCCTTCGCTTCATTCCGACAAGTTACTATTAAGAACTGGTTATATTGGAACAGAGCAGGATTCCCCTCGCCTGTGTCACCACGTTGCTCCGAGTAGCTCATCAATTGGTCAATGGCTTCGGGCAATGGTTCTGATACTTTTGGCGATTTAGCCTCCACAACAACAATCGGCAGACCATTTAGGAACAAAACAATGTCTGGAATAATGTGATGATCTGTACCGGGAATAGCCACCTTGAACTGCGATATGGCAGTGAAGATATTGTTCTCTGGATGGTCGAAGTCTATATATCGAACTGACGGCGACTGTTCGCCCGTCTGCTCGTTTCGTGCCACCGACGTTCCTCCAACCATGAGATTGAATATGCGCTCATTGTTTTCGAGTAGGGTACTACCTTTTTCATAAGTGGTAATGCTGTTGGTCACTTCGTCTATCTGGCTGTCTGTCAAGAACGCATTGATTTGCTTCAATGCCTTTCTGAGTTTAGGCATCAGCACTACTTCGGAGAACGATGTGCGGTAGCTCTCAGATGGCTGTTGTTGCATCTTGAGCTCTATCACCTCGTTAGCACCATTTTTCCAGCCCAACTCTTTCAACTGTTCCATGAAAGGGTGTTCCACGCTGATATACTCATCGATTTTCAGTTGTTGCCGACGAGATGTTTCATATGTATTGTCGTTGGTCAGTATCATAAACCAATATTTTTTAGATTCTTACTCTGCCTGTGATAAGGTCTGAAAGGAGACCTTGCTTTTGATTTTGCAGTGATTTTATTTGCTCTGAATGTTTGTTTTTAAAGGTAATAATATCTTGAATTGCTTCTACAATTAAATGTTGTTCTTCCGATGACGATGGAAAGGAGATATAAAATTCCTCAACATTTTTTTTCGTTATATTGGGGTCTTTCCTTATACTGACTGCATTCCTCCTCCATCGAAGTCTGTTTTGTTGGAGATAATAAAGAGTATAGTATGGATTTATATCAAATCGCGGAGATGATAAGGCACAAATTGCTTGGTTTATTCCAGACTTCATTTTTAGAATTGCTGTCCTTCCTATTTGGATCCACCCACCATACATGGCTATCAAAACAGAACCTTCCGGTTGCAATTTAAGAGGCGTGTTTTGCATACAAAATTCCGAAATATATTCATCTGTCTTATAGATTTCACCCTCATTCAAATCTAAAGTTTTTGTCCAAGGGTAAATTCCCGACTCGAAAAATCGTGATACACTTCGCGAGGGAGTAATACCTGATTTTATGGATGAATAAATCTCTTTGATAGTTTTACATTCCCATTCCTCAGGTATTCTTCCCAGCGGTGAATCCTTGAATTTATGAGTTTTCTCGCGCCGTACATTGCCGTGGCTGTCAATACCTCGGGAGAGCAAGTCTTGCATCAAGCCTCGCTTTATCAGTTCGTATTTATCAATGAGCGATTGCGTTTGCAAAAGCGTATCATCAAGTTTGGATAATGCGTCGGCGATACGTTGTTGCTCATCTTTCGATTTGGGAATGATTATCTCGTGCCGCTTAAAGTCCTTCTTTTGAAGATGTTTTAAACCGCTTCCTTGAAAATAATTGATGTCAATGTATTGCTTCAGAAATAGCAGTATATAGAACATAAATTTGGGACAGATGTCTTCTTTAGCTCCAAGCACGTAGGTATCGGTGGAATAGGCTGCTTCACCATTGAAGTATTTTACATTTGCCATTCCACCTGTAGCCAGATATATGTTCTCGCCATCCACAAGTTTACAATCGTGTTGCAGAACAGCCTCGCCACTTGTGAAGAAGGGGTACCAACCATAGTTTGCAGCATCGTCCACCTTTATGGGCGACTTTCCACGTTCAACGACACACTCACCGATAGTAATCTTACGCCAACCTTTTGGAATAATGATTTTTTCCTTCTCCATATCAGTCAACGTATTTGAGTTTTTTGAGGATATCGTTCAGTTCGTGCATCACACTGTCGCGATCTGCTGTGATCTGCTTTGCCGATACGGCATACTTGTCATACAGATGTTCACTGGCTTCAATTACTTCTCTCCACGCCTGCTCGATGTAGCGATTAAGCTGGTCGGCAATGATATTGTAATGCTTCTGCAATATCAAGGTGCGCGTTTCCTCTTCGGTTATTTGGCCGCCAATAGATAGCATGGCCGCATCATAGCCGCTGAGCAGTTGTTGTATCTTCACAACTTCCTTCTGAAGTTTAGTAAACTTCTTCTTCGGCTCTTTGAGTATATTTTTAGCCTGAGCTACTTTTGTTAGTAAAGCGTTCTGTTCGGCAGTCCTCTTGTTTTTGCTTGAGGGTACCGACTTTTTTATCTCGTCTAATGAGGCAAGAATGGATTCTATAGAAACATCTTCTGCGGGAATACAGAATTGCAATCCCGTCTGTTCAAGGAAACCAGTGGCGTGTAGGGTTATTTCTCCAATCTCATTGTTTGCTTGATTCAACAATCTTTCAGCATATTGCTTTTTAGATTCCGCGCCAAGACACTTCAATTCCAAGTGCAAGTCGAGAGTTTTTTGCAACTGGTCATACTCTGATTTTGCAGTCTTTAGTGCTTCCTCACATGCTTTGAGCTTTGCCGAATACACCTCTAAATCGCTGGCTTCCTCAGTTCCATCTTCACAATCCTTTAGTGCTATCGCAAGTTGCTCGTATGCCAGTTTGGGCGTGTGCTTTACGTCTTTCGCGTCTTCATCTTCGGTAGGTTCCTCGGGCTCATACTCAACAGCTTCAAGCACTTGCTCGACAACATCTTCCAACTTGACTTCGCAGTTTGTAATTTCTTCTCGTTTCTTGTCAATAGCTTGCTGCTCACCGGAAAAAAACATGGCAGTAACAAGATCGTTATATTCGGGATAGATAAGGTCAATATCCCATTTGCGTTGCATGATGCTCTTCAGGTCATACTTGACCCCGTCCCACCAGTTGACAAAGATTCCAGCCACCTGATGTTGGTCGAGCATACCTATAGGTTCAAGAGCCTGACGCATGGAGTGCATCAAACTGTTGCGGACTTTCGGGAGCAGTGCGTCGCGATGTCCCGCAATAGAGGCAAACTCTTCGCTAGCAGTTCCCCACCATGCAGAAAGGTGGTTATGCAGCTGCGACACTATAGCGTTTACCTCACCGCTTTCTTCAACAGCCTTTTTAATCTCATCGCGATTGTTTACCGAAAATTGACGATAGGTGTCATTGCCGTCCTCGAAAAGGGTAAAGGTGTCAAAATGTATCTTTGAGGAAAGAGTATTATTGATTTCCTCAATCTCGGAAGTAGGGACACCACCCACCAGATGGGCATGAACGTCATGGTGCTCGGGTGCAGGAGTGTTGTCTACATACTTGCGGATATTTAGAGTGTAGTCGTTTTGCTCAATCTCTGACAAGTCAACCAAACGTGAATAGTTTGGTACTTCCATCTTGTTTAGATACACGTAAGAAATCTTTTCTATGTCTTCTGGGCGAAGAGTATTTTGCTTTTTACCCTCTTTGTATTCTCTATCGGCATTGATAAAAAACACCTTGCCCTTCATATCTTCAGACTTGCGTTTTGAAAATATCATTACGCATGCAGGAATGCCAGTGCCATAGAACAACTGCGGTGGAAGCCCTATCACACCTTCGAGCACGTCAGCGTCACGTTGAAGCATGGCAGTACGGATTTCCTTTTCTTTTCTGCCTCTGAACAACACGCCATGAGGCATGACTACCACCACACGACCACCCTTTCTTTCATCACAGCTGGCCAGCATGTGTTGAACAAACATAAGGTCTGCCTGTTTGGCATCCTCTGGCGTGAAGCCATAGATGAAACGGTCTTTGTACTGCATTTCCTCAGTAGAATACTTCTGAGAAAATGGTGGATTGGCAATCACACGGTCAAATTTCATAATTTTGCCATTCTTCGTGTGTTGAGGGTGTTCGAGTACATCGCCTAATTTGATGTGAGAATCAGTGATGTCATGGAAAATCATGTTCATCTTACAAATGGCTACAACCCCATCTTTGTTGTCTTGACCATAAAGTGCCAAATTCTTCGGGTTTTTGCCTTCATCTTCAATATACTGGTACGCCTGAATAAGCATACCTCCTGAGCCAACAGTTGGGTCATAAACAGACATACCCTCATCCACCTGCAACAGTTTCACCAACAGGCGTACAACCGTACTGGGCGTATAGAATTCGCCACCTTTCTTACCGGCACTATCAGCAAAATATTTCAGGATAAATTCGTATGCAGCACCCAATAAGTCAGGAAACTCAAAATTTTTGTTCAACAGTGGAGGAAAGTTATTGAACTCCTCTATCATCTTGCGAAGATCGCTATTTTTTATGAAGGGCGTGCCGTCACCGTTTTTCTTGTTAAAGTCAATACGGTCTATGAGAATGCCCTGTAACACATTTTTATTGGCATCCTCAATGGCAGCCAATGCCTTGTTCAGCATCGATCCAATATCTGTCTTGAGATCGCGCAAGGAAGGAATCTCGGTTTCATTCTCCTCGTCATACCAGCCTTCATTCCATCTGGCACGTTTCGGGATAAAAAAGGTGTCGCCGTATGTGATCGGGTCCTCTAATAATATTTCGAGTGTTTTGTCAGGAAAATGCTGATAATCTTTCTTTAGCTGCTCTCTTTTCTCCTCAAACACATCTGACATGCGCTTTAAGAAGAGCATGCCAAATATGTACTCCCTGTATTCTGATTCCTCCATGTTCTTGCGCAGATAATCTGCAATACGCATGAGGAATGATTCCAATCCGCTAAGTTTGATTTTATCTTTCATTATTTCCCGTTTCTTAAAAGGCTATTCATTCCCTGGCGTAAGCAACTCACGCTTATCTATATTAAGAAGTTTGGCTATTTTATCTATTGTATTCAGATCTGGCTGAATGGAGTTTTGGCACTACTTACTTACAGTGGTTGCAGACTTGCCGAGCTCTTGGGCAAGCCATTTCCCTGTTTTGTTCTGTTCTACAAGAACAACTTTTAATCGGTTTATATTAGCCATATAAATTGCATTAATCGAAATTTAATGCAAATATATCAAAATTTGTGGGAACGGCAAAGAATGCAAGGAAAAGTTTCTATAAAGTTCATTATGATGTTTTTGATTCCTTCATTATTTCCAACATGGTTTTTGGACCCTTTATTCTTTTTATCATTCTTATTTTAAACTCTTCAGGGTTAGACCTACGAAAATCGTTGGCAAATACTTTGTGGACAAAATAGATACATTGTTCACGGCTTCTTCCTGCAAGCAGAAATATGCTGGAAATCTGAAAGACTATTCCTTGATTATATTTTCTAATGTGTGGAGGGATTTTTTCTGCTCTATTACGATTTCTCCAGTCTGCACAAACAATTTAGCACAATTACGCAAGGCAAGTTGGGTGGTTGCGTCAAAAAATACTATCTGATCGTTGAACCATTCCAGAACTTCTTCATTCTTTGCATTTTGCTCCTGTTGTAGTTTTGCATCTTTTTCTGCAATTTTATTTTCTATGTCTCTTATAGTTGCTAAATCTTCCGCTGTCTTTATTTGGTTTATAGGTAGAGTTTCTGCCTCTTCTCCCTCTTTGGAAGGAACATCCTGTTGCTGAACCTGTGCCTCTTCAATTGATTTTTGACGTTCCAATACAGCACCCCCTACACAAACTGCTGCTGCAATAAAGTCTACAACAAGACAGGCAGCAGAACTGATGAAATCCCAACGTGCCGATAGATTTGCGTAAAGTTGGTAAATGGCAAAAGTACCCATGAGGATAGCTGCAACATAGTACACCCATATTCTTGTGCGCCGCTCAAAGAAAGACATCGCCACCAATATCACGGGAACAAGCAGAACTATAAAAAGGGATGGTACTCAAAGATGATCAAACAACATCAGCTTACTCTTTTAGTTGCTCTTATTGATAAGATTTACCACCACTTTCACCATCACGTCCTTCTCTTCCGTCCGGTTCTCCGCTATCATCAGCGTAAGGGCTACGAGGGTGTTGTCGGCTATACGCTTGGAGCCATCCTCACGATAGAGAATATGGTTGTTGTTCATAAACCAAAGAAAGAGTGTGGCGGCAATACGTTTGTTTCCGTCACTGAATGAATGGTTCTTGGTAACAAGATAGAGAAGCATTGCTGCTTTCTCCTCTACGCTGGGATAAAGTTCTATGCCTCCAAAGGTCTGGTATATTTGTCCGATAGAGCTTTTGAAGGAATTATCCTTTTCGTTGCCAAAGAGAGCGGAGCCGCCAAACTTATCACGGAGCATATTTATCTCGTGCATGGCATTCTCGTAGGTGGCGTGAAAAGACTCTTCCTTGGTTGTTTTAATGATATTGAGCCGTTGGTAGTCGTAGTCATCAAGCGTATCGAAGGGCATAAGTATAGTCCACCACCACATCAAACAAGGCATTGCTCTCATCAGTTATTGGGACAGGTTGCTGCTGAATGGCTCTGCTCACCACCTGCACCAGTTGGCGCAGTTCGGCAATCTGCTGTTTGCGTATGCGCTCGTTCACGGCATAGCCTTTGATGAGGTATTGCTTCAAGACAGAAGTCGCCCATTGACGGAAACGTACCCCTCTTTGACTATGTACCCGATAGCCAACGGATATAATCACGTCCAGATTATAAACTGTATACTCTTGTATCTGCTTTTTATCTGCGATAGCACCGTGCTGAGTGGTATGTGTATTTTTTGCACATACCACTTTTTCGTCCAATTCACCCTCTTTGAAGATATTGCGGATGTGCCGACCAATCACAGTTCTGTCTTTTCCAAAAAGTTCACTCATTTGGGCTTGGCTAAGCCACACGGTTTCACCTTCCAACTTCACATCAAGTTGGGTTCTGCCATCTTCACTCTCGTAGATGACGATTTCATTATTAAGATTCAGCGGTTCTACCATTTACTTATGATTTACTATTGATATATTGGCAAAGTTACAAAAAAATATCTTATGCTTTTCTTATTTTATTTGTCTTTTTATTTGGGATAATATGTCGTGATTATGTAGCGTTAGTAGCTATGTATCAGTCATATAGGTATGATTTCTTATAAGATACTCTGTGTCATTCTCTTGTAAAAAATGTCCTGCACAGAGTCTTTTTAGAAGGCAAATAGGATAAATATCCACTTATTGGTACAGTTATCATACCACCATATTCTACTTTCTTGAAGCTCTTTTCCTGTTTTTCACTTCCAGGTCTTGCATCATGTGCCCAAGCACATCATCTTTGGCGAGTTCAAGGAGGTCGTTTTCAAGTTGTAGGGCATAAAGCACTCTCGCAACAGTACCAAAGGAGACCGTGGAAGAACCTTTCTCCAAACGTGCAAGCGTCAGTCTGCTGCATTGCGCACGCTGTGCCACCTGATCCATCGTTAGGTTCCTGCGAAGTCTTGCCAGTCGAAACTGTTCACCTACTATATTCAACTTCTCTTGTAATCCTCTGGTCATCCAATTAGATTTCGTGAATTTTGTCATAATGTATCTTTTATATTGCGAATATACATAATAATATCTGATGAATGATACTTTATGGTAGAGATTCATTCAACTTAATTAGATATAAAGAAGCTGTAAAGTCTGGATAATGGATTAGAAAATACACCCATTATTTTCATAAATCACCCATAAAAGCAAGCTTCTTTTTGAAGAAAATCGTATATTTGTTTTGCGATAGAGGAGAACAAGAGAATAGAAGCATTGCGGACGAAGCCGGAAGGGCTGACTCTCGACCACAAAAGTGTCAAGATGGACGCAAAGGCTTTGGCTGTGATGTTTGTGACGATGGCCAACGCCGATGGGAATGACATTGCCATTGACATTGAGGCAGTTGCAACTCTTGGAATTATCAGACATAAAGAACTAACCAAGTCTGGTAAATGGATAATCTTAAAACAATCATAAACTCATGATAATGAATAAGACTTTATGGAATTACTATAAGCAATCGGTCGATGGGAAAAAGGCGATAGACTTGTTCAAACCCGAACCTGATGATGCTTATCAAGCTGTTGAACGTATTGCAGAATTTTTGAAAAACTGGGATAAAGACATAGATCCACACCACCTTGGTGATGGCTTGTTTATATATGAGGTTAACATAGCAGAACGCCATCTCTTAAATGGAGAGCCTTCCAGCCGTAACACTTTTGAAACTTTTGTTGAGACTTATGATCTAAAGGAATTTGACCTGCAGGGAGAAAATATAATTTGGTCAGAAGATCGTTATTTCATCCCTGTAGATAAATTCCGACAAAAGGCAGCAACTGTAGATGCACTTTCCATGTATTTGTATTATTGCGACTCTTATTTCAAACCCATTCTTCTTCCACGACGTTTCGATATTATTCAAAGGAGTTGTGACGTTCTTGGAATAGAGCTGCCAGCTATTCCTCATACAAAGGATTACAAAGAGTTCTTAATGTATTATTATGATATATGTGGTGTGCTGAATGAATTCCAACAAGAAAATGAATTGACGGATGCAGAACTCTGCGCTTGTCTATATGATTATGGAGCAAGGGTCCTGTTAGATGACAAAAGTCATGTTGAAGGTGAACTACCACAGCCCACTAATGTATGGTTGACAGGTGCATCAGGTAAAGGAGATTTTGATTTTCTTGACTCTTTAGGCAAACAACAAGATTCTAAAACTTCTATTTGGGCCTGTAATGAAAGGACACGTAAGGGGGATTTGATAATCGTGTATTGCACCTCACCCCGAAGTTACCTTCATTCTATCTGGAGAGCTGATTCAACTGGTATTTTCAACCCCTTTGATTATTATCATTGCCGTACTACCGTCCGTGATGGGGTTAGACTTCCTCAAATTAGTTTTTCGGATTTAAAAGATGATTCTTATTTTTCACAACTGCCTATTGTACGGCGGAATTTGCAAGGGGTGAATGGTATAGAATTATCTGCCAAAGATTACTCTGAATTATTGAAATTAGCAAAAAGAAAGGGTGGCAATACTACTGACTACCCTCAACTATATATTGGTGGAACAGTGGATTTCGGAGAAATCAGACTTGAAAAGGATGTAGAAGAAAGCATTCTCATTCCTTTATTGAAACGAATAGGTTACAATGATTCTGACTGGACGAGACAACTTCAATTAAAAGCTGGGCGAAAAGAGAAGGCAATACCTGATTTCGTGTTTTTCCCACAAGGTGCTACTCACTTTGAAAGTGCACCTTTAGTGATAGAGGCAAAACTAGATATGTCCTCAATGGTTGAAGAACAAAAAGCATTTCGCCAAGCACTCTCATACGCACGTTTGCTTCGTTCCAAGCTAATGGGAATTTGTGACAAGGAGCGTCTTGTGATTTATGCTCTTGATACTTCTGGTAGTTGTAATATAGAAAGGCCTTTGTTTGATAACCATTGGCAAGCTATCTATTCTGATGAAATCATTGGTGCGAAGTTGAATCAATTGATTGGAGCTGAAGTAATAAAAGAGAAATGTAGCGCTTTATAAAGATGTTAAACTTCCTAAATGCCTCCTTCCATGTTATGGTCATTTATCTCCACGTGGCATTATCTGTTGGCAGGCACTTTGTTTATTGCGACACAATACTGTAACTTGTTGATTATCAGAGATAGTAAGATTCGAGGAGGTTGAAATAAACTGAGATAAAAATCCAAAATTATCGGAAACCAAATCCGTGTAGCTCAACGAGTTACACGGATTTCCCATTTTAAGGGGCCTGGTGATAGTTATCAATTTCTATTCCATATTTGTACCAAATCTGTATTGCAACAAAAAAGTCGTAAAGAAGCGACTAAAGTCGACTTAAAAGTATTAAACCCAAATCGGTCATTAGAAATATGCCTAATGACCGATTTGGGTTTAATATAATTATTATTGCTGTCCGGTAAAAAAGTAGACAAGCGGCGCAAGTCGCTAATTATCTCGTATTTGCAGGGAGATTGGGATATAGGGGCTTACTTTTTCTGCATGTTACATAAATCCCTATTACCCATTCTTTTCTTACTGATTAGACCATAAATGCGGCTTATTTCTTCACATTTTGGCTCATTTTGTGAGTTATTCCTTGACTTCATAAGTTTTACCGGACAGCAATATATAAATTATCATAAATAAAAAGAGGATGTGAGCAATTTGACACACCCTCATGAACGAGCAAATTCTTCTGATGAATACGAGAATTCATACATATTTCTTTCTGCGTTCTTACATATATATGTAGTAACCGGTTTCGATTAGCTTTCAAAAGGTTGTGTATCAATCTGGTGGCATCTCAATTTCTATATTGATGTAGACATAGAAATAACCACATCTTTCTATTCAGAAGTCTTTGAAAGTGCTTCCTGTTTGACTTGCTTTGTGGATAAAAACCGAATTAAGCCGATAAAATGACACGGCATTCCGAAAAAATATTTAATTTTGCATCGTTTTTGATTACCACAATGAATAAAATTGGTATAATTGGCGCAGGGAAGGTCGGTGTTTCGTTGGGGCGTTATTTCCAAATCAACGGTCTTTCTCTATCCGGATTTCATGATAGAGATTTGGAGTCGGTCACTTATGCATCCCGATTGACACATACCGAGTGCTTTGCTGAAATCCATCGGCTTGTTGACTTTAGCGACGTGGTGTTTTTTACAGTACCCGATGGTATGATAGCCCACGTGTGGGAGCAATGCCGTCTGTTTGATATCAAGGGGAAATATTTCTTTCATTGCAGTGGGGTGTTGAGTTCGACAGTTTTTGAAGGCTGTCATGAGTTGGGAGCCTATGCATGCTCTGCCCATCCTGTATGTGCGGTGAGAAGCCGCGATGACAGCAAGGCTTTCGAAGGCAAGTTTGTGGTGGCCGAGGGAGACGAGTTGGGATTGAGTCTGTGCAGAGCCATGACAATCAAGACGCACAACCCTCTTCGGATTATACAGGCAGTTGATAAGGCTAAGTATCATGCTGCGGCTACTATCTCCAGTAACCTTTTTTGTGCCTTAGCTCAGATGAGTGAACAATTGATGTCCGACTGTGGTTTTGACGAGGAGGCCGCTCACAGGATCCTTGTTCCCTTGATGCTTGGCAATATACAGAATATTGTTGAAAAGGGTTGTATATCTGCTTTGACCGGACCTATGGAGCGTGGCGACGCAAGTACTATCGCACGCCATTTAGAAGTTTTGGAGGGTGACAACAGGGAGGTTTATCGATTGCTCTCATTGCGATTGGTTGATATGGCCTTGCACAGGCACCCTGATAGAGATTATGATAATATATTGAAATTGTTAAAGTAATGACGAAGAATACCATATTAACTTTCCGTAAGAAAAAGCGGGAAGGAAAGAAACTGACAATGCTTACGGCCTACGATTATACTATGGCAAGGATAATCGACGCCGGACAAGTGGATGCCATATTAGTTGGCGATTCATTAGGTAATGTAATGCTGGGTTATGCCGACACAGTGTCGGTTACGATGGATGACATGGTGCATCACTGCGCAGCCGTGTCGCGCGCAACCTCTCATGCGTTGGTAGTGGGTGATATGCCGTTCATGTCATTTCAGACCTCTGTAGAAGAAGCTCTGCGTAATGCCGGTCGTCTCATGAAAGAAGGTCGGGTTAACGCAGTGAAGTTGGAAGGTGGGCACAGAGTGTGCCCACAGATTAAGGCTATGGTGCAGGCGGGTATTCCCGTTATGGCTCATCTGGGGCTGACTCCGCAGTCGGTCAACGCCATTGGCGGATACAGAGTGGCGGGTCGTACCAAGGGTAAGGCCGAGTTGCTGCTTGAAGAATCACTGGCGGTACAAGACGCTGGTGCATTCTCATTAGTACTCGAATGCGTACCTGTTCGACTGGCTTCGCTCATCGCCCGAAGACTGGATATACCGGTTATAGGAATAGGATCGGGAAACGGGTGCGACGGACAAGTACTTGTCACACAGGATATGATGGGTATGAGCACAGATTTCACTCCGAAGTTTGTTAAAGTGTTTGCTCCCGTGGGTGATGCCATGCGTAAAGCTGTGGCCGACTATGTTCAGGCTGTTGAGTCTTGCGAGTTTCCAGAGGAGCAGCATGGTTTTGCCGTTGATGACGAGGCTATAGAAGGATTATATTAAACGTTTTTAAACATTTCTTATCAAGATGATTCAAGTAGTGCATGAAATAACGAAAGTAAGGGAAATTGTGGAGCAATGGCGTCAAGATGGGTACACGGTTGGTTTGGTACCTACCATGGGATTCCTGCACGCCGGACACAAAAGTTTGATTGATCGTGCGGTGAGTGATAACGACCGTGTGGTGGTCAGTGTGTTTGTTAATCCAATTCAGTTTGGTCCCAATGAGGATTTGGCTCGTTATCCCCGCGATTTAGAGGCTGACACGAGATTGTGTCAAGACAGCGGTGCCCATCTCATCTTTAATCCCGCTCCCGAGGAGATGTATGCAGATGGCTTTTGTTCGTTTGTTGACATGATCGGACCTACCTCGGAACTTTGTGGCAAGTCACGCCCTGGACATTTCAGAGGTGTTTGTACTGTGGTGAACAAGTTGTTTAATATTGTACGTCCCGATAGGGCTTATTTTGGCCAGAAGGATGCACAGCAGCTGGCAGTCATTCACCGCATGGTGACTGATCTCAACATTCCTGTCGAGATAGTACCTTGCCCTATCGTACGTGAAAATGACGGTTTGGCACTTAGCTCACGTAACACTTATTTGAGTACAGAGGAGCGTCAAGCCGCTTTGGTGTTGTCCAAGGCCATACGTTTGGGACAGCAACTCGTCGCTGATGGTCAGCGCAACGCACATAAAGTGGTTGAAGTTATGAAAAGATGCATCGAGGCGGAGCCTTTGGCTGAGATTGATTACGTGGAGGCTGTTGATTTTCACTCCATTCAGAAGATAGATACCATTCGTCACGAAGTACTCTTTGCGATGGCTGTCTACATAGGGAAGACGCGCTTGATAGATAATTTTATCGTTAATATAGACAAATAAGCCATGTGGACATATTTATTGAAGTCGAAGATACATCGTGCCACAGTTACGCAAGCCGAAACCGATTATGTGGGAAGCATTACCATCGACGAAGCTCTGCTCGATGCCGCTGGTATTCGTGAATATGAACGTGTACAGGTGGCTGATGTCAACAATGGTCAGCGCTTGGAGACCTATGTCATTATGGGTGAGCGTGGAAGTGGCATCATCTGTCTTAACGGAGCAGCAGCTCGTCTGGTCAATGTGGGAGACAAGGTGATTATCATGGCCTATGTAATGATGGAGGATCGCGAGCTGGAGGGCTTTGATCCCAGAGTGGTATTTGTTGACGATAACAATAAGACGACTCGGGTTGTCAATTACGAGAAGCATGGACTCTTCAGTGATCAGTCTAATCCAAATATCGATAACAAATGATGAAAGGCAAGGTGATTGTGCTCGGTGTGACCGGCAGCATAGCAGCTTATAAGATTGCTTCCTTGGCCAGTTGGCTGGTTAAGGAGGGGTGCGAAGTGCATGTGGTGATGACTGCTCACGCCACCAATTTTATCACTCCCATTACTTTTGAGACCATTACGGGCAACAAATGTCACGTGGACACTTTTGATCGCAACTTTGAGTTTCACGTCACTCATGTGGCATTGGCTAAGAGGTTGGATGCCGTATTGGTGGCTCCCGCTACAGCAGACATCATTGGTAAAATGGCTGCCGGTATTGCCGACGATATGCTTACCACATTGATCCTTGCATCGACATGTCCTATTATCATTGCTCCGGCCATGAACACCCGCATGTATCTTAATTCAATTGTGCAAGAAAACCTGAAACGACTTGAGCAGCACGGAATGATAGTCATACCTCCGCAGGAGGGTAGGTTAGCTTGCGCTGATGTGGGCGTGGGGAAATTGCCTGACGAATCAGTACTGATGGCTTATCTTCGCAAAAGCATAGCGTATGCTAAAGACATGAATGGGTTGCGTGTGCTGGTTACTGCCGGTCCTACGTGCGAGGCCATCGATCCGGTGCGCTATCTTACGAATCATTCTACAGGTAAGATGGGGTATGCGATAGCACAGGCTGCTATGGAGCGCGGAGCGGAAGTGACACTTGTCAGTGGTCCGACGTCTTTGATATCTCCTGTGGCGATCAATACCGTTATGGTGAGATCGGCAGAAGAGATGGCTGACGAGGTATTGCAACGGTTTGTCAACTGTGATTTGTTAGTCAAGGCTGCCGCGGTAGCTGACTATACCCCGATTGACTACAACCCTGAGAAGATAAAAAAGGGGAGGGGCGATATGGAGCTGAGGCTCAAACGTACCGTTGACATATTGGGCAGTGCCGCTAAGCAAAAGCGCGATGGACAGCAGGTATGTGGGTTCTCTATGGAGACTGAGAACCTTGTTGAAAACTCGCGACGTAAGCTTCTAAGTAAAGGACTTGACCTTATCGTGGCTAACAGTCTCAAGCAGGAAGGTGCGGGCTTTGGAGCAGATACTAATGTTGTTACCCTTATAAGCAAGAACGATGTGCGTCAGTTGCCACTCTTGTCTAAAGAGGTGGTGGCGCATCGGGTGCTCGACGCTTTGTTGGCATTACGCATTAAGCCTTGAAGTATGATACTCTGTGTAGACATAGGCAATAGTACCGTATATGTAGGTTTGATGGATGTCGGGTGTGTGGTGGACAGTACCCATATTGCGCGAGACGCTCAAGCCTATATAGACAACCTGAAAGTATTTATGGGTGAACGGCAGGTAGAAGCAGTGGCAGTCTCCTCCGTTGTCCCACTTGAGACGACCGCGATGATTGATGCTACGCGTCGGTTGACCGGTTTGTCGCCTTTGCTTGTCAAGCGTGAGCTAAAACCAATGTTTCCGACGGTATTAGATTCTCCTTCGACTTTGGGGGCCGATCGTATTGCCGACACTACGGCGGCTATGCGCGATTACGATTTACCATTGATAGTAATTGACTTGGGCACAGCCACCACATTCTCGGTGATGGACAGACAAGGCGTGTTTCTGGGCGGTGCCATCTGTCCGGGGATTGTCACTTCCTTTCGTACGCTGACAGACAAGGCGGCACAGCTTAAAGGCTACAAGCTCGAAGTACCGACGCACGTGGTCGCTACTAATACCCACGGCTGTATCGGCAGTGGCATTATCGTGGGACATGCAGCCATGATTGACGGTATGGTGGCACGCATCGAGGAGGAGACCCACGAGACTTATAATGTCATTCTTACAGGAGGCATGGCATCAACTGTCCAACCTTTCTGTCGGCGGGCGACGCATGTGGATGACACCCTCATTTTGCGAGGTATTTACGCGATGTATGAAGACTATCAGGCTGCTTCTAAAGAGGTATAGATAATCAAAAAACATCTCGTTCGTTATGCTCTTTCTTATTCCGAACAGAGATATAAATTGGGGTTCTTTAGTTCAGATTAAAAGTCCATCCTAATCGGTTACTGTTCCGTTGCGTAAGGAGGCGGAAGGTGATGCATATAGCCGAATAAAGTGATCCGCATGAATCATTCAACTCATCCGCATGAACCGATCAACTCATCCGCATCACTTTTTATCTTCATACGCATGTTGTATCTTATAGCTGATAGCCGATTCGTTTAATAAGAAGTCTATAGAGAGTGGTATATAAAAATAGGGCTCAGCGTTATGATCCCTGAACCCTATCATCTATTTATTCTGAGTTGGAATCTTACTTGACAAAATCTTTCGATAACAAGTACTTGGCACTGGCTTCAACACCATCCCATTGATCACGATTGAAACGGCGATCTCTTTCCAATTCTACATAGAAACCTATCAGCCCGTTCTTATAAGCTACGTTGAAAATCTTTTCGAAGTTCATCATACCTGAGTCGCCAAGAATCCAGCGGTCTTTGATGTGAAGTAGTTTGTAACGACCGGAATAATCTTCCAACCATTCGCAAGGATCCTGCTGCCCCATAACAGCCCAATAGCAATCCAGCTCAAATATTACTTTCTCAGGATCTGTGTTCTTCAAGAAGATTTCTTCGATATACTTACCCTCTTTTTGAGCATCAACACCGGCATTGGCAACTTTACGGAACTCACCGCTGTGGTTGTGGTATCCCCAAAGGATTCCGGCAACATTAGAAATTTCACCGGCATTGTTATAAACCTCTGCAACCAACTTGGCATCGTCTTCTGTTTCAATCTGAGGCAAGCCCGGTTGAACCATGTTGCGAACTCCTAACTCATGGTGCATTTCAACAGCCTTTTTCCAGAAATCGGAAATTTGAGAAAGGTTTTCGCGGGTATATTTACGTACAGGTGGGTTCAGGTGAGAACCTGTAATTTTCAAGCCTGCATTCTCGGCAGCTGTACGGTATTCTTGAGCAGTAAAGCCGCCGAAATCTCCGGTGTCACCTCTATAGCCACAGATTTCTAACTCGGTGTAACCCATTTTTGCAATGCGATCCATTCCGGTCGAAAGATCTTTTTCCAATTTGCCGGCTAACGAATAGGTCTGCAAACCTATGTGTTTCTGATCTTTAACAGCATGGATGGAATCTGCTGAGAAGAAATGCTTCGCAGCGTCTGCTTTTACTGCCAAGCCACTCATTGCGAGTGCTGACATACCTTTCAAAAATGTTCTTCTATTTACCATAATATGTAATTTTTATGATTCATGTATTATTCATTAACAAAGACAGTGTAGGTTGGATGCAGTAAAGTTTATTAGCTTACTGGAACATAATTCATCTCATACAAAGATAAATAAAATCCTTTTTAGGTTGTCATTCTAAAAGAATAAAATTAACATTTATTTGTTGTTGAAGTCGAAAGGCTAAAATCTCCCCGGAATTTTATTTCCACAGAGCAGGCATTTATCTGTCGGTATATTCTTCTCAATGCTATAACCTTTCCGCTTTATTAATAGTTGATGACAATGTGCGCAGTATGTGTTCTCTCCGTCTGTCTTATTTACATTTCCGAGATAAACATAGCGCATACCTTCTTTTTCTGCTATTTCCTTTGCTTTCAACATATCGTGAATAGGAGTTGGAAAGGTATTTCCCATCTGATATTGTGGAAAGAATCGGCTGAAATGTAATGGGAAGTCGGCAAATCCATATTCTACAAGCCAGTGACACATATTGCGAATCAATGTTTCATTGGTATTTATATTTGGAATGAGCAGATTTGTTATTTCCAGCCATACGTTGGCTTCTTTACATATTAATAAGGTATTGAGAACGGTTTGCAAATGTCCGCGGTTTATCTTCCAATACAGCTCATCGCTAAACGATTTTAAGTCGATATTTGCTGCGTCAAGTACTGTGGTTATTTTCTTCATAGGTTCCCTGTTGACATAACCTGCAGATACGAGTACTGTTTTTATGTTGTTTTGTTTTGCTAAAACAAAGGTGTCGTATACATATTCGAAATAGGTGAGCGGCTCGGTGTATGTGAAGGCAAGTGTGTTTATTTGCAGCTTTTTACACTGTTCGATTATCTTTTCGGGGGATGCATTTATGTGACGGATTTCTGTAGGATCAGCTTGTGATATTTCCCAGTTCTGACAATTTTTGCATGCAAGGTTACAGCCTGTGCAAGCAACAGAAAGACAGTCGGAGCCCGGATAGAAGTGTAGCAAGGGCTTCTTTTCAATTGGGTCGACAGCTATGGCACAAGGTTTCCCATATACTACGGAGTAGAGCTTTCCGTGGTAATTCACTCGGCTGTGACATAATCCGTATTGTCTATCTTTTAAATCGCATTGATTAGGACATAAGTCGCATTGTACACCCCGTTCTGTCGGGTGATAATAAGTTGCTTCTTTTCCTATATCGTTGTTCATTTTTTGTTCTCCTTAAAAATAATAGCTTCGTAGGTATAGAGGTCGGCATCTTTCCATTCGTCCCATCCTATCCCCGCCTTGTCTCTGGCACAGTGTCCCAGAAATTCTTCCTTGGTCCAGTTTACTTCGTTAGCTACTTGAGGTAAGAAAGTACCGCTGCGGAAGCCTTTTTTTATATAAATGCCCTGCTTTCCATATTGAAATTCTTCCACTGAGTGAATTTTCTTTAATGGGGTGAGAACTGATATTTCTATGTTTATTTCCGATAGTTCATTGATGGTTACTTCATTGAATCTGGGATCTTCGAATGCTGCTTCTTGAGCCATCTCCTCAACAACTCCGTAAAGCGGAGTGTTACTTCCAAAGTGCCCGATGCACCCACGTAATTGGTTTTCGATGTATAGTGATACAAACGCTCCGCATTTCTCTTTTAGCGCAGGAGTAATATCAGTTTCCTTATAAGGTTTTTCAGCTGATTGGTTCAATTTGTTTTTTATGCTCTGACGGGCAATCTTCAGCAGCGTTTGTCTCTCCTCATTATTCAGAGAAAACAGTTGGGTGGTTGTGTCGGTGATAATGAAAGCATGATATCCCACTACCCTGTCTTTCTCCGCATACGCTACATCACCCGAATTTTTGTAAAGCAAATGATGAATATTCATCGGTCTATCTTTCATCATATATAATAAGGTAGCGATGGCACACTGTCCACAAGCACTGGTTACCAAATTTTGATAGTTCCCTTGTTCGTTGGTTTGAATAGCCTGATAGAATTTGTTTATATCGCCCGATAGAATCGCTTCTTCTGTGCGCTTATCCACTTTATTCGCATCCTCATAGCAAGGATAATGAGAAAAATCGCTGCTGATAACGAACAGGTTCTTTTTATTGAAATATGGTTTCAATACTTCGGCTATCTGACAGATACGGTTATCGTTTTGTGTGCTTATGATAATCGGTATAATATCCGGCATCTTTTTTAAATGATATTGTAGTAAAGGCAGTTGTACCTCTATGCAATGTTCTTTGGCATGCGCTTGAAACTTATACGTGAAAAGAGCATGTTTGGCAATGGCAGAGCAGATATCCTTAGCTACTTTTATATTGCCCAAAGGAGTAGCATAATAGTCGTTTACCGTATTCACAGATGCTCCGTTGAAGTAGATTTGATGACTTGGTCCGATTAGGAAAATATGCTCATACACATGTTTCGGATTGATCTGTGCGACTGCTGCTGCAGCCACTGCCCCCGAATAGATCCATCCGGCATGAGGAACAATGATAGCAGTAATGTCTTCACGTGTCTTTGTGTTTTTGTAATGGTTAAGGTATTCAGATAAAGTAGCTTCTACATTCTTTTTTGACGTAGGGTAGAAAGAACCTGCGACAGCCATCGGCCGAATATTCGATTGGCTGCTCATTTTATTCAATCCAAGCATAGTTAGGAATATTAATATGGCAATTAGTTTATTCATCGTCCTAATTTAATCATTTTTAGAAACAGATAGTTTTATTTTTTGGGATTTAACATAGTTATTGCTTTTTGGCTTTTTCTATGCTCAATTCCGGATATTGGATGAAACTTTTCATTGGATGATGAAAATTATTCATTTATTTTTTCGTATCTTTGCAAGGTAACGGTTCTTGATAATAAAAATATAATCTGGATGCGTAAGATGCTTATTCTCATATTGTCTGTATTTGTTTTTACTTCATGCGATTGGAGTGGAAGAACGAATGGGCATGAGAATAATTCTAAAGTCACCATAGAGCGCTATGACCGTTTGCAGTTTGAATCGGTGACAATGAACAATGTCGCTTCGCTTCAGAAAATGAATACTGATTACCCACAAGCTACCAAATTACTTATTGAGGATGTGCTCGGCATCGGTGATGTGAGTGATCCGGAGATAGACAATGAATTATTATCTTTCTTCTCGGATACTATAGCGCGTAAATTAATGAACGATGTTGAAAATAAGTATCAAGATGTTAGCGGAATAGAAAAGGAACTATCTAAAGGTTTTTTGAACATACGTAAGGATTTAAATTTCTTTCCTATACCTCGTATCTATACGCAAATATCCGGTCTTAATCAGTCGATCGTGGTTGGCGACAGTCTGGTTGGAATTAGTCTTGATAAGTATATGGGTATCGATTATCCACTTTACAAACGTTATTACTACGATATGCAAAGTCGTTTCATGGATTCGAAGCGTATTGTCCCCGATTTCTTTTATTACTATCTTCTCAGTCAGTATGAGCTGCCATTCAATTTTGGACGAACTTTACTCGATGTAATTATGCATCGTGGAAAGGTGCATTGGCTTATAAAAAAGGCACTGGATTATGATTCTATTGAAGAAGAGCTTGGTTATAATAAAGAGGAAGAAAAGTGGTGTAAGAAGAATAAAAGGGCACTTTGGAAGTTTGTTCAGGAGCATGATCATTTGAATGCGACCGACCCTATGATAGTCCGCAGCTATATGAATTATCCTTATTTTACTATTATAAATGATGAAAATACTCCTTATGGTATAGGGATTTATTTAGGATATCAGTTGATTGATCAGTTTATGAACTCCCATCGGAATGTATCTGTCAAGGAATTAATGGAGCGTACTGATTATCGAAAGATGTTACAGGATACCAAAGTTAGTTTTTGATTTATCTTATTAACA
Source organism: Phocaeicola oris (assembly GCF_021295095.1). Taxonomy (GTDB): domain Bacteria; phylum Bacteroidota; class Bacteroidia; order Bacteroidales; family Bacteroidaceae; genus Phocaeicola; species Phocaeicola oris. The sequence continues at coordinate 28,622 of NZ_JAJLQX010000018.1, forward strand.
TGGAAACGGCATTATACTTAATTCCTGTTACCTTAGGCGATACTGCGATAGAACGTGTATTGCCGACTTTCAATAAGGAAATTATTTCTCAAATAAGATATTTTATTGTCGAGAATATCCGTTCTGCTCGTCGTTTCTTAAAGAAGGTAGACAGTAGAATTGATATTGATTCCCTTACATTTTATGAACTCAATCAGCATACTGATCTGAAGGCAATAGGTGATTATCTCAATCCTTTGATTGCAGGTAATGCGATGGGGGTAATATCCGAAGCCGGTTGTCCGGCTATTGCTGATCCCGGTGCTGATGTAGTGGCTATGGCTCAACGGAAGAGTTTGAAAGTGATTCCGTTGGTTGGTCCTTCATCTATCATCCTTTCGGTCATGGGATCCGGATTCAACGGACAGAGTTTTGCTTTCAATGGTTATCTGCCTATTGAACCGGGAGAGCGTACGAAGAAGATAAAGGACTTGGAGCAGCGTGCTTATACTGAGAATCAGACGCAGCTCTTTATAGAGACTCCATATCGCAACGGAAAGATGTTAGAGGATCTGACGCGTGTCTGTAAATCGCAGACACATCTATGTGTAGCGGCTAATATCACTCGCCCTGATGAATTTATTAAAACTAAAACCATAAAGGAATGGAAAGCAAAGCTCCCTGACTTGTCTAAAATACCGTGTATCTTTCTTATATATAAGTAATCATGTTTAAGTTCATCATCAACCAGATGCCTATCGAGGCTTATCTTATGAATCTTGTATTTTGTTTTCTACCTTATCTTATTGTAGGAATCATATTAGGTGGATTGATTTATAGGCGGAAGGATGAACAGTATTATGCAAAAATGCGTTTCATTGCTTTGGATGGGGAAGGGCGGTTGTTCAAGTTTGGTAAGGGGCTTTTTTACTTCGGCTTTTTTCTTTTATTTATGGGACATATCATAGGATTACTGTTGCCTCAGGTTGCTTATGAAAGTTTTGCCAAGAATGAAGTGCGTGAGCAAGTCAGCTTAGCTGCAGGTGCTGTCAGTGGAGTAATTGCTCTTTTTGGTTTGATTCTTGTAATAGCTCACAGGTATGAGAATGTACAGTTGCGTACAGCAGATAAATGGTTGGTGGCGCTTCTTTTTGTTCAGATAGTCACAGGATTGTTAGGCGAGGTGATATCATTCACTTCATCAACAAAGAATTATATGAGCATTCATCAATGGGCTCAGGGATTGGTCATCTTCAAGCCGGATTCTTGGTACTATTTAGCAAAGGTACATCCGCTTATATTGTTTCACATGGTGATAGGGATCATGATGTTTCTTATCTATCCGTTTAAGTTGCTGCATCTGGCTATTGCTTTGGTTTGGCAAAGCAAACATGTTTCTTCGCATGATATGACGACCGTACCAGAGGAGCACTCTCCACAGCCTTAAAGCCTTTTTCTATTCCTATTTCATGGTATTTTCTGAATTGATCGGGAGTAATATATTCATGTACATGGTAATGCTTGTGTGTAGGCTGTAAATATTGTCCGATAGTAAGGACAGAACAGCCTATTGCCAACAGGTCGTCCATCAGTTCTTCTACCTCTTCAGGAGTTTCTCCGAGTCCTACCATGATACCGCTTTTCGCTGTGATACCATTTTCTGCAATCTGTTTCAATACTTGGAGGCTGGTGTCGTATTTGGCCACGCTGCGTACTGTATCTGATAACCGGCGTACGGTTTCCATATTGTGGGATATGATATTCGGTCCGGCATCTATCACCTGTTGAATCAGTTCAGTCCGACCACGAAAATCTGGAATAAGGACTTCGAATGTAGTGTTCGGGTTCAATCGTTTTATCTCCTGAATGGTTTTTACCCAATGAGCAGCACCTAAGTCAGGTAAATCGTCTCTGTCTACAGAAGTGATCACTGCATGGTCGAGTTTCATTAATCGAATGCTTTCAGCTACGTGTGTAGGCTCATCAGGATTCAATGGTAAAGGTTTACCTGTAGATGTGTTACAGAATTTACAGCAGCGGGTACAAATATTTCCGCCAATCATAAAGGTGGCTGTACCGTTCCCCCAGCATTCGCTGCGATTAGGACAGAGTCCACTGCTGCATATAGTATGGAGATGGTGCGATTCCACAATTTGCTTTGTCGCTGCGTATCGTGGATTTACACCTATGTCAATTTTCAACCATGAAGGTTTACGAACATGTTCCATGTCTGTTACTTCAAATTGTTAATAAAATACTCCGTTACTTTGGTCATCAGGTGACGACGAGTATTACCTCCATAAATGCCGTGGTCGCGGTTGGTGTAGAGCTGTTGATCGAATTGCTTATCAGCTTGTACCAATGCTTCAGCGTACTCTGCGTCATTCTGATAGTGTACATTATCGTCGGCTGTTCCTTGAATCAACAACAGCTTTCCGTGCAACTTATTGATTCTTGTCATACAAGATGAAGCATCGTATCCGCCAATATTTTCCTGTGGAGTACGCATAAAACGTTCTGTATACACGGAATCGTAGAAACGCCAGTCGGTAGGAGCGGCAATAGCAACACCGGCTTTGAACACCGGAGTTCCTTCACTCATAGCCATGATGGTTTCATAGCCACCATAGCTCCATCCCCAGATACCGATATTTTGTCCATCAACATAAGGGAGGCTTTGCAAATATTTTGCGGCTTCAACCTGATCTTGTGCTTCTTTTACACCGATAGCCATATACGTACATTTCTCAAAGTCAGCTCCCCGACCACCCGTACCTCGTCCGTCAACACAAGCGCAAATGAATCCATGCTCTGTCATGTAGGCCTCAAAGATGCCACCATTACCCATAGCACCGATATACCATTGATCGAGAACCTGTTGTGATCCCGGTCCGCTATACTGATGCATAATGACCGGATATTTTTTATTAGGGTCGAAGTTGACCGGTTTCATCATCCAGCCATTCAGTTCTGTTCCTTGCGAGGTTTTGAATGTGAAGAATTCTTTCTTTGGCATTGGCAGATTAGCTAACTCATTCTTTAGCGTATTGTTGTCTTCCAGTGTGGACAGTGTTTTTCCTGTATTGTCTTTAATCGTGATGACAGGAGGTGTGGTAGCATTGGAAAACGTGTTAATGAAGTAATGCATATTCTTGCTGAATATAGCACTGTTGGTACCTTCGTCATTGGTCAGTTTCGTTTTTCTTCCTTTAGCATCTACCTTCCATACATTACTACGTAACGGACTGCCTTCATTACTGATATAATAAAATTCGTTTTTTGCTTGGTCCCATCCCATGAAATCGCTGACTACAAAGTCTCCTTTTGTAATCTGTTTGACCAAATTACCGCCTATGGTGTAGAAGTATAGATGATTATAGCCGTCTTTCTCGCTCATAACCACAAAGTGCGTGGGATAGAACTGAATGCCATTATATACACCTTCTTTTACATAACGCTCATCTTGATCGCGCAGAATGAGTTTACATAGCGTACTGCGTGGGTTGGCAAAGTATAAGTCGTAACGATTCTGTTGACGGTTCAATGTCATGACAGCTAACTTTTCCGGATCATCAGTGAACTTGATACGGGGAATGTATCCGTCGGCATCCAATGGCACATCAAGGGTACGGTCGACTTTGCTCTTGATGTCGAAAGTGTGAACGGTAACCTTTGAGTTATCTACACCTGCCAACGGATATTTATATGAGTAGAATCCCGGGTATTGTTTGTATTGTTCGTGTTCAGGTTCCAGACCTTTATAATAAGGAATGTTGAACATAGGAACTTTGCTTTCGTCAAAACGGATGTAAGCAATCATCTTGCTGTCGGCTGAGAAATCGAAAGCACGATTGAACTCGAACTCTTCTTCGTACACCCAATCGGGGATGCCATTGATGATTTCATTATACTTTCCGTCGTTTGTAACTTGCGATTCTGCATTTCCGAAGAGCAATTTGATGAGCCAGATATTATTATCGCGGACGAATGCAATTTGTGTCCCGTCGGGAGAGAACAGAGGTACTTGTTGAGGACCGCCTTCCGACAACGGTTCCAGTTTATTGTTCTTTACGTTGTAGATGTAATATACAGCCGTGAACGAACGACGGTAGATATGCTTCGTTTGTGTTTGAATCAGTATCAAGCTCTCATCGGGCGACATGATATAGTCATCGAATGTTTTGAATGTACATTCACGGGCTTTACTCGTATCGAACACAGTCTCAATCTCCTTGCCTGTCTTGAATGAGTATTTCATGATTCGTTTGTAATCGCCGCTTATTTGCGTATAAGTCTCTCCGTCATTGCAAGCTTTCACGCTGCGAATACTCTTTGAACGGTATGTTATATTAGCTACGTCGTTGATGGAAAAATGTTGTGCTGCTGCCGTGAGTACACAACAAAATACGAATAAGAATATGCTAAGCTTCTTCATAATCAAACTTTCTATGTTTATGTAGCAAAGTTAAAACTATTTGTTTGAAAAAAGGCTATCTTTGACGATAAATATAAGATGCAAACGCCGAATAGATATCATGATTTGTCAGGATTCTTTGCGGAGAAGTTCCCGTTTAAGGTCCAAAAGATTTCCATCAACGCAGGATTTACTTGCCCTAATCGCGATGGAACAGTGGGGTATGGTGGTTGTACTTATTGTAATAATCAGACTTTTAATCCGGAGTATTGCAAGACAGAAAAAATAGTTGCCCAACAGTTGGAAGAAGGTAAACAATTTTTTGCTCGGAAATATCCGAATATGAAGTATCTGGCCTATTTCCAAGCTTATACCAATACCTACGGAGAGCTTGACAGATTGGCGCGTATGTACGAGGAGGCTCTTTCTGTGGATGATGTGGTAGGGATGGTGATAGGAACGCGCCCCGATTGTATGCCGGATGAATTACTTAATTATTTGACAGAGTTGAATAGGCGTACTTTCCTTATTGTAGAATATGGAGTAGAGAGTACTAATGATGAAACATTAAAGCGAATCAATCGCGGACATGATTATCGGACAGCTGTAGAGGCTGTTCAACGGACTACAGAGAAAGGTATTCTTGTTGGAATACATCTTATTTTAGGCTTGCCGGGTGAAAGCCGTGAACAAATTTTAGACGAGGCAGAAGAAGTATCTCGATTACCGGTTATTTTACTGAAGTTGCATCAATTGCAATTGATTCGCGGTACTTGTATGGCAAAAGAATATGCCGAACATCCTGAACGGTTTCATCTTTATGCGGCAGATGAATATGTGGAGTTGGTGGTTGATTTTCTGGAACGGCTTCGTCCAGATATAGTGCTTGATCGGTTTGTTTCCCAGTCCCCGAAATATCTTCTCATTGCCCCTGATTGGGGACTGAAGAACTTTGAATTCACCGAGAAAGTAAAGAAATGTTTGTTACAACGGAATACGTTTCAGGGAAGATTATTCAATCCCTTATCCTGCTGAGTATTTGTGAAGTTTGCTTTTTATAAGCTCATCATTCAATATGATATGTATCATCGGGCGAAGTGATACGTATGAATCTCCCAACTCATCCGCATGAACCGATCAACTCATCCGCATGAACTTGTCAACTCATACGTATCAGTTTTGGAAGAGATGACCGTCATCCTATTTGTTCATGCTGAATGCTTTAACTGCCTAAATAAAAAGTATGCACGAACACCTGATACTATTCTTAGCTTACGGATTTTTTATATTTTATTCTGACAGAATAAACAAAAACAGTATCTTTGTCATTAAAAAATGATATGGAACAGAAAGAGAAAACATTGTGGCAAGTTGTGAAGGGCTACTTCAATGCGTTGCCCGATAAAGAGAATGAAGAAGAAACGGTAAAGCAGATAAGCAGCGGTGTTGTTTTTCACGGCGCTAATCTTTGGGTATTGGTTTTTGCTATTTTTATTGCCTCACTCGGATTGAATGTTAATTCTACGGCGGTTATTATCGGTGCCATGCTTATATCTCCATTGATGGGTCCTATCATCGGAATGGGACTGGCCATTGGGATCAGTGATTTGGAATTACTGAAGCGTTCTATTAAAAATTATCTTGTGGCAACGGTTATCAGTGTTCTTACGGCTACACTTTATTTCTTTATTACACCGCTGAATGAGGCGCAATCGGAGTTACTTGCCCGAACATCGCCCACACTTTACGATATGTTGATTGCCCTATGTGGTGGCGCGGCAGGTATTCTTGCTCTGTCAACAAGGGGTAAAGGAAATGTGATACCGGGAGTTGCTATTGCTACGGCATTGATGCCTCCTCTTTGTACAGCAGGTTACGGGCTGGCTGTAGGTAACTTTTCTTATTTCTTCGGAGCGTTTTATCTTTTTTTTATCAATACTGTATTCATTGCGTTGTCAACCTTTTTGGGAGTTCGGATGCTACATTTCAAGTATAAAACATTCATAGATCCGGCACGATTGACAAAGGTTAAGAGGTATATTATCGGTATCGTGGTGCTGACAATGATTCCTGCAACCTATATGACTGTTCAGATTATTCGCCAAAGTGTGCTGGATAATAATACGAGAAAATTCGTCAAAAACGAACTTTCTTTCAAGGGGACACAGATTATTTCCCAAAGTCGGGATGAAAAGTTAAAAACGTTGAATGTAGTTGCTGTTGGTCGTATCATTACACCGGAGTCTATTGGTAAGGCACGTGAGTTAATGAATCGGTATCGGTTGGACAACTATGAACTAAACGTTATTCAAGGTTCACAGTCAGACAGTTTGTTGTTACTGAATCAAGCACTTAACACGGCCGCGACAAATAAAGAGATAACCAACCGCAAGTTATTGGAGCAAGACAACCGGATTCATACGTTGGAAGCGCAATTGGCTGACTATACTCGTTATACTACATTGGGGAAGGATATTCGTAAAGAGGTGAAAGCAGTCTGTCCGGAAGTGAAGAGTATCAGCCTTTCACAGATAACGGAGGCAAAAACAGATACTTCTGCCACTTTACAATACGTTTTGGCAGTGATAGATTGCCGGAAAGGATTAAAAAGTGTAGAACGGGAACGTTTACGTAGTTGGTTGAAGGAACGTGCTCGGGCCGACAGTTTACGTCTATTGGTTACGCAATAGGAACACTTTCGTTATGTGTGCCTCGTTATTGTCTCTACAGATTATTTTATATTACTTATTATCATTGCGACAGACTTCGGTGCTCTCTGGTATTTGTATTTCTTTGAACGTAAGAATCGAAAGTTGCTGAATTATTTTGGTTTCTATTTTATATTAAATTATTTTTGTATATTGCAAACAAGATAGTTATTAGTGCCCCAGACAGTGTATGAAGAATGCAGGACTGAATACCGATTTGCTTGATAAAGCCATTATTTTTGCGGTGAACGCGCATCATGGTACAGAACGCAGAGGGAAAGCTATACCTTACATTGTTCATCCCATGGAGGCGATGGAGATAGTAGCCACGATGACTAATGATCAACATTTGTTAGCAGCTGCAGTGCTTCATGATACGGTGGAAGATACGGACTTAACCATTGGAGATATTCGTCGTGAGTTCGGAGGAAAGGTGGCCGATTTGGTTGGATTTGAAACCGATATACGTGAGACAGCCGATGGGCATTTTGTTGAGTGGAAAGAACGTAAGATGATAGCTATTGAAAAGCTGAATCAGGCCGGAAGGGAAGAGAAAATTGTTACGCTGGGTGATAAATTGTCTAATATACGAGCCATAGCCAGGGACTATTGCAGGCAAGGAGAATCGTTTTGGAATTTGTTTCATGAAAAAGATAAAGCAGTGCATGCGTGGAGGTATAAAGCACTGGCAGAGGCTATGAAAGAGCTGGCCGATACAGAGGCCTATCAGGAATTTGATTCTTTGGTAAAGAAAGTATTTGGATAATCGTTGATTTAGATATAATAACTTTAAAAAATACGGAAATGGATACTACAAAGAAATTCGTGATCACGATTAATCGTGAAATAGGTTCTGGTGGAGGTTCCATCGGTAGAGAATTGGCTAAACGTTTGGGCGTTGATTTTGTTGATAAGGCCATTGTTGAAACGTTAACAAAAAAGTTTGATCTTTCTGTAGAAGAAATCGAGAAACTGAAGGCTGAGAAGTTCAATTGGTGGAATGAGGTTGCCAATACTTATGTGAACCGCTACTATATGAGCGAACGTTTTGATCTTGACACTATTGTGCCTACTACCGAGAATATCTTTAAAGTAGAGTCTCAGGTATTAAGAGAGATTGCGGCGCAAGGATCATGTGTTATCGCCGGACGTTCAGGATTCTATATCTTCAGGGATGAGCCTAACTCTGTCAAGATTTTTATTCAGAGTACAAAAGAGAAACGTTTGGCACATATTATGGAAAAACGGAATGTCTCAAGTGATAAAGCTGAGAAGATTATACAAAAAGTGGACGAAGGTCGTGAAAATTATACAAAGAAATTCTCAGGGACCAGTCGTTATGATACTCGTAATTATGATTTGGCTATCAACGTGGCAAATATGACGACGGATGAGGCTGTTGATTTGATTTTGAAGTTTATCGAGATGAAGAAATAGATTGTTTTTCTGCTTACTCGACATATAAATAAATTATTATGGAATTAAAAGGAAATGTTCATTATGTCGGTGTGAACGACCGACAGAAATATTTGTTTGAGAATTTATGGCCATTACCGAATGGTGTATCATATAACTCATACCTTATCGCTGATGATAAAATTGCTTTAATAGAAACAGTGGATGTGCGTTACTTTGAAGTGTACATCAAGAAGATTAAGAATGTGATAGGAGAGAAGCCTATCGATTATCTTATTATAGATCACATGGAGCCTGATCATTCCGGTTCTATTGGTTTGATAAAAAAATATTATCCGGATATTACGTTGGTAGGCAATGTGAAAACCTTTACTATGGTAGAAGGCTATTATGGCGTTCAAGGAAATCAGTTAGTGGTAAAGGAAGGTGATATACTCGATTTGGGACATCATAAGTTGCAGTTTGCCATGATTCCAATGGTCCATTGGCCGGAGACGATGGTTACTTTCGATATGACTGAAGGCATTATCTTCACCGGTGATGCCTTGGGTGCATTCGGTGCTTTAAATGGTGGCGTTATTGATACTCAAATTAATACCGATGGTTATTGGAGCGAGATGGAACGTTACTATTCTAATATTGTTGGCAAGTATGGAATTCCTGTACAGAAAGCTTTAGCTAAGTTGAGTTGTCTGCCAATTAAAATGGCTTGTCCTACACACGGACCGGTCTGGACTGAGCAGTTGCCGAAAGTCATCGGTATTTATGATCGTATGAGCAAATATGAAGCTCAAGAAGGTGTGGTTATCGTTTATGGTACGATGTATGGCAACACCGAAATGATGGCTGAAATCATTGCTGAAGAACTGAACAGACAGGGCATTAAGAACATTATTGTGGAGAATGTTTCACGCAAGCACCATTCGTATATTATTCAGGAAGTGTTTAATTATAAGGGACTGATTTTAGGCTGCCCTACCTATAATACGGATATCTATCCTGAGATGGAAGCATTGCTTGGAGAGTTGGCTTCACGTGATATCAAAAACCGTTACTTTGGTTGGTTTGGCTCATTTAGTTGGGCAGGAAATGCTGTTAAGAAGATAGGAGCCTATAATGAGAAACTGAAATACGAGCAAGTTGGCACACCCGTAGAAATGAGGCAGGCTATGAAACCTGTTACAGAGAAAGAGTGTCGTGCGTTGGCAAAGGCTATGGCTGACCGGTTGAAAGCCGATCGGTGATCAGCTGTTTAGTTCTCCCTTTCCTTGACGAATAATTTCAGGATAGTCTGTAGTGCAATCTATAACGGTGGATGGTTTTATCCCTCCGATACCTCCATTAATGACTAAGTCGACATCATTGCCGAATTTCTCGTCAATAAGTTCGGGATCCGTAATATATTCAATGTCTTCATCTTCTTCACGCGGTAACGTCGTGGAGAAGAGGGGGGCATTTAATGCCATGCAGATATCTTTTACAATGTTATTGTCCGGAATGCGGATGCCTACTTCTTTTCTATTTCGGAAGACCTTGGGAAGATTACTGCTGACAGGAAGCACAAAGGTGAACGGGCCGGGCAAATTCCTTTTCATTAATTTGAATGTAGAGTTACTTACTTTGGCATATTCACTGATATGGCTTAAGTCGGAGCAGATAATAGACAGATGATGTTTTGACGGGTCAATCTTTTTTAATCGGCAGATGCGTTCTACTGCCTGATTTTTCATTCCATTACAACTGATAGCGTACACGGTATCTGTAGGAATGATAATAATTCCTCCGTCATTTAGCAATTGGATTATCTTATCAATATCCTTTGGATTATTATTTTTTTCGTATAATTTGAATAACATATTTATTTCTTTTGTTTCTTTTCTCTCAGTTTTTGAGCAATCGCCCAATGAATTCCGGCTTCCTCTTCCTTACCTTGTCTGGAAAGAGTATCACCGAATAACTCATGCGCTTTGGCATGATCAGGTTTTAGCGAAATCGCCTTATCAAAGTCGGCAGCCGCGCTATCAAAATCATTCATGTCCAGCCGGACTCTCCCCCGGTTATAGATAGCTTTGAATGATTTAGGATTTAGTTTTACAGCCATGTTCAGGCATTTCACTGCTTCATCTGATAGTTTCTCATCGTAAAGTGTAATACCCTTACGTACCAGTGCGTTTACATAGGTTGGATTCATCTCCAAAGCCTTGTTGTAATTAGCTAAAGCAGCTTTTGCGTCATGAGCCTGTGTGATGCATTCATTACCCATCTGATAATATTCCTCCGCATATTTCTCCAGACTTTTCTGCTGTTCTGTTATTCTGGTCTTTAAATTTTGATTTTGCTCTTTTAGGTGATTGATGATGTTCAGTTTACGGCGTATATACCGTTTTGCCAAAGGCCGTTCTATATCGTAACGGGAATGGATGGCAAGGAAGAATTGTTTAAGGGCTTCATCAAAGTTTCCTTCATCGAATGCTTTTACTGCTTCGCTATATTGTATGTCGGCTTGAGCCTGCTTTAGTGCTTTATCCACAGCCTGTTGATCATTGAAACGAGCAGCGAAGTTCTTTACTTCCGGACGGATAAATATATCGCTTTGAGTAATAGGCTGGCATAATTGGATGCCATTAAGCGAAGTGCAACGGCTCAGTGCAACATACGCTTGTCCTCCGGCAAAGACACCACCGGAGAAATCTATAATCACATTTGAAAATGTCAATCCTTGACTTTTATGAATCGTGATAGCCCAAGCCAGACGAATGGGGTATTGAATGAATGTGCCTAATTCTTCTTCTTCAATTTTCTTTTCCTTTTCATTATAAGTGTAGCGGATATTGCTCCACTTTTCTTGTTGTACTTCATATTCCATACCATCTTCTGTAACGACCCATAAAGTACCGTCTTCCTCATCTAAGGTGGATATTTCTCCAATGGTTCCGTTCACCCAACGTTTGTCGGGATCATTCTTGATGAAGATAATCTGTGCGCCGATTTTTACTTCCAAATCTAACAGTGTTGGTAATGTATTTTCAGGAAAGTCGCCTTTTACTTCACCTTTAAGGATGACAGATTCCCCCGGTAGCTCTTCTAATTTCTTTTCGTTGATAAAATCTACCGTATCTCTTCGCGTAGCCAATGTGATATGCATATCCTTATTATTCTCCTCGATAGAAGTATTGTAACGCATGTTCAACAGTTGGAGATCGGCAGCTCCTGCTTGATTATTCCGGATATGATCGAGTACACTGATAAACACTTTATCAGTCTGACGGTACATTTTTTTTAACTCTATACTTATTAAATCAATCTGACTGAATACTTTTGCTGAGAAGAAATACTGGTTGGGATAGTAATGGCTCAAAATCTCTCGCTCATCATTTTTTATAACCGGTTCTAATTGGAATACATCACCAACAAAGAGCATCTGCTTACCACCAAATGGCTCTCGCATATTATGGGCGTACACACGTAATATTTTATCTATGAAGTCGATGATATCAGCCCTGACCATGGATATCTCATCAATGATGATCAATTCCACTTCTTGAATGAGTTTGCGGTGGGCTGAAGAATATTTCAGGAAACTGTATAGCTTACCACCTTTCAGACTGAAGTTAGGGTCATCTGGAAGTAACGGATAAAAAGGAAGCCGAAAGAAACTGTGGATAGTGGTTCCACCGACATTAATGGCTGCAATGCCTGTAGGTGCCAATACGATATGTTTTTTCTTCGTCACTTCGCATACGTATTTTAAAAAGGTAGACTTTCCAGTCCCCGCCCTTCCGGTGAGGAAGACAGACTGATGAGTGTACTGAATGAGATTCAGCGCATTCTTAAATTCGGTGTTATCGGTATCTATCTTCATGAGTGAACAAACGACTTATTGGTAGTAGTGATGGAAGTTTAGTCGATTATTTATTTGTTTAGGAAATCATTCGTGAAGATGAGTGGGAGAATATCCGTTACGCTATTTATAATATAAATATACTTCTTACTGTATAGTAGAATTTGAATAGGTTTACCATATCGTTTCTCTGTTTCCATCAGTACTTGGCGACATGATCCACAGGGTGGACAAGGATTTTCGGTAAAGTCTTGCTGATCTTTTGCTGCGATGGCCAGCATCTTTACAGAAGCCAATGGGTATTGAGCATTGGCATAAAAGATGGCTGTGCGCTCTGCACAGGTTCCCGACGGATAAGCTGCATTCTCCTGATTGCTTCCGGTAATGACCTTGCCATTGCTTAACAGTACAGCCGCCCCAACCGAGAAGTGGGAGTAGGGAGCATAGCTGCGTGATGTAGCATCTTTCGCGGCATTAACCAGAATACGTTCGGTCTCATTTAACTCATCGTAATTCACTACCTTTATATTAATCTCTATTTTCAAATTTTCCATGAGTTTTTATTCTTAACGGAGACGGATATAGTTGTCTACTTCCAAAGTGGAAGTATCCGGCTTCATTCGGTTCATCTTATATAAATACTTCAACTGAATGCCATACATTTGCGAGATAGAATGCATAGACTCTCCTTGCTTGACTTTATGGATGATATGATCCTCGTCAGCGCGTGTATGTTTCTTTTCCAAATAAACGATGTCTCCGGACTGCAAAATGTATCCTTTATACAAGTCATTGTACTTTATTAACTTTTTTTGTGAGATATCAAATTCTTTTGAGATAGATTTCCATGTATCTCCTTGGCGTGCAATGATATAAAGTAAATCGTTTGAAAGATATGGTTGATGAGGATTTGGATTTTCCATGACCCACTGATGCTCGTACTTGGCACCCTTTCTGTCATATTGGTATAGTTTATATGTTTCAATGATTCCAATTAACCGATTGGCGTAAGTCGGATCAGTGGCATAGCCTGCACGTTTCAGTCCTCGAGCCCATCCCTTGTAATCTTTCGGATTGAGTTGAAACAAAAATGCATAGCGTCGTCCTGTTCTCAGAAACTTAGCGTGATCTTCATACGAATCTTTTACTTTTTTATAGGCACGAAAACATTCGTTACGAGCATCATCGTCATGAAGAACTGTTTTGCCTTCCCAACTCTTGCCACATTTTATTCCAAAATGATTATTGGAGTAACGGGCCAGAGTACTGGTTCCGGCTCCCGATTCAAGCAACCCCTGAGCCAGTGTAATGCTGGCAGGAATATGAAACTTCTCCATCTGATCAATGGCGATATCTTTGTACTTTTTGATGTAATCATCGTACGATTGGTTCCAACTTTGCGCATTTGCTTGAAAAGTACATATCAGAAACAGTGGTATCAACAGAACAATATTCTTTATCTTCATTATTTATTACGATTCAAAGTATAATTCTCCAAAGAATTCCGGACAATGGAAATTCGGACTATCAGTCTTAATAGGGTTCCATGAAAGGAAATGAGGTGTTTGTAATTCATCTCCGCATTTGTAGAAGTTGGCACGAATAAGGGTGTTGTCGAGTGAAGTGATGTGATGCTTGTAGAATACCTCGTAAGGAATAACTAAGGCTACTTCCCAACGACTTTTGCCAATTTTTTCGTCGAATGTTTTATGTCCGAGTGAACTCCAACGGAGTACTTTTTTCATGATTTCCGGAGAAGCCATCTCACGCCCTTGCCTGCTGGGACCACATTCTAAGAGAATGGTTCCGATGCAGTTACATTCTAAATTGTAATAGATGTTGTCGCCACCGGGGGCAGAAAAAAATTCTACACAAGAATCTGTCCATACATGACCGGCGTCTTCACCATACTTGGCACGACTGCTTTTCTCTTCCACACGGTAATGGATAAGGATTGCGTCGTTAGTGTGAGCAATACGGAATTCAACTTTCGGTTTATATGGATAATCTTTTTCCCAGTCAACGGTATTGATAGGAATAAACTCTATGCCTGCGCTATCCAATATAGAAGGAATGGCAGTAGCGTTGGATATTTTTTTTGAAATCTTTTTTACGTTCATGATATTTGGATTTATAATCTGTTATTATTGCAAAGATAGTATATTTCTTTATATTCTGAACGACGACAATGAATTAATCGAGATGGTCTTCTGAGTTTTAACATTCAAAGACCGATTAGTCCACTTTAACGGGAAGGTAGTGATTACAGATGAAAATATTAAAATGTGTGGGTAAAATGAATAATGTGAGTTTCGACGATTCTAAAACAATACGAACAGTGCGTCATTGTTCCTTTTTAAATAGATACACTGCTTAGAGAATATCAACAATATAAGCTACTGATTTGATGTGTATGAGTTGTTCAACTGACGCGGATGAGTCAACAAGTTCATGCGTATGAGTTGACAAGTTCATGCGGATGAGTTGGTCGGTTCATGCGTATGAGTTGCTCGATTCATGCGTATGACTTTTCCTCCGTCTCTTTATGACCATTTTAATGGATCAAACAAAAGGGGAAAAACACCTTACCAACATGCTATATGGACCATATTCTACCCTTGTAGGTTTCTGCGTGACCTTTCTGTTATTTCATTGAACTCACGTTAAATTAGGAGAGTGGGAGAGGAATAATTAAACATTTCTGATCACAAATAATAGCTTTCATTCTTTATTACTACATTTCAATTGTTAGTCGACTCTTTAACTCATCAAAAAATAAGCAGGTTTTGCGAAATTTTATGGCCAATTAATTTTTTCTTTCAAACGGAAGCACTATATTTGTGACGTGCAATGTTGCACAAATTAAAAAAAAGTAATATGGAAATTAAAAAATCTCCGAAAGCAGATCTCGAAGGTAAAAGAAGTACCTGGCTGCTTATTGGGTACATTTTCATTCTTGCCATTACTTTTGTCGCATTCGAATGGAGTGAGCGCGATATGAAGGTTGACTTGAATGCTGCTGTAGCCGATATTGATTTTGAAGAGGAGGTTATTCCTATCACAGAACAGGAACAACCCAAACAAGCTCCTCCTCCACCAGAGGCTCCAAAGGCAGAGGAAGTCTTGGAAATTGTAAAGAACGATGCCAATATTCAGGAATCTACGATTCAAGCGTCAGATGATACGAAGAAAGCCGTAGAAGTTAAATATACTCCTGTACAGCAGGTTGTTGAAGAGGAAGAACCGGAAGAAGAACAAATCTTCCAAGTTGTAGAGGAAATGCCTGAATTCCCCGGTGGTATGGCAGAATGTTTGAAGTTCTTAAGTAAGAATATAAAATATCCTACCATTTCTCAGGAAAATGGTGTACAAGGTCGTGTAATCATTCAGTTTGTTGTTAACCGTGACGGTTCTATTGTAGATCCTCAGGTAGTTCGTGGCGTTGACCCTTATTTGGATAAAGAAGCATTACGTGTGGTATCATCCATGCCTAAATGGAAACCTGGAAAACAACGCGGTAAACCGGTTCGTGTAAAATATACCGTACCTGTAACGTTTAGATTACAGTAATTTTTACTATCATAATTTTATGAAGGCCGCCTTCGGGAGGCCTTCTTTTTTCTATC
Organism: Phocaeicola oris; assembly: GCF_021295095.1. GTDB lineage: Bacteria > Bacteroidota > Bacteroidia > Bacteroidales > Bacteroidaceae > Phocaeicola > Phocaeicola oris. Next base: position 44,606 of record NZ_JAJLQX010000018.1, read on the forward strand.
GGATTCAAACTATGATTTATTCTTCTTCTCAGTTGCTTGATAAGTTTAATGCTTATCTCCTCCGGCTTTCTTTAGACCGGAATCCCAAAGGACTATATGAACCTATTATTTATGAGCTTTCTTTAGGAGGCAAACGATTACGTCCTATTTTAATGATGTTTGCTTATTTATTATATAAGGATGATGTTGATGTTCTGCTTCCTCAAGCCGCCGGATTAGAGATATATCATAACTTTACTTTGCTCCATGACGATGTGATGGATCATTCGGCTTTACGCAGAGGTAAGCCTACCGTTCATAAAGTTTGGAATGAGAATACAGCAGTTCTTTCCGGTGACGCAATGACTATTCTTGCCTATCAGTTGATGTGTCAGTGTAAAGCCCCATATATAAATAAGGTATTGGACGTGTTCAGTAAGACGGCTTTGGAAATATGTGAAGGGCAACAGTATGACATGGATTTTGAGGTCAGAGATAATGTGTCGATAGAAGAATATATTGAAATGATTCGTTTAAAGACTTCTGTACTTTTGGCAGGAGCATTGAAGATAGGAGCCATATTAGCCGATGCTTCGGAAGAAGAACAACAGAAGTTATATGATTTTGGAATAAAAATAGGTCTTGCATTTCAGTTGCAGGATGATTATTTGGATGTTTATGGCGATTCAAAGGTGTTTGGAAAACCGATTGGAGGAGATATTTTGGAAAATAAAAAGACATTTATGTTGATCTCCGCGTTAAACCTGTCGGAAGAAAAACAACAGCAGGAAATGATGCGGTGGATTCGGGCTAAAGAGTTTAATCCCAAAGAGAAGGTAGCGGTTATCACTTCTATTTATAATCAATTAGGTATTGGCGATTTGGTTGTAGAGAAAATTAAAACATTATATAATGAGGGACTCTCTATTCTAAGTTCGGTAAATGGAAGAGAAGCGTATAAAAGCGAACTTGAAAAGTTTGCCAATCATTTAATGAAAAGGAATATGTAATGATTGACACTCATGCGCATTTATATGGGAAAGAGTTCGATGACGACCGTACCGCTGTTATGCAGCGGGCAAAAGATGTCGGTGTTGAGCGTATATTCCTTCCCAATGAAGATGAAACTACGTTGGCTGCTGTTTTGACCGTTTGTGAGGCTAATCCGGGGTTTTGTTATCCGATGATTGGCTTTCATCCGGAATGTGTAGATAAGGATTTTAAAAAGCGTCTGCTACCTATGAAAGAGCTTTTGCAACATAAAAATCCTTATATAGGAATAGGAGAGATAGGCATGGATTTGTATTGGGATAAAACCTATTTGAAAGAACAACAAGAGGTCTTGGAGATACAAGTACAATGGGCTATGGAGTTTCATCTTCCGCTCATGATTCATTGCCGATCGGCTTATTCCGAACTTTTTGAAATATTGGAACCATATAAAAGACAGTTGACCGGTGTATTTCATAGCTTTTCCGGAACAGAAGAAGAAGCATCCAAGCTTTTGGATTATGATGGCTTTATGCTGGGGATAAATGGAATAGTAACATTTAAGAAGAGCACGCTGTCCGAAGTATTGGCTTCAACTGTTCCATTGGATCGCTTGGTTTTGGAAACAGATTCTCCGTATTTGGCTCCGGTACCATATAGGGGGCGGCGTAATGAGAGTAGTTTTGTGAAAGAAACGGCAATGAAGCTTTCGTCGGTTTATTGTGTTGGTTTTGGGGAGATAGATCGTATTACAACAAAAAATGCATTAAAAGTCTTCAATTCGTTCGTTTAAGTTTTTAAAGTTTATTAATTTTGTAGCGATAAAAGAAGAATTGTTTCCTATAAAAGGTGCTACATTAAAAAAAAACAATACATTTGTAGATAAAATTGCTTGCTATTACCAAATTTCTTTGTAATTTGCACCCGATTTATAAAAAGACGATGATATTGCTGTATGGAGACAGTGAGGGAGAGATGCTCGAGTGGTTGAAGAGGCACGCCTGGAAAGCGTGTAAACGTCTAAAGCGTTTCGCGGGTTCGAATCCCGCTTTCTCCGCAGTTGATTAGAACATGGAAATATATGTTAAACAATAATTAATTAATTAATCTTAAAAAATTAGACACACAATGAAAAAGTTATTTGCAATTCTTGCAGTGATGGGAGTTCTTACCCTTGGTACAGTACCTGCAGTGGCTCAGGATGAGGCTGCAGCCCCAGCTCAAACAGAAGAAATGGCAGTTCCTGCTGCTGAAGAAGGTGGAAGTATCCACAAGGCAATTAAGACTAAGTTTATCGAAGGTAGCGCAGGCTTCATGTCATTGGTTGCTATTGCATTGGTAATTGGTCTTGCTTTCTGTATTGAACGTATTATTTACTTAAGCTTGGCTCAGGTTAATACAAAGAGATTAATGAAAGCTGTTGAAGAGAATCTTGAAAAAGGTGATTTGGAAGGAGCTAAGACCGTTTGCCGTGATACTCGTGGTCCTGTTGCTTCTATTTGCTATCAAGGTTTGATGAGAGTTGATCAAGGGCTTGACGTTGTTGAGCGTGCTATTACATCCTACGGTGGTGTTCAGGCAGGTTATCTTGAAAAAGGTTGCTCTTGGATCACATTGTTCATCGCCATGTCTCCGTCATTAGGATTCTTGGGAACTGTTGTTGGTATGGTTCAGGCATTCGATAATATCCAGAAAGTTGGTGATATTTCTCCAACAGTCGTTGCAGGAGGTATGAAGGTTGCTTTGATCACTACTATCTTCGGTTTGATCGCAGCTTTGATCCTTCAGGTTTTCTATAACTATATTCTTTCTAAGATTGAGGAAATTACAAGCGATATGGAAGATTCTTCAATCACATTACTTGATATGGTAACAAAGTATAATTTGAAATATAATAAATAATTAGGAATAATGGCAAAGTTATCTTATAAATTCTCTTATCGAATTCTTTATGTCCTCTTTGCAATTATTATAGTTGTTTTGGGATTATTCTACTTTGTAGGATATAATAATCCGATGGGTGAATACAATGCTCCTCAACATACGGAGACATTGATTATCTTGCTCTATGCTTTGGCTATTTTTGCATTCGTCATGTTCTTTATCGGAAAGTTTACCCACGTGGTTTCTTTATTGAAGAATGAACCAAAGCAGGGTCTTCGTTTCTTGATATTTGATATTGTTTTGATTGCTTTATTGGCGATTACATGGGCAATTGGTTCTACTGACCCTGTGACATTAACAGACGGTTCGGTTTTCTCAGATGCTTCAATGATTAAGCTTACTGACTGTATGCTTAATTCACTTTATATATTGTTAATTGTTGGAGTTGTTGGTTTATTATTGAACCTTTCCGGTATATTTAAGAAGATTAAGTAATAGTTTAAAAGAGTAATAAAATGGCAAGAAAGAAAAAAGAAGTACCTCAGGTCAACTCTAGCTCTACAGCCGATATTGCCTTTATCTTACTTATCTTCTTCCTTATTACGACATCAATGGATACTGACCGTGGTTTGGCAAGACGTTTACCACCACCACCAGATCCAAATGCTAAAAAGGATGATAATATTATCGTAAAGGAGCGTAATGTTCTTCAGGTTCGTTTGAATAAGGATAACCAACTTATGTGTGGTTCCGATTGGATTAACGTTAACCAGTTGAGAGCAAAGGCTAAAGAGTTTATAGCTAACCCGAATGATGAACCATCACTCCCGGAAAAGCATACGAAGAATATTCCATTGTTGGGAGGTGATTGTCAGATTACAGAGAACCATGTCATTTCAGTTACGAATGACGTTGGTACCAGTTATCAGGCATATATTGAAGTTCAGAACGAGTTGGTTGCTGCTTACAACGAACTTCGTGATGAGTTAGGCAAACAAAGATTTGGTAAAGCATTTAATGAATGTTCAAAGGAACAGCAAGAGGCTATCAAACAGTTTTATCCTCAGAAGATTTCTGAAGCTGAACCTAAAAAATATGGAGAAAAGAAATAATGGGAAGATTTAATAAAACAGGAAAACGTGGAATGCCGGCATTGAATACATCTTCATTGCCAGACTTGGTCTTCTCTATCTTATTCTTCTTTATGATGGTAACAAGTATGCGTGAAGTTACTTTGAAGGTACAATTCAAAGCACCGGCTGCTACTGAGCTTGAGAAGTTGGAGAAGAAATCCTTGGTTTCGTTTATCTATATAGGTAAACCAACTCAGGAATATGCAAGAAAGATTGGTACTGAGAGCCGTATTCAGTTGAACGATAAGTTTGCTGAACCGAGTGAAGTAGGTGATTATATTTATCAGGAACGTGAGAATATGAGTGAGGCTGACCAACCATTTATGACAGTTTCCATCAAGGCCGATAGGGATACTAAGATGGGTATTATCACAGATGTTAAGCAGGCTCTTCGTAAGGCTTACGCCTTGAATATTAACTACTCTGCTGTACAGCGTCAGTAATTATTAATGCTACATAGAAATAAAGGGAGGTTGTCGTTTAGATAAACCTCCCTTTATTTGTTTGAAGATGGTGTTTATAGATATATACGTTTATACCATTCCGTATACCTCTTTATATAGAGTATTTTTTATCTTTTCGTAGTTTTGCTCCATGTCTATATCTCCGTAGTTCATAATGTACATGGGATAAGCTTTGTCTGTTGGACGATATGGTGGTTGCATATAATCGTGATGATCTAATTTGAATCCGGCCCGTAGGTAGAAGTTTATTCTGCGTTTGGCGAGTTCATCATCCGGACGCTCAACTTCAATGATGATAGGTTTCTTTATTTTATTCAGAAGTGTCTCTATTATTTTAGTGCCATAGCTTCTATTTCGAATTTGTTTGCTTATGGCAAAGTGTTCTATGTAATATATATCAGGGAATTCCCAGAAGTTGAGCAATCCTATCGCTTTTTTATCATCTTCCAATACATTGCAGCAGAACAGAGGTTCATAATCAGTGTTATTACGTTGTAGAGACAAATCCCGTCTTTCATTTGCCGGAAATGCCTCTACAAGAAGATCTTCTACAAACTGATAAATCTCATCAGCCGTAGTGATAGGCCGAATGTTCATTATTTATCTATATAGAATTTTATCAGACGTTCTAAAGCCCGTTGACAAACAGGACAAAAAGCAGGAGCTTCGTTAATCTTCATACGGCACTCTGTTGCCGGTCGGTAAACACCTCCATGTTGTGTATAGCCACCACCTTCGTATACGCCTACTGCTGTATAAATGTCCGGTTCTTTTGTTTTCACCGGAGTTGGAATAGGAGTTCCTTCCGGTAGCATATCCTGCCATTTGCTTCCAAAGTCAACTAATGTAGTCAGATTGGGCTCCCATGGCTCAACATCTTTTGGGTAAAGCGGGCTCTCTGCCGCTTCGTATGCGTATTCGTCGGCCAAACCACCGAAACTGTGCCCGAATTCGTGGACAACAACCGGCTCATACATGCGGTGATGAGAAGTTGTCAGCGTAAATGCGTTATAGATTCCTCCACCTCCGTACGTGTCGGAGTTAGCGAGGATAATGATATGCTCGTATGGAATGCCGGCAAGCCAATTATGTATCTTCTTAACCTGATTAGTTGTTAAGTAACGATCGGAATAGAAAGTATCGAAGTGTGAGTTGACAGCCGTCCGCTTCCATTCGTTTTTACGTGGAATACTTACGCCACTGTCTTCCGATGTGCTTTGAACAAGTACCACATTGAAATGCTCTTTTAATTTCTTGAACGGCTCGTGGTTAAAGATGGCATTAACAGCTTTCTGTGCATCCGCTTCGAAAAGTGGCATCTGTTCTTGAGTATAGCCTTCAGCCATAATAGCTATATCAATACAATCTTCGGCATTTCCGTTTTGCAACAGATACTTATGTGGAGTAACATTATTCTCTCCCATACGGTGAATCAGAATATCGGTTGGTTTTACCGTATGAGTCAGTTCTGCGCTTACTTCGTGGCGTGCGTTCTTAATATTAACAGTTATTTCCACTTCTTGCTTTGGAAAAGGCAGAAGAACGGTGTGTTGGAATGCCTTGCTTAGATGTTTGGCTTCTTCTTCGCCCAGCCATTCCTGAAACAGACAGGAAAAAGAATTCTTATAAATAATGTTTCTCGTTGTTTTATCTCTCATAATTACTTCACCATTTCCTGCAAGGGGAATTTCTGACAGATGGGTGTGTCGACCTGCCCAACCGGGTAGGGATACAAGTTCGTCCAGACTGATGTACTGCTTGTCATAATTACCGGAGAAAAGGTAATCAATTCGAAGTGTACGATTCTCAAAGTAGGCATTAAAATCTTGTGCCGGAATAGATATGGCGACAATTAGCGTGACAAATAATAAAAAGAGCTTTTTCATATTAGTGAGAATTAATGATTAACAGCACCTCGTAAGGTTCTGCTTTAGGCAAAGATACATTCTTTATTTTAATTCGGTCACCTTTATAAAGAAATCTTTTATAGCTAATATCAATTTTCAAAAATAACTTTATCTTTGCAATACGACTAATGAGAAATATGTGTGATGAGACATCAAATTGATCAATTGGACTGGGAAATTATTAATATGCTGGCTACTAATGCGCGAATGCCTTTCCTTGAGATTGCTCGTTTATGCAATGTTTCGGGGGCGGCTATTCATCAGCGTGTGGAGAAACTAACGCGAATGGGAGTGCTAAAAGGCACACATTGGGAAGTTGATCCCGAAGAGGTTGGATATGGAACGTGTGCGTTTGTGGGACTTTATTTGAAAGACCCCACGCAACATGAGAAAGTGGTAAAGCAATTACAAATGATACCGGAAGTGACGGAATGTCATTATACTACCGGACAATATGATATGTTGATTAAAGTGTATGCAAAAAGTAATCACCATTTGCTAAGTATTATTCATGAGCAACTGCAGAAATTGAACATTGCACGTTCGGAAACACTCGTTTCGTTTAAAGAAGCGTTTAATCGACAGGTTACCATTCCTAAAGAGAGTTCGGAATAAAACAAACGAGGAAAGTCTTTCGGCTTTCTTCGTTTGTTTTTAGAGCAACTTATTTCTTTCGTATATAATCGACAAACATATATGAATGTGTATGTCGTTCGTCGGCCGGATGTTTTTCTTCACTTTTTTCTTCCCAATATTTATATTGAATAGGGGGGAAGTATGCATCGGCTTCTGATGCCGCATCGTCAATCTTCGTCAACCTGAGTTCGTCTGCCAAAGGGAGCGCGTCTTTGTAAACCGACGCACCGCCGATAATGAATACTTTCTCATCCTCGGAACAGTGTTTCAGTGCTTCTTCCAGTGAAATGTAATGCTCAGCTCCGGGGAATGTAATGCCTTTTTGACGGCTTAACACTATATTTCTGCGATTGGGCAACGCACCTTTTGGAAGAGACTCAAATGTTTTGCGTCCCATAACAACCGTATTACCGGTAGTTAAAGCCTTGAAGCGTTTCAAGTCGTTCGGCAGGTGATACAGCAGGTCATTACCTTTACCTATGGCGTTGTTCTTGTCAATAGCGACGATGATAGATATATGTGGCATTCTATTTTTATTATATTATACGGCAACTTGGCCGGATATGTGCGGCCATGGATTGTAATTCTCTAATTTAAAGTCTTCGTATTTGAAGTCGAACAGACTCTTTATATCCGGATTTAGTTTCATTGTTGGTAACGGACGCGGTTCGCGCGTAAGCTGCAGCTTGCATTGATCTACGTGATTCAGATAGATATGCGTATCGCCGGTGGTATGGATAAAGTCGCCGGCTTTCAGTCCGGTAACTTGAGCCATCATCAGCAATAACAGAGCGTACGACGCAATATTAAACGGAACACCGAGGAACGTGTCTGCGCTACGCTGGTAGAGTTGCAGGCTTAACCGGCCATTGGCTACATAGAATTGGAACATGGTATGGCAAGGGGGTAAAGCCATCTTATCCACTTCTGCCGGATTCCACGCGCTGACTATCATACGGCGCGAATCAGGATGATGCTTAATCAGATCTACTACATTCGAGATCTGGTCTATCACTCCTCCGTTATAATCAGGCCATGCACGCCACTGATGACCGTACACAGGACCTAAGTCGCCATTCTCATCAGCCCATTCGTTCCATATACTCACGCCGTGTTCTTGAAGATACTTTACGTTCGTATCACCTTTCAAAAACCAAAGCAGTTCGTAGATGATTGATTTTAAATGGAGTTTCTTTGTTGTCAGCAAAGGAAATCCATTATCCAAGTTAAACCGCGTCTGATTACCGAAGATGCTGATGGTTCCTGTTCCGGTGCGGTCGGTCTTCTCAACGCCTTCGGTAAGGATTCGGTTTAACAAGTCCAGATATTGTTTCATTTCAAATCTCTTATTTTAAAGTCAACTCAACAACATAGTCTACATCGGCCGGAACTTCCGGTAATTGCAACAAATAACCGCCATCCTGAGCCTTGAACGAAATAGCCTTTTTGTCAATGAACCGAGTGGCACTCTTAATCTTCGCTTCCAAAGGGATATATAATGCCTTGTCTTTCAAATGGATGATGTGAATGTACAACTTGTCGCCTTTGCGAGTTGAAACACCCCAATCATGAGGAGCAACATCGCCACCTCGGGTTCCATAGATGGTTTCACCGTATGAATTCATCCATTGGCCGACTTCTTTCATACGTTGCACGGCTACGGCCGGCAGCTCACCGTTCGGTTGCGGTCCGATATTCATTAACAGGTTGGCATTCATTCCGGCAGCCTTTACTAAATAACGAATCAATTGTTCCGTAGTCTTATAGTTCTGGTCTTGAATCTTGTAACCCCACATCCCGTTCATGGTTTCACATGTTTCCAATGGTAATTGACTGACATCCGTGCCTTTAGAATAACCTGTGACATTCTGACCGGGCAGGTCGCGCTCGAACATTTGGAAGTCTTCGCCGGAGTAAGGATTACGATGGTGGTTGTTACCAACCAGACAAGACGGTTGCAGTTTGTGAATCAATGCGTACTGTTCGTCCAAACGCCAGTTGAAGTTGGAGTCTTGGTCATGGTCCCACAATCCATCAAACCAGATAGCTCCGATGGGACCGTAGTTGGTCAATAACTCTGTCAACTGATTATTCATAAAGTTGAAGTAACTGTTGTAATCGCCGTGTCCGGCAGGGCGACCTGAGAAATGACCGGTCCTTCCTTCCGGATAATCGTCTCTTCTCCAATCTAAATGCGAATAATAGAAGTGCAACTTGATGCCTTGTTTCTTACACTCTTCAGCTAATTCTTTCAGCACGTCGCGGTGGAATGGGGTAGCGTCAACTATATTATAATCGGATTGTTTGGTTCCGAACATGGAGAATCCATCGTGGTGGCGTGAAGTGATAGTGATATACTTCGCGCCCGAAGCCTTGATAGCTGATACCCATTCAGCTGCATTAAATTTTGACGGATAGAAACCGGAAGCGAGCTTGGCATATTCGTTACGGTCTATTTTGCCCTCGTTCATATACCATTCGCCTTGAGCGGTCATACTGTAAATTCCCCAATGTAGGAAAATACCGAATTTCTCATCCTGAAATTCTTTACGGGCTTCTAAATTCTCTTTAGTCGGCTCATATTTCGTGGTATAACTCTGAGCGAATCCTGCGCCGGAAATCATTAATAAGGCTGCTGCCAACAGGTGTTTCTTTAATGTTATCATAATTTAATTAGATTGATTGTTGAATTGATATCTTATCTTAATCAACAAATATAAGAGTAATTTTGGCAACGTACAAGCGTTTGTTTGTTTTCCTCTATTCTTTTTTTTATACGATGGGCATCACATAAACTGTTCATGAATATAAAGATTTAAACTCATCCGTATCAATCGTCAAAGTGATACGCATCAATCGTTCAACTCATGCGGATGAATCGATCAACTCATCCGCATGAGTTGCCGAACTCATCCGCGTCATTTTTCACTTTCATCCGCATCGGCGTGGTAGCTGTTGATGATTGCTTTCTCCAAAGATGTATATCTATCTAAAAAGTAATATTCTTTAGTGAACAATATGACTTTTTCCATTTCTCTGTCTTTTTCAGCAATAAATCTTTGTATCTTTGCCGTTAAAAGAATGAACGTATGGAACTGCCCGCAGACTTTGAAAAACGGACGATTGAGCTTCTTGGGGAGTCAGATTTCCGGCGACTGAAGGAAGCACTTCAGAAGGAAACTCCTGTGAGCATTCGGGTGAATGGCGCGAAATGGCGGCACTACTGCCCGAATAATGAGTTTCTTGCAGAGAATGAGCACGTTCCTTGGTGTCATGAAGGTAGGTATTTAACATCTCGTCCTGCTTTTACGTTCGATCCTCTGTTTCATGCGGGATGTTACTATGTTCAGGAGGCTTCGTCCATGTTTTTGGCTTACGTGTTAAGGACTTTTGTTAAGGAGCCTGTACGTATGCTCGACCTCTGTGCCGCACCCGGGGGCAAATCGACTGTGGCACTAAGTGTGTTGCCCGAAGGAAGTTTGTTAGTGGCTAACGAGGTGATGCGTAACCGTTCGCGAGTGCTTGCTGAAAATCTTGTTAAATGGGGGCACCCCGATATGCTTGTATCGAGTAATGCCCCGAATGATTTTAGCGTTCTTCCTGCGTTCTTCGATGTGATGTTGACCGATGCCCCCTGTTCCGGCGAGGGAATGTTTCGAAAAGATGAGGTGGCTGTGGCCGATTGGAGTGTGGATAATGTGAATATTTGCCAAAAGAGACAACGTAGTATTTTGTCGGATGTATGGCCTGCGCTTAAAGATGGCGGGTTACTTGTGTACAGTACGTGTACTTTTAATAAGGAGGAGAACGAGGAGAACGTTGCGTGGATGGTAGATAAGTTGGGAGCGGAGGTATTGAGTATTCCTACGGAGGAAAGTTGGGGCATAACGGGGAATCTTGATCGGAATGATTTCCCTGTTTATCGGTTTCTACCCTATAAAACGAAAGGAGAAGGATTGTTTATGGCTGTTCTCCGTAAGAAAGAGTCGGATGAACGGACTGTTTTGAAAAGAAGATGGAAGAACGATAAAAGTAAAAAGGGAAATGTACCGCTCATTCCAAAGGAAGTGAAGGCGTGGGTGAACGGTTCCGATATGTTCGACTTTACTTTGAATGAGAATATAGTTTCTGCTGTTCACAAGCAATTTTCAGGCGATATGATACAATTGCGGCAGGCATTGCGTATACTTCAAATGGGAATTACGTTAGGTACATTGAAAGGTAAAGACATTATCCCTTCTCAATCGTTAGCTATGAGTACGATGCTGAATACTCAGGCGTTTCCTGTAGCCGAAGTCGATTATGAACAAGCCATCGCTTATCTTCGGGCCGAAGCCATCACGTTGGATGGTACTGTTCCTTATGGGTATGTATTGCTCACTTATAAGCACGTTCCATTAGGTTTTGTAAAGAATATCGGCAATCGGGCGAATAATCTTTATCCTGACGAGTGGAGAATCCGGTCAACCTATATTCGAAAAACGGAAGTGATATAAAACAAAAGGAGTGGTAAGATTGCCCCCCCCTTTTAATAGTTATATCTTATTATTACTCTTCTAATGTAGCGGTAATGTGATGAACTTTACCCTGTGTGCCAATATTAAAGTCCTTGCTAAGCGTGATTTCTTTTGATGCAATGGTAAATTTGTTGTTATTGGCATTAATTGTGAGTTTTAAACCACTTTTTTGTTTACAATAATATCCGATTGAATATGCTATTACTTTTCCTTTACTTGGAATAGTGATTTCAGGAGAAAAATAAATTCTGGAAAATTTAACGGGTCCACTGCTATACCATTTTGGTGAATTTAAATGAGACCAAAAGGAATTATCCCCTATTTGTTTCTCTGACTCGATTTGGATGTAGCTAATAGTTTGTCCCGCTAAAGCGGTGGGGAGTGTCAGTTCGAATCTTAAAACGGACATTTGTTTTTTTAATGTGACATTTAAACCGGAGGCTGTGATGGTTGGAACTCCTATCATGAAATCTTTAGCCTTAATATGGTCCACATTATCGTTTCCTGTTTGGTAAAGCGTATGACCCCTTATGCTCAATGTCTTACGCTTAGAAGCTCTAATAGAAATAAAAGCATCCGAGGTTTTCCAATCGGCGCTTGCATCGGTGATGTTTTCTGTGATAGCCGGATAAACACAGAGCAAAGAAGCGTATGATCCTTTGGCCGGCATAGTACCGGTAAAGTCGGCGGTAGCTGCCGGAGCGGTATTATTGCTTGTCAGGTTATACACACCGGTGGCCTTGCCTTCGGCATCTATTGTAATGACAGAAAGCATATCGCCTGCTTCCCACATACCTTTCAGTATTTTATTCGTAGCGTCATATTCGTATGAAGTACGGGTGGAAGCATCATCGCCGCCAATACTTGCGGTCAGTGTAACCTGACGCATCCGGACATTTTCGTTTACCGCCGGTTCATCGTTGTTATTACACGATGAAAAGCCTAACAGCCCTGCTGTCAAAGCCATTATAAAAAGTTGTGTTCTCATTTCAATTGGTTGTTTAGCATGTTACACTACGGATTTAATTCTTCACCGGGGCCATAATCACCGACACTTGTCGCAATAAGATTTTGCAACTCCATGTCGTGGATTTCACACTGCGGCGATACGTAATCGCCTTTTCTTTTTACTGTTTTCTTCATCTTGCGATTGGTTTTATTTGTTAATAATTAAAATGTTCTGTCTTTATTTATATCGGTATGTCATTAAACAAAGGAATGATGATAGTGTATTACATCGTTTACAAATATAATTTATATATCTTAAATTACCCCCCCCTATAGTTAAATCATGTTAATAGCATAATAATTGGTTATATTCAGGACATAAGAGGTGTAGATAACGGGTAAAATACTTTTTAACCGTTAATACACCGTAGTGAATAATAAGAAATATGGGAAGTTTCTTTTAGAAAGACTTGCGGAACGTGCAACCATTCTTCCATTCCGAACAACCGTATGCCGTATTGCCTTTTATAATATGTCCCTTTCCGCAAAGCGGACACGGCTTCCCTATCCAATTGTCATCAAGATTATCCGGAACGTTCGAAGTTTTAGCTTTTGGTTTGACCGGTTTGGAAGCAGTCTTTTTAGTTGCAGCGTTTCCTTTTGTCGCGGATTTCTTTGTATTCTCGGCAGGTATCACCGTAATACGCCGGTTGGAGTTGTCGGTTAGTACTTTAAGAACAATCTCATTCAGCATTTGCTTTAGTTCGTTTAAGAATTGTGCTGCATTGTACTCTTTTCGTTCTATTTCCCGAAGTTTCTTTTCCCATATACCGGTCAGTTCGGCCGACTTGAGCAGTTCTTCGTGAATAAGCCCGATCAGTTCAATGCCGGTAGGAGTGGCAATCAGATTCTTTCGTTCCTTACGGATATAATGCCGTTTAAAAAGTGTCTCTATAATGGCCGCACGGGTAGAAGGGCGCCCGATTCCATTTTCTTTCAACGCGTCGCGAAGTTCATCACTGTCGACAAATTTTCCGGCCGTCTCCATGGCACGCAATAAAGTAGCTTCGGTGTACGGACGTGGCGGCTGAGTCCATTTCTCTGTCAGCAACGGGTTATGTGGTCCGTTCTCTCCCTTTTTGAAAGCAGGAAGCGTATGATTAGTTTCGTCCGAATTCATATTCTCATCGGAATCATCGGATTCAGATGTTGTGCTTTCCTGATTAAAAACTACATGCCATCCTTGGTCTTTAACAACTTTACCTGAAGCTTTGAATTCTATTTTATCTGCTTCACCAATGACGGTAGTTGTGTCGAAGATACAGTCGGGGTAGAACGCGGCTATGAAACGTCGTGCAATCATATCGTACACATTGCGTTCCATATCTGTCAAATTATTGGCCGGTTGTCCGGTAGGGATAATGGCATGGTGATCAGTGACTTTGGAGTTATCAAAAACCTTCTTCGATTTGTTCAGTTTTTTGCCTGCAAGAGGAGCTGTTAGTATTTCATATCCTTTGATTCCTGCGAGGATACCGGGACATTTCGGATAGATATCGTCACTTAAGTAAGTAGTATCCACACGTGGATAAGTAGTGACTTTCTTTTCGTAAAGTGATTGGATTAATTTCAGCGTTGTATCAGCAGAGTATGCAAGTTTCTTATTGCATTCCACCTGAAGTGAAGTCAGGTCGAATAAGCGTGGAGGAGCTTCTTTACCCTGTTTCTTCGACACTTCGGTAATGAAGAACGGAACATTTTTAATGCGATCGATCAGCGACTGACCGGTATCCAAGTCAGTAATAGGAAGAATGCCCCTGTTCTCGACAGATTTCTTCACATTTTTATTGTCAGTTTTCGCTTCACTTTTTTCTTGTGCCATTTCCTCATCGTTTTTTTTTATGATGGCATTAAATAACGTGCTGCGGTACATGGTAGCAAGTACCCAATATTGTTTCGGAACGAAATGTTCTATCTCGTATTGACGATTGACAATTAAGGCAAGGGTAGGAGTCTGTACACGTCCAACGGAAAGGATTTGTCTGTTTTGTCCATATTTTAGTGTATACAGGCGAGTAGCATTCATTCCGAGCAACCAGTCGCCAATAGTTCTGCTCAATCCCGCTTCGTATAGCGATTTGAATGCAGACTGGTCTTGCAGATGTTTAAATCCTTCGCGGATAGCTTCTTCTGTAAGAGAAGAAATCCAAAGCCTTTTTATCGGACAGGCAGCCTTAGCTTTCTGCATTACCCATCGTTGAATCAGTTCTCCTTCTTGTCCTGCGTCACCACAATTGATAATCTCGTCAGCTTTTCGCATCAATTCTTCGATAATATGGAATTGATTTTCAATGCCTTTGTCATTAATCAGTTTGATACCGAAGCGCGGTGGAATCATTGGAAGACTGGATAAGCTCCAAATTTTCCATGAAAGAGTATAGTCTTCGGGTTCTTTTAATGTGCAGAGATGTCCGAATGTCCAAGTAACTTGGTATCCATTTCCTTCAATATATCCTTCTTTTCGGTTGTGTGCCCCCAATACATCAGCGATGTCACGTGCGACAGAGGGCTTTTCGGCAATGCAAACGATCATAGTCAATTGTTATATTCATTGGCAAATGTATGAAAAACAATTGACTTTTTAGTCGATCTGTTATTTATGTTGCTTTTTCAACTTCTTGATAGCTTTGTCTAATGCCTCGTCAGGTTGAATAGTATTATATGGTCCCCAGAAGTTTTCATCGTAGAAAGTAGATACGTTGTCTGATAGTATTTCATACTCGCCGAAGCGATCTTTCCGTGAAATATCTTTCGATTGGCCAATCTTTCTGTCGGTTATAACAGTTTCGGCAATAACGGTATAATTAGTGTGGAACAGTTTCTTTTTCCAATCACACTTGAATCGAATAACATCCTGAATATAACTTAAATAGGTAACCCCATTATGATCAATGTAGTCTACATGAATGGACACTTCTTGTGGTTTGAAGATTAGGCCTCCTGGTTTCTTTCGAAGTATAGCCTGAATAGCTTTATTTTTATCGCTCAAATCGAGTTCCATATCAATTCTGGTAAACGAAAGACGTTCTTTATCTATGTAAAGTTTACCGATATAAAGTGCGTAAGGCAAGTCGCGCGCGGGAAGGAAACTGACCACATATTGTGGGCGTCCGTTGATACTGGCCATATCTTCCATGTGGAATTCATAATTCTCCATCTCATTCACATCAAGGAGCAATTCCCTATTTTTTACTAAATCTAAGTTTTTTGCAATGTTTGGGCCGCCAATTAATTTAATGGCGAGCGTATCGCTCACTTTAGTGCTGGCCAATTTACGTCCTTTCTCAATGGCCACTTTATCACGTTCTGAATCTTCTTTATATTTTGACTTGAATATGTTTGTTACGGCTTCGGATATATTAATATAATGACGTCTCTTTTCTGCTGTTTCCCTATAGAAGCCTGTAAGGATTCGGTCTTGAGTGTCATAATTAGTTCCAATTTTTTCAATTGCCTGAGTAACAAGTGATCGTGGTTCATGCCCTTCAATAATTACCTCGCCAAGTGTAGCACTTGACGGGACAAGCCAGAATATTCGGTTCTTCCCCTTCTCTTTTTCTATTTTAAATGTGGAATTGTAATATCCCATGTGCGAGATTTCTACATTCGTTTCCTGATCTGAAACAGGAATCTTTATAGTAAACTCGCCTTCTTTGTTTGTAACGGTTGCGATTTCCTCCCCGACGACAGTAATGCTGGCATGTGAGAGAACTTTCTTATTCGATCTATCTTTGACAATACCTTTAACGGTAATGAACTTATCATCATCTGTTGGATTTGGATATATAAGTTGAGGCAAGCAGCAGACGAGCAAACATACGATAACGAATTTAATGGCTTTCATAACTAATGGTTTTAATGGGGTAACTTCTTTACAAATATAGTAAAAGGAAGCAGAAAAACAATCTTTTAATTGTATTTTTTTGACTTTATTTTTAAAGAAAGACAATAAAAAAAGCGGACTAATCAGTCCGCTTTTTCTTATGTTGAAGATGAATTATTCTCCTAAAAGAATTTCCATGATCTTACATGCGGCTTTGGCAACTGAAGTGCCTGGGCCAAAGATTGCAGCAACACCAGCCTTGTAAAGGAAGTCATAGTCTTGTGCAGGGATAACACCACCGGCAATAACCATAATGTCCTCACGTCCCAATTTCTTTAATTCCTGAATCAATTGAGGTATTAAAGTTTTATGACCTGCAGCAAGTGAAGATGCACCTATTACATGTACGTCGTTTTCAACAGCTTCGCGGGCAGCTTCTGCCGGAGTTTGGAACAAAGGTCCCATATCCACATCAAAGCCACAGTCGGCATAACCTGTTGCAACAACTTTAGCACCACGGTCATGACCGTCTTGTCCCATCTTTGCAACAAAGATACGAGGGCGGCGACCTTCTTTCTTTGCGAACTCGTCTGTTAGCTTACAAGCTTTTTCAAAGTCCGAATCATTTTTACTTTCTGATGAATACACGCCTGAAATAGTTCTAATTATTGCTTTATAACGACCAACAATCTCTTCGCAAGCATCACTAATTTCACCTAACGTACAACGGTCTTGAGCGGCTTTAACAGCCAGAGCCAATAAGTTGTTAGGACTCTTCTTGCCTTCGTGGAATTCACGGACACATTCAGTGATAGCTTCCAAATCAGATTTACATTTAGCTTCATCGCGGTTAGCGCGAACCTTATTCAGAATATTTTCTTGTTCTTTACGGACGGCAGTGTTGTCAACCTCAAGGATATCGATAGGATCTTCATGAGCTAAGCGATATTTGTTTACACCAACAATTACCTGAGAACCGGAATCGATACGAGCTTGAGTACGAGCGGCAGCTTCTTCAATACGCATCTTTGGAATACCTGTCTCAATAGCCTTAGCCATACCTCCAAGTTTCTCAATTTCTTGGATATGTTCCCAAGCCTTGTGTACTAACTCATTGGTCAATGTTTCTACATAGTAGGAACCTGCCCATGGGTCGATCTCTTTACATACTTTGGTCTCGTTCTGAATATAAATCTGTGTATTACGTGCAATACGTGCAGAGAAATCTGTTGGTAACGCAATTGCTTCGTCCAAGGCATTGGTATGTAAAGATTGAGTATGTCCGAGCACGGCAGCCATAGCTTCGATACAAGTACGTCCAACATTATTGAATGGGTCTTGTTCTGTCAAAGACCATCCTGAAGTTTGACTATGTGTACGGAGAGCAAGTGATTTGGGTTCTTTGGCACCAAAGCTTTTTACGATCTTTGCCCATAACAAACGCCCGGCACGCATCTTGGCAATTTCCATGAAGTGATTCGTACCGATAGCCCAGAAGAATGACAGACGCGGAGCAAATTTGTCTACCGGAATACCGGCATTTACTCCGGTACGAAGGTAGTCGATACCATCGGCAAGAGTATATGCTAACTCAATATCTGCTGTTGCTCCGGCTTCCTGCATGTGATATCCGGAGATAGAGATAGAGTTAAACTTCGGCATATTCTGTGATGTATATTCGAAGATATCAGCGATAATCTTCATTGAGAACGATGGTGGGTAAATGTATGTATTACGTACCATGAACTCTTTTAAGATATCATTCTGAATAGTACCTGCCATCTCTTCCAACTTAGCACCTTGTTCCAAACCGGCAACAATGTAGAATGCAAGAATAGGAAGCACAGCACCATTCATGGTCATAGATACCGACATCTTATTCAAAGGAATACCCGCAAACAGCACTTTCATGTTATCTTCGCAACAGATAGATACGCCTGCTTTACCAACATCACCAACAACACGAGAGTTATCGGGGTCATATCCACGGTGAGTAGGAAGGTCGAATGCAACTGACAAACCTTTCTGGCCGGATGCTAAGTTACGGCGATAGAATGCATTTGATTCTTCTGCTGTAGAGAATCCGGCATACTGACGGATTGTCCATGGACGGAACGGATACATCATTGAATACGGACCACGGAGATAAGGAGGAATACCGGCAGCAAAATCCAAGTGCTCCATACCTTCAAGGTCTTCTTTTGTATATACTGGGCGAACCTCAATATGTTCAGGTGTCTTCCAATTTGGCTTAATGTTGTTAGCTTTCAGCCATTCAGAACCAGATTCGTTCTTGATACCTGAATAAATATCTATGTCTTTAAAATTCTTTCTCATGACTCTTATATTTAACTGAACAACATTAAATTCCTAATTTCTGATTGTATTCTTTGAGTGTATCAAGAACATTGCACTTAACGTGGATAAAGTTCTCAATACCGGCAGCTTTCAAGTCTTCCATGCAAGCAGGAGCACCGGCAACTACAAACATTGCGCGGTTGTTCAAATACTTGTAAGCAGGAATAGCGTATGTAGCATATTCGTCATCACTTGAGCAGAGAACAACGATATTGGCTCCTGCTTTCAAAGCTGCGTCAACACCTTCTTCAACAGTCTCGAAGCCAAGGTTATCAATTACATTATAACCACCGCAAGCGAGGAAGTTGCAAGAGAACTGCGCACGGGCCTGACGCATTGCCAAGTTGCCGATTGTCAACATGAATGCAGTAGGAACTCTCTTTGCGTTTTCAGTATGTATACGAAGATTTTCGAATTCATCAGCCAAACGGGTTGTTTTGATTGCTTTGAATGGAGCTTCCTCCTCCTGATGGCCACAACAGCAATGGCAAGTGATAGCTTGTTTACCGTCTGATTTTTCTTTGAAGTTAGGGAATTGATTAGTACCCAGCATGAATTCTTTACGTTTGCCGGCATCGGTATGACGCTTAATGTTGGTAGCGTTGATATCATCCTGTACCGTTCCTGCCTTAACTGCAGCAAGAAATCCACCTTCATCTTCAACTTTCAAGAAGAGGTCCCACCCAACTTTTGCCAAACTGTTAGTCAATTCTTCGATATAATATGAACCGGCTCCCGGGTCAACAATCTGACCGAAGTGACTTTCTTCTTTTAGCAACAATTGTTGGTTACGTGCGATACGCTCTGCGAATTCTGTAGGAGTCTCGTAACAAGAGTCGAACGGAGTTACAACCATTGAATGGATACCCCCCAAAGAGGCACTCATAGCTTCTGTTTGTGAGCGGAGCAAGTTAACATAGCTGTCATATAAAGTTTGGTTATACTTGGATGTGATAGCATTGACAATCATCTTGCATGACTCATTGTGTTTAGGATTATATTGCTTAACAATCTGAGCCCAAAGCATACGTGCAGTGCGGAACTTTGACAATTCCATGAAGTAATTTTCTGTAACACCCATGTTGAACTTGATTTTGGATGCAGCCAAATCAACATCAACACCTGCGTCAATTAATTCCTGCAAGTATTCATTACCCCAAGAGAGAGCGTAGCCTAACTCCTGAACGATATATGCGCCTGCATTGGTAAGTGAAGTCGAGTTAACGGTGACGCAACGGAAGTGAGGATATTCCTTCAAGGCGTTAACCAACTGAGGGACAACAGCCAACAGAGCTGTAGAATCCTTACCTTTCATCAAAATTTTCTCGATCGGATCAAATTCGATAGAGGCAACGATATTTTTTTTATCGTAGCCCTTCTTTTCGAAGTAAGCCTTCAAAATCTCAGCTAATTCAAGCGCATGCCTTGGACAAGTCTTAAAATTAACTTCTACAACGTCACATTGGATGTCTTTTAACAGCGTCTCAACAGTTTCGGCACTAACATTCTTTCCCGGAATGCGGAAACCTAATGAATTGATACCTTTGTTCAGAATATCGAGTGCTTTCTCGTTAGCTTCTGTTGTGTCTTCAGCATGGATGTCCTGCCGAATGTACCATTCATTGGTATCTTTCTTGTTACCGCGAACATAGGGGAACTCGTCTGGAAGAGCATTCGGTGTCTGCAGTTTCAGTACATCCTCTCTGCGGTAGAAAGGTTGTACGTTAAAACCTTCATTTGTTCTCCAAACCAATTTCTTTTGAAAATCGGCGCCTTTCAGGTCGACCTGGATCTTGTCCAACCATTCTTGAGTGGTCGTAGGGGCAAAATCTGAAAAGAGCTTTTCTTTACTATCTGCCATAGCTTCTAATTGGTATTAATATTTTTAAGAATAAAATAATAGTTATTTTAATCGCACAAAGATAATCAAAACCTTTTTATTAACCTTGTTTTTTTATTAAATTTATTATATATATCCTATTTCTATATGTCATTTCCAGCCTATGTGAAGCAGATATTTCAGAAATTTCTTTTTTATTCTGATAAACTTTAATATCTTTGCGAAAGTATTTGAAAAGGTATAAATGTTTGTTAATTAGTTTTAAGAGATTTTATGGACTGGATACATACCCTTTTTACAGACAGTAGTTCTATTGCTCATATTGTGCTTCTTTATTCGTTCGTTATCGCAGTGGGCGTTTTATTAGGAAAAATTAAATTCTTTGGTATTTCGTTAGGAGTGACTTTCGTCCTATTTACGGGTATTGTTTGCGGACATTTCGGATTTACCGGAGATGCTTCGATCCTTAATTTTCTTCAGGATTTCGGATTGATTCTTTTTGTATATTGCATAGGCTTACAGGTTGGTCCCGGATTTTTCTCTTCGTTTAAAGAAGGGGGGATTGCAATGAATGTTGTTGCAGGCGGAATAGTATTGCTTAATATTATTATTGTGCTACTTCTTTATTATGCTTTGCAGGGTAAGATTGATATTCCTATGATGGTTGGTGTACTTTGCGGAGCGGTAACTAATACTCCGGGACTTGGTGCCGCAAATGAGGCACTTCAACAGTTGAATTATGATGGTCCCCAGATAGCTATGGGATATGCTTGTGCGTATCCTTTGGGTGTGCTTGGCATTATAGGATCAATTATATTGGTCAAGTATTTTTGTCGTGTTAATCTGAAAAAAGAATCGGATGAATTGGAGAAACAAGAAGCCGCAAATCCACATCTTACTCCAACCAAAATGTATCTTGAAGTGCGTAATGAGGCATTGGAAGGAAAATCTATTCTTCAAATCAGCCAATTTATAGGGCGTGACTTTGTTATCTCTCGAATTTTGCAGGATGGGCATGTGAGTATACCGAACAGAAATACTATTTTCCATATAGGTGATCGTCTTTATATTGTTTGTGCGCAAGAAGACGCGGAAGCAATCGGCGCGTTTATCGGACCGCAGGTGCAACTTGATTGGGAGAAACAGGATACTCCAATGGTTTCTCGTCGAATACTTGTGACAAAATCGAGTATGAACGGCCGTACACTCGGACAGTTTCATTTTAGTAGTATGTATGGAGTGAATGTAACGCGCATCAATCGCTCTGGTATGGATATTTTTGCTTCACGAAACCTGACGATTCAGGTTGGCGACCGGGTGATGGTAGTTGGTCCGCAGGATGCGGTAGAACGTGTTGCTAATATGATGGGAAATTCTTTGAAACGTCTTGATACACCGAATATTGTTACTATTTTTGTCGGTATATTCGTTGGAATTATTTTTGGAAGTTTGCCTTTTACTTTTCCGGGAATCCCTACTCCGGTGAAGTTGGGCTTAGCTGGCGGACCATTGATTGTGGCTATTCTCATCGGGCGTTTCGGATATAAAGTGAAGCTGGTTACTTATACCACTACGAGTGCCAATTTAATGTTACGCGAGATAGGCATTGCATTATTCTTGGCAAGTGTGGGAATTAAGGCAGGCGCGAACTTTGTTTCTACGGTGGTTGAGGGAGATGGTCTACTTTATGTGTTGTGCGGATTTCTTATTACTTTGATACCTCTATTAATAATGGGTGTATTTGCTCGGATGCATTATAAAATGAACTACTATACGCTTATGGGGCTGATGTCGGGCAGTTATACCGATCCACCAGCTTTGGCCTATTCGAACCAGATTGCGAATAATAATGCTCCGGCCGTCGGATATTCCACTGTATATCCGTTGACAATGTTTCTTCGTATTGTTACGGCGCAAATTTTAATTCTGTTTCTTGCTTGAATTAGTTTGTTTAAAGAAGTACTGACGCTTTCCTTTTGTCCGATTCCCAAATTCAATAGCGTGTTTCGGGCAATGATGATAGCAGCTGAAACAAGTGGTGCAAAGTCCGTTATGCAACCATTCCGGAGATAAACCTGAACCGCCTTTGATATTTTTTACCGGACAAACCATGGCACATACACCGCACTGGATACAGAGTTTGGGGTCTACATGGAACGGCTTATCACTCACCCATTTTTTCAGGAAGAACGATCCGATTACTTTACTGTTCAGACGGGGCCAATGGCTTTCGTTCACTTTCCGAATGCTGCTTTTTCTATTTATAATATCAGGCAGAATAGTTTCGAGTGCCTTTTTTCCGTTCTTTTTCTTTTTCTCGGCTACTTCCGGTTTATCAATGGAGTCTATTATAGGGAATATGTACGATTCCGGCATAATAATAGAGAAAGCACTATTCAAATGCAGGCCGGCAGACTCTAAATCTTCTTTTAGATAATCAAAAGTCAAGCCTACATCATCTCCACATGTGGCGAATCCGAAACAAAAATGCCCGTCCGCGTTCCTTATATGAAGTTGTTTCACGAACTCACGTACTATGAATGGCGGACGCCATCCATGTATAGGAAAACAAAATCCGATACGTTCATCATCTTTCAGGTGAAATTCGTTGTTACTTTGTAAGTTGGCTGCGATATTGATCAACTCTTCGCCTGTTGCAGCTGCTATTTGTTCGGCTGCCCAGCGTGTATTTCCTGTTCCAGAAAAGTAAAATATCATAGATGATACCTTTTAATATACGATGCAAAGATAGAATTTCTTAGAGGGAATAAGGACTATTATTTGAAATATTTACTCTGGAAAGGGTGAGTCTCTTTGCTTATTTGAAAAAAGTTAAAGAGTATATACCTATTTTGATACATCTTCATATTAGCTCTTCAACTCTGGGGTAGCTATTTGGTCAAGGTATTCTTTTGCCACCAATGCCATCTACATTTTGAACAGCTCAGCTTTTGGAGAAGGAATAGACTGAATAAGTTGATACATCGGCTTAGCGTCAGTAACATTTGTTAATCGCATTTTTTCATTTGCTGAATGAAGTTTCATGTGGTTGATGTAAATCCCTTATTTACTGTATATGTTAAAAGGATTTTATTTCTTGGTTCTTAGCTAATTCTATTACCTCCAAGTCGGAGAAATTGTTGTGATCAATGCTGAATCGGATGAGTGTTCTCACGTGATGGAATCCATAGATTCCTGCTGCTCCCGGATTGATGTGAAGCATGCCTAACGTCTTATCGTATTTAACTTTAAGAATATGCGAGTGTCCTGTGACAAACAGTTTTGGCGGACGAGTGAAAAGGGCTGCCCGAATAGAAGGATCGTAATGTCCCGGATAACCTCCGATGTGTTTGATAAGTACATCGGTACCTTCTATCTCGAACCGGTTGATTAAAGGATAGCGTTGACGAATATCTTGCCCGTCAATATTTCCAAAAACCGCACGAAAATATCGAAAGTCGGCTAAGTTATTGGCAATTTCTAAAGAACCTATGTCACCGGCATGCCAAATCTCATCGCATTCCTCAAAGTATTTCAGATACTTATCATCCCAGTATCCGTGGGTATCCGATAGTACACCTATTCGTTTCATGGTTGTTATTTGTTTCGCGACAAAGTTAACCAATAAGTTTTACAATATGATAGAAATAAAAGGTAAGTTATATATTTTATTTTTGGATTATTTTATGTTTTCATGAGTGAATATAGGAATTGTTTGTTTTTTTATTTCTTATTTTGTAGGTGAAATTAAAGCCTATATCTGAAAGTTATATATCTCGGAAAATATAATTATTAAGGTATGAAAAACAAAACATTTTTAAGATGGGCATTTTTATTTGTCCTTATGCTGTTAAGTGGTACAGTCCGTGGAGCGAAAGAAGCGAAGTATTTGCTTTTTTCTCCGAATGGAAAATTAAAAGTAGAGGTCAATTGTCATGATCTGTTGTCGTATCAGTTGTTTTATCAAGGGAATGTAATCCTTACTCCGTCGAATATCGGATTAAATTTATATAACGGGAAAGTGATAGGGAGGAAAGTTTTAGGCACAACTAAACGTTCTGTAACAGAAGATATTGAATCACCTTTTTATCGTTTTAAGCATTTTACAGCGAAATATAATGAAATGAACTTGCGACTGAACGATGGTTTTGGGGTCATTTTCAGAGCGTATGATGAAGGGATGGCTTATCGCTTTTATACAACTCAAAAAGGAGAAACAAAAATTGGAAGTGAGATTGCTGATTTTTGCTTTGAAAAAGTGAGCGATGAGGCTTTATTGAAAGCCTGTGATATCTTGAGTTTGATGCTTGCTAAACGAGCTGATGTAAAAGTTCAGATGGTTAAATCCGGATGTCATGTGATGATTATCGGGAAGGATGAGGAGACTTGCGATATTCCTGAATTCAAGCATTTATGCAACTCATCGGATAGTATTAAGTACTGGAACTGGAGGGCGCGTGGCTTTGGTGGTGCCCCGGAGGATGCTTATTCTGCAAGTTGTGGTGAAGAAAATGTGTTAGCTCTTCCCGGCGACCGTTATGTAGGAGAGAATATTTTAATCCATGAGTTCTCTCATCTGATTCAGTCGATGGGTATTGAACCGATTGACCCTACATTTGCGAAGCGATTGGATGCTTGTTATAAAAATGCTAAGGAGAAAGGCTTGTGGGATAATACGTATGCGCTAAGCAACACAGCCGAATACTTTGCGGAAACAGTGCAGTCGTTCTTTAATTGTAATCAATATTCAGAGCCGGCAAACGGAATTCACAATTGGGTTAATCGTCGTATCAAGCTGAAGAATTATGATCCGATGATGTATAATCTGATAAAAGATTACTTCTACGAAATAGATATTCCTATCCATAATAAAGTACATTGTTAAAAATGAAAAAATTGAACTTAATTTTATTGCTGATGTGCTTACCTATTGTTTTCACGTCAGCTCAAGAGTTTGGTAATCGCATTAATGAGGACGAGAGTAAAGTCCCTCAATATACGTTGCCCGATGTGCTGATGTGCAATAATGGGATGAAAGTGAAGACGGTGAAAGAGTGGGAGAGTATCCGTCGCTTAGAGTTGCTTGAAATCTTTTCATCACAAGAGTACGGGCGTACTCCTACCGAGAAAATGAATGTATCGTATGATGTACTTTCCGAGGATACCAATGCTTTGAACGGTAAAGCAACTCGTAAGCAGATTCTGTTTACTTTCACGAATGGGAAGAAGAATATCGAGGCTATTCTTTTACTTTATATGCCGAATAACGTGAAAGGTAAAGCTCCTGTCTTTATTGGATATAATTTTCTTGGTAATCAGTCGGTAACCGAAGAGAAAGCTGTGTTTGCTTCTCCATCATTGCATTTGGTGGAAGGGGCAAACAGTAATGTTTGGACTCGTGGTAGCCAGAAAAATCGTTGGCCTATTGAGATGATTATTGATCGTGGGTATGCAGTGGCTACTATGTATTATGGAGATATTTATCCGGATGATAAAGAGTTGCGCGATCATAGCATCGTTTCTTTATTTTCTGATTATGATAAATATTCCATCCATCATGATGAATGGAACGCAATTGGTGCTTGGGCGTGGGGTTCAAGTCGCGTAGCTGATTATATTATTAATAATGAAAGCAAGATAGATAGTAATCGTATTGCGTTGATCGGGCATTCTCGTCAGGGTAAAGCGGCACTTTGGGCAGGTGCTCAAGATACTCGGTTTAAGGTTGTTATCTCTAATTGCTCAGGTTGTGGGGGAGCGGCTCTCTCTAAGCGAGTATTTGGTGAGAACATCGCTCGAATCACGAGCAGTTTCCCGCATTGGTTTTGTCCGGCATTTAACCGATATGCCGGCAATGAGTCAAATATGCCATTCGATCAACATGAGTTGTTGGCTTTAATTGCTCCGCGTCATTTGTATGTTGCCAGTGCGGAAGAAGATATATGGGCTGATCAGAAGGGGGAGTATCTTGCTGCTTACTATACGAAAGACGTTTATAAGTTGTATGGAATGGAGGGGTTGGACAGTCCGATACCTCCTGCCATTAACCAACCTATTCAGAATGATGTAGCTTATCATATTCGTACGGGTATTCATGATGTAACCGATTTTGATTGGACGCAGTATCTGAACTATTGTGATAAGTACATGAGGTAATTTATACCTTATTATATATATAGATCAATCAATCCGTTGTTCTTCATCGTATTCAAACTCGATCAGTCCGAGCGTTCAAAGTGATGCGTATGAAGATGAAAACTCATGCGCATGAGTTGTTCGATTCATCCGCATGAGTTGCTCGGTTCATGCGTATGAGTTTGCGCCTCCCTGTTCATCGCTTTTATCCTTCCTTTGCGTGTCTTTTCAATGCCGTGATCGTCATTTCGCGTATTTTCTCCCGCTTCTCCG
>NZ_JAJLQX010000019.1 GCF_021295095.1 Phocaeicola oris
GACTCCTCATACTCGCGAAGAAGATTTAATTTTTCTTCCTCACTGTAATGTTTGTACTTTTTACGCATAAGTTATACACATTTTTATGGTTATTAAATGTGTCTACTTATATCAGTATAAGTCAGAATGATGGTCAACATTCAAAAGAACGTTGACCATCAAAATATATATTCTTCAAATACCTTCCAATTACTTCTTAATATTCGGCTCTTCCAAACCGTAACCATGCTTCTTATCAATAGCCTTCAGATAGATGGCAAAAAACATGGCAAGCACCCCAAACATGGCAAAGATAATCAAAGGAACCGTATAATCATAAGGGATAAAAGTATTGGTAGCGCCATTTTCTATTGCTTGCTTCGCTGCAATAACAGCCGGATTATTTGCATTCACAGCCTGAAGAACAGTACCGATAAGCAACGGAACGAAACAAAGACCAATATTCTGAACCCAGAAAATCAATGAATAGGCACTACCTAAGAAACGAGGTTCCATAATCTTAGGAACACTTGGCCACAGAGCCGCGGGCACCAATGCAAATGAAACGCCCAAAATGACAATAGTAGAATAAGCAAGGAGCTTGCTATGGGTCGCGGGTAACACAAACGCAAATATTAAATGACAAAATATCAAAAGTAAAGCGCCCCATATCAACATAGTAGCGCCTTTTCCTTTGTGATCAAGATACGATCCAAGAAACGGAGTAATAAACGCTGCTCCAATAGGGAACCAACGGAAAATATCAGATGCCGCGCTTGCGGTTATACCATTCAAATTACACTGCAACATATTGGCTCCGTAACGCTGAAATGGGAATATCGCAGAGTAATACAGTACACAAAGTAAAGCGACAATCCAAAATATTCTACTTGAGAAAATTCCCTTTACGTCGCTCAATTTAAACTGGTCTTCCAGATCGGCATCTTCAACCGCGCCCAACTGCTTATCTAATTTCTTATCCATTACACAGAAAACCAAATAAAAAATCAAACCGATAAGTAACAGAACAGTACAGAACGCTACCGGCTTAACAACCGTTCCAAATTTCTCAGCCAACCAAGGAGAGATGGAGAAGATAGCAAACACACCTACACGTGCAATAGCCATTTCAACCCCCATAGCCAAAGCCATTTCTTTTCCTTTAAACCACTTTGCTATAGACTTCGATACGGTTATACCAGCCATCTCACATCCGCAACCGAATATCATAAAGCCGAGAGAAGCCATCTTCGCACTACCCGGAAGAGAAATCCACCACGAGTTCAACCATTCATTAAATGCTGTCGCTTGAAACCAATCACTGATACCCACATACTTGATACATGCTCCAAGTAACATCATGGAAGCAGCTAATGTTCCGGTAAATCGGATACCGCTCTTATCAAGAATAATTCCTGCTAATATCAGAAATCCGCAAACATTTAAAAGATACTCTGCTGCTGCATACGTTCCAAATACAGACGGCGTCCAACCTCTCTCTGCTTCGATAAGACTCTGTAGTGGAGACATCACATCCACAAACATGTAACCGAAAAACATCATCAGTGCTATCAAAATAAGAGCAGCCCAACGCGCAGCGGCATTGTCGTTGATGAACCTTTGAATTTTCTCTGCCATACTTTCTATTTTTAATAATTCTAAAATTTTTGTAAGCAAAGATACATAAATTTACGAATATTGATATGTATTCTGCAAAAAGTTCTATATTTGCATGAGGAAAGATACATCATATTTAATAATAACGATTATGAGAAAAGGAAAAATTACCGTGCTTTGCATACTGCTAAGCAGTAGCATCATGTTTTCTTCGTGCATCGGTTCGTTCAGTTTGTGGAACAATTTGAAGACTTGGAACCAGAGTGTAAGCAATAAGTTCGTCAATGAACTCGTTTTTCTGGCATTCAATATCATCCCTGTATACGAGATTGCATATCTGGCCGATGTACTTGTTATCAATTCCATCGAGTTTTGGAGTGGAGAGAACCCTGTTACCAGTATGGGTGAACAGAAACAAATTAAAGGTAATGACGGTATAAATTACACTGTTACCACTACTCAGAATGGCTATACCATCACTAAAGAAGGTGATGATAACGCTGTTGACTTGGTTTTCAATCCGGAGAAGAAAAGTTGGAATGCCGTTCAGAATAACATGAGCTACGAACTGGTTCAGATGAACGATGACGGTACGGCTACCTTAAGTATGAAAGATGGAGAAAAACTGACTGTTACTCCTGATGCTCAAGGTGTTGAAACTGCTCGTGTTGCATTAACAGGTACCATTCTTCAGAAATAACAGACATCTATTTATAAAGAGGATAAAAAATGAAATAGTCCACTTTTTAACATTACGATTCATAACTTATTAAAAAGAAAAGCCATTTCTAAACTCCAAACAGAGAATAGAAATGGCTTTTCTTATCAACTAACCGAATTAATCGAGATTAGCTAATTTATTGTCTGATCCAAGAACGTCAGTAATCTTATGCTTGTAGAGCTGCTCCATTAAATCGCGTGCAGGACCACAATACTTACGAGGATCGAACTCTCCCGGTTTTTCAGCAAATACCTTACGAACAGCGGCAGTGAATGCCAAACGAGAGTCGGAATCAATATTGATCTTACAAACAGCACTCTTAGCTGCCTTACGCAACTGATCCTCAGGAATACCTACGGCATCCGGCAACTTACCGCCGTTAGCATTGATAATATCAACATACTCCTGTGGAACTGAAGATGAACCGTGTAATACGATAGGGAATCCCGGTAATTTTTCCATAACTGCATCCAAAACATCGAATGCCAACGGTGGAGGTACCAATCGACCGGTCTTCGGGTCACGAGTACACTGCTCAGGTTTAAACTTATAAGCACCATGTGAAGTACCGATAGAGATAGCTAATGAATCACAACCGGAACGCTTAGCAAAGTCGATTACTTCTTCCGGTTTAGTGTAGTGAGATTCCTCAGAAGCAACCTCATCCTCAACACCTGCTAATACACCTAACTCACCCTCAACAGTTACGTCGTACTGATGAGCATACTCTACAACCTTGCGAGTCAAAGCAATATTTTCCTCGTATGGGAGAGCTGAACCGTCAATCATTACGGATGAGAAGCCCAAATCTACGCAACTCTTGCACAATTCGAAGCTATCGCCATGATCAAGATGAAGAGCTATCTCAGGATGCTTACAACCCAATTCTTTCGCGTATTCCACAGCACCCTGTGCCATGTAACGCAACAACGTAGCATTAGCATAGTTACGGGCACCTTTTGATACCTGCAAGATAACCGGTGAACGCAACTCTGAAGAAGCTTTGATAATAGCCTGCAACTGCTCCATGTTATTGAAGTTGAAAGCAGGAATGGCATAACCGCCATTAATGGCTCTTTTAAACATATCACGAGTGTTTACCAAGCCCAATTCTTTGTAATTAACCATTTGTATTAATTTTAGTGATTAAATTTATTCTTCCACCGCAAAATTAGTAATAAATGTGACATAATCCTTATAATCTGAACAAAAACGACTTTTAATTAACTTAATTTTATCACAAGCCTAATAAAAAGGCACTGTTTGACATACAGAGTTTACAAAAGGTCAAACCTTAAGAAAAAAAAGATTATAAAAAAGTAGAGAGAAGTTTTCTACTTTAAAAGAAATAGTCTATCTTTGCAGACCAAAACCATTACACATTGTTTTGTTACCATACAAAAATTGAAAAAATAAATATAATAAAATAAAAGTTGAAATGAAAAAAGATCTTCATCCAAAAGAGTATCGCCCGGTCGTATTTAAGGATATGAGTAATGGAGATATGTTTTTGTCTCGCTCTACTTGCAAGACAAACGAAACAGTTGAATTTGAAGGTGAAACTTATCCTCTTGTAAAATTGGAAATTTCAAACACTTCTCACCCTTACTACACCGGTAAATCTAAGTTGGTTGATACTGCAGGCCGTGTTGATAAATTCAATAACCGTTACAACCACTTGAAGAAATAATTTAGATTAATTTTTTCTCCGATATAAAAAGGCTGTCTCATTCATTTTGAATGTTGAGACAGCCTTTTTATATGATAATATATACACTTAAAAACTCAATATAACGAGCGAAGCGAAGACAAAAAAATCTATCAAAGTACTAATAGTTATATGTCTTATAAACTCCTTTCCTTACATTTAAAGTTTGAGGTAACCAAACTCTGTAACGATCCTTATAAGCCCAAGTGTCTCCTGCAGAAGCAAAATCGCAGAATGAAACAGTACGTTCATAACTACGCTCTAAGTCTGTACCCAATGTAGTTTTCAACCGGAAACTCAGCCAAGAAAATGTGGGAACAACCTGTTGCAAATCAACATACCCGTCTTTATCAAAAATTTCACAAGTCTCATCAACGAAACCATCGTTAAAACGAGTATCACGAGCCAAAACAATCGGGCCGCGGAGAATAGCTTTATGCTGATCTCTGTCAACAACACGACCTCTCATATCGAATTCAATGGAAATCCTATCACCTCTTTTCCATATTCGTCGCAACGGTACATATTTCCCCGGAGTTACATTCGCAATCACTTCATCGTTTACAGTCACCTTATTCACCTTGCTCCATTCCGGAATACGAAGATAAACGGTAAAATCAGCTTGCTTTTTCATATCGAACGATATCATAGAATTACCCGTTTTTGGATATTCCGATTCCTGCAGAACATGAATTTCCTGTTTACCCATCTTGAAATAAGCATCAACCCGACCAAAGAAATTGATATAAACATCGCTATTCTGAACCTTCATCGCATAATCCGGAATCATCATAAATGCACGCGGTCCGTTTGCGTTACAACAATTGATATGCATTCCACACTGCTCCTCACCAGCCGTATGCTGCCCCTCTAACGGACTATACTTAGAAATCTGCGATCCGTCACCTTTCAACGATGCCATCAACGCATTATACATAGAAAATTCCATCTGATCGGCATACTTGGAATCTCCTGTCAGAGTAAGCAACTTATTACATAGCTGCATCCAAGTAAAAGTTACACAAGTCTCCATGGTGTGATAAGTAGGCTGAACCTGATGCTTCTTACCGAAATACCAGCATTCAAACGAACTTCCGGACCCCGCGACATTAATCTCATTCTCAATAATATTATCAACAGTCTTCAATACAGCGTTTAAGCAATCTTGATTATGAGTCTCCTTATAGTACTCCAAGAGGCCGATATAACAAGACATCATTTCGTAAGCTTTCTGCCCCTGCTGTGGAGAGAACCAATTATCAGCCCCCGGATAAGGAAAACGCTCCGCAACGTTTTCACCCGCTAAAGCTTTGGAAATTAATTTTGACCCATTAGCCGATTCTATCTGTTCAACAATATATTTAGCGAAATCAAAATATTGCTGATTTTTAGTAGCACGATATAAATACATAGTCGGCTCAAGAATAGAACAACTGGCCATACCGTGATAGTTCCCCGTCTCCACAATGTTTACTTTGCCCGGTCCTACCTGACTGAGCAAATAATCCATTTCTTTCGATGCTGCTTCTAACGTCTTTTCATCTTTTGTCAAATCATACCACTTCAACAGCCCAAGCAAAGTATACTTCCGCCCCCATACATCCCAATTCGTCAACTGATACTCGGGCGCGTAATTACCAATATATCCCTCAGGTGTCTGAGTAGAAATCATATCCTCCACGCTCTTTTTAATCTTATCGTATAATTCCGAATTCCCGGTATAACGATACGCGGCAATAGCTCCCTGTACCCATTTTCCCCAGAATTCCATCTGCCATCGGTGATCTTCCGCCTTTGTTCTGAACGGATTAACCAAATGGTCTACATCCTGAGCTATAATACGCCCCTCAAAGCAATCATCCATCCGTTGCCCGACATAACCGCTCACCTTTATATAATCAATATTGGGAGCTATGAAATTCTTTCTCTCCTGAGCCATAACACTCCATGGAAGCACTAAACAAGCACAACCAAGAAGCATTTTATAATACACATTCATATATTGTTAGATTTAATTCATTAAGTTGAGCAAAAATAATTAAAATTGAGGATATTCCGACTTTTTTCTTCTTTTTCAAAATAAAAATCTCTATCTGTAGTATTACAAAATATAAACTAAACATACAGACAGAAAGAGACTTCTAAAAATCCATAGCCATCTTACCTGACTCTGCTTCTGAAAGTTCAGTCACCTTTGTCTGCATCACTCTATAAACCCGTTGGCACATATTCAAAACAGTGGGACGATGAGTGGTAACAATACATGTTTTGTTTGGTCTTTGTTGGATAATGTTACGCAATACAGCTCGCTCAGTTGTAACATCAAGTGCTGAAGTCGCTTCATCTAAAAGTAAAATAGGAGCGTTACGAAGAACAGCTCTGGCAATAGCAATCCGTTGAGTCTGACCTTCAGAGAATCCACGACCTTTCTCTCCTATCTTATGGTTGTAAGTATCCGATAATTTCTGAACAAAATCCCATGCGCATGCTATCTTCAGTGCCTCCACAATCTCCTCATCCGTTGCATCTTCCTTCGCCATTCGCATATTCTCAGCAATTGTTCCGGAAAGGATGGTGTTACCTTGAGGAACATACGAAAACAAATGACGGGTTTCAACATTCATTTGAACTTCTTTTCCATCGTATGCGCGAATCAATGCTTCACCATTTTGTGGATGAATCAAGCCAAGGATCAATCGCAGCATTGTTGTTTTTCCTTCTCCTGAAGGACCTACCAACGCTACAATTTCTCCAGGATGAGCAATAAATTCTGAATTTGTGATAACCTTATTATTTTGAATATAAGCGAAATCTACATTGTTCATCTGCACCGTGAAGCCTTTGTCACTATACTTATCCAATTCAGAGCTTTGAGGAATATGTATTTCTTTTGGTAACTGCACAATCTCACGGATACGATGAGCAGAAACGGAACTATTCAAAAATCCGGGAATGATACCTAAAACGCCATTAAAAGCTCCGGACAAAGCAGAACGCTGCTGCATAAAAAGTGTCATTGTACCGTATGTGATAGAGTGAGTCCATAAACGCCACAAACAATATCCGAAAGCCGTGAACTGAACCAGCATGCCTACCATCGACATGAATATATTTGTTTTGATAGAGAACATATTGTACTTCAAGCTTATATTCCTGAACTTTTCCTGCCACCAACGCAATTTTTTACTATATTGATCAGCTACACCGAATGACTTGATAGTATCAAAATTATAGAATGTTTCTACCTCAAATGTCATCATATCACTACTCATCTCACGCACTTTCTTATTATAATCTCGCTGTTTTGAAATAACAAAGCGTGAAACAGCCAACATAAATGGAGCACTTGCAAAAGCCAAAATCGCCATAATAACGTCATAATGCATAATAACAATAAACGTAGCAATAAACTGATACATCGCAATAATAATAGATGGCAACCAACTGATAGCGTTCCCGCTAACTGTTCCGGCATCACTCGTAAAGCGATTCAATACATCACCATTACTATATCGGTTTATCTCCATCCAGTCAGCATCAATAATCTTATTAAATAGGTCTAATTGTATATCGTTATTAATATAAATGCTCAACTTAGTTGTGACCCGACTGATAATACTGCTAAAAACTAATCCCAGAACAGTACTCCCCACGGCAATAGTTATTAACAGCCAAAGTTTATCAGTTTGATAACCAGTAATAATATCAATTAAATACTTCCCTGCAATACTTCCAATTAATCCCATTGTCGTACTAAAGATACCGAGTATCAAATAAAAGATAATAGCACCTTTATATCGGAGACTATATGTAAAAATCCACTTCCAGTCATCCAATATTTCTCTAAAAGTACCATCTCTCCACTTCCTAATCAGTATATCTAATGATTCAAAGGAGGTACTTTTGCTTCTCTGCTCTGCACTATTCTCTTCCATTTTTCAATCGGATACAAATATAAAAGAACAAGCCAAATTATCTAAACAGTCCGTATAATTTAACAATTAACGGTCGTACGGGCACAAGCCTGATATAAATTCTTTCAAAAAATTTCCACATAAAATTATTAGGCCCTATCCATTTCCCTTTTCGCTGTACTTTCTTAACAATAGCGAAAATCTGATTTTTATTCAAAGGGCCCTCAATTTCTGTCTGAGCATCACCTACTACATAATAACCATCAATCTTTACTTTATATATTCGGTGCATCACAAATTGACCGGTAGAACGCTGATAAAACACCATATCACCACGACGTAACGGACGGTCGGGCTTGCCAAACAGAATAGTATCGCGATGATGAATTAAGAATGGAGCCATACTACTTCCTGAGATAAGAAGTGAGACATCTCTCTCCTCCTCCACCAGTGAACGAAGCATTGAAATATACTTTTCTGTATTTACTTCGTACAACATCTAATTGTTTCCATTAAATAATTCCATGGTAGCCTCACCCTCATGCGAAATATCACGCTGTTGAAACACATTCTTGACAGTCAACAATATAACTTGCAAATCTATCTTTAACGAGAGATGATCAATATACCACACATCCATTTCAAACTTCCGTTTCCAGCTTAGAGCATTCCGTCCATGCACTTGTGCCCAACCGGTAATTCCCGGACGTACATCATGCCGACGTATCTGTTCTTTATTATATAAAGATAAATATTCCACCAATAAAGGACGCGGACCAATCAGCGCCATATCACCTTTCAGCACATTCACCAACTGAGGCAGTTCATCGATCGAAACAGATCGGATAAAACTCCCAATTTTCGTCAAACGTCTCTCATCAGAAAGCAAATTCCCATCGGCATCCCGTTCGTCCGTCATTGTTTTAAACTTTATAATTTTAAAAATCTTCCCATGCAATCCGGGTCGGTCCTGTAAAAAAAATGATCCTGCTCCCTTATTCGCGAAATGCAAAAAGATAAT
Organism: Phocaeicola oris; assembly: GCF_021295095.1. Taxonomy (GTDB): domain Bacteria; phylum Bacteroidota; class Bacteroidia; order Bacteroidales; family Bacteroidaceae; genus Phocaeicola; species Phocaeicola oris. Next base: position 8,961 of record NZ_JAJLQX010000019.1, read on the forward strand.
TATTAGTAAAAGCAATGGAAAAAGAGCAATCAGCATAATTAATGCTATCAAAAAATCTAAACTCCGCTTCACATATTTCGCATAAAAGGAATTCATACTACTTCATTACTTTATAGTAAATGTATCCAACCCATTCATGCAATAACGCCTGCCATTGCACTATCGCAGCAGGTGATGGAATAAATGTAGCCGGATCACCTCTGTCAATAATAGTATCCGTAATATAGGTATCAGAGAATATTCCAACTTTATTAAAAGCCATAATAGAACGGCGCATGTGAATTGCAGAAGTAATCAGCAACGAAGGTTGAAGTTTCAAGCTATCACCAATAAGATTTAATGTTAAAACAGCATTCTCCATCGTAGAATTTGCTTTTGTTTCCAAAATCACATCTTCCGACGGAACTCCCATATTATTGAGGAAATGTATCATCCCTTCCGGATTACCACTTAATCCAGTCACATTCGAACAGTCTATAATGGAACCATCCGAAGCTAAAACCAATTTCTTTACCCGTCCTTCCTTATAAAGTTGTATGCCATCAATAAGTCTGTCCGCATTCTCCCCGAACTCAGGCCGTTTCCAGTTTGAATCCCAATCACTGTAACCGCCCAGCACTATGCCATAAGTATATACCTTCCCATCTGGTAACGGATGATTATATTCTTGATACCATTCCTTTTGAAAAAAACTCATCAAAGGCATATTCGTAAAAAACAAGAAAAAAAACAGGCTTAATATAAAGAACATAATCCGCGTCTTTTTATGTTCCCTCTTCACCACTAACATAATCATAAGAGGAACAATAATATAGAAATAGGGCGAGGTTATTAAAGTTGATAGTATATTATATATTATTATCTGCATAATACTTTAGTCTTAAGTCGCGAGTATTCGGATAATTGCACGTTTTATTAAGTTATGCCATTCAACCATGATGTGACTGAGGGGTTGAAAACTACTTAATATCATCATTAATTAACCGTACTACTCTACACGGATTTCCATAGGCTAACACTCCATCCGGAATATCGCTCACCACTACCGAACCGGCACCAATAACACTCCACTTCCCTATTTTCGTACATTGTTTCAGTACCGTCCCCGCACCAATCCATGTTCCCTCACCAACAGTAACCTCACCACAAAGAGTTGCGTGTGGAGAGATATGAACATAATCTTCTATTTCATTATCATGATCAATAGATGCGCCACTATTAATAATGCAATGTTTCCCAATATGCGTGCAGCTCTGAATGATAGCCCCTTGCATCACAACTGTCCCTTCTTCCACCTTTGCGTATTTCGAAAGAATAGCTGACGGATGAATAGCTGTTCCAAAGATGATACCTCGCTTAAAAAGTCTTTCAGACAATAGTTTACGCTTCTTATTTGAACCAATGCTGATAATCACCTCACCCACTCCATCTAAAGAATGCTTTATCTCCTGTTCCATAAAACTTTTCTCTTTCGGATTATCATCAATAATACCAGAGAATATTATGCCATTTGCTTCTAAAATATCACGAATCACTTTGGCATGGCCACCGGCTCCATATAAATACATAACTACTGCTCCAAACTTTTATAAACATCTAATAATGCTGCCCACAATTGCTTTTGTTCATAACGCTCGGCAATCATCTGTCTGGCATTCCTCGACAAAGTTAATATTTTTTCCCGATGCTCATACCAATTCTGCATGGTATCATACAATTTAGCCTCATCTTTTGCAGGAATAATCGTACCATTCTTTCCTTCCACAATGATTTCATTACAGCCGTTAATGTCCGTTACTATACACGGTAAATCCATGGCTCCTGCCTGAAGTAGTACATTGGGAAATCCTTCCCGATAACTCGGAAAGACAAACGCGTCCGATGCTGCTAAAAACGGACGAATATCACTCTGCCAACCCATAAAAAGAATGTTCGGATGATGCAAAATCAGCTCTTTTATCTTTGGAGAAATCGGATCCAGTGTATCTTCAAAGGGACCAACTAAAATGAGCCGAATATCCTGATGCAGCTTATATAACTTATCAAAAGCACTGACCAGTTCATTGATGCCCTTATCATGCACCATACGTCCGACAAAACAAAATGTGAACATCTTTCTATCTGTATAAGGAATAGCCGCTTTCATTACCTCATCAATACGATTATAATAAGTCAGGTCTATACCGTTCACATTACCATTCGCTATGATATGGAGCGGTTTCTTCGTGATATGATTTTCCTCCAAATCATGCTTTACGCCTACCCCCTCAGGGTTAATGTAAGTAGCACTACTGCAAGTTATTCGGTCAGTCATCATGAGCAACTTTCGTTTCCATCCTATAGCAGAAGGGAATATTAATCCGGTAAAAGTATGAATACGAACAGGGACTCTGCAAATCCGAGCTGCCAACATGGAGAGTAATCCGGCTTTTGGCGTCAGCGAATGGACAATACCCGGTCTTTCTTTCCGAAACAATCGTATCAATTTTAATAGCGACACCATATCTTTCAACAGGGCGATATGCCGTTCCATAGGTATTTCTACCACACGCACCTTTTCCCGCGTTGACACCTCTTCCAAGTCCTTTCCTGGTGAAGAAACAGCAATCACCTCATAATATTCGTTCAACATCTTCAGTTGACCGGTTAATAATTTATTCAGTGAAAGTGGAATAGTAGTAATTCGTATTAATTTCATTTCCTCAGATAGTTAAGACTGACAAGCAAATCCGTCACCACTATAAAAGACTTATCCTTTGAACAGAAAATACCAATAGAATGAAGAAAACATAAGAAAGATATTTTCCATTCCTATAAAAGTATTGATTATTTTAATCATAAAATCCCACTTTTTAAAATATTCTCATAGAATGCAAAAGCATAGAATGTAAGAATAGCATATCCCAACATTTTCTCATGATTAGTCCAAAAGCGTTGTTTCATAAAAGGATAAATCAATACTATAGGCATGATAAACCAAGATATTTGAGCAAAACGATTAGAATAGGCAGCACGAATAACCAAAATCCAAAACGCATTAGTTGCCAAATAGGTATTATAAATCCAATGATAATATTCATCCTTAAAATCTCGCCTAAAAATAAAATAATAACCAACGACAACAGCCATTGAACTATATAACAAGAAGTCCCAACGAAAGACCATACTCATTTGGACGATTTCGCCAACCATATTTTCTCCTGTCATATATCCGGAAAAGCGTTCATCGCCAGCCATAAAATCAATTCCAGCCAAATAATTTTGTATCTGTCCACCAAAAAAATAAGAAACAATAACACAGAGAATCCAACCTGCCAAATAATAGTAGCTATTCTTTATAAACCAAGCTAAAGCTCCCCCTGCAACCATTAGCAATACAGATTTATGAAAGCCAATAGCTAATACACTTAATAATGCCATAACAGGTAGATTCTCTACGTATGTCATTGCCAATATAAATAAAGAAGCTCCTACACCATTTCTTACACCATTTACACCATATTGCCAAAATGTAAACATGCTTAAAATAACAAGAAATGGTATCCAATAATAACTTTTAAATATTCTAACCATGGCTAACCAAAGAGGGGCTACATATAAAAATGCGCATAACAAAAAGAAAGAATGAATATTGCTATATTTGGCAAACCAATGCAAAGTAGTATAAAAAATTATATCTTCTTGACTTTTATCTCCAATATCTATTCCATTAGCAATATCCTTAAACATCTTATAATAATTCATTGTATCTCCAAATTGTGCACTAACCAGCCTCAAACCCATATAAATAATAATCAATGAAGCGATAACAAATCCCCAACCTGCATCCATATTTACAACATCTTTACGGAAAATAACTCCCCGCTGACATTGAAATACAGCAAATAAAACTAATATTAATAATGCTATATGGAAGCAATGAGTGTATTGTTGAATTGGAACAAAATCAATAATCATAATTTATTTCAACGATTTATATAAACTATCGTAAGCTCCTACCATTTTACTGATGTCATATTGTTTCGCTTTTTCATAACAAGTATCGGCAACTTGCTTACTATATTCTTTATCTTGTCGCAAATGTAACAATATTTTAGATAAAGCTTCTGCATCCTGATGTGGAAATAAAAGACCTGCATCCTTCACTATTTCATGTAGCCCGTCTACATCACTGGCTATAAATGGTTTGCCTACAGACATACCTTCTATACTTGATAACGATAAGCCTTCAAAATGAGAAGACATAATTACCACATCTGCAGTATGCAATATTTCAGCAATATCACTTTGTATTCCCCAAAACTTAACTATACTTTCAACTTTTAAATTCTCGATCAGATGCTGCAATTCCCATTTCCTATTACCATCGCCAACAATCCAGAATTCAAAATCATCTTTTGGCAGATAAGCCAAAGACTTAATTACCGTATCTTGATCTTTCTGCCAATGTAAACTGGCAACCATCACTATAACAAAAGGTTTCGAATCCTTCCGCCACTCCATGTTAGGTTTAGCTTGTTGGAAAAATTCCACATCAACTCCATTATATATAGTTACGATATTATTCGTTTTTTTTCCAAGATATGAAATCAAGTTGTCTTTTGCTTTATCTGAAATACAGACAATATGATCATATTGTTTATACATCCATTGATCCAAATAATAAAACAATCTATTACTTCTTCGTCTATTGTTCGTACTATGCTCCGTAGTCACAAGTTTTGTATGAACGAATTTATTGGCAATAGCTGCATATAGCTGGGAAGAAGTATTATGAGTATGAACCACATCGTACAGTTTCATTAAAGGAATTAATTTAAAAATGCACATCGGACTATACATAGAATGTCCTAAATCATATACTTTACAACCACATTCCTTCAACCTATGTTTAAAAGGAGTATCTATTCCATCAAATAAAGCCACATCTATCTGATTCCCTTTTTCTCTTAATCGAGGGACTAAATCTATAACCAGTTTTTCAGCTCCGCCAGTCCGTAAAGAAGTAATTACTTGAAGGATTTTCATACCTTATATAATTTACCGACTTTTACTTTATACCTATTAACTTCATAAAGCACTAATCCTGGAACAATAGAAAAAAACGTCATAATTTTCATTGGAGACTCTTTCAGAAAATGAATATTCTTGAAACGGATAGAGTGAGAGACATAATGAATATTATCTATCCATTTACGCTTTATAGATTTTGTTTGCATCATATCAAAACGACGGAAAAAAGCAAAGCCTTTGGGATTATTCCAATATTGTTTCCACATTCCCATACTGGATCCATCTTTCTGATAATCAACTATAACATAAATATCATTCGAAACGAGAAGTGGGTAGTCGCAATCGACCATATAATATTTATATGCTAAAGCAAAATACTTTTCACCTTTAAATAAAGGGTATTCCGGGTACTTAGTTATCACATCCGTCCGATAAACTAACTTTTTATCTCCGGTGCCATGTAAATCTTCATAATATCCTCGCAAAGTTGTTTCTTCCAAATCAGTAAGGAACTTCTGGCCAATAATACTACCATTTATTTTAGCATCTAACCCTATAATACCTGCATATTTCTCTGAACCTTTCTCTCTCCACAAAGAAACAATTTTCTCTACAGCATCATCCGGCATATAATCATCGGAATCTATACAAGTATTCAATTCTGTTGTTATATTCCGATAGGCCATATTATGAGCTCCATGCATTCCCTGATTTTCCTGATGAATATATCGAATAGAAATTTTATTCTCTTCAATCCAGCCATCTACCAACTCTTTCGTATTATCAGTGGAACCATCATCCACTATCAACCATTCGAAATCCTGGCATGTTTGTCTGCACAAACTTTGATAAGTTCGTAGCAAAGTATGTGCTCTATTAAAAGCAGGAGTAAATATGGTTAATGTCTCAGACATAATTATGGTAATGGATAAACTATATATTTATCAGAAGGTGAACTATCTCTTTGAATTATCCTTCCCGGATTACCAATAACAATAGAATTATCAGGAACGTCAAAATTAACAAAAGCACCAGGAGCAATTAATACATTATTTCCTATTTTACATTTTCCAATAATGATGGAATTTGCATTCATACAAACATTATCTCCAATAGTTGGAACTCCTGCTAATTTTCCTTGAGCATTACCTATTAATGTTCCTTCTGAAATATTAAAATTGCGGCCAATCTTAACTTCAGGATTTACAACGATAGTCCCAAAATGAACAATGCGAAACCCTTCTTTAATATTAGTAGATGGCGGAATTTGAATATGCGTAATATAAGACGTGACTTTCAAAAAGAAATAAAAGAATGCTTTTATCAAAACATTCTTAGATAATTGTACTCTCCGAAAGAAATAAATATATGTAAATCCAGGGACAAAGAAAAAATAACGAAGTTGAATCCTTAATGATTCACATCTATTTCCTTCATATCTATATAAATCTTGTTTAATAATTTTATTCATAAATCCTTTAATAATATCTTTCTAAAGAATCTTCCAATCATAAATCGTATTTGATATTTTTTTGATGCCCATGACATAGTATACCAATGAATAGTTTTAGTATTATTTGTTATTGTCACATGCCCTGAAATAGCATTCATAGGGCAAAAATAATCTTCCGGATAAATAATCACATCAACAACAGTTTGTTTTAATCCATTATTTATTAGTCCATAATTCAACATGATATCATTTATCATAGGAATCATAGTGTAATTATTTCTGGAACCATTTTCTTGATAATAACTCAGTTTCGAAAACCTATTCAATATCTCTGAATATAATGGCAATTCCTTTTCTGCGGCAATGCCTAATCCCGGAGCAATTCTATAAACTCCATTACTTGGTTTTTCCCATGCCATAAAAGAACCATTATTAATAATATCATCCATAGGCTTAATAACTTCTACATCCGTATCAAAGTATACTCCACCATAGTAATATAATATCCAAAAACGAGCATAATCACTAACAAAGGCATACTTCTTTGCCTTATAAGCATCTCTTGTATAAGGGATTATGTTCACATCAAAGTTATCCTCATTCCATTCCTTTATCTCATATTCTGGAAAATATTTCTTCCAACTGGCTATACATTTCTGAGCAGACTTCGGGAGAGGATTTCTTCCAAACCAACAATAATGAATAATCTTCGGAATCATGTTATTAATCTGTACACTTTTTCCACTTCCCTCATATTCCCATAATTATGAGATTTCAGGTAATCTATTATCTTTTCTTGAAGAGATTTATTCTGTATAAAATTATAAATTCCTTCAGCACATTGGGTATTATCATGCGGAACAATTATTCCATCTAAACCATCATTTATCTGACTGGCCGCTGTCGCATAGTTCGTCACCACTACCGGTTTACACAATATCTGGGCTTCACGAACAGTAACGGAATTCCCTTCATAGCGAGATGGCTGAACATATATATCACATGCTCTGATATACGGATATGGATTTTCTTTTTTTCCTAATATAATCACATAATCTTTCATTCCTTCTTCTACAATCTTCTGACGAATTAAGGTTTCATCACCACCATAACCTATCAAATACCAATTTACATCCAATCCTTTATCGCGAAGATGTCGGCAAATATTCGGTATATTATCATAGTTTTTAGCTTCGCAAAAACGACCAACAGATAATAAATTTATATGATTTTTCTTATTAGCGACACTTTGTGCTCTAAACTCTAAACTCATACCTCCGGACTCACTCGCACGAGTTCTAACAAACTCAGACGAAAGTATGTTTTTTATCTCTACAATCTTTCCTTTTAAAATAGGAAATACTTTTAAAAAATTCCTCGTTACATCGGGAGAAATAGAAACTATATGATCATACCCTGTCCAAATAGGCAATTCCAAATCTATATTCACATCAATTTGACTATAATCGGTATGAATCCAAGCTACTTTTTTCTTCGCATCTACCTTATGAAGAACGATGTTATGAGGAGTAAGAAAACTGATAGCCAAATCATATTGTCCAAACATCTTTAGAGAAGGGAGATATGGTTCTACATTATTAAAAATATAAGAAAAAAATGAAGAAGCATCACTCGGATTCTTTGCTATCTGATATTTCTTAAATTGTATTTGGGCTTTCAAGCGGCCATACACTATTCCAAACTGCCCTGCCAACAATGTCTCTTTCATCGGTTGCTCAATATAAGCATAAGCCTGAATTTCCGGAAGAAGGTGCACTTCCTTTGGAACATATTGCATCAGCTCACCCCGATGACTATACAAAAACAAGTCTACATCATACTTGGAATAGTCTATAGCTTGCAACAAGCCTATTAAACTTATCTCGGCTCCACCAATCTCCAGATAATGAATTGCTATGAAAATCCGCTTTTTCACGAATAAAACAAATTTTTAAAGACGTTCACCACTTTGCCACTTCTTACGTATAACAATCTATGTATCATTACTTTACCAGTTGCAAACCATGGTAATAAAGTGACAAAAGCATATTTTTATAATCTAGTTAGGTGATAAACCGTACCGGTATTAATACGTTTAATCTCTATCCTAAAACTCAAGAAACGATGCATCAGCTGTCTGGGTGTTAACCCTTTAACCAATTTCGGATAAGTAATTTGCATCTCATCATAAATCTCTGCAGAATTGAGCCAAGCACCCTTCTCATTTTCTTTTGCCTTTCGGAATATTCTGAAGAATGCATTCTCCAATGGCCCCAACTTATAATATGCCTTATTAATTTTCTGCTGTTCTTTTTCTTCTTCGTGCGTCATATAATCTTTCAAACCCTGTTCCACTTCTTTTTTCAGCTGAGCGAAAAATTGTTTATGTTCCGGCTCACTCGAATCAATCTGATGATCCACCTCCACACAGATAAAACGTCGACTACCGGTAGGATCGGACAATACCTGTTTGGTATTAGTCGTAGCAATGAACGATGCCAGACGAGGAACGGTCACATACCCCAAATGTTTGTTCTTGTATAAACGCACCTGCGTCATCTGCGACAAGTTCTTCAGATCGGTAAAACGCTTTTCGCTGAACCGGTTAATCTCATCCAGATTAATCAGTACCACCTGCGCCAACTTATTTTCCGGCTTCTTGGCCGGAACCAAGTCTATGTTATCCAGATAGAAAGTACGCAAACTATTCGGTAATAAGTTTGCACAATACGTACTCTTACCCAATCCTTGCTCTTCGCTAATAAGAACCGGAATCATGGTATTACCATACTTACGTGTAATGCCCATCATCTGAGACGTTAAAGCACGAAACCAGTATTTCCCGGTACGCAACCAATATTCTTTATCCGAAACACGTTTTAAGTATGGAATCACACGGTCTACACCATCCCAATCGGGCAATGCGTTCATATAGTCTCTCACCGGGCTGTATTCTTTCACTTTTGTTGACAGAACAATAGTTGGTATAACATTCCGCCAGCAGACCAAGCCGTCAAGATGAGCTTCTACTCGGATACCGTTCAACGCACGATCATCAATAGGCATAAAGCACTCTTCGGAACCCTTGTGACGGTACTCCGTAACATCTGTCAATTCATTGTGCCGGAATTCATACTTGGAACTAAGATAGTTAATGATGTCTTCCATCTTGACCTTTGACTGTTTTTTTGTTTTCATCTTAGTCAATTTCTGCTGGAGGTTCATCAGTGCCTGAGCGCATGACTGGTTCAACTCCGAGTTCTGTTTAATAGAGGCCAATATGGTACTAACCGGATCCTGCTGCTTTTTAGCTTCTTTTTTACTTGATTTTTTCATTTTATCAGGTTTTTAGTTAATCTATTTATTTGTCAGTACAAATATACAGAAACTTTTTTCAACTGCCAAATGTCACAAAACCACCATGGTTTGCAACGCTTAACCATCAGGCATTCAAATAAATAAAGCTAAAAAGTGGCAAATGTATTTTATTTTTTATTTCTGTTTTATGAGAAGCTTATTATCCATCTACTTACTGACCATCATTTACTAAAGTGATGCGGACAGACGAACAAATTTATCAAGAGTTTTTCTGATTTAATGCGCATAAATTAATCATTTTATGCCCAACACTTTACAAAAACTTCTGCTAAATTTAACGGACAATAGCGAAACATTTTATACAATATTCTATAATACATTAAATACTTTGAGTGTTCAAATGCTGCATTTGCTGTTCTGTATTCAAGATTTAGGCCACCTATTGATTTTAAATGATTATAATACTTATAATATAATTTTTTCTGCTTATCTTTCTCATCTTCTTTAAAAGGATATTGCAACACAATAGAAATCCAAATTCTTGTAAATACAATTTCCATCTGATGCTTTAAGTCTGTGAAATCATAGTCTAATACATCTAACATTTGACTCCGAATTTGATAATATCCATGACTTAATCTTAATTTTTCTTCTACAGATTTTGGATGACTATGAGACCCTTGACGCATAATGTACTTCATTAACGGTCGATCGACATAGATACTTTCAGATTTCCATGTTCCTGGCATTAACATCTGAAGATTTTGACCAAAATCAGATTTTAGAATAGATTTATCTTTATAATACGATTGCAATGCTGAAGTTCTCACCATAAATGTTCCTGGAAAATTATTAGCTTTACCTAATACCAAATCTTCAAACATATTTTTAGAATACTTCTCTTCATCGTTTACCACTATCAAATCTTTTCCATCAAGATTACTCTCAAAAACCTTATATCCATTCGTTCTTGAACAATTGCATTGAGGATTATCTATTAATATAGTAGCCCGAACTTCAACAGATTGAGGCAAAAGCATATCGTCGGAATCTAAATAAGAAACAAATTCTCCCTTAGCTTTTTCCAAACCATTTATTGCAGCATATCCAGGTCCTTGATTAGTTTGTTGGATTATATTAATTTCGTATCCTTTATCAGAAAACTTTGGGATATAAGATTTCGCTATCTCCAAGGTATTATCATTTGATCCGTCATCAACCAAAACCAATTCAATATTAGAATAAGTTTGAGATAATACTGAACCCAAAGAACGTTTTAAATAATCTTTACTATTATAACATGGCATTATAATGCTAACTAAAGGCAAACTTCCCATCAGACACCAATTTTATACATTATTTCTTTCAAATATTTCTCGTCTAATTCTTCTCCGATATTATGACCTCCACCAGCTTCATTAACATACTTATTATGGACAGGTACTTTTGACTCAACTTTACTTAAATACCATTCGTATTCAATGTCCAAATGACCAATATCAATTGCCCAATAACCTAATTTTCCTAATTCATAAGCTAAAACTGTAGCTGTAGGCCCGACTGCTAACAATATAAGATAATTCTTTGAGAATTTTTGAGCAGTTTTTAATAATTGATCATAATAATCAAAAGCATTTTCATTGGGACATAATATTCGTTGTATGCTTTTAGCATTATTAAACAAATCATTACCAACACCCAATCTGGTTTTCTCGCCTTCAATTATAAGCAAATCCTTTGAATTCCAAATCTGTTTCCAAAGTATAAAACATTTATCAGCAATAGATTTGTCTTTATAAGGCATATAACATCTACTAATAAACGAATCATAATATGTCTTTGAAAGATCTAACTGAGAAAGATTTTTTTTTCTATTAAGAATATTATAATTTCTCCAATATTGCTGTTCATCCTCCTTATACTTTGAAAGACTCTTAAACATTGGCTGAATACATATTATGATAGATGAATTTTTAGATTTTAAAATTTTAGACAAATTCTTAGATAATCTGACATCTACATGCTGGAAAGCGGTTTTAATCCCAAACATAAGCTTAAATTCACCATCTCCGTATCTAACTACTGAACACTTATGGTCTCTTATATATTCCAATGTTTCTATTATTCCTTTAACTTTAGGAGATTGATGCAAATACGGATACAATTTATCATTTTCTTCTAAAATCCAGTTGTAAATATTCAAAAGAAACTTTTTAATAAAATTCATACTATCCAATTTAGTGAAATAATAAATATATAAATCTTTTAATAGTATATATAAAACTTTGAGATGACTTTATTTCAATAGGTTGATTAGGAACATATTGGTTGATTAAACGGTCAAAATCTTCTGTTCTATAATTCGCCAGAAATTCCTGACTTCGAGAATTTATTTTAGCAGAAATTGAAACGTTTTCATTAAAGACATATGCTACGCCTTTATCTATTAATGATACATCATTAAGCTGGTCTTTTATGATATTAAATATTTTCGCACCTTTTTCGGTGTTTACAGAAACCACAGAAACGCCAATATTATCTTTCTTATATTTTCTTAATTCACTACTCCCCCAAAAATCACTCAATGTAAAATCACTACCAGATTGAAAATCTTTAAATTTACATTTGGTACATGATGATCGAATATAAAGATTATTTATATACCCTTTCATATAAGAATTGTCAGCACTCGGCATAGATAAATCTTCTCCATTTTCAAATTTGAAAACAACAGAGGAGTTTCTCCATCCATTTTTCTTATCACGGAACGTAACAAAAATGACTTTTGAATTATATTTCTTTTCCAATGTTTTAATATACCACTGATAGACACCTGTACAAGGAACCCCATGACAAACGACATCAACGCATATTAAATTTATGTATTCTTGATGATGTAGGAAAGATTTCAACCCTGCTATTTGACAAGGTGTTCCACTAAACAATACAATTATATTTGAGAGAAGAAGCTTTTTTATTTCTTTAAAAGTATTTTCTATATTGCTATGAATATATTTTGCTCCCCTTAATAATGCTAAATCTTCTTCATTATCAATGATGACATGGTGGACATTATAATAATCATTAGAGAAAGCCGCACCTACAACATATCCTTTATGTTCAATTACACATTTAGCAATAGCGGAAAAGATTCCACCAGAAGAGCTTATCTTCCTGATTTCATCATTTTTATTTTTACAAGCATAAATTTTATTATTCAATTTAAAAGAATTATTGTGAAGTACAGGGCATACAATTTCACAAGCACCACAATCAATGCAATTCTCTTTGTTTTTATATGGATAATAAGACCCATGCTCATCAAGTTTAAATGAAATACAATTTCTTGGACAAATATTTACACAAGCATTGCATCCGCAACAGTCTTCTTTACTAACAAGGTTCAAATATTCTTCTATCATAACATGTCATAAAGAATTTCACCATCCACATTGGCTTTTTCAATATATTGCGGCATAAAATCTATCAAATGAGTACGTATTTCTGTTTCGTGACATACCAGCCACTGAAAACTCTCAACCAATTCTTTTTCATCAGACAGTGTTTGAACAGGCAACACATAACGATCATAAGTTCCAAAGATGTCTTTTGCGATACCTTTTGCTTTGACAGAATAACCCACAACTAAAGTTGGAACACAGGAAGAATAAGCTGCAATAGAAGCATGGGTACGAGCGGCGATCATAAATCGACATTTCGATATTAATCCTTTAAGTTCTGAAGCAGAAGCGTCTCCAATTAAGGAAACTCTTTGATTATTTTTAAATTCATTACAAAGTAACTGTAATGGAATACAATCATTGCTATGAGACCAAACAACATGAGGAATTAATGCTACATTCATTGAAGTATTTTCAAGAATATATTCAATTAAATGTACAAAATTCTTTATAGTAATTCCTTTCTTCCCTTCACATTTTAAAATATATGGACTTAAATTAATACCCACAGTATTTTCTTTAATTAAATTGTGATCGTCTATTTGTTCTTTCTTGAGTAGAAATGCAGGATCTGGATATAAGTAAACATTATTAAGACCATGACTTTTCATTGCTTCAAATGTCAAACTTTCTCTTGAAATGATATATGTATAATTTTTCATATCATTTAAAATATTTGGATTATCTAATCCTGACGGTTCTACAGAACAACCCCACAATATCGTTTTTATGCCATGTTTATTGAAATAATTATTTAAATATGCAAGTTCCTTATTTTCCCCATAGCAATAATTGTCTCCTCCTATTGATAATGCAAAACTTCGTTCTTTTCTTAATCGTCGTACTAAAGAATTATAACGATATGTATCTAAATAGACAAAATTATGAGTAAATCTGTATTTTAAATATGAAATATAAAAATCGAAATTCTTAATATTCTGAGATACATTTTTTAAAATACAAATCTTATCAACAGAATAGTGTTGATCCTCATTAATTTTGGGAGTACATAGAAACAATTTACTATCTGGCAATTTATCCTTTATTATTCCTGCCGTAGTTCTTACAATCGCTTCACAACCATGATTAGCACTTCCTCCATGCCCAAATAAAAGAATGTTTGCCATATATTATAATTTTTTTAGTTTGGAATAAATAGGATACAGAATCGCTTTTATTTTAAAATATATTTTTTTCATATTATCAACATATACAGCATACCATCCACGTACTTTAAATTCTTTTCTTTCTTCATTATTAGAAGAAACATATTGCTGTATAGTTTGAGCTATTTTATAATATACGTTTTTTTTAAAATGATTAATCGTATCTAAATAAGAATTATTACTATCTATACAAGTATTGACATCTAACAAGAAACAATTATCATCATGTGATTCTATAAAGTTCTCTAATAATCTATTTAAATGATGATGAAGAACTTCACGCCCCTCATAACCTTTTTTATATTCTCCCTTGTATGGAAGTTCTGCTCCATTTTGTATAATCAACATTGTTGAAGGAGACAACAAATGTCTAATCTGAGTAAGATTTTTTATCATATCATCATCTGAAATCCTCCCTATAAATTCATAGTTATCCTTGAAATATTGGTAATAATGTAATATTTCTTCATCAGACAATGTACTTTGATCATGTAAAATTGACATCCAACTATCTTTCTGAGTATAATCAATAGTGTATTGATTATAAGGAAGAATAATCAATGGATTCTTTTTATTCCTATACAATCCCAAACCATAGTCTGGAAGAATACTATAAATGACATAATCGTATTGTTTACTGAAAATTCTGGAAGAAAAGTATTCCTCATCTATGAAAGGTAATGTATCTATCAACTCTTTCCTCGTAGAAGCATCTATACTATGAGAAAGTAAGATCTGGCTTGAATGATTTTGAGCTTCTATATATGTCCCTGATTTTATCTTACTAATGTATGAAAATTCCGTGTCAAACAAAGATTGGTCTTTAAAGAAAGGAACTACTTGGGAAACATCACAAGGCCCCTTAATCAATATTCTATTTCCATTCGTTTGCTTTTCTATAGATAATTTTTCTATAAAATCTATTAATTGTATCCAATCGGGTTGATAATTCTTTTCTAATTGATTAACCACCTCTCCGGAAACGTCAAGTTTGGGATATTTTAAGAATGAATAGACATATTGTTCGATACCCATTCCAATCGTACGACAAGAAAACAAAAAATGCTCCAGCTTATGTTCTGTTTTTTGCAATGCATAAAACCCGATTATTCCATAATCACAGAATTTATCAATGACATGAATATACCCACATTCATAATTAACATCTCTTATTAAACATCCGACTTGAGATTTATCAATACGCTTTTTTGTAAAATTCAACTGGTTCGTACGGCCTATCAACTCTGTGATTCGATCTATCTGCGGTTCACAATTTTTATTGATCTGCAATTTAATATTACAAGCCCTCAGAAAATCCTCTGCAGAATCATAGTCTTTGCTGGAAGCAACTTTTATCTGTAAATCCTGATACTGCTTAAGTCTTTTCATAGATTCATTTAAAGGCAATTTGCTGATTTGCTTCTCAATTTCATGATAAATACTGTTTATATCAGAACATACAATAGAAGGATCTAAAGAATTGACATATTGGAGATTATAAGGTTCGTCATCCAAAAACAGAACATTTGCCGGACGTAATCCCATATCTTTAACAATATTTAACACCCTCTTTCCTTTAGGAGTCCAATCTATTGATGGAAATACAAAATAGTCCCATATTTCCATCTCTTTCAATTTGTTCTCACAAACTTCGAAAGTATTTTTGCTGCATATTGAATTAACAACACCATGCAGAGATAAGTCCTTCACAAGTTTTGCATATTCTGGAATTTTATGAATTGGTTCTTCTGAAATGATACCTTTCCAAAAAGTATTATCCAAATCCCAGATTACAAGTTTTATTTTGGTTAAATCTAAATCTTGAGAATTAATTAACATACTTGATCAATTAATAAGACTATCAAAATAAGACAAAATTATTTTAGGACTAAAAGAATGGCATACAGTTTCATAGCCATTTTTTACCAAAAGTCCACTATGAGGAATTTTATGAATCATTTCTATAATACCACTGGTCATATCAATAACATTCTGCTTTGTTAAAATTCCATTGACACCAGACTTAATAAAATCTTTAGGCCCAATTGATTCACAAACGACACAAGGAGTTTTTAAAGCCATAGCTTCAAGAATTGTAATACATTGGGATTCAACATGAGACGTATGAACCAACATATCAGCAAATTTAATGTAAGGATAGGGATTTATTTTCTTTCCCAATAATATTATTTGATTTTCATAATGATTTTGAGCTATTTTATCTCTTATTTCTTGCTCCTTATCACCATCACCAATAATATACCATTTAAATCGATCATATCCTTTTCTTACCAGATTATTGGCTATATCTGGTATATCCTCGATGTGCTTTTCCCAACACAACCTTCCGACAGTGATGATCTTCAATATGTTACCATTATCGGTATAAGGACTACTATTACCCGCAAAAATATTAATTTTACTTACGTCAACTATATTTGGTATTACCTTTATATGATCAGCAGGAAAATCAAAATTTCGAATGATTAGATCCCTGCATCCATTAGATACAGAAACGACATAATCCATATTCTTCCAGGAATCATTAATATGCTTTATTTGATCAACATTGTAATTGCATTCGCCATTATGCCACCAACAAACTTTCTTTTTGCTTTTAACTGCATATGAAACAATATCGGAACTAAACCCTACTCTATAGGCTACAGCACAGTCATAATAGTCTGCTATATGAAGTAAAGGAAGAAGACTTCTATAAATCTTATAACCAAAAAATCTACTAAAATAAAGTATCAAACGAAATACGACATCAGAAAATCTTCTATCTTTAATACAGGAAACTATTGTATGAAATAAAGATCCATAAATTTTTGTGGTATCTCTGAATATTACTCGGACGTCAGACGGAAGTTGAGTAATATAATCCCCCGGCCTTTCTAACAAAAGTAAATCAACACCATATTTAGTATAATCCAAATTACATAGCAAATCCAATAAAGACTTTTCTATGCCTCCAACATTTAAATGGCCGTTTACAAAAAGAAGTTTTTTCTTAATTTGCTGCATTTTCTAAAATATCTGCAATCCGCTTACACGCAAATCCATCACCATAAGGATTACTTGCATTACTCATTTTATTATATTCGTCCTTATCCTCAAGCAACAATTTAAAATTATTATAAATAGTTTCTTCACTGGTCCCTACCAATTTTAGAGTACCCGCTTTAATTCCTTCGGGACGTTCAGTTGTATCCCTCATCACTAATACCGGTTTTCCTAAAGATGGAGCTTCCTCTTGAATACCACCAGAATCAGTCAAAATCATATAACTTCGTGCTAAGAAATTATGGAAGTCCAAAACTTCCAAAGGCTCTATAATATGAATTCTATCATCATCTCCAAAAATTTCTTTAGCAGTTTGCCGGACAATAGGATTCATGTGAATCGGATATATAGCCTTAACATCAATATGCTCATCCAAAACTCTTTTAATGGCACGGAACATATGTTTCATCGGTTCTCCAAGATTTTCTCTTCTATGCGCAGTAATCATAATTAAACGACTTTTCCCTACCCAATCAAATTCTGGATGGTAATAATCTTTTCGTACTGTAGTTTTTAAAGCATCAATAGCTGTATTACCTGTTACATATATTGTATTTTCATCTTTTCCCTCGCGAATCAGATTTTCCTTGGCGAGTTCAGTAGGAGCAAAATTATACTTGCTGATAATACTAACAGCTTGTCGGTTAAATTCCTCTGGATATGGTGAATATATATTATAAGTTCTTAATCCGGCTTCAACATGGCCAACTGGTATTTGAAGATAAAAACAAGCCAATGCTGTTACAAAGGTTGTTGAAGTATCTCCGTGAACTAAAACAATGTCTGGTTCTATTTCATTCAGAACAACTTTTATATTACTAAGAATATTGATAGTTATATCAAATAATATCTGCCCTTGTTTCATGATTGATAAATCATAATCGGGAACAACATCAAAAGTATGAAGAACTTGATCCAGCATTTGTCGATGCTGACCAGATACACAAACTATTGTTTTCATAGTGTTTCTTTGTTTTAGTTCATTAACCAAAGGGCACATTTTTATAGCTTCCGGTCTAGTTCCAAAAACTAACATTACCTTTTTCATATCATTTATAATTTTGAAAATTGAGCACGTCTTCTATAACCTAATACTATTCCAAAAGGCAAAGCTAATGCTGTCATTATTTTATTATTAGATTTTGAAAGATAGTTCATATTTCTACTATAAAATAAAAGAGCTATCATTTGTGAGGCATTGTAAAATAATGACTTAAAATCATGAAATCTTAAAAGATTCTGATTATACATCATAGCAAACCCCATAGGATTATTCTTTACTAATTTATTATCTTTAGTCTGTCCATCAGGCAGATAATCACAAATACATAATTTTTCATTTCTCCAACGCATTTTCCAACCATCAAAAGCCATAGCATAAAAACACAATTGTTCTGGAGCATATTCCTCTGTTTCCCAATATTGAAAAGGATATTTCATCAACAATTTGGTACGATGAACTTCACAAGAATCCATATTAAAATTATATTTAGCACGCTCTAAATGAGTAGCATCAACATATCCATCTTTTGGATCAATAATTGGTTTCTGCGGTTTCATATAACTTCCATCTGGAAAACAACAACAAAATCCGATACCAGCAAATTTGTCCAGATGATCAACGTCATTCAACCATGGAATTATCTTTTCAACAGTTTCTGGTACAAAATGATCATCTGAATCCAACATCATAAACCATTCTGCATTCGAATGTTGCACTCCATTATTCAATGCCCGTGGGATACCTACATGAGAAAGTTTATAATAATGAATTTCAAACCCATTATCTGCCTCCATCCATTTTTTTACCAGATCTTCAGTATTATCTGTAGAACCGTCATCAGAAATAATCCATTCAAAATCTTTGATCGTCTGATTTCGAAGAGAATCGTATGCTTTGTCTAAAATATAAGCACGGTTGTAAGTTGCAGTGTGAATGGTAATTTTTGGCATATTACAAATTAAGTAAAGTTTTGACTACATTTTCTGGTTTAAAAGCATCTACAATAGGGTAGTTAATATTTCCTGCAGATGTTATTTTACACATTGCATTAGCAATATCAGTCTTGTTATTATCACAAAAATAATATCGATTAAATTTTTCAAAGAAATCCTTTATGATTTTCTTTTCTTCTTCTGTACCATCCAAAATAAATAATATTGGTTTATGGGTAGCAGAATAGTGATAGACTTTACCTGGTATCTGCCCCCCCCTCAAATTACAAAGATGAACCAAAACTGAAGTTCTGTCTTGTATTTTCTCCAACACATCTAAAGTTACTCTTCCCGAAACCTTAATTTTTCCATAATTCTGTATGTCCAAGTCTGAATCACCATAAATATATCCTTGAAAATTCATTTCTTTTAAGGCTTCATAAAATGGTATTAAATTTCTCGTCTGAGAATAATAGTCTCCAAAATAACCGAAACTCATATCTGAGTCTTCAATGTCTACTTTATCTTGAGAAAACTTCAAAAATGGAAGCGGAATAAAATGCATTTTATCAGCGCAATCAGGAAAATAGATTTGTTGATAATGCAATGTCAAAGGACTTACATAGTAAATTTCCTGTCCGACTTGCAACAAATGATGCTCTTCTTTTTCAATATAATCAGAATGGCCACCATATAAGTCATGATACCAGGGATCCTCCCAAATCTGAATCCATTTTCTATATTTAATTCTATTTTTCGAAATTAACAATGAAACTAATTTATGGCTTGCTGTAGGAGAAGAATTAGAAATGACTAAATCATATTCTTTCTTAGAATGAAACTTAGATGCATTTTGTAACCAACATGCACTCAATGGATATATAGGATCCGGCTTAAATAAGAAATAAAAAATACTCTTTAGTGATTTTCTTATTCTTTGATTCATAGTAATTCGAGGATCTGATTGAATTGAAATATCTTCATTAGAACTCTTTTTGCCAACTATAGAATTTTGTACTGCAAATTTTATTGCTCCACGAAAACGCATTCTTAACTTATCAGCAATAGATACGGAATTAAATTCATAATAGTTAGCTTTAGCATATTTTTTAAGTTTATTATCTGTCGATCCCCAACTATCATTTGCCATGATAATATCTACTTCATGGCTATTTTCCAATAACCCCTCTATATAACCATTATGACTCATATTGGCTGAAGTGTTTTTAGATAAGCAAGAAGCGGTAACATAAAGGATCTTTTTCATAACTCAAGAAAATTAGATTATTAATTTATATTTAAATCAAATTGAAATTCATAATCCTCACTACTCAATATTTCCCCGCTAAAAGATGAAAGATTATTGGAATGTATTTTTATTTCTCTAAGAAAATTGCAACCTTAACTATCAATAAATACATAAATCTTGTCAATTTATGGTTTTTAAATTTAAATTCGTTAGACATATATGTATAATCTTTTAAAATTCTGGGAGGAATACATTCTTCCAGCACAGTTTTTTTTTCTTGTTTGATTTTTATTATATTAGAATCAAGAGATGATATTCCATTAGCATCAAAGACTGTTATACTCTTATTAATATATTTTACGGTCGCATTATGAAGAATGATAGTTACCAAAAAAAATTTCCAATCAGATACGACATTGTATCGTTCGTCATACATTCCGTATCTTCTGAATAAAGATTTTTTTATAAAAGATGCTGGATGAAATAAAGAACCATAATAAAAATCAATTAAAGAAATATTTCGAGGTCCGATTCCTCTATCTACTTTTCCATTTCTAATAATATTTCCTGTTACGATATCTTCATTATAATCATCCTTAAAGACATCTAATAATATTGTACTACTGGTTAAAGTATCTCCAGAATTAAGGAATTGCAAATATTCGCCATGTGATTGTATGATTCCTTTATTCATAGCATTATATATTCCTTTATCAAGTTCGCTTACCCAATAAGAAACATATTGAGAATATCTTTCGATCAATTCCTTACTGCCATCAGTTGACCCCCCATCAATTATTATCCACTCAAAATCTTTAAATGTTTGAGAAATAACGCTGTCAATAGTTTTCTGCAAACCTTCCTTATTGTTATAATTTATAGTAATAATTGATAATTTCATAATTAAATACTTTCCAATCCACAAAATCCTTCATTTTTCTGAATCAAAGCTCTACCATAACCTTCTTGATAACCATCAAAATGCAATTCAGCACAATTTGGTGCTTTCATTTGATATTCTACCATTGGATGATGCATATACAAATCTACCAAATAATCCCCACAGCTAACAAATTTCGGTAGTTGTATAGACCGATGAATAGTAAAATCTCCTTTTCCTATATTGAACAGAATACCCTTACAATGTCCTTCTGCAAGAGATGCCATGGGAATCTCATCTCTATTTTTGATAATTAACATAACATCTGTTTGCATATCTTCATCAGTATATCCTTTAATCTTCACATCCAAAACATGTTGGTCAGAGGACACAATAGAATGACTCTTAATAGTATTATTAACTTCTATACTGTCTATTTTTATATTATATTTTTTCCATTGAACTCGATCTATAATTTTCTCCAAATCAAAATCATTATAAACTTTTAAATAGTGATTTACTGCATCTTCTGTAGAGCCCATAAAATCAATTGCACCATCTTTTAATACAATCCCCCGATTACATAGACTTCTAATTGATGCCATATTATGACTAACAAATAGTACTGTTCTCCCTTCACCCTTAGCAACATCCTGCATCTTACCAATTGCCTTTTTCTGAAACTCCGCATCACCTACAGCCAACACTTCATCAACAACAAGAATCTCAGGTTCCATAAAAGCGGCTACCGCAAAGCCCAAACGTACTGTCATTCCACTGGAATAACGTTTCACCGGGGTATCTATATATCGCTCAACCCCGGCAAAGTCAATTATTTCATCTAATTTCTTCGTTATCTCTGCTTTCGTCATCCCCATAATGGAACCATTCATGTAGATATTCTCACGACCTGTTAGCTCTGGATGAAAACCTGTTCCAACTTCTAACAGAGATCCAATCCTTCCTTTCGCTCGAATTATCCCTACTGTTGGAGCCGTTACTCTTGACAAAAGTTTTAATAGTGTAGACTTACCAGCTCCATTTTTTCCAATAATTCCCACGACATCTCCCTGATGAACATCAAAAGTAATATCTTTCAATGCCCAAACATACTGAGAACCACCCTTATGTGCTCTATCATTTGTTTCTCCAATTTTTAAATATGGATCTTCTTTATGACGAACACTCACTTGCCACCACCTATTTAAGTCGTGAACAAGAGAACCTGTACCAACAAGCCCTAATCTATATAGTTTCCCTACATGATCAAATTGTATTGCTAAATCACTCATTGAAATATAAAACTTATACCGTATCCATAAAATTTCGCTCTACTCTACTAAATATAATCACAGATAAAAATAGAGTCATTAACATAAATACAAAGCTATATAATAACCATTCCCATTCTAATTGGCCAGCCCCTAACCACCCATACTTAAATGTTTCAAATATAGAAGTTAGTGGATTCAACTGAATAAGGAAACGATATTTTGTTGGAGCTGCGCTCAACGGATAGATAATAGGAGTGGCATACATAAACAGTTGCATTCCAAATGTGATTAATTGCGTTAAATCCCTGTATTTCGTAGTCAAGGAGGTAACTATCACCCCCCATGACATAGCATGGAGTGCTAACATTATTATCAAAACGGGGAATAGCAATGCTACCATATTAATATGTGCAGATGCTCCGCCCAAGCTGAAATAAAAATATAATACCAAGAACAGGGAAAACTGTATTAACATCTTCATCAGATTTGATATGCAAGAAGATATCGGAACAACTAATCGAGGGAAATAAACTTTTCCAAAAACTGCAGCATTGGCAGAAAAAACATTTGACGACGCCATAAACACAGAATTAAAATAAGTCCATAAGGTAATACCTGCCATATAAAATAAAGGCTGAGGTACTCCATCGGTTGGAATTCCTGCTAAACCACCAAATACAAACATATACATAATAGTAGTAAGAATCGGTTGGACGACAAACCAAAGAGGACCTAAGACTGTTTGCTTATACACTGTCACAATATCGCGTTTTACATACATATATATTAAATCGCGATAACGCCATATTCCTGTTATATCTAAATCAAGCCATTTCTTCTTTGGCTTAATAACAATCATCCAATCATCTGACATTTTATATTAATCCTTTTTGTTCAGAAAGTAATGAATATCTCAAGACATTGTTATTTCTGATATTAAAATATATAAACTACTGCTCCAATGCGTATGAAAATGAAATTATATTTCAAAAATAATAGATTTATAATAGAATTCAAAAAAGAAAGAAGTAAAGCATTTAATTAAGCTCAATTTTTACCTTTTGCATCTTATGATCGCTTAACTCTGTATCTTTCAACTCATAACTGTTTACTCCCAAATCTTTTGTACAAAGAATATAATCTATCTTTACCAAATTACGAAACTTGTTATAAGTTCCTCCCCATCCTTTTCCCGCAGATTTATGACAGTCGATTAGTCCGTTCGAAACAGTGCGATAAGCATACGAGGAACGGGTATCATTAAAATCTCCGCATACTATGACCGGGACTCTTGATGAAGAGATAAGCACATGCAAATCACCAGCCTGATGGTTACGGAGCTTGGCATTATCTTTTAACTTATTGATGTGATTTTTACTTTCCGTATCACCTGCGCCATTTATACCGGTAGTCTGCAAATGAACATTGAAGATTCGGATTATAGTTCCTTTCACATTAACATCAATAGCCATCATCTTATTATAGGTGTTATCGCAATAATATTCTTGATGATTAAGCAGTGGATACTTACTCATCACCGCCAAATTAAGTACTTCATCTTCCCGACTATTAATAATTTTATATGGATAATCAAGAAAACAAGACTGTATACTGTCCCAACTGATGACATTGGTATGGGGGCGCTCCTGAATACAAATAATATCAGGTCTTTGTGCTAATATCTGCTGACTTTGCTGATGCATCCTTGTATAATTCTGATATCCAACTCCCATATTATCAACATTCCACGATACCAAGGTGAATTGCTGCTTTAACTTTTCATTGGCCGATGGCCAAGAAAACGGGATGTAATTCCACACCCATGTGAAACAGCCTAACACCACCACCATGAAGAAGAACTGCCAGATACATTCTTTCTTTATAAAAAGCCAGATAATAACATCGACTATAAATAGCGGCCAGGCTAATAAACTGAGAAAATAAAAATTACCTGCCATATCGGCTGACAGGTTGGGAAGGATGATGAGGATGCCTGTGAATACAAGCAAAACAAGAAAAAGAACGTGCTTAAACATTTTCATTGTTGACAAGCAATTGCTCTACCCGGTCCAGCTGTTCCTTGGTTAGCTTCATGTGCTCCAACATAGGTTTATAATGATATAAGTGATGCAAGTCACTTCCTATATAATCATACATACCTTTCTCCAACAAATCTTCCGCAACTTTTTTTGGACGACCTCCATAATAGCCACTCAATGACATCAAATTCAATTGGAAATCGTATCCTTTATTTTTCAAATTCTCATAATCGGGAAAATCCATATACATATATCGCTCAGGATGGGCTATCAATGGATGATATCCTGCATTCCAAACACTTAACAAAATATCATATAATTCTAAAGGCGGATTCATATAGGAAGTCTCCACTAACAGATGTTCATTTCCTAAACGTAAAGGATCGGTTGTCAACCGAGTATTAAAACCCTGATCCATCATATATTCTGAAGCGAGATATAATTCTATCTTTCCTGTATACTTAGGCCGAAAAAAATCAAATCGCTTCTGTAGCTTCTCTGCTGTATTCCCCAAGTCGACCATCACATGTGGTGTCAACCATATTTTAACATAACCAAGGGATTCCATAAAGTCTAATAGTTGCAAACTTGTATCTACATTGGGAGAACCGTCATCCACTCCAGGTAAAATATGACTATGTATATCGGTCTTACCTATTAAAATACCACTTTTTATTAAAGAGTATTTTTTATTGAAGAAAAACATTTAATAATAGTTTATCAATTCTGTAAATTTAGCTTCTGCACTCTGAGTTGTAAAAAATGCTATTTCCAATCTAAACCAAACAATTAACTTTATTTACTTATTATTTAATCAACTATGATGATGGTGATGCTTCTTTCCGAAAAGTTTTTTCCACCATGAACGATGCTCACCTCCATATCCATATCCATAACCATAGCCATAACCATAGCCATAACCGTAGCCATAACCACGTTTACGAACGATGGCACCATTAAGGATAAGAGACATATTCTTCAGTTTACCACTTTCATAAATCTTCTCAATCTCAGGTAACATACGACGGTCAAGCTTACCTACTCGGATAATAAAGATGGTTAAATCTGCAATACGATTGGTAATAGCTGCATCAGCAATAGCTCCGTATGGAACATTATCGACAAAGATATAATCATATTTGCTTCTTAATTCGTTAATCATGGAATCCAATCGGTCGCTGAGTAACAACTCTGCAGGGTTTGGAGCAACAGAACCTGACGGGATAAAGTCGAGGTTCGGACAAAGCTCATCTGGCTGAAGAATATCACTTATCTCTGCCTGATCAGCTAAGTATGCTGTCATACCTATTACATTATGCTGCAAGGCATGGGCACTTAATGTACCCTTTCGGATATCCAGGTCAATCATCAACACTTTCTTCCCTGCTTGAGCAAAACATGCGGCCAAGTTACTGGACACATACGTCTTGCCTGCTCCTGCGCCAAAAGAGCTGAAAGTGATGACTTTCATATCTTTTGATTTTACACGCATAAAATCCATATTGGTACGAACTATACGAAAAGCCTCAGATACCACATCACGACTATTCGACGTAACAACAATGGCATTCTTAAAATTCTTAGTGCGTTTGGCTCCATCTTTCGGAATTTCACCTAAGAACGGAACACTGATGTAATCCTCCACATCCTTGCGATCCTTTATACGGGTATCAAAGAACAGAAAAAATAATAAAATAGCGGCAGGAAGAGCAACACCTTCAAGTACACCGGTAGTAATCATTTGTTTCTCATTTGGAGAAATAGGTACCTCACTGCCATGAGCCGGTTCCAGAATCTTGGCATTAGACTCGGTAGTTGCCTGCAACAATGCATTTTCTTCTCGCCTATTCAACAGGTACAGATAAAGTTCTTGCTTAATTTGCTGCTGACGTTCGATGGAAAGCATCTCACGTTGCTGAGTTGGGATATATGAGATTTTTGCTGCCGCCTGATTAGCTCGGTTCTCCATATCTTTTAACTTGACATCAGTGCTGACATTCATATTATCTACAGAACGAATAATACTCTGACGCATTGCATTGAGAGACTTATTCAAATCTTGAACAATCGGATTCTTATCACTACTGCCCTCCATAAGTTTATCTCTCTTAAGCTTAGTAGAATTATACTGTTGAATCTGTGCTTCAATATTTGCGTCCTGTATGGTCTGAGCCGGGATCAAGTCGTTTAACTTAGACGGGTCGGTTAGGTAATTTTTCATATAACGCCCCATAGTAGCTTGTTGCTGCAGATTCTTCGACTCGGTCCCATAAGTTTGTTTTTCACTAACTGCGGTTCCGGCTTCTGAATTAACATCAACCATATTATTAACTCGCTTATATTCCTCCAGCTTAGACTCTACACCACTCAATTCTTTTTCAATAATTTGTAAACGTTCATTGATAAAATTCGTAGTATTGATAGACGACTGGTTCTTATCTAAAATATTCTCTTCATTATAAATAGTAATAATCATATTCAGAATATCTTCTGCACGAGAAGCATTGGAATCAGTCAAATTCATATTCAAAATAGAAGACTCATCCTGGTCATCTGCCTGGAAGACATTTAAATGAGCACTCAGCACTTCTGCAACAGAAGCTACACTGTTTTTACGAACATCAATAGACACACCGTACCAATTCTTTGAATAATATAATGTAGGAGTAACAACAATCTTTCCAACAGTTGTCTTAATAGAATCTCCCATTTTTACTCTCATATTATGGTCGCCTGTAGTAAAATTTGTCAGATCCACATGAGTTTCATCTACAGGAATAGCCTTTAATGTAAATATTTGCTTATCATCGGCATACGGGAAAACTATCTTGATTGGGGATTGAGTATAAAGCTCCTCTTCACGCAAATAATCCATAACAACGTAACTAACTTCAGCACCCAAACGTTTAACAGCATCTTGCATCAACTTGTTTGATCTCATTTGAAGTATTTCATTCGAAACATTTGTCTTTGCCCCATACCCTGTCAAACGATCCAAACGTGCTTCAGTTGCTGCTGCTTTCGTATCCTTAAACATGACAGACGCAGAACATGAATAAACTTTCTGCATAGTAGAATAACGATACCAAGCAATACCTCCAAAAATGGCAATACAAAATACAAACCAATACCAATTGAAAAGGAAGTATTTGATAATATCTATCGGGTTGATATTAAATCCTTTTGAAGCTAATGACTTATCGGGCGACAAATCACGTTGTTCACTCATTTTAACCATTCTCTATATACCTTATTATATATAATGATTTATTTCTTTGTAAAATAGAATATCAATGTAGTTAATGTAACTGCACTTGATAAAAACATAGACCACATACTATACGCACGTTGCGTCTCCTGTTTTGCTTTATTGCTATTCGGCTCTACGTAAACGATATCATTCTGCTGCAAATAGAATGAAGGCGAAAGGAAAATATCCTTTGAACGAAGGTCGTTGAACATAATACGCCGCTTATTACCATATTCACGAATAACAGCAACACGGTCTACACGGGCATTATCTGTCAAATCTCCAGCCATAGCAATAGCCTCAAGCAAAGTTACACGATTACCTTTTGTCTCATACGTACCTACACTACCAACTTCTCCCAAGACAGAGAACTTGAAATTTAAAAAGTCGACTATCACAATTGGATCCTTCAGATATTCACCTTCGATCAAACGTTTTTTTATCAGATCGGTCAACTGATTACGGGTTAAACTTTCAACATGCAACTTTCCAATAATAGGGAAATCAATATCACCGTTTACATCTACAATATAACCGGCATCTTTATCAAGCGTCCCACTCGTATTCGCAATAGTTCCATCCGCGCTTACACTATATCCTCCCCCAGCCCCCGGAATATTAAAAGCCAAAGCCAATTCCGGATTTTTCGCGCTCACTTTAATACTAATCTTATCATCGCGCTGGATGACGGCTTCATACTTTTGCGCAACCGGATATTCCTGCATTTCATACATATCCTGTAGATAGACTGTATCCTTTCGAGTAGCACAAGAACTAAGGATAACAACTACTGTCAACAGACAAACTAAATGAGCAATTTTATTCATATTTGTACTTTTTATTTCCTATCAAAAAAATCTTTTATACGCTGTGTTATCAATTGTAACGGAGTAAAAACGGCTTCACCCTGAGCATAACGAAAGAATACCAACGAATTATTAATCATTCGCTTAGCGGTAAACACTTTATCCCCTTCCTTCGGTCGTTTAACCATTCTCTCATCCAAAAGGCCAAAATTACCACTTTTCCAAATTTCTTCCAACAGTTTATATGGTTTATATTTTTGAATGTCAAAAGAATAGGGCAAATATTCCTCGGACAAACCTAAATAATTCACACAAAAACTGAATACTAAATTCGCATACTTCAAAATTCCCCAGTCTTTCAACATAAATTGAAGTTCTTCTTCATGAAAATTGCCTTTCTCACCATGAAGCAATAGTGCAACATCGGAAAGCTGACGTAATCCAATCCCCTCGTTCAACAAATGCTTCAGACTATGAGTAAGCAACAACAGCAAATTTTGATGGGGAGCCAACACCTTTAAATCAGAACTATCCAACTTAATTGTCTGATAACCTGATCCTTCAGATAATTGTCTTGCCAATTTCTCTTTCGTCCTTTTACAAACGAACGGACTATGTGAGGTAATCAATTCTCCATGATTCTCAACTACCACTTGATTAAGTTGAAAAATAGTTTCACTCCCATTACCCCTGACAGGTATTCCCCATTGCGACATCAGATTATTTGCTCTGTTCGAAGCTTCAACTCCTCCAAAATACAAATCGATATCTCCGATTACACGATGATTCGGGCAAGGATAGTAATAAGCAACACTTAATCCTTTCAATATAGCAGGATTCAAGTCGGAAACTGTCATATACCTTATATATAAGTAATTGAGAGTCTTAAGATGTTCCTTATACGTCTGCTCCATATTCCGGACATACTGACTCCATTGCATCATTAAATCAGATTCGGGTAACTGTTTTTCAGATAAGCGACAAACAGCATCGTACACTACTCCTGAAATAGTCTGCTTCATACATGCAAAATAAAGTGCATTCCATTCCTCATTGGTTAAAGGTTCTGATAGTGATGATTTTCTATCCCAAAGTCCCGCCTTCAATAGGTCAAGTAATACGGATTGCAATTTCTCCATCAAGCAGCCATTTTAAACTCAAAATCCGGACTTAAATAGCACATAACATACCTCTACCAGTTCTCACTTGATGGCCTGAGCATGCCGGCTCTCAACAATTGCATCAAAAAAGTCGATGCATCTTTTGCTGCGGTCACACCATCTATATCGTATACTTCAAGTATCTTATCTACAAAATCTTGGAAAGACTGCGTCTCTTCAATATGATCCCAAATAAATTCTCCAACATCGGATAAGGTAATCATACCGTTAAATGTCTGTGCCGTTTTTCCTATCGGGACCAACAACACTTCATCCGCAACCTTTCGCTTTATAAATTCTCCTTGTCGTTTCATTTCTGTTCCAGAGCGTAACTTTCTAAAATTTCTTTTTTATGATGAGTCATCTCACAAAGATAGTTTAAGTTTCCAAATGCCCGTTTCTCTTCATTAGCTTCTTCAAAACAGACATCACAAATAGAACGGATTTTACATCCGGCACATTCCTCATGTTTAGGCAATGCATCACAAGCTGTAGTAATCTTTTTCCAACATTCAGCAATAGTGGAGCCTTTGATATCTACAGCCGGACTTTCCATTGCTACACATGGTGTCA
The DNA here is from genome assembly GCF_021295095.1 of Phocaeicola oris. Lineage (GTDB taxonomy): Bacteria > Bacteroidota > Bacteroidia > Bacteroidales > Bacteroidaceae > Phocaeicola > Phocaeicola oris. The sequence continues at coordinate 39,604 of NZ_JAJLQX010000019.1, forward strand.
TAATATGCCGCCAGTTAATCCAGCAGGAACTTTTGCCGGCCCGACAATCCAACCCCTGTCCTTCTCGTTGGTATGGTCCGTTATCAATACGATAAAGAGTTCCTTTTACAAACTCCGGAAACTCTTCGCCATACTTATATTTATAGTATTCTATATCAGCAGCGGCAGCTTCTTTCGGGCACATCCGTTCATAACGGATATCCCGCAACCCTCTGCACTCCTTTCGGGTACAAGGCGACATGTAACTGTTAACTACAACCGGCATACCCAATTCCTTAGCTGTTGCCAATATACTTTTGTAATCTCCTTTGTTTTTCTCGACCACACTTACATTTATCTTTGTATCTATATGATACTGTTTTAACAAGCGCAAGCCTTTCATTGTCTTCTGATACCCATCAACGTTATGACACAATCTTTCGTAGGTTTCTGAACTGGTTCCGTATAAAGTAATGTTCATACGTCGCGGTTGAAGTTCCGCAAATATCTTTATTGTTTCTTCATCTATTAAGGTTCCATTAGAGTTCAAAGTTAAAATAAACCCCATTTTCCGGAGAGCGATATATAATTCTTTAAATCCGGGATATAACATTGGTTCCCCACCAGTCAAAAGAATAAAGAGTGTACCCATCTCTTTCAATTGTTCGGCTAAATCAAGCCACTCATCCACACTACGCAATCCTCCTAATTTTTTAACGATACTTTTCGTGGTATGAATAAAGCACATATCACAGTTTAAAGTACAAGTGGGAGTCAGCTCAAAGTTAGCAGTTATTGGAATCCGATCCTGATTAGCCTTAGCTACTAAACGCTCTTCCAAATCAATAGAGGTACTCATTTATTCTGCAAAAAGATAATCATGAAGAATTACAGGAGCATCGGAATTCATATTACAAGCATAAGTTGTAATTTTTATAGTCTGTACTAACTTAAGCATCCAATCCAATGCTTTTCCTGTAGCTTCCACATTCCAATGATTAATAGTAATTTGAGCAGTCAAACGCTTATAATAACTCATCAAACTTTCCTCAACCACATGATTTATAACTGACTGTTCCATAAAAACAATAGCTTTTAACGGATAATGTTCTTTAAAACAAATTTCACTGGATCCACAAATCGGCCAACCACATGCTTCATACGTCCCGTCTTTATTAAGGCATATCAAACAACGATCTCCATTCACAATATGACAATTAGAAATATTTTTACACCATAAATCAGCATGTGTTGACTTACCTATTCCACTTGGTCCACTAAATAAAATGGCCTGACCTTTGTATACCAAAAAAGCGCAATGCAATATATAGCATCCACGCTCAGCTAAATGGCGTTCCAAAGAAAGACATGATAAGAATATAGTATCTATCTGTAACTCTGCTTGAATCGCTTTAAAAAAATATACATTAATATTTCTATCATCAACTTCTTCGTATTCTGCATAAGGAATAGAATTATCACCCACCCCTATGATCCTTGCTTCTCTTTTACCTGCGGCAAACACTAAGAGATTCGGCCGCTGATACTTCAATTTCCAGAATAAATCCAACTGAGGAAGTTTATCTAAGAAATGAAATGTGTATATTAAATCTGATATTCTCGAATCATCATCCTTTACATTAAACAACAAAGCATTAGCCGGAATATTATATTCTGTGATTCCTCTAAGTTCTAAAACGAGCGAAGAGATGCCTAATTTCATTTCTTTTCTATACCTTATTTATATTGTTTAATAAGTTGAACTATTTTTTCAACATCAGCATCCGAAACCATTGGACCGGAAGGTAAGCACAACCCAATATTAAACTGTGATTCTGAAATTCCATTTACATAGCTTGGAGCATCCTTATAAACCGGTTGCAAGTGCATCGGCTTCCACAACGGACGAGTTTCCACTCCCTCCTTTGCTAAAAAATCAGATAGTTGCTGATAGGTATATCCCGTTTCCTCCGGATTAACAGTTATAGTTGATAACCAATAATTTGGCTGACAAGGTTTTTCTAAAATAGGACTTTTGATCGTTATTCCCTTTATACCTTTCAGAGCATTATCATATAATTGATGTACATGCTGATGATGAGCAATATGTTCATCCAAGACAAGCATTTGCCCACGACCTATTCCTGCTGATACATTACTTAATCGGTAATTATAGCCAATTTTTTCATGTTGATAATAAGAAAACTTCTCTCTGGCTTGTGTAGCATAAAATTTAATACGATCGGCATCCTCCTTAGAATGACAAATAAGTGCTCCACCACCACTGGTAGTAATCATCTTATTACCATTAAATGAAAAAATTCCATATTTACCAAATGTTCCACAATATTTCCCATCGTATTTAGAACCCATTGCTTCAGCGGAATCCTCTACAACAGGAATCTCATATTCGTTGGCAACGTCCATAATCTCGGAAATACAAGCCGGATTACCGTACAAATAAACAGGAATAATGGCTTTAGGTTTTTTACCTGTCTTTTTAATGCGATCTTCAATCGCATCCTTTAGCAAGTATGGATCCATATTCCATGTATTCAATTCACTATCTACGAACACAGGAGTTGCTCTCTGATATTTAATAGGATTAGCAGAAGCTGAGAAAGTAAAGCTCTGGCAAATAACCTCATCACCAGGCCCTACTCCCAACATTACTAATGATAAATGGATGGCAGCGGTTCCGGCACTCAAAGCTACAACATAATTTTCTTCCTGAGCAGAATGCTTAGCAAGCCATTGTTCCAAGTCATGTTCAAACCCATCGACATTCGGTCCCAATGGTGCCACCCAATTTGTATCAAAGGCCTCACGGACAAAGTGTCGCTCCGCTCCGCCCATGTGTGCCAATGATAACCATATTTTACTCATAATTCTAATTACGAGGTTTAATAACAAAGATTACAACACGGTTCCATTCATTCTTTCTCTGATAAGGTTGAACGGTATCACCCTTATAATCAATGCTTAAACGGGCAGGATCAACGCCATAATCATTAACCAACATATTATAAACAGCCTTGGCACGACGTTCGGACAACTTCAAGTTATATGCAGGATATGCAGTCTGTACATCAGCATAACCGGTAACAACCAAATTGACATCATCATGACTCTTTATATAGTTGGCGACAGCCTCAACATTCTTCTTTTGAATATCAGTAATATCATATTTATCGATAATGAAAGAGATTGTCATATCAAGAATACGAGTCTGAATCCCTTCAGTCTTAGTTTCCGGATGAATATTATTCAAGTCTGCGCGAGCATCATTAATCTTACGATTCATTTCATCAAGTTCCTCTGCATCAGACAATCTTCTATACTTGAAACGAGCATCACCATAATGATCTTTGAAATGATAAGTCAGTCCTAACATAGCAGTTGCATAGCCATCATATCTACGGCGATAACGAACACCATTATACCCATCATCAGTAGCATGCATAGTAGCCTCAAGTCCCAAGTCAAAATGTTTACTTAGCATAACGTTGAATCCTAAGCCTGCGCGAAGAGCAAAATAGCCATGATTCTTCATATCTGTCGGATACGGACCATCAGGTAGAGCTGCCCATTTATTTAATTTATCTTTATCAAATCCTCCTGTCCAGTTAGCTCCTAAACCAATAATACCAATTACATTAAACCTGCGAGTTTCACTATACGGAGCAAAGATATTTGAGAAATTGAATAAAGCATCTATATAAGTATTTACATTATGAAACTTATAAATTCCATCACCATAGGCCTGTGGATACGCATCAATAGCCTCCTGATTGGCACGTCCATGCTGATTAAGATATGCAACATATAAACGAGCCCCAACTTGTGGAGAGAAATACTTACCAACAGAGAAGCCACCACCGACACCTAACACATCTTTAGTATGCTTCAGACGAACATTCTCACCCAGAGGAAGATTCAAACCTCCGTGCAATGTAACAAACCAATTATCGCCGGATGTATAATGGCGCAAACCTGTAACAGTATCAGCCTTTAACGCAAAGTCAGATTGAGCGTTAGTAGTTAAAGGAAACAAACCTAACACTAAAACGAATATTGTAACTATTTTTTTCATAATCTCATTCTTTTAAAGTTATTTATTCGTTGATATACATTATTACGTAATCAGTTGACTTATCCAAAGACTCAACAAGAGCAGGATCTTTCTCTATGTAGATTCTCCCGGCAGGAATATTATAATCTTTAGTGAGAGAATCACGAATAGACTGAGCACGTTGTATAAATAAATCTGCATTCTTTGTAGCCTTACCTAATACAGTAATATACAAATCAGCATTATTCAACTCTTTCATAGCCTCAGCCGCGGTATAAACATTTACTTCCTGCAATTTATCAATTTCGGAAGAACCTTTAGCAAATGAGATCAGAGTATTAATCTGTTTGCTATTGATGGTATTAATATTCGGATGGGCAGCAGCATAAGCTCTATCATCAGCAGCTTTCTGGCGTAAACGGTTAATTTCTTGATTCATGACATCATACTTGTTCCAATCACGACGAGCATAAGTAAACTCATGGGAGCCATCATGATTTTTAAAGCGATAAACAAAACCAAGCATTAAATTGAAATGACCATCATAACGATTATTTTCAATCAAACCATCATAAGAATCATCCAACCAGTGATTTGTTGCCTCAACTGTCAAATCCCATGCTTCACTCAACCGCCAGATACTCATTAAGCCCAAACGTCCTGTAAGTAACCAGCCTTTTGGATCCGGAACCACATTATTTTTATAATCGAACACATGCTCCGTTCCAAATCCCAAAATACCGACAAAATTAAACGAACGGCTTTCTTTATAGCCACAGAACAAATTTGTGAAGTTAAACATTCCATCTAATCCTCCTCCCAATGCCCACCATTTAGGATTTGCTCCCGCATCATAAGTTGCCGTGTTTTTTGCAAGAGATACATTCGCACGTAATGCTACATACGGCGATAACCATTTTCCAAGAGACAGAGCACCCATTGGACGAATCTGCTTAAAGCTTCCTGAAAAATCTTCATCAGCACCCCAATTAAAGGTTCCACCTCCATGAATTCCAAAGAACCAATTGTCTCCGAACTGCGACTTGTTCAGCACTCTACTGTTACTGTCACTTTTATCTTCCCAATAGCCTTGCTTTGTATTAGTAATCGTATCACTTACAACCACTTGAGCAAAACCAGCCATGGTACTAAAGAAAATTGCCATAAGGACAAGTCCTAACTTTTCCACACGATTCATTGTTTAATCATTTAAAATAAAACAAATTATAAATTATCACTTATTTTCTTCATCCTTTAATTCTACAATTCCACAAGTTTGGAATGAAGACTCCTAAAGTCAGAAACCATCAACTTAATTTGCCGAATTGTTTCTGTTTTATCTTGAGTTCTTGCAAGGTCAAGTAAATAGTTTATCGACTGATTAACTTCTTCATACTCATACCCTACCGTATTTGCTCTATAAATTTTCGGATTCACTGTGGGAAATGAATTTTCTTTTTTATAAAGTAACTCCTCATATAATTTCTCACCAGGCCGAAGAGCTGTAAATTCTATCTTAATATCCACATCCGGACGCAGACCACTAAGTTCTATCATACGTTTAGCCAATTCAACAATCTTAACCGGCTTGCCCATATCAAATATAAAAATATCATTACCTTCCCCTATATAAGCAGCTTCAAGAACCAAACGACAAGCTTCCGGAATAGTCATAAAATATCTGATAACTTCGGGATGGGTAACTGTAACCGGACCACCAGCAAGAATCTGCTTACGAAACAATGGAATTACACTGCCTTTACTTCCCAGAACATTCCCAAAGCGAGTTGTAACAAATGTAGTTTTTCCTTGCACTCTTCCCAATTTAATAGCCTCTCCCAAACTCTGTACATACATTTCCGCTACCCGCTTTGTAGCTCCCATTACACTACTGGGATAAACAGCCTTATCAGTAGAGATCATAATAAATTTATCAACGCCGTACTTTACAGACAAATCAGCTACAGTCTTCGTTCCACCATCATTATCGATAACAGCCTCGCAAGGATATTCTTCCATTAACGGGACATGCTTGTACGCCGCGGCATGGAATATAACATTCGGATGATATAGATTCATCAAAAAATCCATACGATCAGCATTACGGACATCTGCAATAACAGAAACAATAGATTTTTCTGGAAACTTCTTCTTTAGATCCAAATCAATCTGATAAATCGCTGTTTCTGAAAAATCAAGTACAATTAGTTGCTTAAAGTCACAACGACAAAGTTGTCTGCAAAGTTCACTGCCAATACTTCCAGCCCCACCGGTCACCATCACAACTTTATCTCTTATATTAGACTGAATATGATCAAAATCAATCTTTATCTCGTCTCGCCCTAACAAATCCTCAATCTGAACTGTACGCATTTGAATGTCTGCTACATTCTTTGGCATCTCTGCCATTGGAGCAATTCGCAAGCAGACATTATGCTTCAGTCCGTAATTAATCAATTCTTCGTCAGCATGCAAATCCTGATTATTTATAAAAAACAGATCTTTTACTTCCCATTTTCTTATTAATTCTCCAAAACCGTTCAAGTCTTTCAAATAAAAAATACGATAACCTGCAATTCGATAATCTTTCCATTGGGAACTGCGAGTTACGTATCCAATAACTTGATATTTTTTGCTGTTTCGCAAATAATTAGCTAAACTAATAGCCGCGTCTGATATACCATATATTAACGCGTTTTCCGCTTTATCAACAATCTTGTTTATTACATAATAGTAGAAACTAACAACAAAAACCCTCTCCAACGTAAGCAGCATAACAGAAAGTATAAAATCTACTATAATAATGGAATAAACAAAGCGACCAACATAATCTAAATAGATATAAGCAATAATCAATAGGGTAATATCTTTTAAGAACATAGCATAAACTATACGCATTAACTCTGCTAATGTCGCATGTCTTATAATGCCGTCATTCGTTTTGCATATCCAAGTCCAAATCAGACTTACTACAGTAGAAATAATTAGAATAAGCCATACAAAACCAGGAACTACATCAATAGACAATAAATAATTAAAGAACAAATAGCTGAGTAAAATAGATATAACAGAAAGGAAACAATCTGCTACCCAAACGATATAGCGGCTTACATAGCTAAAATGAGTAAATAATATTCTTAAAAGATTCATACACCCAGCATATTAGCTTCCAAACTCAAAAATAATTCCTTGGGGTCACCCGAAAAGTGATTTCCCGGGGTAAAGAAATAATTAAAATTCTCAAAATCAATTCATTAAGTCGTATTTTATTCCCTAAAAATAACATTGAGAACCAATAAATGTCACAAAATTCATCCAATTAAGTATTCTCATAATAGTAAAAAAGTTTCTATTTATTTCAAATAACACCTTTTATACCATCTTCTATTCTACAAAAATAGCACAATAAAATAAAAAAGTTCGCATATAATAAAAATTTTATAATATTTCCTTATCAAAATATATCATTATAATATGTCAAAAAAACTCCTCACTCTCATCAATCCTATTATTATATCTTATCAACCATCGAAGGATGTAAAGCAATTGTCGCAACAGCAACAAATCCTTCAATACTAACAACTACACGCATTCCTTCTCTTACTTTCAAGAACACACCCTCAACACCTTTCCAGATACCGCTATTAATTCGTACCTTATCACCTTCTCGCAACTTAACTTCTTCCGGAGAAAGATATAAAATCTGTTCTTCTGTTCTTCCGGCTACTGCAATAAAATCGTACATCTGCTTATCAGGCACTATCAAAGGCTTATGCTTCTCTTTATCCATTATATAACGAATAAGAGACTGAAGAGTTGACGTTTTCTTCAATTCTTCTAATTTTCCTTTGGTACAATGGACAAAAATTAAATTGCTAATAACTGGAACAAGTTTTCGGATTATTTTTTCCTGACGTTCAGACACGACATAATGCATAGGGATAAAATTTTCTATTTGATTTGAATCAAGATAATCTTTCACCTTCATACCTCGTGAATATGTGCATCTCAAAACAAACCAAATTTTCTTTTCTTCCACATTTTGTGTCTGTGTCATCATCTAATTATTATATGATAATGCAAAGATATTTATTAATTTTCAATCGGCAAGACTATTTGATAGAAAAATAAAAAATATTCTTCCACTATTCAATTTTATATATACTAATGCAAATTCAACAAATACTAAAATAATACGAACTGCGTATCATTGTTTCTTCTTAAAAAGGACGCACTGTTAATATCAACCATATAAGCTATTATTCCGATGCGCATGAAGATGAAAAGTGACGCGGATGAGTTGACCGGTTCATGCGGATGAGTTGCTCAACTGATGCGGATGAGTTGGTCGATTCATACGTATGAGTTGGACGATTTACACGGACCGCTTTATTCGATTATACGCATCGAAACAGTAGCTGCATATTGTTAACTTCGTTTATCATTAAAATGCTAACCCAACTTATCAAAACATTAGATTTGAACTTTCATAACCCATTTTTTAGCTGAAAATATAATTAATAATAGTTATTTATCAAAAGGTTTTATATCTTTGCATGAGTAAATAAAAAGAAAATATTCAAACTTTATAAAATTTAGTCACATGGAATATCTAACAAATGACAAGCTGGTCATTGTCGGCGCAGCCGGAATGATTGGCTCAAACATGGTTCAAACAGCTTTGATGTTGCACCTTACAAACAACATTTGCCTTTATGATGTATTCTCAGCTGAAGGTGTTGCTGAGGAAATGCGTCAGAGTGGTTTCGACGATGCAAATATCGTTTCAACAACTGACCCACAAGAGGCTTTCACAGACGCAAAATATATCATTTCCTCAGGTGGCGCTCCACGTAAAGAGGGTATGACTCGTGAAGATTTGTTAGCAGGAAACTCAAAAGCTGCTCAGGAATTAGGTGAAAACATTAAGAAATATTGTCCGAACGCTAAATTCTGTGTTATCATTTTTAATCCGGCAGACATCACCGGCTTGGTAACATTGGTATATTCAGGTTTAAAACCAAATCAAGTAGCAACACTTGCCGCTCTCGACTCAACTCGTTTGAAAGGTGCTCTCGCAAAACATTTTGGTGTCAGCCAAGCTGTTATTAAGAACGCTTACACTTATGGAGGCCACGGAGAGAAAATGGCAGTATTCGCGTCTCCAACAACCGTTGACGGTGTTAAGTTAGTGGATATCATTGCCGGTAAAGCTACAGTTAACGGTAAGGGATTAAGCGCAGACGAATGGGCTGTAATGCAGAAAGAAGTTACTCAGGGTGGAGCAAAGATTATCGAACTCCGTCGTCGTTCTTCATTCCAAAGTCCGTCATACTTAGCTGTTAAAATGATTGAAGCCGCTATGGGTGGTGAAGAGTTCGTTTATCCTTCAGGAACCTATGCCGACACATCTCGTTACAACCATGTAATGATGGCTATGCCTACCCACATCAACGCAGAAGGTGTATACACCAAACCTGTTATGGGTACAGCCGAAGAAATCGCTGCCTTAGACGCAAGTTACAAACACTTGCAAGGTCTTCGCGATCAAGTAATTGCTATGGGCAGTCTTCCTGCTGTTGAAGATTGGCACAAAGTTAATCCGAATCTCTAATAATTCCGATTCAATAAAAAATAGGTCTCTATTTTGATAGAGGCCTATTTTTTTATATCTTCGCTTCCGTTATGATCGATCGGGCAACCATAGATAAGGTAATGGATGCTTCCAACATTGTGGAAGTGGTTTCTGAATTTGTAACTCTCAGGAAACGCGGAGTGAACTATGTCGGGCTTTGTCCTTTCCATGACGATAAAACTCCTTCCTTCTATGTATCGCCGGCCAAGAATTTCTGTAAATGCTTTGCTTGTGGTAAAGGTGGAAATGCCGTTCATTTTATAATGGAACACGAACAACTGACATACCCAGAGGCTATCCGATGGTTAGCCAAGAAATACAATATAGAAATACAGGAAAAGGAATTAACTCCCGAAGAATTAGTCAGGCAAAACGAGAGAGAGAGCATGTTTGTAGTAAATAACTATGCTCGCGATTACTTTATGGATGTGCTGCATAATACTTCAGATGGGAAAAGCATCGGTATGACCTATTTTCATCAACGGGGTATTCACGATGATATGATTCAAAAATTCCAGTTGGGCTATAGCATAAGAAACAATCGCGCGTTCTCAAAAGAAGCGCTTCGAAAAGGATATAAAGAAGAATTCCTTACCGGTACCGGACTAAGCATTAAGCACGATGATGGGACTTTACGCGACCGATTTTGGGGAAGAGTCATGTACCCTTGGCATACCATAACCGGCAAAGTTGTCGCTTTCAGCGGACGAGTACTTGAATCGAATGCCAAAGTCGCTAAGTATGTCAACTCTCCGGAGAGTGACATCTATCAGAAACGAAAAGAACTCTATGGACTTTACTTTGCAAAACAAGCTATTGTGAAGCAATCGAAAGTCTACTTGGTTGAAGGTCAGATGGATGTTATATCCATGCACCAATGCGGCATTGAAAATGTTGTTGCCAACTCCGGAACCTCACTTACTCCGGAACAGATAAGATTGCTACATCGTTTCACGAATAATATTACCTTATTATATGATGGCGATGCTGCCGGTATACATGCCAGTATGCGTGGTATCGATCTTCTTCTATCGGAAGGAATGAACATAAAAGTATTACTGTTACCCAATGGCGAAGACCCTGATAGCTTTGCCCGTACGCATAATGCATCTGAATTTCAGGAATTCATCAATGAACATGAAGAAGATTTCATTCGTTTCAAAACCCGCGTTCTAATGGATGAAGCTAAAAACGACCCTGTTAAGCGAGCTCAATTAATAGCAAATATCGCCCAAAGTATTAGCCAAATACCGGATAAGATAATTCGTTTCACCTATAGTCAGGAATGCGCAAGCATCTTACAGGTAGATGAAAAGATAATCCTGAATGAATTTGAAAAGTACGTTAAGAAACGCAAAGAAGGATTCCTCTCCGAGCAACGAGAACAACGTGAGAGAAAAGATCAGGAATTAAATAAGACGATGAAACAAATCCGGCAAAGCAACGATGTTACCTCATTGCCGGAACCTCCCATGCAAGACGCAGGAATACCTGTCCCTGAAACTTTGGCAAACAATATCACTATGGAAGAGAATATTCCTGATCCTCCTTTTGATAATATGGAGCCAATAGTAGAAGAAAAGCCTTCCACTACTTATATATCATCATCCGAACGAGAGAAGTTCTTATTCTACGCTAAAGAAAAGGAATTAATGCGCGTAATCGTTCGCTATGGAGAATGTTCATTTTGCAAAATACAAGATGAAAATGGAAAAGACAAGAATTTATCTGTTCTTGAATTTATATATAAAGACTTGAATCATGACGGACTGCAATTCCATAATCCATTACATAACAGGATGATAGAAGAAGGAATGAAACATATTAAAGAAAGTGGATTTACTTGTGAACACTTTTATATTAATCATCCGGACCAAGAAATAAGTATGGAAGCAGTAGACTTATTAAGTAAGAAATATCAATTGAGTAAACTTTGGAATGATAACAGCTCAGAAAGAAATCACTTGGAACAAGACATCCCGGAAATTATTCTTTCGTACAAAAGCACGTATGTAAAGGAAGAAATGGACCAAATAAACCGTAAATTAGTTGATCCGGACATCATGAAAGATAATGATCAAATCGTTGAGATTATGAAACGATGTAAGGAACTAAGTCAGATTCAAAAACAAATCTCGCTAAAGAACGGACAAATTTTTCTTTAAACCTCACTAATTCTCTCCTCTAATTAAATTCATAAACTCTTGACGAGTCTTTGCCTGATTAAAAGCTCCGGTAAAATCAGAAGTCATGGTAATAGAGCCCTGCTTTTCCACTCCCCTCATTTGCATGCACATGTGCTGTGCTTCAAGAACAACCATTACACCTAATGGTTGAAGAGCTTCTTGAATACACTCTTTAATCTGACAAGTCATGCGTTCTTGAACTTGAAGTCGATGAGAAAACACATCCACCACCCTGGCAATTTTACTCAGTCCCGTAATATATCCATTAGGTATATATCCCACATGAGCTTTTCCATAAAAAGGAAGTATATGATGTTCGCAAAGAGAATAGAACGCAATATCCTTTACAATAACCATTTGACTATATGGTTCTCTGAAACGGGCTTGCATTAAAATGGCATGTGGATCTTGTTCATATCCTCGAGTCAAAGTAAGCATCGCTTTGGCAACCCTCTCAGGAGTCTTAACAACCCCTTCCCTTTCCGGATTCTCTCCAAGAAGCCTAAGAATAGCCTCATAATGCCCCATCAAATCCTCAATTTTCTCTTTTGCCCATTCCGGATGTGCTAATTCCTCCATAATCATTCCTTTGAAACATTAATTTGTTCACGAACAATAGACACTTCCTTAAAAAATCCTGTAGCTTTCAATTTCCTCATAGTAATATAAGCCTCCTCCATAGACTTGAAATCCCCTACTCGACACAGCCAACGCGGAGGAAGGAAATAAGTATAAACCGGAATGTCAGGGAATTCAGTTTCTACTTTATGAGCCACACTATGAGCCATGCTACGGGCATCACGGGAATTATTACCGGCATAAACTTGAACACGATATCCTCGAGCTTTCAACTCTCTATTCCCTGACTCATCAAACTTCTTTGGAATCCCAACCAAAGACGCGATAGAAGAATCCTGATGGATAGTAACTGTCCCCTGCCATGAACCACTCTGTTCAAGTTCTTCAAAAATATTATTCTGAGCCTTAACAGTCAAAGCAAAAAAGGCAAGAGCTATGGCAAATAAATATCTCATGTCGCAAATTAATAGATAATAAATAGTAGAAAGTGAGCAGAGAGTCCTCTGCTCACTTTATTAATTAGAATTATTTCTTCCACGCATCAATAATACCTTTGAAATCAGCGACCTTTAAAGATGCGCCACCAATCAATCCACCATCGATATTTGGCTTAGCGAATAATTCAGAAGCATTTCCCGGTTTACAACTACCACCATAAAGAATAGTAGTATCGTCAGCCACCTGCTTACCATATTTATCTGCAATAATACTACGGATAAAAGAATGTATTTCCTCTGCTTGCTCCGATGTAGCTGTTTTTCCGGTTCCAATAGCCCAAATAGGTTCATAAGCAATAATAATCTTTCCGAAATCTTCGGCACTCAAATTAAATACGCTACCCTCTAATTCTGCCTTAACAATCTCATTCTGCTTATTTGCCTCGCGTTCTTCCAAACTCTCGCCAATACAGAAAATTACTTTCAAATCATTCTTCAAGGCTAAAAGAACCTTTTCTTTCAAGATTTCCTGAGTTTCATGGTAGTAACCACGGCGCTCAGAATGACCTAAGATAACATATTGAGCTCCTGTGCTTTTTACCATCTCCGCAGAAACTTCACCGGTATATGCTCCATGCTCTTTATCTGCACAGTTTTCCGCGCCAAGACCTATTACTTCCTGATCCAAGAACTGGGCAATACTTGCCAAATGGATAAATGGAGTACAAATAATAACACCACAATGGGGCTTTTCTGCTTTTAATGTTTCATTCAACTCTTTTGCAAGAGCCACACCATCTTGCAGGTTCATGTTCATTTTCCAATTACCTGCTACAATTTTCTTTCTCATTTCAATTGTTTTATTTAAAAATTGATTATCTAATTTATTACTTCTTTCTATAGTTTCTATATTTTCCCCAGACAATATCAATCACACTGAAAAGAAATAGAGGCAAGACAAACCACCCCAAAACAAGCAATATCCGATGAACCGGACCACGTTGGTTAATATGTCCTAATGGCAACTTCTCTAACTTGTCCGTCAACTGATATTCGTCGGGAATATTCTCTACACTCCACTTATTAATAACGACTCCTTTCTTCAATAAAACCAAACCCGGATTCGAACGAATGATGGTTCGAAGGGTGGTATCATCGGTTATAGCAAATGGATATTCTGCTCCGGTTCGTTCCTGCCAGTACTGAATATCTTCATCCGGAGAAGCTGTTAAACAGTAGAAAGCATACCCGTTTTCTATACAATAATCATAAAGTTCATTTATCAAATCAACACGACTATCATCTGCCTCTTTCAACTGGTGCGCAATCAATAAAAACGAATAACTGACATTATTCAATACTGCTTCTGTTATGTCGTCCCCATCATCATGACGGACAATAGAAAAATCATGTATCGGAGGCTCATATCCTCTTTTCTTAACAACTGTACGCGAGTCTACAAAAGTCCATGTACTATCAGGATAATTATCTAATGTAAACTCCTTCTTTTTCCCATCTTTCTCCAAAACGAAAAATGTCTCATACTCGGTCGGGAACGCTCCTTCCGGAATCTCCATACCTTCTTTTATATTGGCTCCGATATGATAGGGACGGAAATCAAATACGGGTAAATTCCTTAAAGAATAAACCATCACCCCACCAATAAAGAGAAATGTGTAAAGCTCTATCAGCCAATCAAATCGTTGTGATACCAATGGACGAATCTGATTCCCCCATCGAAACACCGAGACTGCCGCAATGAGCAAAAATACATTCTTAAAAAATGTTTGCCAATTCGTTAACTTTATAGCATCACCAAAACATCCACAATCGGATATGGGATTCATTATTGCCAACCAAAAAGTCAACAACGTCATTATAATCATAAAGACAAAAACAAACGATGTTGAAACTCTTCTTCTAAATCCAAATAAAAGGAAAACTCCTAAACAGAACTCAACAAAAGCTATGAACAAAGCTCCCCCAAAAGGTATAACCGTAGATATAAGCGGTATAAAATTCAAAGCCTCAAAATAGTCCTGAATTTTATAAGTAGTCCCCAATGGATCGATAGCTTTGACAAAGCCGGAAAAAATAAAGACACCGGCTAAAACAAAACGACAGACATTCGTCCACAAACTAACTATTATGTCTAATTGTCTATTCTTCAATGTTTTGAATTCCAAACTCCAATTTTATCATTCCAAAAACAGCATAGTTTATGATATCCAAATAATTGGCATCAATACCTTCTGATACAATGGTGCTTCCATTATGGCTTTCTATTTCTTTTATGCGATTGACCTTTGTTAGAATAAAATCAGTGTACGAAGACATCCTCATATCTCGCCACGCTTCATTATAATCATGATTCTTGGCCTTCATCAGTTCCAAAGCCTTCTTTGCGTATTTTTCATATAGTTGTAAGGCTTCATCTACTGTAACATCAATTGTATCAGAATAACCCTTTTCCAATTGAATCAGGGCTATGATACCATAATTTATAATACCTATCAGCTCCGGTCGAATACCTTCGTCTACCATAGCGACATTGGTAATTTCCAACGTCCGAACACGCTTTGCTTTAATATAAATCTGATCAGTTAGCGACATCGGACGCATGATGCGCCATGACGCGCCATAATCTTTCAATTTCTTCGTAAACAAATCACGGCAGATAGCAATGATTTGTTCAAATTCTTTATTAGTATCTTCCATTCTTATTAATTAAGAAGCAAAGTTATACAAATTTCCGTAGAGGATTAAATAAAAAGGTGGAAAAGTAAATACTTCTCCACCTTTTATCTATTTTTAATGATTATTCTTATGAACAACGCAAAACTTGCCCGGGTCTCAGTGTCTTTCCTTTTGAAATATGATTCAACTTACACAACTGTGCAATAGAAATTCCAACCGAGTGAGCTATTTTACTCAAAGAGTCTCCCTTACGCACCTTATAATAACGGACATCGCCATTCTCCGAAGATGCCATCTGTCTTGAATTGCTGTAACGGCTTTTCCTGTCATACCGATTGTAGCCTTTACGGAACAGGTAAGTATCGGCGACTATATCCTGTTTCTCAAAATCAAACAATAACGCAGGATTGATAGCTTGTCCTAAAAAACGAGTTTCAAAATGCAAATGTGATCCGGTTGAACGACCGGTATTACCACCTAACCCTATTGCCTCGCCAGCCTCAACAAACTGATTTTCTGATACTAACTGTTTAGATAAATGTCCATATACCGTTTCCAAACCATTCTCATGACGAATAACTATATAACGCCCATAACCGCGTCTTTCATATTTTACAATACGAACTTTTCCTGAAAATGCAGCTCGAATTGTATCGCCAATATATACTTTTACATCCAAGCCATAATGCATGCGACGACGACGAGGACGGTAACCAAAAACATCCGTGATTTGCGTATGGTCGGTAGGCATACAAAAATTTACCAAATTAATACGAAAAGTATCCGGAATCGCTACATCAGCATATCCATGTACATATTCATTTTCCCAACTCGGATATAAATCATAAGCCGGATAGGCAGATTGCTCTGCTTTTATTTGACGTACCAAAGCTACGGAATCAACAGCTTTCAATTTCCTATCTATAGGCGCCTGTTTAGCTAACAAATCCTGAGCAGAAACATGGACACTCATTAAAACAAGTACTCCGGCTGTGATTATTTTCAATTTCTTAAAAGCCATTAAATTCTATATTTTTACATTCAAAGTGAATTACCCGATGGAAGTCATCAAGCATATATGAACTTTTTTCTTAAAAAATCGTGTCAAATATAATCTTTTTATTTGTAAATACAACTCCCGATTAACTCTTTTTGTACGTAGTGGTTTAATTTTCTATCACTTTTTATAATCTAACTACCTATTAATAAACAAGAAAGAAGCTATTTATGTTATTCAACACAAAATCAAATTTTAACATTAAAACGCTATTCAAAAGTTTGGAGACAAGCGCAAAAACACATGCTCTTCCTCAATTTGAGATAAAAAAGTCTATTTAACGTAAGTTCGATGAAATAATAGAGAGGTCATAGCCTACGAAGGCTGGATACAGTCTTATAGTATGTTGCTGAGGTATTTTTCCCTTTTTATTTGGTCCATTAAAATAGTCATAAAGAGATGGAGAAAAAGTCATACGTATGAATCAACCAACTCATGCGGATGAACCGAGCAACTCATACGCATGAATCGATCAACTCATACGTATCGTTTTTCATCCTCATACGCATCAGGGCAGCAGCTTATATAGTTGATATTTTTAATTGAAAATGAACATCTTTCAAGATATAACCGACCAATTCACATTCGTTTTCCTCATCGCGGCTAACTGTTTCCATACCACTCTATTCTCAGGTAATGTAGCATTAGGATCTTCATCTATAAAAACCTCAGCAACATCTCTCACATATTGTAACAGTTGCCCGTCATGCGACAAATCTGCGATTTTTAAATCAAAAGCTATTCCACTCTGCTGAGTTCCCTTCAAATCACCGGGACCACGGAGCTTCAAATCGGCCTCTGCAATCTCAAAACCATCATTCGTCTGAACCATGATTTCTATTCGTTTTCTGGTATCTTCCGATAATTTATAAGAAGTCACAAGCACACAATATGATTGATCGGCGCCACGACCTACCCTCCCCCTTAACTGATGTAACTGAGACAACCCAAAACGTTCCGCGTTCTCTATAACCATCACAGAAGCATTGGGTACATTAACTCCAACCTCAATTACCGTAGTAGCAACCATAATTTGTGTTTCACCATTTACAAAACGTTGCATCTCTGTGTCTTTTTCCTTAGGTTTCAGCTTACCATGCACTTTGCACACCTTATATTCCGGAAATTCTTTACATACCCGTTCATATCCATCCTCTAAATTTTTCAAAGCCAACTTCTCGTTTTCCTTTATCAAAGGATACACCATATATACTTGCCTGCCCGATTTTATCTGACCGCGAATAAAATTACAAAGACTGTTTCTATGGTTATCAAATACATGAATGGTTTTTACCGGCTTCCGCCCCGGAGGTAATTCATCTATAATAGAAACATCCAAATCTCCATATAAGGTCATAGCCAACGTTCGAGGAATCGGAGTCGCCGTCATCACCAATATATGAGGAGGGCATGCGCTCTTCGTCCACATTCTTGCCCGTTGAGCAACGCCAAAGCGATGTTGTTCGTCTATAATTACGATTCCTAACTTGGAAAAATTAACCGTATCCTCAAAGATGGCATGAGTCCCTATCAGAATCTTTACATCTCCGGTCTGCAAGTCTCTAAGAATCTGTTCTCGTTCTTTGCCTTTAACCGATCCCATCAGCAATTCCACCTGAATATCCATTCCAAAGAGGAGTTTTGATATAGTCTCATAATGCTGTGCCGCAAGAATTTCCGTAGGAGCGATAATACATGCCTGAAAACCATTGTCTAATGCCAAAAGCATAGCCAACAGCGCCACTAAAGTTTTTCCACTGCCCACATCACCCTGTAACAATCGGTTCATTTGACGTCCGCTTCGGGTATCATCTCGTATCTCCCTTACCACTCGCATTTGAGCATTAGTCAATTGAAAGGGAAGATTCTTCTGATAAAACGTATTAAATATTTTCCCTACCCGATTAAAACGATAGCCTAAGTATTTTTTTTGTCTATCGCGTACATACCTTAATATATTCAGCTGAACAAAAAAGAGTTCCTCAAACTTTAAACGATATCGAGCATTACGGAGTTGCGCCGGAGTTTGAGGGAAATGAATAAAACGCAAAGCATCATTAATACCTATAAGTTTATTCTTTTCAATGATTCGATTACTTAATGTTTCTTCTAACGGTTCCTTTAATAAGTTAAAAGCATTATGCATCAACTTCTCTATCATATATGAAGTCAGATTGCTCCGTTTCATCCGTTCTGTTGTGTTATAAAACGGCTGCATTCCCATAGAAGAAAGCGTTAAATCATCTACTTTATCAATATCGGGATGAGCTACATTTATTCTTTGTCCAAATACTGAAGGCTTTCCAAAAACAATATAATCTTGTCGAGCCTTATACGAATTCAAAATGTATTTAATCCCCTGAAACCATACCAAATCTATAATACCCGTTCCATCTGTAAAATGAGCAATCAATCTTCTGGTTCTGCCCTCGCCCAATGTTTCGAAACTAAGGATTTGTCCTTTCAACTGAATAAAAGGCATATTCCCATCTATCTCACTGATTTTATAAAGATGGCTTCTATCAACATATTTGTATGGGAAATAATATAGAAAATCGTACAAGGAATAAATTTTTAGTTCCTTGTTTAAAAGGGCAGCTCTTTGCGGACCAATGCCGGGCACATATTTTATATCGAAAGTTGTTATGTCAAACATGATTCACTCCTCATGCTGCTTCAATAACAATTCTCCTATTTTCAGATCAAGAGGAGTAGTAATCTTTATATTTTCTCGATTTCCTTCAATCATAAATATCTTCTTGCCCAATGCCTCCACCACCGAAGCATCGTCTGTAAAAGATGAAGAATAAGGTTGTTTATAGGCTGCTTTCAAGAGAGAGAGATTAAAAACTTGCGGGGTTTGCGCCAACTTGTATAAGTTTCTTGGAACTGTTACACTCTCCGCTCCACGCAACTGCCGAATGGTTTCGTATACATCAATAGCAGGTATGACAGCTTGTTTTTCTTCCGCTTCTTTATAGCATCTTGATATAACGTTTTCTGAGACAAAAGGTCTGACTCCATCATGTATTCCAACTAATCCATCCTCATCCTCCATTATAAGATCCAATCCTCTTTTTACAGAATGGAAACGAGTTTCTCCTCCGGAAACAATCTGAACAGGTATATTAAAATTATAACGACTACATAGTTCTCTCCAATAAGATTGATGATTATCAGGCAAAACCAAAATAATACGAATCTGTTTATCATAATAATAGAAGGCTTCAATAGTACGCATCAGCACCGGTTTTCCTGCCAAAAGCAAGAATTGCTTTGGTGTGTCACTTCCCATTCGAAGCCCTTTCCCTCCTGCTACAATGATAACAAACTTATTCATTCAAGAATCATTCCTTTTCTGACTTCTTTCACTTTAGCCAAGCCTATGTATTTCTCTGCAATAGCACACGCAAAGTCCATAGCGGCACCCGGTCCTTTACCTGTGATAATATTTCCATCTTTCTCAACTAAAGAGCCGGTACAAACTGCTCCGTGAAGGAAACTTTCGAAACCGGGATAACAAGTCGCCTTCTTACCATTCAATATTCCTCGTTTTCCTAAAACTAAAGGAGCAGCACAAATAGCAGACAAAGGTTTGGCAGCCTCCGCAAACGTACTAATCAATTTACTCAAGCCCACATGTGAATCAAGATTTGTCGCTCCGGGCATTCCTCCGGGAAGGACAATCATTTCCACATCATCGTGTTTCAGTTCTTCAAACAACTTATCGGCTACAACAGGAACATTATGAGCGCCAATCACTGTCTTCGATTTCATGATAGAAACCGTTTCAACCGGAACACCCGCACGACGTAAAACATCAACCGGAGTCAATGCTTCCACCTCTTCAAAGCCATCAGCTAAAAATACACAAATAGTTTTCATACGCTATAGTTTAAAAATCACTTCAATTTAAAATAATATGTAATAGTACCCATCTGGTTATTTACACCATCAATAGAATTAAATCGTGCCTTTTTCGCCGCGTTGACAGCAGCTTCACGCAACCTCGCATTAACGGTATTAGTCCGTTTGTTAATGGTTGTTCCTATCACTTGCCCCGCGGGATTAACTGTAATAGTCACTACCACCCGACCTTCATCTTGTACATTATACGTTGGCATAGGCAAGCCACCTGCCCCTATTGAGCGTCCATTCAAATCGAATGTTCCATAGCCTCCTACACCCGTACTCTTGCCAGTATTGGAATTCCCCGTTGGACTGCCTTCAATACCTTCCCCATGCTCACCTGTACCTCTGCTACCCATTTTAGTTCCTTTACTAAATGCTCCCGCAACAGATTGTGAAGCCGTAGCCGCTACCTTTTCCACAGTAGCTTGATGCTCTTCCGCAGTCTTATCAATCTCTGTTTTTTTCTCTACTGCCGGTTTCTTTGAATGCTTACGTTCTATGTTTTCCTTTGCCTTTATTTTTGTTTTATTCTTTACATTCTTTGCGGCAACCATCTTCACCGTTTTCTCCTCTTCTTGTGTAATCAGATTATCCGCTTTCGGTTCCGAAGGAAGTTCCGACTCCGGCTCTGAGCTTGTCATCGTCTCGGTTTGAGGCATACTTTTCTCCATTACATCAACCTGAGTAAGCATCATGGGGTCAGCATCTCCCGATGCCGCGTCTACATTACCCATCATAACGGGGACACCACCCTCTGCCTGAGCCTCCGGACGGTGGACAAAGACAAACAACAATACTAACAGTATGACAATATGAACTATCGTCGTACCTATCAAGCCTGCCATTTTATCTTTTCTTATTGCCATATTCTATTTCCTTTCCGAGGGACGAGTTGCCAACACCATCTTAAAATGATTCTCATTAGCAATATTCAGAACCTTTACAATTTCCCTGTAAGGCACAGTCTCATCTGCATAAAGAGCCACATACATTTCCGGTTCCTTCTCTGCGCATTGCTTAAGAAAATCCGATAAATCTGCTTCATTCACCGGCATCTCTGCTTCATTTCCAAAACCGGCGTAATAATTTATATTTTTATCAATAATCACTCGTGTCAGTGGCTTTGCCGAAGTCTGCTGCTTGCCTTGAGGAAGCAACACTTTAATAGCATTCGGCGAGACCATGGTAGAGGTAATCATGAAGAATATCAGCAAGAGAAATATAATATCCGTCATGGACGACATACTAAACTGTGGAGTAATCCGATGTCTTCTTTTAAGTGCCATAGGTCATCGTTTTTGAGTAGATTCCGATTGAGCAGGCTCGTTCAACAAATCCATGAATTCCATCGTTTTAGCTTCCATCTGACCCACTACCTTATCTATACGGGTGACTAAATAGTTATACGCAAACATCGCGATAATACCTACAATTAAACCTCCAACGGTGGTAATCATAGCTTCATAAATTCCACCTGAAAGCATCGTTATATCAATATTATTTCCCGCGTTCGCCATCTCCCAGAAACATCTTACCATACCGGTCACTGTTCCAAGGAATCCAATCATAGGTGCCCCACTCGCAATAGTGGAAACAATAGCTAAACCACTCTCCATCTTCGCGACTTCAATATTACCGGTATTCTCTATCGCTGCCTGAACATCCTGCACAGGATGTGCCATACGTGTAATGCCCTTTTCAATCATGTGAGCGGAAGGCGTATTGGTCATGCGACAATAATTAATAGCCGACTTGATTTCCCCCGTACGGATGTAATCGCGAATTCGTTCCATAAACAATGGATCGTCTTTTCCTGCCTTACGAATGACTGCTAATCGTTCAAAAAATATATAAAAACAAATCACTGAAAGAGCCACAAGGACAATCATAATCCAGCCACCCTTTGTAGCCATATCCCAAAGATTTATTTGTGTCTCACCGGAAACTCCTGTAAGAACAGGATTCGTAATTGAATCCGTTAACGCTGTCTGGGCAAGCATAAAACCAACATTCATCATGTTTAACTTATTTCTAAATTATATAATTACATTATTTGAAAACAAAGATAATGCAAATCGCTTTTGGGTACAATGTTTTAAATGTTTTTTTATATCTTTAATCCACTTTCGAAAACAGTATTAGAACTCATGTATATCATCACAGAAATTCAATTTATAGCTGTCCTTCCGTCAAAAAAAAGATTTACTCGTTTACATGCCCGTGAACGAGTAAATACTAAGCAGACAACGATTATTTATAAGTAATAAGTCTTATCCGAACCAAAGTAATGATTAAGGTATAAGACTTCTGCTTCTCATTTTTTCTTAAAGTAATCCAATGTCCAACTATCCATCCACTCTATTACAGGCGTATCATCTTCCTTAAACTGAACAGGCAACCAGATATAGCGGGCATCGCTCGGATGCTTCGGACGCCATATATCGGCCATAAAGATATACGCGTCGTCCATACCGTGAACTTTAAGGATATAAGTACTTTGTCCCCCAAAAGTCAATTCTTTATTCGGCCCGATACAAGGATTGGGATGTTGCGTCCACGGTCCCATGATATTATCGGCTGAGAACATTCGTGCTTCATTGGGAGCCCAACCGGTACAGCCGGAAGTAATCATCCAGTATTTCCCTTTTCTTTTAAACAACGCAGGAGCTTCATTCTGGCCCGATGGCGCAACCCTGACATACTTCCCTGAATGAGACAGATAATCATCACTCAATGCCGCTATTTGCAACGTATTATTCTCCTCTGACGCAAATATATGATAGGCCTTCCCATCGTCATCAACAAAGAGTTGCATATCGCGAGCCATCTGCCCTCCTTCCAAATCGCGTTTTAAAAACAAACCTTTCTTCACCGCGTCTATCCATTCCGGAGTCCATGCTTTCGGGTAATAAGCTTCTGTCAGCGTATCCATAACAGCTTTTTGTTCTTCGGTCATATCAAATGGTAATTTCCCTGCATTCACTCTTTCCGACCGGACAAACTTAAACGGACCGGCAGGAGTATCACTGACAGCCAATCCGGTACGAGCCGCAGTATATCCTTGTCCTTTCAGTTCCAGATGAAACCACATGACGAACTTCTGTGTTTTCTCATTATAAATAACCTTTGGGCGTTCAAGAACACAATGTTTGGTAATATCGCTACGCGGATCATCCTCAACAGCCAATGCCACTCCTTCGTTTTTCCAATCGGTCAAATTCTGGGAAGAATAGCACATGACTCCTACCATTGCGGCACTGGTCGTATCGCACTTATTCTCTCCATACCAATAATATTTATTTCCATAATAAAGGAGCCCGCCACCATGAGCGTTGATATGAACGCCATCAACATCCGGCCATATTTCTCCTGAACATATTGGTTTTAACGGCTGAGTACAACCATACCCCAATAACATTACCGCGCCAAGTAAACAGTTGATTATTTTCATCTTCATAATAGTATTGAAAGTCATTTTATGATAAACGAAGCCTGACTGCTGCTAATTCCTAATTCCGTTGTTCTGGTTCCGGGAGCAGCACCTGCAATCATAACAGAATAAGTACCTTTCATCAGTTTCGATGTTCCATCAGCTTGAACCATCTGAAGCTTTTCCGGAGCAATAGAGAAGGTGATTGTTTTATTCTCTTTAGGTTGGAGAATCACTCTCCGAAATGCTATTAACGATTCTATCGGAGTATGAACTCCGGCTTCGGGAGCTGACAAATAAACTTGCGCAACTTCGGTAACCGCTCTGTCACCATCATTCTTCAAAGTGACTTGTAACTGCAAATTCTCTTTGCCCTTGTACTTATTTGCATTGACTACAGTAGCGTCGCTGTAAGAAACTTTGCCATAAGTCAGGCCATATCCGAAAGGATACATGATATTATCTTTCATGTACTTATACGTACGCCCGTTCATGCTATAATCATCGTATGCGGGAAGCGCGTCAATCGACTTCGGGAAGGTAATGGGTAAACGACCGGTAAAACCGGCATCGCCAAAGAGCAAGTCACCCATAGCATATCCTCCCTCCTGTCCCGGATACCAAGCCATCACCACTGCATCGGATAGTTCACTGATTTCTGTCATATCAATAGGGCTGCCACCTGTTACCACAGTCACTATCTTATGCTTATTATCTTTCCGTAGATCTCGTAAATAGTTTAACTGACTCTCCGGCAACTTAATGTCCACACGGTCACCTCGGGCAGATGAAGCTATTGCCTCTCCCTCTTCTCCTTCTACGTTTCCGGAATTACCTATAAACAGAATACAAACTTCGGCACTTTTTGCTTCTCCTGTACTATAATCCATATCATTTAGCTTAGGCATAATAGCTAAAAAGCCCTGACGATAATTAATGCTTGTTCCCGCTGAGACTTTACTCGCGATACCCGATAAATAAGTACTCATCCTATCAGAAACACCATAGTAATTCCCCATTTCATAGAACACATCCGTTGCTGCCGGACCAATGACAAATAAGGACTTAATATCTTTTTTCAAAGGAAGTACATGGTCATTCTTCAACAACACCATACTTTCTTGCGCAGCCTTACGTGCAATATCAATATGCTTTTGACAGCCGATTACCGACTCTTGTTCTTCATTATAAGGGCATGACGGATCAGGTTCTAATATACCCAATTTTAATCGCGTCATCATGAGGGGCATCAACGCGTTATCAAGATCCGCTTCCGTAAGCAAACCTTGTTGAACAGCCTCTTCCAAATGAGAAAATGTATTACCGCATTCCAAATTCAACCCTGCCTTTACAGCAATAGCTGCCGCCTCCGCGCCCGACTTAGCTATCCGATGCCCTTTCCAAATATCGGTTACCGCTCCGCAATCGGAAACAATATGTCCTTTAAATCCCCAATCTTTTCTTAAAATATCCGTTAAAAGATAATCGCTCCCCGAAGCGCTCTTACCATAAACACGGTTATAAGCTCCCATAACAGCTTCCACTTTGCCTTGTTGAACAAGCATTTTAAAAGCGGGAAGATAGGTCTCGAACAAATCGCGTTTGCCGGGATTGACATCAAAAACATGACGGTCTTTCTCAGGTCCCGAATGAACAGCGTAATGTTTTGCACAGGCAGCGGCTCTCAAATAGAAAGGATCATCACCCTGCATACCTTTTACAAAAGCCGTCCCCAAGGTACCTGTCAAGAATGGGTCTTCACCATACGTTTCCATTCCGCGTCCCCAACGAGGGTCTCGAAAAATATTCACATTCGGAGACCAGAATGTCAATCCGGCATAGATGCCATAATTATGAATCTTTTGTGCCACATCATACTTCGCGCGTGCCTCTTTCGATACAGCTTCACCAATAGCATGAACCAAATCATCGTCAAACGTGGCGCCAAGACCTATCGGCTCCGGAAACATGGTAGCACGCCCGCTTCGGGCAACTCCATGAAGGGCTTCACTCCACCAATTATATGGTTTTACCCCCAGTCTGTCGATGCCTACCGCGTCATTCATCAACTGACCGACCTTCTCTTTAAGCGTCATTTGTGCAATAACGGCTTTCGCCTTTTCCTGCATTTGCGCTTCCTTGGGCATCTGTTCCTGTCCAAATGCCGGAACTGCCAAACACAATGTTAACCCAATAAATAAACTTCCGGTTCTCATAGTTATTTTATTCTTTTTATGACTATCATTTTTCTTTTCCAACATGCTACAAATATACTAAAAACACCGCAAAAAAGCTAATATTAATCACACAAAAATGATAGGGATATGCACATTTTTATTGAGTCTTTTCGCTTCGCAATCCCTTTATTTGTCAAAATACATTACCATCATATATTATAGGGAAAGAGCCTGCTTTTTCCGGTTTTCAGGGCGGGCTCCCTGTTCGGGAACGAAAAACAAAACCCGTTCGATTTTTTTCGCACTTTCCGGAAAAGCAGGCTCAGGACAACCTAAAACAGCGTT
>NZ_JAJLQX010000001.1 GCF_021295095.1 Phocaeicola oris
TCCACCGTCAGGGAGGAAGAGCGGAAGTTTCAAAGACAATGGTTGAAGAAGGCTGCAAGCCGTGCCATGGTAGGAGACGGAAAAGGGATGTACCACTATAAGGTCTGCAAGGCAATCCGCATAGATGCATGTTCGTATAGCCATATATACGTATATACAGCTATACAAGAATGCACCTATATGACAATATGGAAATATAGGAATGCGGCAATAAAGATATGCCGCTATATAGAAAGAAAGGTAAGTACTCTATATCCAACAATGTGGGCAGTGTCTGCAAGTCTCTGCCCTTCCGCTTTTGGGAGCTTTTTCCTGTGGCGTGCCGGAAGGTGAAAGCGACCCCGGCGGACGGGATTCGACAATGTCTTTGACTTCAATCTTAAAGGGAGCCGGTTCATAATCAGGGTGTGGGGCGGTAAGCCCCACCGAAAAAACCACGCTCCCATACAATTAGACATATAGGAGCGTGGAAACTTCATAAAACAAATTTCCGTA
Source organism: Phocaeicola oris (assembly GCF_021295095.1). Lineage (GTDB taxonomy): Bacteria > Bacteroidota > Bacteroidia > Bacteroidales > Bacteroidaceae > Phocaeicola > Phocaeicola oris. Next base: position 496 of record NZ_JAJLQX010000001.1, read on the forward strand.
AATCAATCAGTACAGACTTGAATACGGCTTTATCATATCCTTCCTTTTTCAGAAGAGCCAACATACGCTTTGAATAAGCATTGGCTTGTGTCTTGCTCATGCCAAATTTGCTTTGCATCGGTCGGTTAGGGCGCATAGTCTGCACTTCGTAACTTTCTCGATAAATCGGAACATAAATTGTTCGCTTGATGACTTCTATTCTTGGAAACCTAAGCATAGTGTGTTATTTATAAATTAAAACAGTTCTAATTGGCAGGGGTTGAACAATTTTCTGTAAGACTTAATCTTATTCATCGTATCCTTAAGTATTGGAAGAGCAGACGAACCTCTTGTTTCGAGTTTGTTTGCATCATCATCATTCGGGTCACCGTCTCTGAATAGAATTTCGTCAATGACCCGTTGACAATTTTCCTCTACACGGTTTAAGGCAGCGGAGACAGCTTCTTTCTCGGTATTGTAACCGTCTTTTAGTGTGTCAATATAAGTTGCACCACAGCAACCGCCTTGTGTCCAAAAATTATAACTAAGTCCAAAGTCCCATCGCCCATTGTCTGATTGCGCTGTTGTAACCTTAAAGAAACAGACTTTTTTAGCCCAATCAATTTTAATATGTGGTGTCAGACACACATCGGCAATATTGAAACAAAATTCTTTATATGTATGCACAACCTTTGGTGGATTCCCTTTCAAATAGTTACACCATTCCTTAAATGTAAATCTCTGACCTGTACACCGGCATTTATAGTGAATTTCTTTATTCATTTGTTTGATATTCATTTTATGAAACACAGTCATTATCTTGTTTTATAGGGTACAAACTATTCAACAATTTTGCAAATCCTATTTTTGAGTTGTTTTTATGCTGCGTTTACAAGTTTCCAAAGTTCCTCTTCAGACTTGACTTCTGTCCCGTTGTAATAAAAATGGGTATCAAGCGATCCGTTGATATAGCTGTCGAACATTTCTCGGCTGCAATCCATTGTGTCAACAAAGTAATAAACGACTTTAAGCCAAAGTATTTCCATGAGGCAATTTCTCACATTTGAGGTGTTGTATCCGGCCACCTCTATCGCTTCGTCCAAGTCTTCACCTGTCCAATCATAACCGAAGTTGGTTTTGAACTCATCTAACTGACTGTCCCAATTAGAAAAACCTAATGCTGCTAAAATCATTTCGTTGTTTGACATAATCTATTATTTTATGAAGTTGTTATTTATTCTGGGCCTCCCGATTCTCAACCTTTTTATAGGTTTTTCGTTTCTTCGACCCGAACTTTTTTTTATCATTCCGGTGTAACCGTCATCTCGAACCTTTTATGTGCAAGGTAAGATCGTAGGCTTTAAGGGAACCTAAGGCAAAGAATTGGCCGGTAAAAGTTTTCAGGAAACCGCAATCTTTGATTTCGGAGGGTCATGAAAAGTTTTCCGCCAATAGGAAGCATTCCGGTGTTTGCCGTGTTCCCTGCCTGCGATACTTTTGCAGAATAAAAGTCGATGGATGACTACAAGCGGACGAAAGTGAGGTCGAAACCAGAAACGGAAATGGAAAGATAGATATACATCAAATAAATAATACAGGAAGAGACTTTTTGCAGTAGCCTATTGAATAAAAAAGACTACAAAGCGTAAGTATTAAAAAATCATAAACATAGGCATTATAAGCCTCGTGTTAAAATTATTTAATTAAAATAATAAGATCAATTATCTCATTAAGTAACAGATTATACATTTATGTACAACCATTTAACTTCACAGCAAAGATACGCAATTTCAACTTTTATTCAAAACGGATGGAGCAGGGCAAAGATAGCAGACTCGATAGGAGTTAATCATTCTACCGTTACTCGTGAAATCAATCGCAACAGCGGAGTCCGTGGAACTTATAATTGGGAGACTGCCCAGAAAAATGCCGATTATAGAAAGATACGAAGACCAGGCAACCGCGCTATTTCTCAAGAGATAAAGGATGAAGCAGTGCGGCTATTAGTGGAAGAACAGTGGTCGCCGGAACAGATTTCGGCAGTTTTAAAGGAACGGGGTATGTCAATATCTCATGAGACTATATACAAGATCATCCGCACAGACAAGAAGAATGGAGGGTCTTTGTATCTTTACTGTCGTCATAAACTTAAACACCGGGCACGTCCAGTAAGTGGCAGTGGATCAATTATTTGTAATAGGGTAAATATAAGCGAAAGACCGGAAGAAGCAGATGGTAGACGCTTTGGTGATTTCGAGATGGACACCATTGTAGGCAAAGGGAACCATGGAGCCATACTGACCCTTACTGAAAAAAGCACAGGCATGTTGTTTATGAGAAAGTTGAACAAAGGAAAAGAAGCTAAAGAACTTGCAAAGACGGTTGTTCGAATACTAATGCCATATAAAGCTTTCCTTAAATCAATAACGACTGATAACGGTTTGGAGTTTGCCTGTCATGAATACATTACAAAAAAATTGGGTGTTACGGTCTACTTCACCGATCCGTATTCATCATGGCAAAAAGGTTCGATTGAAAATCAGAACGGTCTTATCAGGCAATATATCCCCAAATCATCCACTTTTGAAAATATCAGTCATCAGTTTGTTACCAAAGTTGCTGACAAAATAAACCGTCGCCCAAGAGAAAAATTAAATTTTCGTACCCCTTTTGAGTGTTTTTACGAAAATATTCTTTAACTTTGCGGGCGGTGCATTTGCATGTTGAAACCGCCCGAACATTATATGTTCTTTTATGTTAAAATATATAAAAATCTTGGCAGCCTATCATTGGAGTTTTCGCTTCGATACTGAAATGACTTGGAGACATTGGTAATATCGGCAATTAAAGATACGGGGAAAATCATCAACTCAACAAGAGAATGGAAAAATTGATATATATCATCGAGAAAAGTCATCCGCATGAACTGATCAACTCATCCGCATGAACTGATCAACTCGTCCGCATGAATCGATCAACTCATCCGCATGAACTGATCAACTCATCCGCGTCACTTTTCAGAAACTTCTGATGAATTCGATAACTCGTACATATCGTTTTCTTTGAAGATAGGTGCCATATTCCCATTCGATGACTGTGGCCGTAGCGTTTTACTTTAATTTATCGGAGTTGAGTATGGTGATTTCGCGACCTTCAACGCGAATAGCTCCCGACTCTTCAAATTCAGAGAGGCAACGGAGCAGAGAGAATTTCTGAATGCCGAACATATCGGCTATTTCCTGCCGCGACTTATCGATTCTTATCGTACGACTCCCCTGATGCTGAGCTGCCGAAATAAGGAAATAAGCCACCTTTTCGCGTACGGAGAAAAGCGATAACATCCGCATTTTCCGAGTAAGAAACACATTGATAATAGACAATTGCCGGATAAAGTTCATCCGTATACGTTCGTTTTCGTCCATAAGCTTTTTCAGTTCAGATGGTGCCATGCGGAGTAAACGGGTAGGGCGGGAGGTTTCCACATTTACCGGCATGGCATTGTCTTTTGCGAAGATAAAAGCCGGAGCAATAAGCGTACCCTCTTGCAATCGGTCTATTTGCACCTGCTTTCCCGACAGTCCTTCCATACGGGCTATCATCTCACCATCTATAATGATGTCCGCGTACTTGCAGGGGTTACCGGCCAGCGTATAAATCTCTTTAGCGGGAATCTCCACTATACGATAAAATATTTTCAGCAATACATCTTCTATTTCCTTTGGCTCGAATCCGGAGAACAAGGGGCAAGTCGACAAAACGGTCAGCGTATCTATCATTTTTTCCTTTATATCGCAAAAGTACCAAGAATTTCTGATCCTTCCAATTCGACTTGGAAAAATTCCGGAGTTTCGTTATTTGTTTTTATTGGTAGAATGCATAAAGTGCTCTTTTGCAAATTCCATATCTTGAACAAATTCGGCTGTACCCACATAATGTCCTTCCTTATCTCGAACAGCAGTATAGGTAACCAACATGGTTCGTCCGTTTTTCTCCATCCATATAGGAACTTGATTGCGTTTGCCCTCCCGAAATTCTTTGATGATGGTACGTACCATAGGTTCTATCTTTGGCGGGTGACAAGTGAATACTTCGCGGTCGACAGCCATAGCCGGGCGTTTGAACACTTTCGGTCCCTCATTAAAGTAACGGTTGATGTTTCCATCGTCCACGAAACTGATTTCTAATGGGATGGTATTCAGCAAAGCAGTGAGTTGTTCCACTGTGAGATGTCCACCGGGCATCACCACTTCTCCTTGATGATCGGGCAGAACAATCTGTCTTTTTTCTGCCTGCTCCCACATAACACTTTCTACGCCAAGGCAGGGAGCATAATCTTTCGCGTCACGGTAAATTTGTTCCCACTCCTCATCGGTAAAGTTAGCCGCGCAGATTGGAAAGAGTATATTATCCTCTTTATATATCATTTCGTTTGACCGTTGTAAGACTGCTCTTACCCTTTCTTTCCATTCATCGTTTTGTTCTGTGCTTTTCAGTAAGGACGCGAATTCGTCCCTGATTTCATCATCTACGGTCCACATTACCTCCGATGGTCCGGTAATGCCGTATTTCACTTTCAAATGCGGATAAAGCAAATCCCCTTTCTTGGCATAATGAATGGCTACCTGTCGGATACGTTTCAGCGTATCGGTAGGGTCTTCCTGTCGTCCCAATTGTTTGCGTGCCTTTTCGATGAGTTTCTTCAACGCCTTGTTTTCGCGTGTGAACGTTTGTAGCGGATGCCCTTCTATAGCTATAAGAGAGGTACATTTCCCTGTATTGGTGTTAGCCATAGCGATGGTTTTCTCCTGTTCCCGCTTAATTGAAGCCTCCACTTCTTTTTCAGCATGGAGTATTTTCTCTTCCATTGTAGCGCCATGAAAGAGAGCGGAATGGACATCACAGAGTCTTTGTACATTTTTCAGCGGTTCGCCTTCAGCCATCAATTCCTGTTCGGCACGCATAATTTCGGCGGCTTCCACGTTTTTAAAGTTGTCTACAAAATCGGCACGTACGCTCTCCAGATCCTCTCCCTGACTAAGTCGATGGAGGTAGCTTTTCAGCAGTGCTATCCGGTCGAGTTCAAATCCGTTAGAGATAAGTGTATCTGTAATCAGATCCATACTGATACCTTTCATTTTAGCACCCTTAGGTATAGTCATCAGTTTGCCTACCGACTCTCGTATAAACTTCTTGCGGATTTCAGTAAATCCAATTGATGATAGGATTTCTATCAATTCCGGATACTGTTTTGTCAGCTCATAGACAGAGCTGTTGAAATCAATTTTTTTTGCCATAATATTATTTGTTTTGTGCAAAGATAAGAGGGTGGAAATCTTTTTTCGGTAACAATTGTGTCGGTCATGAGTTAATAATCATTAAAGCAGATAGTCAGATTGTCTCGTTCTCATCATTTTTTTTATCAGGATATAGGATGATTTCTGTTAAGATTGGATTGGGATTTAAAATATATTATTTACCTTTACCACCTCATCGAAAGACATACCAAGAATTGAAAAACATATCAAAAAGATGAAAGCAAACATTTTAAAGAGTATTGCAATTGTAGCGCTTGTTGCATTTGTTCCTCTGACAGGATGCGAAAAGCAAGGCAATGTAGTGAAAGACTACGCAGGCATGCGAACCAGTGCGCTGGATAATTCCGCATGGGATCAATCCATTTGGATTTCAGCAGTTAATGCCTCGGTTGTAACCGATACCATTAAAGGCAACGTTTGTCGTGCTGCCGATGGGGCAAGTTTTTTTGCTTCAACTATTAAGAACGAGAAGAAAGTCACTTCGGTAAAGTGGATGACTGCCGGACTCGGTGTGTATGAGTTGTATATCAATGGTAAAGAAGTAGGTAACGAGTTTCTGAAACCGGGATTCACACATTATGCTAAGACGAAACGTTCGTTTACTTACGATGTTACGGATGCCATTGATAATAAGGCAGACAATGAGAACTTGTTTGCTGTTCAGGTCACTCCGGGATGGTGGGCCGATAAGATTGTTACTCCGGGCGACCATGTGGGAATGATTGGAAAGAAATGTGCTTTCCGTGGTGTATTGGAATATACCTTTGCCGATGGCAGTAAAAAACTCTATGGCACGAATGTAGAAGATTGGAAAGCCGGAATAGCCGGTCCTGTTCTACATGCGGCTATCTTTGACGGTGAGGTTTACGACGCTCGTATCAAGCCGGGGTATGAAACTCCGGAGAAGTTAAGTAAACCTGAGCAGAATAATGAGTTCAATGGTGAGATTCTTCCTTCGGACGGAGCGGAGATTTATCTGCGTCAGGATTTAGCCCTTGCTCCGGTTAAAGCTTATGTATGGAAGGACGTAGAGGGCGTAACGGATGATGCTTTTGGTAAGGTCGTTATTTCTAAAGAATTTACTCATGGAGAAGAAATAGTTGTTAAACAGGGCGAGACACTTGTCGTTGATTTTGGTCAGAATGCAGCTGCCGTACCTTCATTTGAATTCAACGCTAAAGAAGGAACTGTCCTTACTTGTCTTCCGGCAGAATTGCTGAACGATGGTAATGGAGCCAAGAGTCGTGGCATGGATGGTCCGGAGGGAAGTTGTCACCGTACCAACCTGAGAACTCCCGATCAAGGGATGCAGCTGATATATACATTTGGTAATAATGAAGGATTTGTTTCATTCTACCCGCGTTGTACCTTCTTCGGATATCGTTTCGTATCCGTAACAGCTACCGATGAAGTTCGTATTAAATCCATTCAATCAGTTCCGGTGACTTCTATTGCCAAGGATTTGGAAATAGGTACGATAACTACCGGTAATGATTTGATCAATCAACTTATTTCGAATACGATATGGGGTGAGCGTTCTAACTATCTGTCAGTTACTACCGACTGCCCTCAGCGTAACGAGCGTTTGGGCTGGACAGCCGATACTCAGGTATTTACCGAAACAGGTACATTCTTTGCCAATACCGATAAGTTCTTCCATAAATGGATGCGTGACATGCGTGACTCTCAGAGTGAGAAGGGCGGATTTCCGGGTGTTGCTCCTACTGCTCAATATGGTGGCGATATGATGCGTGTCGGTTGGGCTGACGCAGGGATAATTGTTCCTTGGACTGTCTGGAAGCAGTTTGGTGATAATCAGATTGTTGACGAGAACTGGGAAGCAATGAATAAGTATATGACATACGTCAATGATACGAAATATGATCATAAAGCACACATTGAAGAGAACGGTAATTATCAATGGGCTGACTGGTTGAGCTATGAGCCTCTGGAGAGCTGTGGCGGCTTGGCATTCGAGGTTGATAAATCGGGCAAGCGTGGTCCTAAGGCTGACGCTGTGGATTACTGGAACTATCTGAGTGCTTCTTATTGGGCTATCGATGCCGGAATGATGCGCGATATGGCAACAGCTACCGGTCGTGACGCAGCTGTTTATCAGAAGATGGAGGATGACGCGAAAGCGTATTTGAAAGCTACTTTCTTAAATGAAAATGGAGAATTTAAGGTTCCGATTTTGAATACTATGCAGACTCCTGCTTTGTTCGCTTTGAAAAATAATCTGGTTGAAGGTCAGGCTAAAGAGAATATGATTGCCCATTTGCGTGATAACTTTAAAGAACATGGCAATTGTCTTCAAACAGGTTTCTTGGGAACATCTATTCTGATGCAGACATTGACGGATAATGGTATGGCCGACATATCTTATGAGTTGCTTTTCCAGCGCAAGAATCCAAGCTGGTTATATTCTGTTGATAACGGCGCTACTACTATCTGGGAGCGTTGGAACAGTTACATGATTGATAAAGGCATGGGACCATCGGGTATGAACAGTTTCAATCACTATGCATACGGTTGTGTATGTCAGTGGATTTGGGAGACTGCTGCCGGTATTGCTGCCGACCCTGCCGTTCCCGGATTTAAGCATATTATTATGCGTCCTGTTCCGGACAAACGTTTAGGTTATATAAAGGCTGAATATAATTCTGCTGCCGGTCTGATTAAGAGTGAGTGGAAGTATGATGGTGATAAGTGGACTTGGAGTTTTACTGTCCCTGAAGGTGCCACTGCGTCAGTTACGCTTCCGGGTGAGACAGAAGTTAAAGAATATAAGAGTGGATCTTATACAGTAGAGAAATAAGTGACGGATTGATATAAATAAAGAGGCTGTCTCAAAACAAAATATGAATATGAGACAGCCTCTTTATATTATGATTTCTAACTTGTATTGTTTATTTCTTGATATAATCTAAGATCTGTTCCGCGTGAATCTTGGTCTTGATTTCTTTCGGTGTGAATATTTTTTCGATGATACCTTCTTCGTTCACTAAATAAGTAGTGCGTAATATGCCAAAATAATGTCGCCCATACAAAACCTTTTCACCCCATGCTCCAAGTGCTTGGAGTAAGGTTGTATCAGTGTCAGCGATGAGTGAAAACTCCAAGCCTTGTGTATCCGCGAACTTCTTTTGTTGTTCTACTTTGTCTTTGCTCACGCCAATTATCTCGTAATCGGCAGCAGCCAATTCTGCTTTATGTGCCTGAAGTGAACAAGCCTCTGCCGTACAGCCGCTGGTATTTGCTTTGGGATAGCTGTAGAGTATCAATTTACGACCTTTGTAGTCGCTTGATTTTATTTCTTTCCCGTTTTGGTCTATGCCAAGAATCTCAGGTATTTTGTCTCCAATTTCCATGATTTTATAATGATATGGTTTGTTATTCAAAAATTTTTTCAAAGAGAAGAAGTGTCATGAACCCAAGCAGCAATGCATAGGTCGCTTGTTTTTGGTATCCATGAGCGTGAGTCTCGGGAATCATTTCATCGCTTATAATATAAAGCATGGCTCCACCGGCGAAGCCCAGCATGGCAGGAAGGAAAGATTGTGAAGCCGTGCCCAAACCAAACCCGATCCACACTCCAATGATTTCAAGCATTCCGATTACAAAGGAAATGGCTAAAGTGCGCGCTTGGCTGACTCCGGCAAGCAATAGGGGAGCGATGATTACCATACCTTCCGGAATATTTTGCAGAGCAATACCGAACGATACACTCCATGATGGCTCTGAGGTATCACTCATGCTGACTCCCGCGGCTATTCCTTCAGGCAACTTGTGAAGCGCGATGGCCATAACAAAGAGTAAGATATGGTTGATGGTGCTGTTGTTGGCATGTTGCTCGGGATCTAACCCTGTGATATGGTGCAGATGAGGCGTTACAAAATCTAAAAGATTTAAGAAGAGAGCACCGACCATCACTCCAACCACAATCATCCACCAGCCGGAAGGAGGACAGAGGTCGAAAGCCGGAACGATCAGTCCTAAAGTGGAGGCAGCCAGCATGATGCCGGCACAGTATCCGAGTAATGTGTCATTCCATTTATGTGGCAGTTCCTTGACAAGAAAGCCTAAGAATGCTCCTATGATGGTTGCTCCGCATAACCCTAAGGCACTAATCCAAACCTGTGTCATTTCTGTAGGTCTTTATAAGTCATAACTTTGTCGCTTATTTTCAATTAGTCTGCGAATGTATGGATTATTATTTGAAAAGCGAAAGTAAATCATAGATGAAGAATAAATAGGATGGAATTTTAACCGTTTTTAAATATATTCTTACTAAAATCAGTCATTATCTTTTTATAAAAACACTTGATGTTTGGTAAATAATCAATATCTTTGCGACAGATAACTACTATAACTTTTTTAAAATTTATCGAATATGGCTACAAAGTATACCGGTACCCAGACCGAGAAGAATCTGGAAGCTGCTTTCGCAGGCGAGAGTCAGGCACGTAATAAGTACACCTATTTTGCGTCAAAGGCAAAGAAAGAGGGATTTGAGCAAATCGCGGAGATGTTTCTGAAGACTGCTGATAATGAGAAAGAACATGCTAAGATTTGGTTTAAAGAACTGAATGGCATTGGCGATACAAAACAGAATTTGGAAGCTGCGGCAGCAGGCGAAAATTATGAGTGGACAGATATGTACGATGGTTTTGCTAAGACTGCGGAAGAAGAAGGTTTTACTGCATTGGCTAAGAAGTTCCGTCTTGTTGCGGCTATCGAAAAGCGCCATGAGGAGCGTTATCGTGCTCTTTTGAAGAATGTTGAAATGCAAGAGGTATTTGCAAGAAGTGAAGTGAAGGTTTGGGAGTGTCGTAACTGCGGTCACATTGTAGTTGGTGAGAAAGCTCCTGAAGTATGTCCGGTATGTGCCCATCCGCAAGCTTATTTCGAGATTCATATAGATAATTTCTAATCTTTTCCTTGCAGAGAGGGATACAGTATAAAAGAGAATCGGGAAGAGTTTGCTCTTCCCGATTCTCTTTTTATGATGGATAAAGGGTAGGTTATCATATCCCGACGACCGATGGTTAAATAATCAGATTCTCTTTTCTTCTTCTTTATTTATCTTTTGAAACTAATTTTTGAATACATTCAGGCAGCTTCACGTTGTCGCAGTTGATTTCAGATAGAAGCTGTTCACCCTTCTTTGTGATGCTGAATTTCATGCACCGCAGGTCTTCTTTGCATGCATGACGGTCGATGAGTCGCTGCTTCTCCATTGAAGCAATGACTTTTGACATGTTAGAATTGGATAGTCCCATCTCCTCAGCGAGTTCACCGGATGAGATATTCTCGTGTTCGGATACAATACACAGCAGCATAGCCTCATTGATATTGAGGCTGAAATTCTGCTGCAGTGTATGTTCAAAGGCAGCTATCGAGCGATAGATATCTCGGATATGACAAAGACAGTCTCTGTTCATTTAAGCAAGATGGTTTTTATTGCTTCGTTGAAGTTCATGCGATTCATGGCGCCAACTTGCATCTGTGGCTGTCCCTCTAAAGGAATGAATAGGAGTGAAGGGATGGAACGGACGCCGAACATGGCAGCCAGTTCTTGTTGTTTGTCAACATCTACCTTGTAGAAGTCTACCTTACCATCATATTCCTTGGCCAAAGAATCTACTATTGGCGCTGTTGCCTTACACGGACCGCACCATACAGCATAAAAATCAATAACGGCAGGACGTTCACCCTTATATTTCCATTCTTCCGGATTTGCCTCATAATCCATGATCTTATTTTTGAAGGCATCTAATGTTAATTCTGTTACATTCATTTTCTTTTCTTTTTTTATTTGTTCATTATTCACCGCATTCAGATTCTTATTCTTTTGCGCGCAACCGGTGTTGAAGAGCATCAACCCCATCATTACTGTCATTATTACTTTTTTTTGCATATTATGTCATATTTATAAATTCAACTGATTTTCTAAAAACTCCGCGGTATCAGCCACACAATTATTGCATGGGCGAAGTACCCTCTTGGTTTCAATGCCTTTCAGTTCCTTGCAAATGGTAGAACTGTTTCTTGCTTTGAATTTGTCCATGATAATTTTCATTTCTTTCATTGACTGTATTTTATCTTTACGAGTAAGACCAAGCACAACACCTGCTCCAACCAGACTGCCACATGTCCCTTCCATACATCCCATGCCTACACCAAAGGCATTGGTTACGTTCTTGATGGTATCCTCATCCATACCTGTGAAGTCGCAATACGTACATGCTATGGCTTGTGCGCAATTATATCCCGCCTGCTTTTTATTTACTGCTTCTTTTACTCTTGATTCCATTTTATTTATTTTACTTAGTAGGTTATTGGAAACATGTCTTTAAATATGCGGCATATTTCGTATAGTGGTCAGTTTCATTTTATATTCATTTATTCTTATAAATAATATTCTATCGGAAAATTGTCGCAAATATATGTTGTTCTATACATATAGACAAATTTCCAATGGAAAATAATGTAAGAAATAAGATAATTTAAGAATAATGATTATAAGAAAAATTGTAGAAAGAATGATAGTGTTCAAAGTTTTATGGGCTGGTATGTGACTCGTTTTTTATAAAGAGCGCAATACATCATTACTTCTTTTTAGTTGGATATATGACTTTTGGAAAACCGACCTATAATAGTTATTGTTCTGATGCATGAGAGTATGGAAAGTGATGCGGATGAGTTGCTTGGTTCATGCGGATGAGTTTGTCGGTTCATGCGTATGAGTTGATCGATTCATCCGTATCACTTTTCTCACTCTCTTTACGATATGGTTAATGAACCCAGATAAAAAATAATTCTTTAGGACATCGCAAAGTGATTTTAACAAAAAAAATATCTAAATTCGCGCTTAGTAATTGAAATTGCCATGGAATTGGAAGAAGACAATTCTCAACAATAAGATAGGTCATAGGCACATAATGGGGTATATGAGATGGGTAAATCAATCATTTCAAATTAAATCTGATGAGTAACGAGAAGAAGAAAAAGGCAGGATGTACGTTCATCTTTATTCTATTACATCTGGTAATCACTCGCTTTTATGTGCGAATTGTGGATGCGATGGTGCATATTGATGATGACATAGCGTTGCTTATTATATCAGTATTGATACTGAATGCCGTGCTTTTCCTATTTTTCAGAATGATTTATAGAAAGATGTTTAAATAGAAAAAGCGTGAGCGATGAAAGAAATAATTATCGAAACAATGGGATATGTAGACAAGAGAGTGGTGCTCTCATGTTTTGCACGTTTCAGGATGAAAAATGTAGAATAGTATGACAGCATTGTTTAAAAGTATCATATATGTAGCCTTTGGTGGTGCGATGGGATCAGTAGGGCGGTTTTTGATGTCGAAATATATTCAGATACATACCGCGGGCGTATTCCCATGGGGGACAATGGTAGTAAATGTCATGGGATGCCTGCTTATCGGTCTGCTTTATGGTGTTTTTGAGCGCACCAATGTGCTTAGTCCCGATATGCGACTTCTGCTTACTGTGGGTATTTGCGGAGGATTCACCACTTTCTCCACATTCATGAACGAGAGCTTGGGATTAGTACATAGTGGTAATATAATTTATGCAGCCCTGTATATGGGTGGAAGCGTAACCTTTGGCTTCATTACCGTATATCTTGGTTCAGTAATGGTAAAAATGATATAAGAAAAGATGATGAATTATATAACAGAAAATGATCGCATTTATGCGACAGATGATAGTGGTAAAGTGATTGCGGAAGTAACATTCCCGACAGAGAATGGTGTTGCCACCATAGACCACACCTTTGTGGACGGTTCTTTGCGTGGTCAGGGCATCGCAGGACAGTTGGTAAAAATGGCCGTTGACAAGATTCTTGCTGACGGGAATAAGATTGCCGCAACATGCTCGTATGCCGTGGCTTGGTTGGAACGGCATTCTGAATACGAAATTGTTAATAGTGATACACCTATTGCATGCAAGATTGACGGACGGCATGAATAGATGGATGGAAAAGAAATTTTAATGAGGCTATGACTCTGTAACGTTATGCTGCAGTTTGCAATTATATATCTTATAATGATCAATCTTATTGCCTTTATCACTTACGGTATTGATAAGTGGAAGGCACGGTATCATCGTTGGCGCATCCCTGAAGCCACATTGATACTGCTTGCCGTTACTGGTGGTGCATTGGGCGCATTTATCGGTATGAAGGTATTCCGGCACAAGACACAACATTGGAAGTTCAAAATACTTGTGCCGTTACTACTTGTACTTTGGATGGTAGTTATCGGGTATTTGATATAGAAAATGGCTGAAAAAGAGAACAAATACGATAGATCATTTTTTATTTAAATAAAAAGATATGTTCAAAATGAATAATCTTCTTATTTGTCTTGGACAGTATCTATCTAATTTTGCTTTCCCATGCCAAATGGGTTTCATGCCATTTTTTACTATGAGCACCTAACGCTCCTATTTGCCGAGGATGGGCTAAAGGTAAAACTTGCAAATTCCTTTTGTTAATAACAACCTCCGTACTTGTACCATATCCGAATAAATCCACATATTGTTGGAGACTGCTATATTGGATTTCTGTCACCTTATTTAGAAATTGCTGAATAGGTATGTCACCAAGCAAGACTAACAAATTTGCCCCAGATTCTTCCAACTCACTCGAAATCTCGTTGGCACGTTGTTCATTACAAAATTCTTTTGACCTAAGAGGTATTGTTACTTCATTCAGCCCATATTGCTTTATGAGAGGGTTATATCTCTCACTGATTACTTTTTCTTGGCTTGGATTAAGCCGGGCTTCTGGCAGAAGATCACAAAGCCATGTGTCTGACCTTGTAAATCCTAATGGAGAAAGAATATGTTCATCTAATGTTTTGGCAGATGGTCCGTTCAAGTGGGCTCCTGTGGGTTCTAATGTGCCAAGTTCTTTTGGAATATTAATTCTGCGGATAATGTCAGTAGCTTCTTGTTGATTACCATCCCAGAAAATTCGAGGCTCACTGGCAACTGCAAGTGCCTGGCAGATGATTTTGTTTTCTATCTTCCATTTTGCATGTACTGCGCTTGCATAAACTCCAAGAATAAAAGCCTTCTTGGGTGTTCTGTCTTGTTGTACTAATGGATGAAGCTCTTCACCGAATGGATAATGATACCTCATATAAAATATCTGTTTTTTCGTTGTTACATTCTTTGATATTGCAAATATAACGATAAATTTTGACCAAAAAAGACTTTTAATAAAAATAGACCTATGAAACACTCATGTTCATTGATGCCATTGACGATGGTTTTACAACGGTGATGATACTTTATTTGGAGAGGTCAACTTTAGAGGGTTCACAGTCTTTACCCATGAAAGCAGCAGCCCAGAAAAGACTGTCAAACTGCCTCTGAGTTGTAATCAATGGAGATTCAGGGATGGTAGCATCATTGCGGAAGAAATAATTGTTCACTGGTTGGAAGCTGATTTTTTCTTCTTGCGCAATCAATTCAGTCTTACGGATAAGTTCCATTTTCTTTGTGGTACAGTTTGTAAATGACACGACAGTTACGAAAGCTAATATGAATATATAATACCTGAGTACCTCATAATGTTTCTTTTATCTTTCGGGATAACTTGGAATAGACAAGGTCGTATGACCTTTTTATCCATTCTTTCACCAATTCATCATCAATATGGTCAAGGTAGATGTCGCTCCAATGCTTCTTGTTCCAGTGAAAAGCAGGTTTGACTCCGTCGTAATGCTCACGAAGTTCTTCGGCAAAGTCAGGTTCCAACTTGATCGTAATCTTGGGCTCTTCTGAATCCAAGCCTATAGCCATAAATATCTTCTCACCGATTCTGAATGTCAACACATCAGGACCGAAAGGTAAATCTTCTGTTACTCTTGGCATGGTCAGCGCGTATTCTCTTACTTCTTCTATGTCCATAGCGTCTTTGTGACTTTAGTCTCTTCTTGTTTCCAATTACCAATAACCTTTCCCTTGTCAAGAAGAACTGGTTGTAAAATATCATTATTGGAATATGTCTTCCACTCGTCTTTCTTCCTCAACACATTATAACGATACTTGTAGCTGATAAGATATTGCATACATGTCCGGTGTAAATAGTCACGTGAGAGTTCGTACATCCATTGTATGTCCTCTGCCGCAACCAGATGCCATGTTGGTCGAAGAATATGGGCACGCAGGATTGTGCCTTGATTTAACGCATCGACGACATCTTCTGTCGAGCCCTTCTGCATTCTTATTGCCACGGTCATCATCGCCATCTTGGCTTGTTGAGTTTGCACGGCTCCCATCCACGAAACGACCTCTGCAGGATTCGTCATCTTTGAACCCACCAAATGCTGGGTCTGAAATCGTATCTTGGGTATATTCAGTTTACTCATATCATTACCTTTTCAAATCTGAATGCTCCTTCAAACTCATCGTCCATCGCGGGATGCTCTGCTTCCCAATTATCATGCGGATTTTGATGAAGTTTGTTGAAGAACTCCACGGCTCTGTACGCCACGCTTCACAAAAAGGAATCCCAACTCATTATGCTGCGAATTTTTGTCTATTACCACAATGGCTCCACCCACCATAGTTCCATTTACTATGGCTTCGTATGCAGCGGCATCCTTCATGGCAAGGCACATATTGATGTCTTTCTCGGGAAGAATTTCACCATCTACTTTGCCCATGACATCCTCAGCACCGTACTGAAATGCTTCCTGTATGTCGTGTTTGAATTGTTTCATATCTTCTTCGCAAAGAGGAATAAGTTTGAAATTCTCTATTTCCATATCAGATACCGAATATCAACAATAGTATAAGTGCTATAAGTGCCAGTCCTCCCTGCTTCGGGAAAATCTTTGGATCAGAGCTGACGGCTCCGTAAGCTGCCACAAGAATGATATAATTCAGAAGAAGGATTATAGTCCCTTTGGAGTGCATGAAGAACAACGCTATCAAAAGCATCATGGCAATGAGAAGATTATACACTCCCTGATTCTTCAAAAGCACGTTTACGTTTCTTCCATCCAAGGCTTTTTGACTGATACCAAAAGTCTCGGAAGTTTTCTTCGATGTGGTTGCTATCGTTTCGAGGTAGAAGATATACACGAACTCGATTGCTACAAGCACAACAAATATGTCTGTCAATATATTCATAAGTTTCTATTTTCTTGCTAAATTGGTCACATCCTTAACTGTTACCGCATAGTGGTCGCAGTTACCCTTGGCACACGCAATCATTGCTTTTGCCACCTCATCCATGGTGTTAGTTTGACCGAAGATGCGCATGATGGGATACATAATTTGGGACATTCGAATGATTTTGGGACTTGCAGCCTGACCTTCGTAGGGTTTCATCACCATCACGCGGAAACCATAATAGTCCTTAAATCCCATTGCCTTGATTTCCATTTCTGTCTTGCCCTTTACACGAGCCCACATTGTTTTGCTATCAGGGTCCAGTTCCGCACCGCCACCAGTAACATAGATGAATGTTGTATTCTCCCGCTGCTCTATCACCCCGGCGAAATGTACAGGTATATCATGGCATGGCACGGAATAATCCTTCTCGTTCATACCTACGCTACTCACGCCCATGCAATAGAACACAGCATCATATCCTTGCAGATGCTCATCGCCATTGGAAAGCGTCATGAAATCTTTTATCAGAAGTTCCTTCAGCTTGGGATGAGTCCTGCCTGTTGACCTTCGGCTCACACTGAGCACTTCCGTTATCTCCGGATTATCGAGGCATGAGAGCAATACTCCCTCACCCACATATCCTGTTGTTCCTGTGATAATGACTTTCATTTCTCTGCAATTTTTAAGTTATCAGCATCCTTTGCCATCAATACTACAGGCAGTACCATTTGTCTGAGGTCGTGGTTCCAATCCAACATCTTTCGAATATAGAGTCACCGTGCCATCTTCAAGCACATAGCAAGGAATGCCTATATCATCCATCGCCTTAGCTTCATCAAAAACGGGATTGGTATCGCGGAGCTTAATAAACTCCTTTAGGTTTCTAACGTGCTTACCTATATCGATAATTTCAAAGTTAGGATTTCCTTCCACCTGCTTTTCCACGTACTCACAGTCGGGACAGGTCTGCATCACATACATTTTAATCATATATTCATTGTTTGATTTATTGAAATGCCATATCATAACCGTATCTAATATTTAGATACTGAGCCCACTTTGCATATCAATCTGACTCATCTATCAAATGTGCTATGGCTCTTGGCTCAATCCATTGGTATTTGTTCTGATCGATATTATATTACGCCATGTGTCCTCCAATCCCATATTCGAATATTTGTATCTACGGTGCAATAAATGAACGTTCTCGTGGAGTTTCACTTGTTCCTTTTGAGCAATTGTCATTTTTTCTGCTATAGTTCTACTTGAATTAAAAGATAATCACTTTATGTCTCTCCGAGGGACACTAATTCTGTCCCCTGAAGATAAAAATCTGAACCTTCATTGTAATCTCCGGGGATATCTGGAGGACAAATTTACGAAAAAAACTGCAAATATTCCAAATGTAATACAAGAAAAAGAAAAAATTCTTGTATATTTTAATACTTGATTTTAAGCGGTTTATAAGGATATCTTTACTTTTCTTATGATTTTCTTTTCAGTGGTATCATTTTCATTTTATAGTTGTTTGGGGGTTAATGTCCAACCGTTATCACCATGATAAATCATCTGCCGGGTCATGCCACCGTCTATGCAGATGTTCTCGCCCGTAATGAAATCGGCTTTCTCACTACAGAGAAAGAGTACCATTTGGGCGATGTCCTGCGGGTTGCCCACACGTCCGCAAGGCTGCTGAACAGCATTAGCACCTTCATAGACCATGTATGCCGTGTCTATCCATCCGGGGGAAATGGAGTTAACTCTTATTTTCGGACCGAGGCTCACGGCCATTGCATGGGTCAGTGCTACAATACCTCCCTTTGCCGCCGTATAGCTCTCCGTCTGCGGCTGGCTCATGCGGTCACGCGAAGAAGAAATGTTGATGATACTGCTTCCTTTAGGCATGGAATCCTTGAAGAGCTTTGCGAGATAAAAGGGTGCCACAACTCCTACGCGCTGGGCATAGCAGAACTCTTCATAACTGCATTCGTCGATGCCCTTGAACAGAGGCAAGGCATTGCTTCTTCGCAAAGAGGAATAAGTTTGAAATCGTTCATGCTCAATCCTCTTATTCAGTATAATTATGATCGATGACCACCATGAACTCATAGTCAGGGAATTGCTGGTGGAGCGTATCTGCTACTAATTGCTGGAACTCACCGTCATTGTGAACATCATCGTCAGGAATGACATCGAGAGTAATGCAGTGCTGCTCTTCATAGACATAGAAGGCATGGACGTAGAGCGCATGAGGAATGGCTTTGGCAGTGGCTGTCACTTTTTCCTGTAGTTCGCCCATCTTTCCTGTGTGCGTGGCGTAGATACCCACATTAATAATCATACCATGGCGATCAGCCATTTCTGTAGAAATAGTGCGTGTCAGTCCGTGAATCTCACGGGCCGTCATCGTATCGGGTACACTGACGTTCATTGAGCCAATGATGGTGCCGGGACCGTAGTAATTCAGGATGATGTCATAAACACCATTCACCTCCTGATGGTCATGCATCACTTCCTCACGCAGTTGGTGATAAAGATCTTTCGGGATGCTCTCGCCAAGCAATTGGCTGACTGGCGAACCAAGCATCTCCACGCCGGCCTTGATGATGATCAGTGAGATGAGTGTACCAAAGATGCCGTCGAGATTGATACCCCACAGCAGCATGATGCCGGCAGAGATGAGTGTGGAGAGTGTCACCACGGCATCAAACAACGCATCAGCTCCAGAGGCAATCAGCGAATCGCTCTTTAACTGATCGCCCTTGCCTTTAACGTAGCGACCAAGGATGAGTTTCACGAGGATGGCCACGATAATGACCGTCAGCGTCACCGTGGTATATTCCGGCTCCGAGGGATTGAAGATTTTTTTCACCGACTCGATGAGCGAGGTGAAACCGGCTATCAGTACGATAATGGCAATGATGATAGCACTGAAATACTCGATGCGTCCATAGCCGAATGGATGCTTGCGGTCGGGATTGCGCTCCGAAAGTTTCGTGCCCACAATGGTGATGACCGACGAGAGCGCGTCACTCAGGTTGTTCACTGCGTCCATCACAATAGCGATGCTGCTTGCCAGCAGTCCCACTGCCGCCTTGAATCCAGCCAGCAGCACATTGGCCACAATGCCGATAATGCTTGTGCGGATAATCTGTTTGTTTCTGTCCATGTAGCTTAACTATTATTTCACTGATTCTCTTATTTTCTTTGGTAATTTACTCACCACGAGGCGATAGGAAGTCTGTATCTGTTTCTTTACGAAGTCATCATCAAATTACTTCAAATAGAGGTCACTCCAATGTTGCTTATTCATGTGATCAGTAGGAGTTATACCCTCATTTGTTTTTCTTAGGTTTACTGCCACTTTTGGCGCGTCCAACTGCATCAGCAGGAACCATTTGCCTTCGATTCGCCAAGGATCCATTCTTCGGCGAACAGCTCTTCCGTCATTCGCTCATTCCGTGATAGCGTATATTGTCTTTCCTCTTCGATGTTCATACTTGTTGTGTTTATCTAAACCCAATCGAACTTGTCCTTTCCGGCACCAATCTCGAAATGGAGCTTGGCAATGCCCAAGTCCATGTGAGTATAGCCAATCATAGAGAAACCTTTGTCGGCCTTAACAAGGTGATGACCGCCTTTATTTCCCAGATACTCGAACGAGAACTTCTGTTGGTTGACAGCGGTAGGAGCAAGCAAGGCTGCTTCCACTCCATCCTTGAACCAAGATGGGGTGAGATCGCTGGCGTTACTTACCTGTTCAAAGGTTTTGATCTTATGCTTCATGCCTTGGTTCTCTCCATATCCGAGAGCTATCATGCAGCAGATCTTTTCGTCCTGGCCCAAATCGTAGGCACCTTTTACCTTACGATAGGAGAGACCGGTCCAGCAAGTATTCAGTCCCAACTGCTGTGCTAACAGTACAAGCTGTTCGCCATAGTACCCGATACGCTCGTCAAGTCCATCCTCTTTTTTCCCTACCATCACGAAATAGTTCTCCACGCCTGAGAAAGAGCCGTAGGCGAAGATACCTGTGAAAGCTTTCGTCTCGTTGGTGACCAGTTGTATGTGCAGACAGCCCCGGGCATTGCATTTGTCCACCTTCGCCTGTAACGTGTCAATGATGTCCTGTTCCAGAGGTTTGTGCAGGTACCTCCTCACGCTATGACGTGATTCTATTGCTTCAAGTATTGTCATCTTTTGTCTTCTTTGATTATTGGATTCTCACGTTCATTCCACTTTTTATTGGACCGGAGTGTGGGTCACGATTCATGATTCTACCATATTTACGCAGTACTCTGAAAATTAAACTTCTGCATTTTCAGCGACCTCATTTACCGATGCAGAAATTTTTGAAGATGTTGCCGAGTACTTCATCGGTGGTGACATCTCCAACGATGTCGGAGAGTTCGTAAATGCATTGACGGAGGTCTTCACTGATAAGGTCTCCGGAGAGGCCGGTTTTAAGCCCGTACAGGACACGACGGATAGATGATAGGGCTTTGCTAAGCGCTTCGTAGTGACGGACGTTGGTGACGATGAAATCGTTCTCTGTGACTTCAGGAATAGCGGATAGACAGACGAGTTTGTTCTCTAACTCATTCAACTGTTTTCCATATTTGGCTGAGATGAACATCTTGTCGGAAGGAACATCTGTAAAGTCGGAGAGAAGGGCTTGTCGTTCCTGTTCATTAATCAGATCTGATTTGTTGAAAAGAACCAGTAACTTAGCTTCTCCTATATGTGGAATCACTTCTTTCTTAATCTCGTGCAGACGGGATAACAAATCAGTGGAGTCAACCATCCACAGAATGATGTTCGCTTGTTTCATCTGCTGGTAAGTTCTCTCTATTCCCAAATTCTCTATTTCATCCTCGGTTTGTCGGATGCCGGCCGTATCAATAAATCGGAAAGTGATGCCTTGCACATTAATGGTGTCTTCTATCACGTCACGGGTAGTTCCGTGAATATCGCTGACAATCGCTTTATCTTCATGCAGAAGCAGATTAAGTAAGGTAGATTTACCCGCGTTCGTTTCACCGATAATGGCAACCGGTACGCCGTTTTTGATAGCATTTCCTACGTTGAATGAATTGGTCAGTTTAGCTATTGTTTCCTCGATGTGTGATGCTAATGCTTTTAGTTCATCACGATTGGCGAACTCTAACTCCTCATGGTCGCTGAAGTCCAATTCAAGCTCTATTAACGAAGTGATATGTAGCAGTTGATCTCGTAGATTCTTTAGCTCTTTATTGAATCCGCCTCGCATCTGATTGATGGCTAACCGATGCGTGGCCGCTGATGAAGAGGATACCAAGTCTGCCACTGCTTCTGCCTGACTTAAGTCCATCTTTCCATTAAGGAAAGCCCGTTGTGTGTATTCTCCGGGATTAGCCATACGACATCCTTTGCGAATAAGCAGTTGCATTACCTGTTGCAGAATATAACTTGAACCATGACATGCTATTTCCGTGCTATCTTCGCCGGTGTAGGAATGAGGTGCTTTGAAGAGGGACACCAATACTTCATCTATCTCTTCGTTTTCTTCATTATATATTTTTCCAAAGGTAAGCGTGTAAGCTCTCCGATCGCTCAATGGAGCACCTTGGATGGGAGCGAATACGGATGAAGTAATCTCAATAGCTCTCGGACCGGAGACCCGAATGATCCCGATTGCTCCGCCTTGAGCGGTGGCAATAGCGCAAATAGTATCTTGGTTAATATTCATTCCTTATTATATATAGTGTCGGCAAGGATAGAAGCAACCTGTTCTAAGTATTTCCGGTCGATGGCATCGAAAGTGTTCAATTGTGTTGAATCTATGTCGAGCACTGCTTTTACCTCATTGTTTGCGAATACAGGAACAACTATCTCCGAGCGTGACAGAGAACTGCAGGCAATGTGTCCGGGGAACTGTTCCACATCGGGGACAACCTGTGTTTTTTGCTCTTTCCAGGCCGTACCGCATACTCCCTTTCCGAATCGGATAGTAGAGCAAGCAACCGGACCTTGGAACGGACCGAGAATAAGTTTATCGGCTTTCACTATGTAAAACCCAACCCAGAAGAAATGGAATTCATCGTGTATGGCAGCTGATGTATTAGCCATAGCGCTAACTTCTTCCGTCTCTCCTGATATGAGCCGTTTATAATCGTCTACAAACTGTATGTATTGTTCTTCTTTTGTCATATCAAATTCTGTCGAGTACCAACTTTATCAGCCCTTCTATGGAGTTCTTATAGCCTGTATTGGCTTCTTTTGCCAGACGGTTGGCTATCACCATGCAACAGGTCATTGCCTTGTGTCCCATCAATTTGGCTAATCCTGCCAAGGCTGAACTCTCCATCTCAAAGTTGGTGATACGGTATCCTTCATACTCAAAGTTTTCTATCTTCTTGTTTTGTTCCGGATCGGCCAGAGGAATACGCAATTCACGTCCCTGAGGTCCGAAGAATCCGTTAGCGGCAATAGTCACTCCGTGTACCATATTTTCGTTGGCAATACGATTCAGCAGCTCCTTGTTCGCGTCAATAACGTAAGGATGAGCCTGACACACATTTCCTTCCCATCCCATGAATTCTACGAATGCTTGCTCGAATTTCAAATCACAGACTTCATTCCGACCGGCATAGAAGTTGAGCAGTCCGTCCAGACCAATCGACTTGTCGCTGGCAATGTACGTACCTACGGGTGTATTGGGTTGAAGACCTCCGCAAGTACCTATCCTGACCAGTTCCAGTGAGCGGAGACGGTCTTTTGCAGTACGGGTCTTGAAATCAATGTTAGCTAATGCGTCTAATTCGTTCATCACGATATCTATGTTATCACAACCTATTCCGGTGGATAACGCTGTAATTCTTTTTCCTTTATATGTTCCCGTAACGGTATGGAACTCACGACTGTTCACTTCACATTCTATTTCATCGAAGTTGGAAGCTACAATGGTTACCCGTCCCGGATCTCCGCAGAGAATGACTTTATCAGCCAACTGCTCGGGTTTTACATGTAAATGGAACACCGAACCGTCTTCATTGATAATCAGTTCGGACGGTGCAAAATATTTTTTCTCTCTCATAATTATTTTATTTTAATGGTGAAGTAGTTGCGCTGCTATCCGGCTTTGCAATACTCTGACGCATATTAGTGTCAGCATCAATATTCTTAATGCGATAGTAATCCATGATACCTAAATTCCCCGAACGGAAAGCTTCGGCTATGGCCTTAGGAATCTCTGCCTCGGCTTGGATAACGTTAGCACGAGCTTCTTGAGCCTTTGCTTTCATCTCCTGTTCCTGAGCGACAGCCATGGCACGACGCTCTTCTGCTTTAGCCTGAGCGATATTTTTATCGGCATTTGCCTGATCCATCTGAAGGGTAGCTCCAATGTTCTTACCTATATCTATGTCGGCGATGTCAATAGACAGAATCTCGAAAGCGGTACCGGCATCCAATCCTTTCGAAAGCACGAGCTTGGAGATAGCATCCGGATGCTCTAAAACCAATTTATGGTTAGCAGATGAGCCGATGGAGGAAACAATGCCTTCGCCTACACGGGCAAGGACGGTATCTTCACCGGCACCTCCTACCAACTGCCGTATGTTGGCACGGACTGTTACACGAGCCTTGGCAATCATCTGAATACCATCTTTGGCAACGGCTGTAACAGGAGGTGTGTCTATCACTTTAGGGTTTACCGACATCTGTACGGCCTGAAATACATCACGACCGGCAAGGTCGATTCCCGTAGCCATCTGGAACGTGAGGTCGATATTCGCTTTCGAAGCGGAGACCAATGCATGTACTACTTTCTCTACATGACCACCTGCCATATAGTGTGCCTCCAGTTCATCGCGGGTGATGGTTTTCAATCCGGCTTTATGCGATTCAATCATTGCCGGAACAATGGTGTATGGAGGAACATTTCGGATACGCATCAGAAACAACTGAACCAACGAGATGTGAACACCTGACACCTTGGCGGACAGCCAAAGGAAGAAGGGCACATAGTGGAAGAACACGATGAGGAAAATAATACATCCTCCTGCAAGGATAAACGGTAAAAAAGGATCAAACATATTATTGAACTTTAAATTAATAATCAGATTTTACGAACATATACGATTCCGTCGGTGATACGGTCGACACACACCGGAGTCTTTTCGTCAATGAATCCATCGGACGAGCGGACTTCTATAATGTGCCCCTCTATCTCGGCATTGCCTATCAACGCCAGACGTGTGACAGCCTTTCCCTGATCGCCGGGCTTGATGTTCAGCCCTTTCAGCGGGTTGATGTCATAATCGATTGATTTCTTCAATGCAATCTTGTCCAGTGTTTTCGATTTCATAAACCAGACTGTGATTCCCACACCACCGATAATAGTGATAACTAACGTAATGATTCCTGCCGTCGGCCCTAAAGTGGCAAAGGCAAAATAGTTGGCATAGAGCAGGCAACCGATGGCCGCGAGGCCTGTCAGCCCAAAGCCGGGAATAAGGAACACCTCGATGATGTACAGTACAAATCCGGCAATGATGAGTAATGTTAAGATGAGTAAATCCATGATTCAGATATTAACTGTTGTTTTTATTTCAGTGTTACGGACTTGGCCGGTAAGGGCTTCTATCTCGTCGTGGAGCTGCTTGACGCGCTTTTCCATATCTAAGATACTTGCCGACGTTTGTTTGTTCCCCTCGGCGTACTGTTGACGTTTGTCGGTCAGTTCCTTCGACAGTATGGCATAGTCTTTCTGTTTCTGAATAATTTGTTGATATAAATGGCGTGCCTCGTCCGAACGGAATTGGTTCAGCGAGGTGTAGGTAATGTTATCGTTAACTATAAATTCAAAGTCTTCTTTTTTCTGCTGTTTCTGTTCTTTAGCGTACAGCAGAGCGGATAGGCGTTGTTTTGCCTCGTGAACCTTATCGTCGTCTTTCCATGTCCTTTTGATGGAACGCAGAGTGGCGGCATTCCTCAGTACGGCAGGGTTGGTGGTGTCATAATCCAGTGTTTTCTTCGATGTGTTCGGAACGAATATATAGACGCAGACCGAATCTTCCGGCTGATAGCGGTCGGAAGCGAACCATCCCAAATCGTTTAACTCGTCTATGGCGAGCATATAATCGTTCGAAGGGGAATTAAAAGGCATACCCTGATTGTTCGGCTTCAGATAATCATTGTCGTCCGTATTGTAACGGGTGACATAGATATCGTAACCACCTAATGTGCCTTCTTCGTCGGACGCGAAGTACAGGGTGACTCCGTCGCCCATCAGGAACGGATAGTTCACATTGCCCAACTCGTTCAGCGACGTGATGGGAGCGGGGGAAGACCACTCGTTAATCAGTTTATTCTCGGTGTACAACAGCGACTTGCCTGTATCGTCCGTCTGACTGATGATTCGCTTGTCGCCCTTTTCCGTTTGGTAGATAATCGATTTTCCTTCTTGCGCTAATGTCCCCGATTCTTTGCTTAATTTGTACAGGCTCAGAAAATCGTTCTTGTTCACCACCATGCTGTCTATAACGGTCACATCTTCCACACTTTTATACATGATAGATGCTCTCTGCAGTGCTTCCATTTCTTTTTCCGCTTCGGCAGTATCGCGCTTTTTATCCTCTAAGAGTGAGATATAACGCTCGTAACTTTCTACTGCTTCATCAAAGCGATATAAGTCGGCATACGCCTTTCCCAAGTAACGGAAAGCACCTATATATTTGCGTTTGGCACTTTTCTCCAGATAGGGGACGGATTCTTCCAATGCGCCTGTTTCATAGCAGCAGGCACCGTAATAATAATTGTACGCGGGGTTCGACGGACTTTTTTTCACCAGCAATCGGTAAACTGTGAGCGCAGAGCTGAACTCTCCGGCATCGAACTGCTTTTGGGCTTGAGCGGCACTCTGAGCTATCAGCTGATGGCTGAAGAGAAAGGCAAGAAAGAAAATGATATATTTCAGTTGTTTCATTTCAAATAGAATAAAAGTATATTATCATATTATAAATCAAAGGTACTCATTTCTTTTGAATTTTCCGAGTAAAACACATTTTATTTTTTTTATTTTCTTTTTCAAATTAGTTGAATTAGCGTATTTTTGTGCCCGTTTTATAAAAGCGGAAGAAAATGTTATCATCGGGAATACAAACGATTTCTTTATTGCTCTTTTCGAACATCTTCATGACATGCGCTTGGTACGGTCATTTAAA
The DNA here is from genome assembly GCF_021295095.1 of Phocaeicola oris. Classification (GTDB taxonomy): domain Bacteria; phylum Bacteroidota; class Bacteroidia; order Bacteroidales; family Bacteroidaceae; genus Phocaeicola; species Phocaeicola oris. The sequence continues at coordinate 27,161 of NZ_JAJLQX010000001.1, forward strand.
GATGCAGGAAGAGTTCAGCTGGTTCGCCTCTTTGCCTTTGATAGGCGTCATTCTATTCAGTTGGGCGATAGCTTTTCTTGAGTACTGTCTTCAGGTTCCTGCCAATCGTATCGGCTTTTAGGACAACGGAGGACCTTTCACGCTGATGCAGTTGAAGATTATCCAAGAGGTAATCACTCTCACGGTTTTTGCGGTCTTCTCCATGCTCGCTTTCAAAACCGAGATTCGCTGGAATCATTTGGCTGCTTTCGTTTGTCTTATTTTAGCGGTGTACTTTGTGTTTAAGAAATAAGAAATGGGGATATGAAGCGATGGAACACGTCATCCGATACGTATGAATGATGGAAGTGATACGGATGAGTTTCCGTATTCATCAGAAGAATTTGTGCGCTTATACGTATGAGTCATGGAACTCATCCGTATGAGTTGGGTGATTCATCCGCATAAGTTTCGGAACTCATGCGCATCACTTTCCAATAGGTTGCTGATGGTAAATTTAATGAACACGTAGGTTCCATAGGTTCCACAGGTTCCGCTATGCTGTTTTCGGAACCTGAAAAGAATGAAAATTTTTCAGAAAACATTGAGTCACAGGATGATATTATCGAGCACACCATTAGTGCCCTACCCTGCCTGCCCCGTTGTGTTTATACCCATCTTAATCAAATTTTGCTTACAATAACGAACATGGCGAACATATACTACGGACTGATAATGATGCGCCTCTGCACCATCCTCACGGCCATGCGTAAGTGGGAAGCTAAAATGACGTTCACCGATGTTTATTGCGACGATGCCGATTTTAAAACGGCACGGGGCATAGTGCCGAACTGCATAAAGCACAGCTTGGCGCTGTTCACCATGCTGCCCGGCGGCATCAAGGTAACGCAGCCGGCAAAAAGCAACGAGGAAGTATTCTACATCCTCTTGGCTATGCCGGAAGAATTTACGTGGAGTGAATTTTGGGCTGCCCTGAAAGAAGCTCAGTTCTCAAAAAATATATGTAACAAAACATTGAAAAAGTTTGTCAAAAAAGGGTTTATTGTAAAAAAAGAAGGCAAGTATATAAAGAACAAAAAAGCCCTGAAGAAGGTTTCCAAAAGGGCATAGTGGAACCTGTGGAACCTGTGGAACCTAAAAAAAAATAAAACGCTGTTTTAATCTATCCTGAGCCTGCTTTTCCGGGAAGTGCGAAAAAAAGACAACGGGTGTTGTGTTTCGCTCCCGAACAGGGAGCCCGCCCTGAAAACCGGAAAAAGCAGGCTCTTTCCCTATCAGGCGTAACGGTAACGCATTTTGACAAGTAAATAGATTCGTTATCAAGTTCTTATAAGTTTTACGACCGGAGTATGTCGCATTCGACAGATAATCCCAATGCCTAAAAATACCACTTATTTTAGTCCGGTTAAATAAAAAATGTAAAAATGATTTGGTGAAGTAGAAAAAGTGGTTAAATTTGCAAGCGATTTATACCTATTGGCAGATAGATATTAATTATTGGTAGAACATTATCAAAAATTTGGAAATGGTTAAATTATTAATTAAATTTGTATTACTTAATCCTAATTCTATTATGACAAAAAACCTTTTAGGAAAAAGATTGGTGTCAGTCTTGGCAACATTCTTAATTGCAGTGACTGCTATGGCGCAGGTCACTGTGAAGGGTGTCGTGAAAGATGAGACGGGCGAACCTATTATTGGCGCGAACGTTCTCGTTAAGGGTACCACAAACGGTACAATTACCGATATTGATGGTAACTACACGATTCAGAATGTAGCGAATAACGCTACGTTAGTTTTCTCCTACGTTGGCTTCAACAACATAGAGATTCCTGTTAATGGAAAGACACAAATAAATGTCACCATGAAAGAGGATTCACAAGCATTGGATGAAGTCTTGGTGGTAGGTTATGCTACAGGTTCAAAACGTACGGTATCCGGTGTTGTTGAACGAGTAAAGAAAGAAGATATGAATAAAGGTATCGTTACCGACCCTACCGAAGCTTTGAAAGGCAAGGTAGCCGGTGTCAGCATTACTTCGGCCGGTGGCGGTGACCCGATGGGAGGTACCAACATTGCTATCCGTGGCGTATCCTCTTTATCCGGTGGTAACGACCCGTTGGTTATCGTTGACGGTGTGTTTGGTGACAAGCGTATGATGGAGGCTTTGTCTCCAAACGATATCGAGACCATCACCATTTTGAAGGACGCGTCAGAGACTGCTCAGTATGGTTCACGTGGCGCTGCCGGTGTAATTGTTATTACCACTACCAAGGGTAAAGCCGGTGTCGCACGCATTGATTATTCCGGTCAGTTTGGTGTTGGTACTACTTACAAGAAGATTGACATGTTGTCTCCGGAAGACTATGTTGCTCAGCCGGGCGCTATTGATGCCGGTTCCAGAAGCAATTGGTACGACTTGGTTACTCGCGACAATCCTATTACTCAGAACCATAACGTAGCATTCTCTACCGGTTCGGAGAACGGAAACATGCGTGCTTCTCTCGGTGTTGTTCAGCGTCAGGGTTTGTTGAAGAGAAACTCAGACATGATACACTATACTGCCAAGATGGACGCTACACAGTTTGCTTTCAATAAGAAGTTGAAGTTCGAGATGGGCTTGATGGGCTCGGAATTGGACGGTTCAATGGTGTATAACCCAACCCGTACATGGAACTCTGTATTCGCTTGTATCCCTACTTATTCGGCAGAGCCTGTAAATGGTATTTATGTTCAGAACGATGCCGGTGTAAACGCTTATAATCCGGTAGGTATTCTGCAAATCGACAACAAGTTCGATGTAACTGTATTGAACGCTCACGCCAAATTGACTTGGACTATTATTGAAGGCTTAAATTTGAGCGCGTTCGGTTCATATACATCTATTAACTTGGCATCGAAGTCGTTTGTTCCTAACAACATTTATCAAGGTAAAGGTTCTAACGGTTATGCTCAGATAAACAACACTCGCCGTGGTGATATCATGGGTAATATCCAGTTGTCTTATACGAAAGACTTTGGTAAGCACCATATTGATGCTTTGGGCTTGGTTGAGGCACAGTCATACGATTCATTCTATAACTTCTCAGCTGCTCGTAACTTCGAAACCAATTATTTCGGTTACAACAACATGAAGTCGGGCGCTACACTTAATTGGGGCGATGTTGATTCTAACAACAGCAACAACAAGTTGATGTCTTACATGGGCCGTTTGAACTATATGTTCGCCGACCGTTACATCGCAACCGTCAACGTACGTACCGATGGTTCTTCTAAGTTAGGTAAAAATCACAAGTGGGGTTTGTTCCCATCCGCGTCTGTTGCTTGGGTATTGAGCAATGAGAGTTTCTTGAAGAACAATCATGTCATCAGCAACTTGAAACTTCGTGCAGGTTACGGTGTTACCGGTAATCAGGATGCTATTGATGCTTATAACTCATTGGAGTTGATGAAACCAAGTGGAACAACTGTTTATAACGGTTCTCAAACTACTACATACGCTATCTATCAGAACGCTAACCCTGATTTGCAGTGGGAAACCAAGAAAACTTTCGACGTTGGTGTTGATGCCGGTTTCTTAGGCGGTCGTTTCCACGCTACATTCGATTACTATCGTTCTACCACATCTAACATGTTGTACACTTATAATGTACCTGTTCCTCCATTTACTTATAACACACTGTTGGCTAACATCGGTGAGATGCAGAACAACGGTATTGAGTTTGCTATTGGCGGTGACATTATTAAGACTAAGGACTTTACATTTACCGCTAACTTGAACGCGGCTTACGCGAAGAATAAGCTGACTAAGTTGGCAGGTACGTATAAAGGACAAGACTTGACACCTGCCGCTCATATCGAGATTGCCGGAGTATACGGTTCTTCCGGTTTGTCCGATGGTCGCGGTACCACTTATCTGATTGAGGGCCAGCCTGTAGGTACTTTCTTTATTCCTAAATTCAAGAGCTTCAATGAAGGTGGTGGTTATGTATTGGAAGATTTGAACGGTGACGGTAAGATTGATACTTCTACCGAGGGTGGCGACCGCTATATTGCCGGTCAAGCTATTCCAAAGTGGACCGGTGCATTGAACTTGGGCTTCAAGTATAAGAACTGGGATTTAACAGCGCAGTTCAACGGTGCGTTCGGTCATAAGATCTACAACGGTACGTATGAGACTTACATGAACATGGATATGATCAATGCTTATAACGTTTTGGCTGATGCTCCTACCGGTGGTAACGGCAAGGGTATCCATGGTATTATCAACTCAGATTATTGGTTGGAGAAAGGTGATTATGTTCACTTCGATTACTTGACATTAGGTTATAACTTCAAGACGCTTCCGAAGTTCATCCAGAACTTACGTCTGGCTCTTTCTTGCAATAACATTGCTACATTCACAAGTTACAGTGGTATGACTCCGCTCATCAACTCTACTTCCATTACCGGAATGAAGTCACAGAATGAAGGTACTGTAGGAAACTTAGGTGTTGATGACAAGCGCGTTTACCCATTGCAGCGTACATTCTCTCTGCAGTTGAACGTAACATTCTAATAACATCTTAAAAGTATACAGATTATGAATAAATACATTTTTGGTTCATTGCTCTTGGGTGTCGGTATGTTGACATCTTGTAGCTTGGATGAGAATCCTAAAAGCGCTTTCTTTGAGAAAGACGCTATGCAGAGCGAGACCTTGATTTACCTGAATACTGTTGCTGCCGTTTACAACAAGATGGGCAACACACAGGAGACTACCGGCTCTGATGCATCCAACTTCGTTTCAGATGAATATTTTGTTCCCGGTCGTTTAGGAGACTGGGTAGATGGTGGCGTTCCACAGAATAAGTTTACTCACAACATTGTGCCTTCACATGGTTCACAGGGTAACTGGTCGGACATATATAGTACCATCGCGATGGCTAACAGCGCTATTGCCAAATTGGAAAGCTATAGTGAAATGGAAGCCGCGAAGAACTATATTTATGAGTTGCGTGCTTACCGTGCCATGTTGTATTATAATTTGTGCGACGTTTACGGTAACTGTCCGTTGGTAACTTCTGCTGAGCAGAGTGTTGCCGACACCAAGTCAAGTCCTCGTAAAGATATTTTTGATTTCGCTGTAAAGGAACTGACAGAGTGTGTATCTCACTTGGCTCCGGATCAGTCACAGAAGTCGGGTACTTACTTTGGTCGTATGACTCAGCCTGTAGCTTACATGGTATTGGCTAAGTTGGCTTTGAATGCTTCTATTTATCAGTTGGATGTAACTCAGGCTAATTGGTCGAAAGATTATTTAGGTTCTGATATGACAGGTAGGGAGCAGATTGACGAAGCTCAGGGACAGAACATCACAAATCTGATGAAGGCTGTCACTATGACTATTGATGGTCAGACCATGAACTCATTGGAGGCAACTATCTACTGTGTTAATAAATTGGAGAAAGATTACGGTTATAAATTGTCTCCTTCATACACTGAGAACTTTGCTGTTACTAACGAGAACTCTGTGGAGAACATTTGGACTATTCCTAACGATGCCGTAACTTATAAGCGCAGTTGGGATCATCATCGTCGTTCATGGCATTATAACCATGCAGGTCACCCTACTTATAAGGGTTTCTCTTCATGGAACGGTCCTTGTGCAACCAAGCACTTGGTTGAGCTTTACGGCTACACCGAGGACAGGCAGGATTTATCAACTTGCGACCCACGTTTCGAATACAATTTCTACATCGATCGTGACTATGTTAACGAAACAGGAGTAAGAGTAACCGATGGTTTCAATAACAAACCGGGGGTTCTCGACACCGAGTTGGCATTGGAATACATGCCGTTGTGGTCGTGTGTCGATATGTCAAATTCAGAAGCTGCCATCAAAGCTAAGAAGCCTGCGCTTTACAGCAGCTTTACTGATGACGAATTCTTCCAGCATGTAGTTAAGAGCGCGGGCGCTCGTTTCAGAAAATATGCGTTCGACTTTACTACTTCCGATGCTTCTTATCCGGGTAACGATTTGGTAGTCTTCCGTTTCGCAGATGCTAAATTGATGCGTGCAGAAGCAGAATATCGTTTGGGTAAGACCGGCGAGGCTTTGCAAGAGGTTAATGATACTCGTGCCCGTGTTGGTTTACCGGCATTGACCGAAGTCAGCTTGCAAGTTATCGGTGATGAGCGTCAGAAAGAGTTGGCTTGGGAAGGTACCCGTCGTCAGGACATGATTCGTTACGCTATTATGAATGAGCCTACTATCGACCGTTACGAAGGCGTTCCGGTAAACGTGTCCGCGTCTCCTTACAAACAGTCGAACATGGATGGTCACACTTATGTATGGCCTGTTCCTGCCGATCAGATTGCTACTAACTCTAATTTGAGTCAGGCTTGGGGATATTAATATCCTGAAATCAAGTTATTCCAATAGGGGAATGTGCATCATTTTTGGTGCACATTCCTTTTTATATATTCAGGAATAAAGTTTGTTCTCACCTTGCTTTTTTCAGGAAAAATGAGTAAATTATGTATTATAAAAACGAATGCTATGCAAAAGTTAGAACGATACTGTCCATACCTGTTTGCTTTGTTACTGATAGTTCTTTTTTATACTCAGTTGCAAAGTGTTCAGGAGTATGTCTTTTATCATCGTGAGCAACAGCAGGTAATGGCTTGGGATTTCGATATACTCTGTCAGCGGTATCATGGTGTGGCAGGATTCTCTTTGTTTTTTGCGCATTTCCTTAGTCAGTTTTTCTTTATACCGGAAACAGGCGCCTGCATAACCGTTTTATTGGCCATGATTGCAGTCATGACTTTATGGTATGGTTGTAATCGATTCTGTCATTCCTTTTATCTTTTCCCTTTATGTGCCATTCCGGTAGCATTTGAGTTGAGTAATTTGAATGACGCCTATTACCTTTATCAAGGTTTCATCAGTTATGTATTGCTTTGCGTTTTTATAGCAGTTTACGCTTGGTTAGCCGATAAATTCTCCTTATATGCCCGAATGGTCATAGGAACTCTACTTTCCGTTCTGTTGTTTTATTTGAGCGGACCGGTTTGTTTGTTATTGGGAACATTCATCTTGATTCATGCCTTGCTTGCTCATAAGGAAAAATGGTATTATCATATTCTCCCGTTATTGGTTGTAGCATTAATTACTGTTTATGCCGTCCGTTGGTGTTGGTTGCCATCTACCCGTACCGCTTTCAGTCAGGATTTATATTACAATATGTTGCTTTCCGTTCCAAAGACATTTAAGTTGTCTTGGGTTCTTTTGCTTATTCTTCCCTTTTTGTTCTTTGCCACTTCTAAATTACAAATATCCAAGTTGGGTATGCGGTTGGCTTTAAGTGTTGTTTTATTTTTGTGTGTAGGGACAGGCGTTTATGCTTTAAGTGAAAAAGACCGTAAGAATACCGATATTTTGTTAGAGTTGCAACATGATGCCATTACGGAGAATTGGGACGCGATTCTCAACAATCGAAACGCTTACTCTCAAAACTATTTGGTGATGAACTATGTGAACTTGGCATTGTCAAAGAAACACCTGCTTCTGTCTCATTTCTTCCGTTATCCGCAACGGGATGTTCAAAATATTATGGTTGCCCGTGAGATTGATGATACCAATGTGCCATTATCTTTTGTCTTTAGTTTTATAACTTATCAGATGGGAGATATGGGAGCAGCTCAGAACCATGCTCATGATACTTTTGTCTGTACCATGTACGGTCAGCCAACCATGTTGAAGATGTTGGTAAAAACTAACCTGATAAAGGGTGCCTATCCGGTGGCAGAGAAATATATCACTTTGTTGGAAAAGACTTGGCGTTACAGTGATTGGGCAAAAAATATGCGTAAGTTTCTTTATAATGACAAGGCGGTAGAGGCAGATCCCGATTTAGGGTTGATGCGCCGAGATCTTCCTGACGATGATACCATGACTTCTGATACTTTTGAATGTCTGATAAAGACATTGGAAACTAATCCGGAGGATATGAATGCCCGTGATTATCTGATAGCATATCTCTTTCTTTATCGTGATCAGGATTATATCAATCGTGTAGTGGAGAAATTTCATGACACTCCGGCATTAAAACCTTTTCCTGAACAGTTGCAGGAAGCCTTCTTGTTGGTAAATAACGGAAACATTGATTATTGCCGTCCATACGGTGTTAGTGAAGGAATCATAAAACGTTATGCGCAATTTATGAATTTTCTGGATGAGGTTGAAAGGCGTGGACTCAATCCTGCTCAAACCATGCGTAAGAGTTTTGGTAATACCATTTGGTATCAATTTATGTTTAACTGATGTGTATGAAAAAGATAGCATACTTTATATTGTCAGGTGTCTTTCTTACCGCTTGTCAAGGTAATATCGAAGTGGCTCAGACATTGAATGAAGAACCGTTTATCTTCCCTGATTATAAGGAGGTGACAGTTCCATCGAATATTGCTCCATTGAACTTCCAATTGATGGATATGGGCGATACTGCCACTTGCTTGATTATAAAAGGTGGGTCTGCCTCGTTTCAAGTGTATGGCAAAGAAGGTGTTTTCGATATTCCTCAGCGTAAGTGGCGCGATATGCTTCAGCAGCAGAAAGGTAAAGAAGTTGAGTTTACCGTATGTAAGCGGAAAGATGAACAATGGCAGGCATATCAGTCATTTTGTATACAAGTGGCAAATGAAGAGATAGATCCTTACTTAGTTTATCGTTTGGTTCCTCCCGGCTATTCTCCTTGGGATAAGATGGGTATTTATCAACGTAATCTTTCTACTTTTAAAGAAACGGCTATCTATGAGAATACGCTGACCGAATTGAACTGTCAGAATTGTCATTCTTTTAAGACGCAGAATCCCAATAAGATGATTTTCCATTCCCGTGCTTGGCATGGTGGAACCATATTGATTGATAATGGTAAAATTGAAAAGCTAAATACCAAAACTCCTGAAACCATATCCGCATTGGTATATCCGTCCTGGCATCCTACAGAAGATATGGTTGCCTTCTCAGTGAACGCTATCGGGCAAACATTCTTTATGAGTCATGCTAATCGTCTGGAGGGTTTCGATGCCGCTTCGGATGTGGTGGTCTATGATACCAAGACTCATCAGATTTTCTCTTGCGATTTGTTGAAGAGTGATTCGGTCTTTGAGACACAACCGACATTTTCTTCTGATGGGAAAAGCCTGTACTTTGTTTCAGCTCCGGCTGTTAATCCTATGCCTGAACGTTATAAGGAATTGCATTATAATCTGTGCAGAATAGACTTCGACTCAAAAACAGAGACGTTTGGCGAAAAGGTAGATACCATATACAATGCCGCTCATGATTCTCTGAGTGTCTTTTTTCCACGGGTATCTCCCGACGGTAAGTATCTGGCTGTTGTCCGTCAACATTACGGACAATGGTCGATTTGGCATAAAGATGCCGACTTGTGTCTGATTAATCTTCAGACCGGAGAGATAGATCCGATGACAGACGCTAACAGTCATGATGCCGAGAGTTATCATTCATGGAGTCATAATAGCCGGTGGTTGGCTTTCAGCAGTCGGCGTGACGATGGATTGTATACCAAGCCGTATTTCACTTATATAGATAAGAACGGTAAAGCGCATAAACCATTTCTGTTGCCTCAGAAGAATCCTAAGAAGTATTACGACAATTTGCTGTTCGCGTACAATATTCCGGAACTTGTTACCGATAAAGTACAAGTGAATGAACGTTCAATTGCTGATAAACTCAGAGACGATCCCGGTATCCATGTCACTTACAGTCATCACTTTTCAGGCCAGCGCTGAATAAGAATGTCCTGTAGTTTCAACAGTTCATCGCGATAAGCAGCTGCTTGCATAAAGTCAAGTTCCTTAGCTGCTTGTTGCATTTGTTTTCGTGTTTCGTTGATTGCCTTTTCAAGCATTTGTCTGCTCATATACTGAACTACGGGATCGGCAGCCAGCGAAGGGATCTCAGGCTCCACGTAAGCTTTCGGTTTGTTGATAAGCTTTTTCTTATCACTATGTTCTTCGGCCGCGGAGAGCAAAGCCTGATTCTGACGGCTTTTAATTTGTGTAGGAGTGATATGATGCTCCTCATTATACTTCAATTGCTTTTCACGTCGACGGTTGGTTTCACTGATGGTCTGTTGCATGCTATCGGTAATTTTATCGGCATACATAATGACTTTTCCGTTGACATTGCGTGCTGCACGACCTGCAGTCTGGGTGAGCGAGCGATGAGAACGTAGAAAGCCTTCCTTATCGGCATCGAGAATAGCCACGAGTGATACTTCCGGTAAGTCGAGTCCCTCACGCAGCAGATTAACTCCCACCAGTACATCAAAGAGTCCAGCTTTCAGATCGTTTAGAATTTTTACACGTTCCAATGTATCGACATCACTATGAATATAATTACATCGCACGTCATGATCAAGCAAGAATTCGGTTAACTCTTCAGCCATTCGTTTGGTAAGTGTGGTTACTAATACGCGTTCATCTTTTTCAGCCCGCTGAAGAATTTCTTCCATCAGGTCGTCAATCTGATTCTTGCTGGGACGGACTTCTATCATCGGATCGAGCAAACCGGTAGGACGGATAACCTGTTCCACTACCACACCTTCGGCCTCTTGAAGTTCATAATCGGCCGGAGTGGCACTTACATAAATAATCTGCTTAGCCAGTTCCTGAAACTCATTGAACTTAAGCGGACGGTTATCGAAAGCAGATTTCATTCTGAAACCATATTTTACTAAATTCTCCTTACGTGCACGATCTCCGCCATACATAGCCTTAATTTGTGGCACGCTGACATGACTTTCGTCAATGACTATGAGATAATCGTCAGGGAAGAAATCGAGCAGGCAGTAAGGACGTGTTCTGGCAGCCCTTCCGTCAAAGTAACGCGAGTAATTCTCTATGCCGGAGCAGTGTCCTAATTCGCGTATCATTTCCATATCGTAGGTAACACGTTCCTGTAGTCGTTTAGCTTCTAACATCTTACCCTCATCTTGCATTTCAGCCACTTCTTTTTTCAAGTCGTCTTCAATATGATAAACGGCTTGCATTTGGGAATCTTTTGTCGTCATGAACAGATTGGCCGGATAGATTTTATATTCGTCGAAAGTAGTCAGTGTCAATCCCGATACCGGTTCCACTTCCGATATTTCGTCAATATCATCATCCCAAAATACCACTCTTAACAGGTTATCGCTATATGCGAGGAAGACATCTACCGTATCTCCTTTTACACGGAAGTTACCTCGATTTAGGTCTACATCGTTTCGTACATAAAGACTATCCACCAATCGGTGGAGAAATACATTTCTGTCGAGCTTCATTCCCTTTTTTATTTCGATGACATTATTATAGAAGTCCGCCGGATTTCCCATACCATATATACACGAGACGGAAGATACGACAATGACATCTTTTCGTCCTGAGAGCAGGGCAGAGGTAGCTGCCAGACGCAGCTTATCTATCTCATCGTTGATGGCAAGATCTTTTTCTATATAAGTATCCGAATTGGGCAGATAAGCCTCCGGTTGATAGTAATCGTAATACGAGACATAATATTCCACCGCATTGTTCGGGAAGAAACTCTTGAACTCTCCGTAAAGCTGTGCTGCCAATGTTTTGTTATGGCTCAGAACGAGCGTAGGCTTATTTACATTCTTGATGACATTGGCGATGGTAAAAGTCTTCCCTGAGCCGGTTACACCAATCAAAACCTGCGCGGGGTTATGTTCTTCCACACCCTTTGTGAGCTGTTCTATTGCTTCAGGCTGGTCGCCGGTAGGCTGGTAGTCGGAAATAAGTTCAAAATTCATAAACAAGTATATTAAGATTACAAAGGTACGGCTATTTTTCTATTATTAATATCCGTTAGAATTAAAAAAAGGTTTGCAAAAATATTTTAGCATTAAAAAACAGTTAACTTTTTGTATTATTCGATGGAATGGCGTAAATTTGTGCCCATATTTGATAAGAATGAGAAGGAATACCATTATAGCTCTTGTATTAGCCTGCGGTGTTTTTACATCGTGTGGAGAATATAATAAGGTGTTAAAGAGTACTGACGCCGATTATCAGTATGAAGCAGCGAAGAGTTACTTTGGTGAGGGCAAGAATTCAAAAGCTGCCACATTACTGGAGGGATTGGTTACAGTGATGAAAGGTAGCGACAGGGCAGAGGAATCTCTTTATATGGAGGCAATGACTTATTATAATCAAACAGATTATCAAACGGCTTCGCACTACTTCACTACCTATTACACTACTTATCCTCGTGGCTTATATGCTGAAGAGGCTCGTTACCATTCGGGGAAAGCTCTGTATCTGGATACTCCGGAACCACGTCTGGATCAATCGGGTACTTATAAGGCGATTCAAGAATTACAATTGTTCATGGAATATTTTCCTCAAAGCAAGTATCATACGGAAGTTCAACAAATGATTTTCGAGTTGCAAGATAAGTTGGTTGTCAAGGATTATATGGCCGCCAAATTATATTATGACTTGGGTTCGTATACCGGTAACGGCAGTTATACTACCACGGGAAATAACTATTTGGCGTGCATTGTTACCGCGCAAAACGCGTTGAGGGATTATCCTTATACCAAGTTACGTGAGGATTTGTCTATCTTGGTGCTCCGTTCTAAGTACGATATGGCGAAGGAGAGTGTTTTAGAGAAGAAGCCTGAACGTATGCGTGAGACGATTGATGAGTATTATGCTTTCACCAATGAGTTTCCTGAGAGCAAATACAAAAAGGAAGTCGACGCGATTTATAAGGATGCCAGCAAATACGTTGACAAGTTGAATGACGAAGAATAAAAGCATAATTAAATATAAATATGGATTATAAAAAGACTAATGCTCCTACCAATACCACTGTCCGTGACATGGTAGATTTGTGGAAAGAGACCGGCAATGTGTATGAGACTGTTGCTATTATAGGTAAACGTTCGAACCAAATTGCCGTTGAAATGAAAGCAGAACTCTCAAAAAAATTGCAAGAGTTTGCTTCTTATAGCGATAATCTGGAAGAAGTATTCGAGAACAGGGAGCAAATAGAGATCTCCCGCTATTACGAGAAGTTGCCAAAGCCAACGCTGATAGCTATTCAGGAGTTCGAGGACGGTAAGATTTATTATCGTAATCCGGCTAAGGAAAAAGAAAAATTTGATTAAGACCTTCTATTAAGGCCGTTTCGTTGAAGCGGTCTTATTTTTTGCCTTATAGATATCATCATTAACTTTAAATATTGTAAGAATGATTCAACGTATACAATCTGTTTATTTGTTTATTGTGACCGTATTGAGCATTGTTAGTATGTGTCTTCCGGTAGGTTATTTCATGGGATCCGACGGTTCGATCATTACGTTTACCAATCTGTCGGTCATTGCTCAAGATCAAGTCAGTCATGCACCTTGGGCACTGTTTGTCATTCTACTCATTGTAGCTATATTGTCATTCGGGACCATCTTTTTGTTTAAACGCAGAATGCTGCAAATCCGTTTGACCATATTCAGCACCATTCTGCTGATATTTTATTATATTACATTTATCGTGTTCATTTTCATGCTGAAAGGTGATTCAAGTTATCGTCCGGCATTTGGAATCTGTCTGCCTGTTATCGGTATAATCCTGAACTGGTTGGCTATCCGCGCCATCGGAAAAGATGAAGTATTAGTGAAAGCTTATGATCATTTAAGATAAGCATTTTGAAATTTACAGTGCGGGCTGTTTATCTCTTCAGGTCGAAGAGGTAGGCAGCCCGTACTCCCATATAAGTATTGGCCGATCGGTCGAAATAATCTTTCTTTGTATTCGGGTATATATCGCTCAGTCCATAGAAGAAACGTCCCTCAACGATGAAATGTCCTATTTTGGTATTCATCTCCATACCTGCTCCGGCTGCTATACCATATTCAAACTTCTTGTCTACTTCGAGGTTATACTGTGCGGTAGGAGAGCGTAAAGATGGATCCCAAGTGTCATCCGAACTCTTATCGACGCTGTCGCTAAGGTAATAGCCAAACTGCGGACCTGCGTTGATAAAGAATTGAAATCCCTTGGTAGTGGAGTCTTTTCCGAAAGCTAAATGAGCCATGAAAGGAATTTCCACATACTTAAACGAATGTTTGTAATAGTTTTCTGTTCCATCCTCTATCTTTTCGTTCCATCCTCGGGTAGAGTAGTTAATTTCCATCTGTACGCCACAAATCATACTGAAATATTTCTCGGTAATATAGCGCAACGTAACACCAACAGAAGGGCCGTTCAGCGTATTCTGCTTCACTTTAGGATTGAAGCTGACAGAAGCCATATTCATTCCACCGTTGATGCCGACAGCAAAGTTATGACGCTCGGAAATCAATTGCGCGGAAGCCGGAACGGAGAGAAGCGCTGTAACAGTTAATATAAGTATTGATCGTTTCATTGCTCGAAGTCTGATTTGATCAGTTCACCGTTCTTGGCAAAGTGAACAAAAAATACTTTCTTATTGATGAAGCCTCCCCAATTGTTCACCCGCTCAAATTTGAATCCGGTCTGAATAGGGGTAACGGTGTATTTATTGAACGACTCTTCAAGATTATTTCCAAATCGTGATAACCCGCTCAACAGGTAGTAGGCGGTATCGAAGCCTAACATGCCATACTTAGGATAGGTGTTCGCCATCTCCTTTCCATACCAACGACGGAAAAGAGAGGAATAACTTACAGCTTCGGGGAACAGATTATTTGTATAGAAAGAAGAATAAAAATATGTGCCGAGCGTATAAAAATCATGAATATGATCGCTGGTATAAGTTTGCCATTCCGGATAACCAAAAAGATGAACCTCATACCCCGGATGTTCCTTGGTAAGAGCTACTAACTGAGGCAGCAGCTTAATAAGCGTTACGTTTGAGCCGGATACCGGAATGAAGATATTATTTTTCAGCGTGTCGGCTGCCGCGGACATGGAAGCCTCTAATATATTATCGCCTTTTAAGTCTGTATATGGAATATGATTGTCGTGAAGCTCAGACTTCAGTCCGTTAATGAAGACCAATTTGTCGTTTGAAGAATCATTCGTATCAAGGAAGATAACATTTGCGTTGTTATTGAACTTACGAATAAAATGATCGTAAACCTCCGAGAACAGATACGATTGTGGCGTATTGATTTGGTATATGTACGGATTGCTGAACACATGATTATCTTTTGAAGTGAACGGAATTACCGTACGGATTTTATTGGTTTGAGCGAACTGAGACAACGGTTCTATCTGTTCGGTAACAGCCGGACCGATGATGATATCCATGTTTTTCATCTCGCTCTTTCGCAGAATAGGGTCGATGGAAGTGGAGGATGTACCGCTGTCGTATGTATAAATATCGAGAGAGGTACCTTTCTTTTTCAAACTGTCGGCAGCCAACAGAAATCCCTCGTAGTACTCCACCATACGGCGGTCGGATTTGAAAGGAAGGATAACGGCTACCTTAATCTTGTTGTATGCATGAAACTCTGTTTTATTGTTGCGGAAGAGTTCATCGTTGGTAGGATCATTGCTTTGCTTATTCGTCGTGGCGACAGAACTCGAATACGGAATAGCCAGATATGAGCCTTTTTTTAGTTTCCCGTTCTTTAATTCAGGATTAGCGGCTTTCAGTTCGTCTTCTGTGATATGGTATTGACGACAGAGACTGAAAATAGTCTCTCCCTTTTTTACTTTGTGCATGTCTTGCCACTTGTTTTGAGACTGTCCAATTGATGAAATCGGATTATCAGTCTTATTATTGCTTTTCCGTATGTTATCGGCATCCTTTTTAGGGGTGTTCGATACCGGTATAACTATCACCTGACCGGCACGGAAATTTTTTTCGCTTAAACCGGGATTGGCTTGGCAAATAGCATTGGCAGATACATTATAATTAACGGAGATACGATAGAGTGTTTCTCCCGATTGAATGGTGTGAAAGGTCTGCTTCGTCTTTGCTGTTACCTGTGGAATTTTCAGTGTCTTGCCTTCTTTAATTACCTGATCGCTTCCCGGGTTCAACCGTACGATATCATCGATTGTTACATTATACATACTGGCAATGGAATAAAGGCTTTGACCTTTAGTAATAGTATGTAGAAAGAATTTGTCTTGTGACTGGCTGAATGCTGCGATGGGTAGAACCGACAAAGCAAGCATCACGTATAATGTCTTAAAAAATTTCATCGGCAATCATAATTAGTTTCTGGTTACAAAAGTACAAAAAAAACGATACGAATCTGTTTTTATCTTATAATTAATGAGTTCTACCGATTATAAGACAGATGCCGATGCCCTTCATAGCATCTCAGGCATTGATTATGGTCTCCTTATAAAGTGATCAGTACGATATCCGAAACTGATCCGCATGAGTTGTTCGGTTCATGCGTATCAGTTGTCCAACTCATGCGCATCATTTGCTAAACTCATCCGCATGAGTTGCTCGGTTCATGCGTATCAACTCGGATGTTGTTAACCAACTCTTTACGTAAGTATACATACAACAAAGTTTATTAATAAATATATAAGAAATCTTGTTTCTTGAGGAGAATTGGAGTAACTTTGTCGGTTCAAAAAATGAGTATGAGTAAGGAAACTGAATATATAGATGTATATGGAGCTCGTGTACATAATCTCAAGAATATAGATGTAAGGATTCCACGAAACAGTTTGACAGTCATTACCGGACTGAGTGGCAGCGGGAAATCTTCATTGGCTTTCGATACTATTTTTGCAGAGGGACAACGTAGGTACATAGAAACCTTTTCGGCTTATGCACGTAACTTTTTAGGTGGTATGGAGCGTCCTGATATAGACAAAATTACAGGATTGAGCCCGGTCATTTCTATTGAGCAAAAGACCACCAATAAAAATCCTCGTTCTACTGTGGGTACCATCACCGAGATTTACGATTATTTCCGTTTGCTTTTTGCCAGAGCGGGTATCGCTTATTCGTACGTATCGGGTGAGCGGATGGTGAAATATACCGAGGAACAGGTGCTTGATTTGATTCATAAGGATTATGTGGGTAAACGTATTTTTATATTGGCTCCATTAGTTCATTCGCGTAAGGGACATTATCGTGAACTCTTTGAGCAAGTCCGTAGGAAAGGATATCTGTATGTCCGTGTAGACGGAGAAGTTAAAGAGATTGTTCATGGAATGAAACTCGACCGTTATAAGAATCACGATATAGAAGTGGTGATTGATAAAATGGTAGTGAACGATAAGGACGATAAGCGGTTGAGGGATAGTGTGTCTATGGCTATGAAGCAGGGCGACGGTCTTCTGACGATTCTTGATGCCGACATCAATCAGGCGCGTCATTATAGTAAGCGGCTTATGGATCCGGTGTCGGGTATATCTTATAAGGAGCCGGCTCCGAACAATTTCTCATTCAACTCTCCCGAAGGCGCTTGTCCGCATTGTAAAGGATTGGGATTTGTCGATTTGATTGATGTGGATAAAGTTATTCCCGACCCTAATTTGTCTATTTACGAAGGGGCCATTGCTCCGTTAGGCAAGTATAAGAATACCATGATTTTCTGGCAGATAGCGTCCTTGCTCGAGCGTAACGAATTAACATTAAAAGACCCTGTTGGTACCATTCCGGAAGATGTTATCAATGAGATTCTATATGGCTCAACCGAACGAATTAAGATAAAAAGCAGTTTGATTCATACTACATCCGATTATTTTGTAGAATATGAGGGACTGGTGAAATATATTCAGATGCTTCAAGATAGAGAGGCATCTGCTACGGCACAGAAATGGGTAGAACAGTTCTCCAAGACAGCTGTCTGTCCGCATTGTCACGGATCACGATTAAATCAGGAAGCACTCTCGTATCGCATTTACGATAAGAATATTCAGCAGTTGGCTGATATGGATATCAAGGATTTATACGAATGGATATGTGCGGTGGATGAACATTTAGAGGAGAAACAGAAGTTGATTGCCACAGAGATTCTCAAAGAGATTCGTTCCCGTCTGCAGTTCCTGCTCGATGTAGGGCTTGATTACCTCTCACTGAATAGAAGTTCCGTTTCCCTTTCGGGTGGCGAGAGTCAGCGGATCCGCTTGGCTACGCAGATAGGTTCCCAATTGGTTAACGTACTTTATATACTTGATGAGCCAAGTATCGGACTCCATCAACGGGATAATTTGCGACTGATCAATTCGTTGAAGAAATTACGTGATGCAGGTAATACCGTCATCGTTGTGGAGCACGATAAAGACATGATGCTTAATGCCGATTATGTGGTTGACATGGGACCAAGAGCAGGCAGGTTGGGAGGTGAGGTGGTATTCCAAGGAACTCCGCGTGAGATGTTGAAAAAAGATACACTTACATCCCAATATCTAACCGGTGAGCAGAAGATAGACGTTCCGGCCAAACGCCGTAAGGGGAATGGGAAATCTATTATTCTGCATGGTGCACGAGGAAATAATCTGAAGAATGTGGATGTGGAGTTCCCATTGGGCAAGTTGATTTGTGTGACGGGAGTATCGGGTAGTGGCAAGTCCACGCTGGTTAATGAAACGCTCCAGCCAATTCTCTCTCAACATTTTTATCGCTCTTTACAAGATCCATTACCATACGACAGCATTGAAGGAATGGAGAATGTTGATAAGGTAGTTAATGTAGATCAGTCGCCATTAGGACGAACTCCACGTTCTAATCCTGCTACCTATACCGGCGTATTCTCCGATATTCGTAATTTGTTTGTCAGCCTGCCCGAGGCGAAGATTCGCGGCTATAAACCCGGACGCTTCTCTTTTAATGTAACAGGAGGACGTTGTGAAGCCTGCAGTGGAAACGGATATAAAACTATTGAGATGAACTTTCTTCCCGATGTGCTTGTACCATGTGAAGTTTGTCATGGAAAACGTTATAACAGAGAAACTTTAGAGGTTCGATTTAAAGGGAAATCTATTGCCGATGTGCTCGATATGACCATAAATAGAGCAGTGGAGTTCTTTGAAAATATTCCGTCTATATTAAATAAAATAAAGGTATTGCAGGATGTAGGACTTGGTTATATCAAGTTGGGGCAGCCATCTACTACTTTGTCGGGAGGAGAAAGTCAGCGTGTGAAACTTGCGACTGAGCTTTCGAAGCGTGATACCGGCAAGACTGTTTATATTTTAGATGAGCCGACTACCGGTTTGCACTTTGAGGATATTCGTGTTTTGATGAATGTATTGAATCGATTGGTAGATAAGGGTAATACGGTGATTGTCATTGAGCATAATCTGGACGTTATCAAGCAGGCCGATTATATTATAGATATGGGGCCTGATGGCGGTAGAAACGGTGGTCAGGTACTCTCTGCCTCCACTCCCGAGCAAGTAGCGAAAAGTGAGAAAGGATATACTCCTAAATATTTAAAAGAGGAACTTGACCTTTACAAGAAAGGGAACGATTCTTCGGATAAAGTGCAATGATATGGCGATGAAAGTTACAAAAACAAATGCAGCTCGTTTGTTAGACCGGCAGAAAATTTCTTATGAACTGGTTCCTTATAGTGTGGACGAGACCGATTTAAGTGCTCAGCATGTAGCCGACAGTCTGGGTGAAAATATTGATCAGGTATATAAAACTTTGGTTCTTGAAGGCGATAAGACAGGGCATTTCATCTGTGTCATTCCGGGAGAGCATGAAATAAATTTGAAGCTTGCGGCAAAAGTTTCGGGAAATAAGAAGTGTGACCTGATTCATTTAAAAGAGCTTCTTCCGCTTACCGGATATATCCGTGGGGGATGTTCGCCCATAGGAATGAAGAAACACTTCCCAACATACATTCATGAAACGTGTCTGCAGTTTGAGCATATCTATGTCAGTGCAGGAATGAGAGGATTGCAGTTAAAAATAGCTCCTGCCGATTTGATTAAGGCGACAGGAGCTCAGACTTGTGTATTGTTTTAATATTATATCTCTATAAAAATAAAGGCATTCGGTTCCAAAAGTACTTCAATCTCTCCATTCTCCACATTTACGGGAACCTCTGTATATAAGTGAGATGTGTCGGTCAAATGTCCGATAGCCGATTGGATGCTTTCATTGGCAATGCTGACTTTATACTTCTCAACACTGCTGGTGTTATCATCGTTGCTGTAACGGCTGATGAGGATTCCTATTTTTCCGTCTTTGCCTTGAGCAGCAGTGACATAGACATCTTTTTCATCCACATTCACTTTCAGCTGTTGGCCAAGCTGTATCAGTTTGTTCCATGCGTAGAAACCATAGTAGCAGGCTCTTGGCTTCAGTGTGTAGGAATCAAACAGCCCGTTAAAAAATATATCGACGCGAGCATCATAATACATTAACATGTCTACAGGTTTGTCCTGACAGACAATCATTGTCGATAGGGTAAACGCTGCGCCTTTCTGATTGTTTATAGTCTGTATACTATACGGATAATCTTTTGTCCAACCCTTCACATAGTTCCATTCGTTCAGAATAGATTCTATATCGCCGTATCCATGTATTTTCATCATGGTTCTGATGCGGTCGGCTTTGTTAGCTATATCCAGCGGACTTTGTGCATAAATGTGCCAACTGAAGAAATCCATTTTTACATTGTGATTGTGCATGTAAGCAAGGAATCGGTCACCCCAGTCATCATTACAACAGAGAGCCGGTCCTCCTATCTTCTGGTTCGGGAAACAACTTTTCAGATATTGCGCTACGGTTTTGTAGAATTCAAAGAACTGCTCTGCGGTGCCTCCCCAAGTGCGTGGATCAGTTTTCCATCGGTCACCATCTTCATCCAAATCAGGCTCATTCCAAATCTCCCAGTATGGGATGTTCCAATGGTATCCGTTATTCCATCCTTCGGTATAATGACGGATGATATGCTCACATATCTGAGCCCATTTTTTATAATCCTTTGGAGGATATATGCCATATTTCTTCTTTGCATGCTCTATCTTCTGTCCTAAGCGATAGAAGACATTTGTTCCGGCATCTTGAATATTTTTCAGATAAATGTCGGTCAGAGTAAAATCGTATGAGTCAGGGGCATTTACATCCTTTGCGAAATCGGGGAAAATACTTGTGATATCTACCACGTGTTCTCCGCCATAGGCTGCACAGAAGGCCGCGTCGTGAATTCGTGCAAACGGGATATGAGCAGCTTTATATTCAGCAAAATTGTCTATGGTTTGGTCGGTACCCGAACGGACCGGTCCGTTATTAACGGCATTCATATACTTGATAGGTCCTTTTATTTCTTTTGTGACCACAATATCGGCCATGGTAAAGCCTGCCGATAGTAAAAAAAGTGTAATGAGAAATAATTTTTTCATTGTAATTATTGATAAATAATAGTGTAAAGATAAATGCTTTACATCGAAAATCAAATAGTTTCAGTAAAAAGATTCATCTAATAAAAAGAAAGAAATCTTTGCACGATTAATTTTAATTCCTAAATTTGTCGAATAACTTTGAAATATTAATAATTTAAACGGATTTGTTATGTTTGAAGGACAACCAAAAGGCCTTTTTGCGTTAGCATTGGCCAACACGGGTGAGCGTTTCGGCTATTATACCATGATTGCTGTTTTCGCCCTATTTTTAAGAGCCAACTTTGGCTTATCTGCCGGTACAGCCGGTTTAATTTACAGTATTTTCTTGGCAATGGTCTATCTGGCTCCGCTGTTTGGCGGTATGCTGGCAGATAAGTATGGCTATGGAAAGATGGTTACTATTGGAATCATTGTAATGTTCTTTGGTTATCTGTTTCTATCTGTTCCTTTAGGTGGAAATACCATTGCATTGGCCTGTATGCTTGCAGCTTTGTTGCTTATCAGTATGGGTACAGGACTTTTTAAGGGCAATCTGCAGGTTATGGTAGGAAATCTTTATGATGACCCTCTTTATAAGGATAAGCGCGATTCCGGTTTCTCTATATTCTATATGGCCATCAATATTGGCGCGCTGTTTGCTCCGACAGCGGCTGTTGAGATTAAAGAATGGGCTGAGACAAGTCTGGGCTTTTCTTCTAACGATGCCTATCATTTCTCTTTTGCCGTGGCCTGTCTTTCATTAGTGTTGTCTATTCTTATATATTATGCATTCCGTTATACTTTCCGTAGTGCCGAAGCAAGTGTTCAGTCATCTGCCGCTGCTGCTAAACATGAGGAAGAACTATCTCCGGCCGACACAAAGGCTCGTATCGTGGCACTCTGTCTGGTATTTGCAGTTGTTATTTTCTTTTGGATGTCTTTTCATCAGAATGGTCTGACATTGACTTACTTTGCTAACGAATTTACTCAGAAGACTTCTACAGGTATTCAGAGTATGGCGTTCGATGTTATCAATCTTGTTATGATTATTCTTATTGTCTATGCGTCATTCTCACTGGTACAGAGCAAGACATCTAAGGGCAAAAGCATCTCTGTGGTGGTTATCATGGCCGCGTTAGCCGTATTGTATTATAAATATCAGCGAATTAGCGGATCTGTCGATGTCAGCGCGCCCATCTTCCAGCAATTCAATCCGTTCTATGTTGTTGCTTTGACACCGGTCAGCATGGCTATCTTCGGTTCACTTGCCAAGAAAGGAAAAGAACCTTCCGCACCACGAAAGATTGCTTATGGTATGCTCGTTGCAGCGGTAGCTTATTTGGTAATGATGGCCGCTTCTATGGGATTAAATACGCCTGACGCGCAGAAGGTGGCCGGTGATGGTGGAACTTTTGTTTCTGCCAACTGGTTGATAGGCACTTATCTTATTCTTACTTTCGGTGAATTGTTACTGAGTCCGATGGGTATCTCTTTTGTTTCTAAAGTGGCTCCTCCTAAGTATAAAGGTTTGATGATGGGTGGTTGGTTTGTTGCTACAGCAGCCGGAAACATGCTTGTCAGTGTAGGCGGATTCCTTTGGGGCGGACTTCCATTATGGGTAGTATGGCTCGTATTCATTATTGTTTGTACGCTCTCTGCTGCTTTCATGTTCGCTATGATGAAGCGATTAGAGAAAGTCGCGAAATAATCTCTTTTTATAGTGTTTATTAGTGTGAAATAGCCCTCCTTTATAATACAAAAAGGGGGGCTATGTGAATAATAAGATGCTTATTACATCATAAATTCTAAACATATTAATATTTAATACTATGTTTGAAGGACAACCTAAAGGTTTGTTTGCACTGGCTTTATCCAATACGGGTGAGCGGTTTGGGTACTATACCATGATAGCTGTCTTTGCCCTTTTTCTTAGAGCGAACTTCGGACTCTCTGCCGGAGCAGCCGGATTGATATACAGTCTGTTTTTGGCATTTGTTTATCTTTCGCCTATTGTGGGAGGTATTTTAGCCGACAAGTATGGCTATGGAAAGATGGTTACTTTAGGAATTGTCGTTATGTTATTCGGCTATCTGCTTCTTTCTATTCCGTTGGGTGGAAACACCTTTGCCCTGATTTTTATGCTGGCAGCATTGCTGCTTATCGGCGTAGGAACGGGACTCTATAAGGGGAATGTGCAGGTTATGGCGGGTAATCTGTACGATGATCTTAAGCTCGCCGGCAAGCGTGATGCCGGATTCTCCGTTTTTTATATGGCTGTGAACATTGGCGCGCTGTTTGCTCCTACGGCGGCAGTACGCATTAAGGAATGGGCAGAGAACAGTCTTGGCTTCTCTTCTAACGATGCTTATCACTTCGCTTTTGCGGTAGCTTGCCTTTCTATGGTAGTTTCCATCATTATTTATTATACATTCCGCTATACTTTCAGGCATGTTGAGGGCAGTGTACAGTCATCGGCCGAGACTGCAAGCCACACAGCCGAGTTGTCATTAAAGGAGACAAAGTCGCGTATCTTTGCGCTTTGTTTTGTGTTCGCTGTTGTTATCTTTTTCTGGATGTCGTATAATCAAAACGGTCTTACGCTGACTTATTTTGCCGACGAATTCACCCAAAAGACTTCTTACGGCTTACAGAGCATGTGGTTTGATGTGGTAAATTTAGTCATGATTATTTTCATCGTATACGCTACGTTCAGTTTATTTCAAAGCAAGACAAAGCGTGCCCGTTATATCGCGTCGGATGTCATTATTTTTGCCATGGCTGTACTTATTTATAAGTATACACAGGCGAATCAAGTCATAGATATCAGCGCGCCTATTTTTCAGCAATTCGGAGCTTTCTTTGTGGTAGCGCTCACACCGGTCAGTTTGGCTATATTTGGAGCGTTGGCAAAGAAGGATAAAGAACCTTCCGCGCCTCGAAAGATTGCTTATGGAATGCTTGTTGCTTCCTTGGCATACGTCGTAATGCTCATTGCGTCTTTCGGGCTGAATACTCCCGATCAACAAAAATTAGCAGGAGATGATGGTACTTTCGTATCGGCCAACTGGTTAATAGTAAACTACCTCATCATCACTTTTGCCGAACTGTTGTTGAGTCCGATGGGCATTTCTTTTGTATCAAAAGTATCGCCTCCGAAGTATAAAGGCTTGATGATGGGAGGTTGGTTCGTTTCCACCGCGCTTGGAAATATCTTAGTCAGCGTAGGCGGATTCCTTTGGGGCAGTTATCCGTTGTGGTTCGTATGGATGGTATTTATTGTATTTTGCGTTATCTCCGCTCTCTTTATGTTCGCCATGATGAAACGCTTGGAGAAAGTGGCTGAGTAAATGCTTATCGTTATGAAAAGTCATACCAATGAGAGTGCCAAGTGATGCTGATGAGTTGTTCGGTTCATGCGTATGAGTTGTTCGGTTCATGCGTATGAGTTGTTCGGTTCATGCGTATGAGTTGTTCGGTTCATGCGTATGAGTTTATCCGTTCATGCGTATCAGTTTATCTGTTCATACGTATCAGTATTGGCGTGTTACTTTTGTCTTTATTTTATTAGCAGAGATAATGATTTTAATTATCTTTGTATGCTTTAACAAAACAATAACAGAGATGAAAATTGATATAGAAGCGAATAAAAAAGAATTCATTACTCTGCTTAAATCGACGGAGCGGGAAGGGGTGGATTACGTGATAGAAGACTTGGAGAAGAACGGGTTCTTCACCGCTCCTGCGTCGGCAGGGCATCATCTGAATGTAGAAGGTGGATTGCTGGTTCACTCGCTGAATACGTGTAAGGCCGCGCTTATGCTATATGAGAACATGCAGAAGCTGGAGCCCACGCTGGCAGGTGAAGTGAAAAGAGAAAGCGTTATTCTGGCAAGCCTGTTGCACGATGTATGTAAAGAAGATGTGTATATCCGTTCTACCAAGAGGCGTAAGAATGTGCTGGGCGAGTGGGAAGATTATGAAGGCTATAGGGTATCGTATAAGAACTTTCCGATGGGGCATGGAGAAAAGTCGGTTGTTCTGTTGCTATACAGTGGTTTGGAACTGAACGATGACGAAATGTTGGCTATTCGTTGGCATATGGGAGCATTCGGACTGAATCTGAACAGTGTAGAGGATATGAAAAACTATGATGCTGCCAAGACACGTTATCCATTGGTATCTATCGTTCAATGTGGTGATAATCTGGCAGCGAGCATCATGGAACGGAACGCGGGGGATATAGACAATTTATAAGAATGTCAGGCAGAATAGAAAGAGAAAAGACTACTGTTCGTGAAATGATAGCGTTGTACTCCAAGCATAAGCTGAAACAGTCGGAAATATCGGAGGAATACAAACAGTTGACCGATTATGCCTGCAATCGTTTAGATCACTGTACGTTCGGAGAGAAGAAGACATCGTGTAAGAACTGCCCGATACATTGTTATGCGCCAAAGCAAAGAGAGCAAATCAGGGAAGTGATGCGGTGGGTAGGACCGAGGATGTTTTTCTATAATCCGATATACGCCATAAAGCATCTTTTCGAGAAATAAATATTTCATGTCATAAATCAAAACAAAAATGGTATTACAAAAATTGTTTGGGTATGATCCCAAAAGCATGAAGGTGAGGACCGAGCTTATAGCAGGAGCCACAACTTTCCTCACCATGAGTTATATTTTAGCCGTAAATCCGGCCATTCTGAGTACTACAGGAATGGATAAGGCGGCATTGTTCACCAGTACGGCTATCGCTTCGGCTATAGCAACCATTCTGTTGGCAGTGATGGCCAAATTGCCGTTCGCTCAGGCCCCGAGTATGGGATTGAATGCGTTTTTTGCCTTCACTCTTTGTCAGGCGATGGGATTCACTTGGCAACAATCGTTGGCCGCATTGCTCATTGAAGGAATTATATTTATCCTTATCACGTTTTTAAATGTACGTGAATTGATATTGAACAGTATTCCTGTTAATCTGCGGTATGCTATCTCGGCGGGCATCGGAATGTTCATTGCTTTCATCGGTTTGAAGAATGCCGGTATTATAGTGGCTAATCCTGATACCTTTGTCGGATTAGGAAAGTTCACTCCGACAGCCATTTTGGGTATAATTGCCATACTGTTAAGCGGTATACTCATGGCTCGCAAGGTAAAAGGAGCGTTGTTTTATGGTATTATCATGGCTACTATCATAGGTATTCCAATGGGAGTGACTCAAATTCCGGAAGGTTGGTTGCCGGTATCTGCTCCACAATCGGTAGCCCCCATCTTCTGTAAGTTCGATTTCACGAACTTTTTCAATTTCAAGATGTTCATTGTCATCTTTTCATTGCTGATAGTTAATATTTTTGATACCGTAGGAACATTGGTTGGTCTGGCCGAGAAGACAGGTATTGTAGAGGAAGACGGAACGATTCCACATGTAAAAGAAGCCATGATGAGCGATGCCATCGGTACTACTGCCGGAGCAATCCTTGGTTCATCGACTATTACTACTTATATAGAAAGCGCGTCGGGTATTGCCGAAGGCGGACGAAGCGGCTTGACATCCTTTGCAGTTGGTATTTTCTTTTTGTTATCATTGTTCCTTTCGCCGTTGTTCCTGCTTATTCCGGGTGCCGCGACCAGTGGAGCGTTGGTATTGGT
Source organism: Phocaeicola oris (assembly GCF_021295095.1). GTDB lineage: Bacteria > Bacteroidota > Bacteroidia > Bacteroidales > Bacteroidaceae > Phocaeicola > Phocaeicola oris. Next base: position 54,118 of record NZ_JAJLQX010000001.1, read on the forward strand.
TGGTGTACTGATGATTGATTCCGTGAAACGGATAGATTTAACCAACATATCCGAAGCGTTCCCGGCTTTCATTACCATGATTACAATGGTGCTTTGTTACAGCATTGCCGATGGTATTTGCCTGGGAATCCTCAGTTATGTTATTATGAAACTTTGCATCGGTGAATATAAGAAAGTAAATCCTACCTTAGCAATACTTAGTGTTCTGTTTATTCTAAATTTTATCTTTGGATAATCAGAAGGTCCATTTAATGGCAAGTGTCGGGATGGCATAGAACTTGTTGTTCTTGCTGTCCCGATTATATACAAAGTTGTTACTGATTTCTACCTCGGTACCGATACTCAGATTAAAATCCTCACATCCCTGAAGGGTGTTCATGTTATACCAGAACTGCGGCTCAGAAAGCAGAATCCATTTTCCGTTTACATTTGGATCGTACCATAAATCACAGAATCCGGAAAAAGTACAAGCCTTATTAGCGAAGGTGATGCCCCAGACTTCAGTAAGTTGAAATCCGCTGAACGGACTGTTCCATGCATTTTGTCCCTTGAAATAATACTTATACATAGCTTGCAGAGAAAATGTACGCGAGAAGTCGGCACTGTGCCAGTTCCATGCCGGACCAACTAATATGGCGTGTTGGAATCGGTTAGCGTAATTTCCTACTTGATTGCCCTGCATACCTCCGTTATATTCCACATGAGCAGCCCACATTTTATTTTTCGAAACATTCAGTTCGCGTGCCACTTCCCAATAGGCACCGGCTATACCATCGTGATAATAATCCAGATCGACAAAGAAGAATGTGCTTCCCCAGCGGTCGGGTTTGAACATCTCAATAGTAGTTGTAACACTCGGACGATTGCTTAATCCATCGAATAAGCTGTGTCCTAAATCATAATGGAACTGTAAGTTCTGCGCAGAGAGCATTCCGCAAAACAGAATAGCGACGAGAAGTGTTATATACCTCTTCATGTATCAAATAATTTATGTTAATATGGGCGCAAAAGTACAATTTTATATTTATCTGCCCAATAATTCTTCTTTAAATCTAACGGTTATTTAATAACCTAAATTTTCTCCGACCAACAGAACGATGTGACGCTTGGCAGGATGTGACATTCGCATGATGGATATATAATTACAGATACTGTCGGGCGACTTGCAGTTATGACAGATTCCATCAGTTTTACACGGAGTCTGATTATGGTCGAAACGAGCCATGTTAATTGGAGCGGCGGTCGATCGAGCGCGTTTAACAGCCGCGTCTATATCCTGACATACTTTGTTCATGCCTACGACGAGCAATACATGTTCAGGACCGAAAGTGATGGCAGCCACACGGTTACCGTTACTATCAATATTGACGATGATTCCGTCTTCGCTGATAGCGTTCACGCCGGCCAGATAGAAATCACATTCAAATGCTTTACGGTAAATTCGCGCTTTATCTTCTTGCGTAGTGACATCGTCACGGTCGAATACCTGATAGTCTCCATTTTTCAGCGCCTCAGTCAGTCCCATATCACGGATACTCATGGAACCTCCCCATGAGATAGAACAACCCTTAGGAATGATTTTCAATGCTTTTCGGAGTGCTTCCTTAGCGGTAGGGCAGTAATAAGCATCGTAATGACGCATGTTCAGGTTTTTTATGAGCTTCTGAGCAAGTAAATCATTACGTAATTCTCTTGGTGATTTCTTTTCATCCAACATAGTCATATATAGTTATTTACGATAATGATAATAATCTTTCCAATCGGTCGACCGATGAAGAAAGGTCGTGCGCGAAAGTGGTATGATCGAGCAAGTAGCTATCGTTTCCTTCCGCAATCTTTGCATACAAATCTTTATTCATTTGTATTATATACGAGTTAATGGCTATTTCTATCTCATCTTTCTGTGTGCTGCTGTTAGATTTCTCGTATACTTTCCATTTCTGATGAAAGAAACAATACGCAGCTTCTATGCTGTCTTTGGTTATCATAATTTATTTACCAAATTCTATTTTGTTTTCCATCATAGCGGTAACCGTTGTCAGCTAATTTCTTTTCAAGTTCTTTACGGTCGACATTATAATGATAGCAAATCTCATCTAAATTGTTGAACATTTCGTCTCTCAATAGGAAATTGATGGCAGAGACAAGCATAGGTATGTCGTTTTCAGGTAAATGATCCATATTTCATATTCGTTTATAATGCGACAAATTTAATAAAAAATCAGTTTACTTTACGATTTACAATGTGAAATATGATTTAGAGAAGTGTATAACCTTTTTGCGTCTTTCGTAAATTTTATATTAAATTATTCGTATGAATATTTCTTATATTGTTTTTTAATTTTAAATTTGCATGTAGTAATACTAAACCATATATTATGATACAAACAGGTTTAAGCTATAATTTTGGAGTTTCAACACAGGTATTGTTTGGTCCAGGGAAGTTGAACGAGTTGCATAACCAAGTTCTTCCGGGAAAGAAAGCGTTGTTGGTTATCTCGAATGGAAAGTCTACACGTGTGAACGGCTATCTTGACCGTACGGTAAAGGAACTGGAACAAGCCGGAGTTTCTTATGTCTTGTTTGATAAGGTACAGGCTAACCCGTTGAAGGCAACGGCTGAGGAAGGTGCCACTGTAGCTCGTGCGAACAATTGTGATTTTGTAGTAGCGCTTGGAGGAGGTTCGGTTATGGACTGCGCAAAGGCTATTGCGCTCAACGCGACTAATCCGGGCGATTTATGGGATTATGCTTTTGGTGGAACAGGAAAGCGCATCTTTGCCAAGAATGCTCCGTTGCCTATTATTGCTATTACTACTACAGCCGGAACAGGTTCGGAAGTTGATTGTGGTGGCGTTATCACCAATCCCGAAACCAACGAGAAGATAGGTATTGTCCATCCCGGTATTTTACCGCTTATAGCTATTGTTGATCCGGAACTCATGACCAGCGTTCCTCCTAAGTTCACTGCATACCAAGGTTTTGATGCCTTGTTCCATTCCACTGAAGGTTATATCTCTAAGCCGAGTAACCTGTTCAGCGACATGGTGGAAGAGACTGTAATTCGTATTATAGGAGAGTATCTTCCTATTGCATATAAGGATGGGAAAAACATGGAAGCTCGTGCTCACATGGCATTTGCGAATACGCTATCGGGATATTCTATGATGACAGCATCGTGTACAGCTGAACACAGCATTGAGCATGCGTTGAGTGCTTTTCATGGAGAACTTCCGCATGGAGCCGGCTTGATTATGATTTCAAAGGCATTTTATACTACTATTATTAAGCAACATGTATGCGATGAGCGCTTTATCCGTATGGCAAAGATGTTAGGGAAAGCTGACGCAAAAGAACCGATGGATTTCATTACCGCTTTGACAGACATACAGAAAGCCTGTGAAGTAGATAATCTGAAAATGAGCGATTACGGTATTACTCGGGATGAGTTCAATAAGATGGCTGCCAATGCCCTTGAAGTAATGGGAGGTTTGGTACAGATGGATCGTCAGCCACTCACGCACACTGATATAGTAAACATATTGCAAGATTCGTATAAGTAAATCATTTGATTTACTCTTTTATTCATAAATTATTGATTTGCGGGATAATGCTTAGCGTTATCCCGTTTCTTTTGAGTTAGAGATAATTAGAAAGTAATATGGTTATATGCATCATCTTAGAATATGATGAGCATGACTTCTCAAGTTCATGCGTATAAAACAACAAAGTGATGCGTATGAGTTGGATGATTCATGCGTATGAGTTGATCAGTTCATGCGTATCACTTTATCGCTTTATACGCATCACTTTATCGCTTTATACGCATCACTTTATTATGTTATCTATTTTGTTTTTATTCCCACTCAATTGTCGAAGGTGGTTTTGAGGAAATATCATAGCATACTCGATTGACTCCCTTTACTTTATTGATGATTTCGTTGGAAACTTTTGCAAGGAATTCATAAGGAAGATGAGCCCAATCGGCTGTCATTGCGTCCGTACTTGTTACGGCACGGAGCGCAACGGGATGTTCGTATGTACGTTCATCACCCATGACACCAACACTGCGAACAGTAGATAAGAGAATGGCACCGGCTTGCCATACATGATCGTATAAAGGTTTTCCATCCTCACAAATCCAGTTATGTAGACCTTCCACGAAGATGTCATCGGCATTCTGAAGAATCTCAACTTTTTCTGGAGTGATGTCTCCTAAGATGCGGACAGCCAGTCCAGGTCCCGGGAACGGATGACGCATAATCAAGCTTTCGGGCATGTCCAATTCGTGTCCTACACGACGCACTTCATCCTTAAACAGCCATTGCAGCGGTTCACAAAGTTGTAATTTCATTTCTTTAGGAAGCCCGCCTACATTATGATGGCTTTTAATAGTCTGCCCTGTAATGTTCAGACTTTCTATGCGGTCGGGGTAGATAGTTCCCTGCGCAAGCCATTTCGCGTCAGTAATCTTCTTTGCTTCGGTGTTGAATACTTCAACAAAGTTTCGACCTATGATTTTACGTTTTTGCTCAGGGTCTGTCACGCCTTTTAAGTCCTTAAAAAACTTTTCGCCGGCATCGACCCCAATAACATTCAGCCCCAAACCTGAGTATTCGTTCATTACTTTTTGGAATTCATTCTTACGAAGCATTCCATGGTCAACAAAAATACAGGTAAGGTTTTTGCCGATGGCTCTATTTAATAAGGTAGCGCAAACAGAAGAGTCAACGCCACCGCTTAATCCGAGAATGACCCGGTCGTTTCCCAATTGTTTCTTCAGTTCTTCAACGGTAGAGTCGATGAACGATGCCGCGCTCCATTCCTGACGGCTTCCGCAGATGTCAACCACAAAGTTCTTCAACAGTTGGGTACCTTGAGTTGTGTGGAACACTTCGGGATGGAACTGAACAGCCCAAACCGGTTGTTTGCTGCTTGCGTAAGCCGCGAACTTCACATCGTTAGTTGATGCTATGACATGACAATCGGAAGGGATAGCCGTAATGGTATCGCCATGACTCATCCAAACTTGTGAGTTGGGAGTGAATCCCTTAAAGAGCGGATCCGTTGCGTCAAACTCCTGAAGGAGAGCACGGCCATATTCGTGAGCTGCTGTTTTCTCTACTTTTCCCCCCAGTGTATGAGCGATGAACTGGGCACCATAGCAAATGCCGAGTACCGGTATACGACCGATGAACTGACTGAGGTCAACCTTGAAGCCTTTCGGGTCGTGTACAGAATACGGGGATCCGCTGAGAATGACGCCAATAATATCTGAGTCATCTTTTGGAAACTTGTTGTAAGGGAAAATCTCACAAAATGTATCAAGTTCACGTACACGGCGACCAATAAGTTGTGTGGTTTGTGAACCGAAGTCGAGAATAACGATTTTTTGTTGCATACGGAAAAGATTATTTCGAATTAGGGTGCGAATATAAAGAAAAAAGAGTGCATAGCCAAATATTATATTGATTATGCACTCAATTTGTTTTTATTAATTCAAATCTTATTTATTTTTCAGCAAATCGCGGATTTCTGTCAACAGGATTTCTTCTTTAGTAGGAGCAGGAGGGGCAGCAGGTTCTTCTTTTTTCTTCTTTGAGAGCTTGTTTACAGCCTTTACCATAATGAAGATACACCACGCGATGATAAGGAAGTCTATAATGTTCTGGATGAACATACCATAGTTTACGGTAGCATCGCTAATTTTCGCGGAAAGGTTTGAGAAATCGACACCACCCGTAATAACACCAATGATAGGCATAATGATATCACCCACCAAAGAACTTACGATTTTACCAAATGCACCGCCAATGATCACACCGACAGCCATGTCCATAACATTGCCACGCATAGCAAAGTTTTTGAACTCAGAAAGAAATTTTCCCATAAATAAAAGAACTTAATTTTATAAAATTTAATAATTAATCCCTGTGCAAATATAGAAAGATTTTTATAACTTTGCACCGTCAAAGAGAAAAAAACTTTGACAGTGATATTTTAAGCGCGGATTATTTTTAAACCATTTATAAATTACAAATAAAATGATTAAAATTGGTATTAACGGTTTCGGTCGTATCGGCCGTTTTGTATTCCGTTCAACTCTTGAAGAGGCTAACAAGAACGATGTTGAAGTTGTAGCTATCAATGACCTTCTGTCAGTTGATTACTTGGCATATTTGCTGAAGTATGATACAATGCACGGAAAGTTCAAAGGCACAGTATCTGTTAAAGATGAGCATACATTAGTTGTTAATGGTAAAGATATCCGTATCTTCGCTGAGAAGGATGCTGAGAACATTAAATGGGGCGAAGTTGGTGCTGAGTATATCGTTGAATCAACAGGTTTCTATTTGACAATGGATCGTGCGGAGAAACATTTGAAAGCCGGTGCTAAGTATGTTGTATTGTCAGCTCCTTCAAAGAAGGGTGAGGATGGTCGTCAGGCTGATATGTTTGTATGTGGCGTTAACACAGATAAATATGAAGGTCAGAAGATTGTTTCTAATGCTTCTTGTACAACAAACTGTTTGGCTCCTATCGCTAAAGTATTGAATGATAATTTCGGTATTGAAACAGGTTTGATGACTACCGTTCATTCAACAACAGCAACTCAGTTAACAGTGGATGGTCCTTCTAAGGGTGGTAAAGACTGGAGAGGTGGTCGTGCCGCTTCCGGCAATATTATCCCTTCAACAACAGGTGCTGCTAAGGCTGTTGGTAAGGTTATTCCTGAACTGAACGGTAAATTGACAGGTATTTCAATGCGTGTTCCGACGTTGGATGTTTCTGTTGTTGACTTGACAGTTAACTTGAAGAAGCCGGCTACTCAGGCTGAGATTGATGTTGCTATGAAGAAAGCTTCTGAAACTAATTTGAAAGGCATTTTAGGTTATACAGAAGACGCTGTTGTTTCTTCTGATTTCTTGGATGATCCACGTACATCAATTTACGACGCTACTGCAGGTGTTCACTTGACAGACAACTTCGTTAAGATTGTTTCTTGGTACGATAATGAGTTTGGTTATTCTCATAAAGTAATCGATTTAATCAAGGTTATGAATGCTTATAACAGCAAGCATTAATCTGATTATTATATCTAAAAAAAAGCCGTCTACTTTTTGTAGGCGGCTTTTTTATGAGTGTTTGTGAGGAATAAAAATAAATTCATTACCTTTGTGTAATTTGATGACTAAAAAGAATGGGAAACTATGATTTGATAACGATTTTAGGTCCTACAGCTTCGGGAAAAACTCCCATAGCAGCTGCATTGGCTTATCGTCTGAATACGGAAATTATCAGTGGTGATAGTCGTCAGGTATACAGGAGAATGAATTTGGGAACAGGAAAGGACTTGGAAGATTATATGGTGAATGGCACACCTATTCCTTATCATCTTATAGACATAGTGGAGCCGGGATACAGATATAGCTTATTTGAGTATCAACGTGATTTTTTGAAAGCATATAATGAAATTATAGCTAAGCATAAAGTTCCGGTATTATGTGGAGGAACCGGTTTATATTTGGAATCAGTTTTGAAAGGATATAAATTGTTTGATGTTCCGGCTAACCCTGAGCTTCGATCAAGGTTGGCTGATGTTTCCTTAGAAGAGTTGACAAAACAATTGACTACCTATAAAAAATTGCATAATACGACTGATGTGGATACAGTTCAGCGGGCTATTCGGGCAATAGAAATAGAGGAATATTATCTTCGACAACCAACTGAACGCAGAGATTTTCCTCAGCTGAACAGTTTGATTATCGGTATAAATGTCGACAGAAATCTTCGAAGAGAGAAGATATCCAAACGATTGAGGCAAAGATTGGAAAGTGGTATGGTGGACGAGGTGAGAGACTTGTTGAAAGAGGGTATTTCTGCTGCAGATTTGATCTATTACGGTTTGGAATATAAATTCCTCACCGAGTATGTAATAGGAAAACTTACATACGAGGAGATGTTCAGATTGCTGGAGATAGCTATTCATCAGTTTGCCAAGCGTCAAATGACGTGGTTCCGTGGAATGGAACGAAGAGGCTTTACCATTCATTGGATTGATGGAACCCTTTCGTTGGAGGAGAAAGTGGATGAGATTTTAAATTTATATAAAAAGAATTAAGGTATATGGCAGTAGATCTGAACAGATGGGGAATAATTTATAACCCAAAAGCAGGTACCAGAAAGAAACAGAAACGCTGGAACAAAATTCGTCAGTACATGGAGAGCAAGAATGTAATGTTCGATTATGTACAGTCGGAAGGTTATGGCTCTATTGAACGATTAGCCCGTATTTTGGCCGATAACGGTTATAAGACTATTGTTGTTGTGGGTGGCGATGGAGCTATTAATGATGCCATAAACGGTATTTTGACTTCAAATGTACCAGATAAAGCATCTATTGCTTTTGGAATTATACCCAATGGAACAGGTAACGACTTTGCCGGATTCTGGGGACTGGACGAGGATGATTATAAGCATGCTATCGACTGTATCATTAACCATCGTACTCGTAAGATTGACGTGGGTATTTGTAATTTCTTTAATGGACAATTACATGTTTCACGTTATTTTGTAAATGCTATTTATATAGGTTTAGGAGCTAAAATTGTACAATACTCCAGCCGGACCGAACGCTTTTGGGGAATGCAAACGTTGTCGTTTATTAACTCTATGGTGCTATTAGGATTTGAGCGTAAGCAGTACAGAACACATATCAGAGTCAATGGAGAACATATAAGTGGGCGATTCATGACAGTATGTATAGGGAATTGCCAAGGATACGGACAGACTCCAAGTGCTTCGCCATATAACGGATTACTTGATGTGTCTGTTGTTGATCGGCCTAAGTTCGGACAGTTGATTTCCGGTCTTTGGATGTTGCTTCGAGGACGTTTCTTAAACCATAAAGTAGTCCATCCTTATCGTACGAAAGAAGTTAAAGTATTACGTGCACAAAATGCTCCTATTAGTTTGGATGGCAGATTATTGAAGGAAAAGCATTTTCCTCTTAAAGTGAATGTTTTACCAGAGGCTATGACCTTGATAATTCCTAATTGATATGATTACTTTTGAAGATTTAAAACACTCCGATAATTTCTTCTTGTTGGCCGGACCATGTGTTATTGAAGGGGAAGACATGGCACTCCGTATAGCTGAGCGTATTGTTAATATTACTGACAGACTTTGCATTCCTTATATTTTTAAAGGTTCGTATAGAAAGGCAAATCGTTCCCGTTTGGATTCGTTTACAGGTATTGGAGACGAGAAAGCATTAAGAGTGTTACGTAAGGTTCGTGAAACATTCGATGTCCCGGTAGTGACAGATATTCATGCATCAGGTGAAGCAGAGATGGCTGCCGAGTATGTTGATGTACTTCAAATTCCGGCATTTCTCTGTCGTCAGACAGATTTATTGGTTGCAGCTGCCAAGACGGGCAAAATTGTCAATATAAAAAAGGGACAATTTCTTGCGCCCGATTCTATGCAGTTTGCTGCTAATAAGATAACCGAGATGGGAAATAATAAAGTAATGTTAACTGATAGAGGAACAACATTCGGTTATCAGGATCTCATTGTTGATTTTCGAGGAATACCTGTAATGCAGTCCTTTGGTCATCCTGTCATTTTAGATGCAACTCATTCTCTTCAACGTCCGAATCAAAGCAGCGGAGTAACAGGAGGTCAGCCTCAGATGATAGAAACCATAGCGAAGGCCGGAGTAGCCGTAGGGGTGGACGGAGTGTTTATTGAAACACACGAAAATCCTTCCGTAGCTAAAAGCGATGGAGCAAACATGTTAAAATTAAATTTACTTGAAGGTTTGTTGGAGAAATTAGTGCGTATTCGTCAAGCTATAAAATAGTTAGCCTATTTTACTTATTTTCATCAATTTATCAAGATTAATTAGCTTTATCTTTCGACCGTCAATAGCAATGATTTTTTCGGATGCAAAGTTCGAAAGGGTACGAATTGCATTGGAAGTAGTCATATTAGATAAATTAGCCAAATCCTCACGGGAGAGATAAATACTTAATGTAGACTCATCCTCCTCTACTCCGTAGGTATCTTTTAAAAATAAAAGAGATTCTGCCAGACGGCCTCGAATATGCTTTTGTGTAAGATTGACTGTACGTTCATCAGATATTCCCAAGTCTTTTGAAAGCTGTTTGATGAAGAATAAGGCTAAGTCGGAATTTTGTATAATTAAAGTAGAAATGGTAGTCATCGGAATAAGGCATGCGATACATCCCTCAAAAGCAGACGCGGCAGTCAGATAATTCTCTTCAGCAAAGTAGGCACGATAACCGAAATATTCTTTTTCTTTAACTACACGCATAATTTGGTTTCTTCCTCCTACTCCCTCTTTAAATATTTTTACTTTCCCGCTGAGCAGACAGATAATGAATTTAGGCTTTTCACCTTCACAATAAATTAACTCGTTCTTCTTGTACTTATGTACGGAAAAATTTTGTGCAAGAAGCTCTCTCTGTTTGGGGGTGAGAGGGTTCCACAAATCAGGGATGCTTTCAGCGATCTCAGTATTTGACAGTTCCTTTTTAACCATTATATTATGCTAAATAACCATGTTATAGAGCACAAATATAATAAGAAATATTTAATATTATTTCATTTGTATTAAAAAAAAGAGAAAGAAAGGAATTCTTCCTCATTTTTTCTCTCATTTTGTAAAGAGCAATTCTCTATATTTAGGTAAAGGCCATATTTCATCATCAATTTCCAGTTCCAAATGGTCTATATGGTCACGGATGGATTCCAAATAAGGACTGACATTTTCACTGTATTTAAAAGCCTTATCAATATCATTATCTAAATGATTGGCAACCTTTCGTGCTTCTGTCATATCATTTACTTCTTTCTTGATGATAAGGATACGATGCTGAATTTCCCGTATCAAATCTTTCCTGTTTGCGCATAATTCTTTATATTCATCCTCATCAAATACTTCTTTCATGAAGTGAAGATTTTGCAGTAGCCTGTTCTCATAGATTACAGCAGTAGGAACAATATGATTGATAGCCAGATCACCCAATACACGACTTTCTATCTGAACTTTCTTGGTGTATTTCTCCAGATCTACTTCTATACGGCTCTTCAATTCGTTTTCATTGAAGATTTTCTCACCGATGAGTACTTCACGCGATTGCGGGTCATTGAGTTTCATGATAGCCTCCGGAACGCTGCTTGTATTGGTCAGACCACGTTTTTCAGCTTCCTTTTTCCACTCGTTTGAGTATCCGTCCCCTTCAAAACGAATATTCTTTGAGGCGATTATTAACTCTCGTAATACCTTATAGATAGCGTGTTCCTGATCTAATCCATTTTTCTTCAATTCATCTACCTGAGCTTTAAACTCACGTAACTGATGTGCCATACCTGCGTTGATGGCTATCATAGGAGACGCACAATTAGCTGATGAACCTGCCGCACGGAACTCGAAGCGATTACCCGTGAAGGCGAAAGGTGAAGTGCGGTTCCTATCGGTACTATCTTGGATGATGCTGGGAATACGTCCTATACCCAATTGTAATTGTCGTTTTTCTTCTGAAGATAACTCGGCATCGTTTAGACGCTCTACTATATCATCGAGCATGTGAGAAAGATGTTTGCCAAGGAAGATGGAAAGAATGGCCGGAGGGGCTTCATTAGCTCCCAAACGATGACAATTTCCTGCACTCATGATTGAGGCACGAAGCAAGTCTTGATTTTTGTAAACCATCATCAGAACGTTGACAATGAAAGTTAGGAATAACATGTTTCCTTCCGGAGTCTTGGCAGGAGCAAACAAATTAATACCTGTGTCTGTACAGAGCGACCAATTATTATGTTTTCCTGAACCATTAACACCTTTAAATGGTTTCTCATGGAGCAAAATTGTGAAGTTGTGTTTATTGGCAATGCGTTTCATCAAATCCATGAGCAATTGGTTATGGTCATTGGCTAAGTTAACATCTTCAAAGATAGGTGCCAGCTCAAATTGATTTGGAGCGACTTCATTGTGACGGGTTTTTACCGGAATACCCAGTCGATAGCATTCCAATTCCAACTCTTTCATAAATGCTGTTACACGAGGTGGAATAGAACCAAAATAATGGTCATCCAACTGTTGATCTTTTGCTGAGGAGTGTCCCATCAAAGTTCTACCTGTAAGAATCAGATCAGGACGTGCATTGTAAAGAGCAATGTCAACTAAGAAATATTCCTGTTCCCATCCCAAATTGGCTCCAACGCGCTTCACATTCTTGTCGAACATCTTGCATACAGCAGTTGCAGCTTTATCAACAGCTGCTAAGGCTTTCAGTAATGGAGTTTTATAGTCCAGAGCTTCACCGGTGTATGAGATGAAAATAGTTGGAATACACAGTGTCTTATCAACGACAAATGCCGGTGATGAAACGTCCCAAGCAGTGTATCCGCGAGCTTCAAAAGTGTTTCTGATACCTCCGCTGGGGAAAGAAGAAGCATCCGGCTCTTGTTGCACAAGTAATTTGCCTGAGAAATGTTCTATCACATCTCCGTTCTTATCTAATTCTATAAAGTTATCATGTTTTTCTGCAGTGCCATCAGTCAATGGCTGGAACCAGTGTGTATAATGAGTGACACCCAGTGTTTTTGCCCAAGATTTCATTCCATTGGCAATCATATCAGCCATATCCCGATTGATTGGCGTGCCATTTTCTATGGCTTCAATCACAGCATTATAAGCTGCTTGCGGAAGATATTCTTGCATTTTCTTCCTATTAAAAACATGATCACCATAGTAATCCGACAGGTTACCCGATGGATATGGAACATCTACCGGTTGACGGTTAGCTAACTCTTGGAGTGCAAAAAATCTCATTTTGGACATATTGTCTTTCTTTATTGGTTGTTGCTTGCAAATTTACATTCTTTTCATTTAATACGAGCATTTATGTCAATCTATTTTTTCAATATGATTTTTATTGTATATTTGCTCATTATTATAAAATTTAAAAATGCGAAGACCTGTTCACATACTTTTTCTGTTCTTTATAATACTTATCCCTTTCCGGATGATGGCTGAAGAGGAGAAAGATAGTCTGAGAAATAGGGAAGAGGTGAATATCGGCATCCTTCAAAATATATTTTATTATGCCGGTCGTTATTCGCGTCTTATAGATGAGTACGATGCTGAACTTTATATTAAAGCTCATCTGCACGTTCATAAATCCAATCATTGGGTTCGTTATGTGCCTTCTATGATTCGTTTCGAAAAAGGAGTGAAGGATTATATTAACGAATCGGTGAGTGAGATTCATTATACCGCCCCTGATATATACGACCGTAAGATAAAGGCGAATGTAAGTACTTTCCCTAAAAATAAGGGTCAGATTACAGATGTGTACGATTATATCAATCTGAATGTTTACTCTGCTACAATGATGACGAATAAAATTTTGTCTCCATTGGATAGAGCGAATAAAAAGTATTATAAGTATTATATGGACTCAATAGTGCCCAATGAGAAAGCTTATAGGTATAAGATACGTATCGTTCCCAAGTTTAAAAGTACACAATTAGTTTCCGGTTATATGTGGGTAAAAGAACATTCATGGAATATTCAGACTATCTACATAGAAGGCATTTACGATGTCATTCTTTTTAAAATGAAAGTGGATATGGGCGACAAGGGACATGAGGAGTTTGTTCCTGTTCATTATGATTTAGACTTGCGCTTCAAGTTTGCATGGAATGACTTACAGATGAAAGCTACTGCGGATATGACTTATAAGAATATTAAACTGTATAGTGAATTTGCAAAAAGACGTAAGCGAAGAAATAAACACCGTCATGACCTGACTAAATCATATACCCTTTCTGTTGATACAACCAAACTTATTAATACGCAAAGAGAGTTTGAACAGTTTCGCCCCAAACCGTTGTCGAGTGATGAATTGGCATTGTATTTCTCCTACTATATGCGACAGGCTGATATAGAAAAAAAGAAATATAAGAAACAGCGATTGCGTACCAAAAGTCAAGTATTTTGGGGACAGGTAGGTGATATGCTGACCGATAATTATTATTTAAATCTGAAAGGAATAGGTAGTGTGAAATGCTCTCCATTACTTAATCCGTTCTTGTTAGATTATAGTCACAGTCGTGGTTGGTCATACCGACAGAAGTTTAAGTATAATCGTTTCTTTACAAATTCTGAGCGGATGCTGAGGGTTGCGCCTCAAATAGGTTACAACTTTAAAGATAAGCAGTTGTACTTAAAATTGAATACAGAGTGGCAATATTGGCCACAGAAACAGGGGAGTATAGAATTGACAGCCGGTAATAACCGACGGATATTCAGTAGTATGGTAATTGATCAGCTGAAAGAATGGCCTGATAGTACATTCAATATGAATAAAAAGGATATGGACTATTTTAAGGATATCAATGTTGAACTGATGAACAGTATTGAAGTGGTGAACGGACTGACTATTAAGTTAGGTATTAACATGCATCATAGAACACTGGTGAATAGATCAAGCATTGAGTTGCGACATCCTCTTACAGGCAAAGAATGGGCTAAGTTGCGTAATATAGATTATTCTTATAATAGTTTTGCTCCACGTATTGTAGTCCAATGGACACCTCATCAATATTATTATATGAATGGCAAACGTAAGATGAATCTGCCATCCGTATTGCCTACTTTTTCCATTGATTATGAGCGTGCCTTTCCAAGAATCTTTGGTTGTCGGGGCACATACGAACGTATTGAAGTTGATATTCGCCAACATATCAAGCTGACCAGTATTAAGAGTGTTAGTTACCGTTTGGGAGGCGGTGCGTTTACAAGACATAGAGGAATGTATTTCGTCGATTTTGAAAACTTCCGTCGGCATAATGTCCCGGAAGATTGGAATGATGAGATAGGAGGCACTTTCCAATTGTTGGCAAGTCGTTGGTTCAACACCTCCCGTAGGTATATCCGTGGTCATTTTACGTACGAGTCTCCGTTTATTCTTCTTCGCCCGCTTAACAAATGGTTAGGCCGTGTGCAAGTTGAACGTCTTTATTTGGGCTTGCTCAGAATGCCCGGAATCAAATCGTATGTCGAGTTAGGTTATGGAATAGGTACCCATATCTTTGATGCAGGTGTCTTTGTTAACAATATGAATGGCGATAAGATGGGAGTAGGATGTAAGTTTACTTTTGAATTGTTTAGAGACTAAAAAAGGATACGGAATTCCTCCCATATCCTTTTTCTTCTTCTTATTAAATAAGTAATTAATTTTTTTTACTTAGTTTCTTATCCATTGCTGCCGCTGCTTTTCTGCCGTCTCCCATGGCCAGAATAACCGTTGCTCCCCCACGAACAATATCTCCTCCGGCGAACAAATTCGGTCGACTGCTTTGCATATCCTCGTTTACTACGATAGTGTTCTTCCGTCCCAGTTCCAATCCGGGGATGCTCTTCGGAACGAGTGGGTTAGGAGATACTCCGACAGCTACCACTACCTGATCAACCTCCAACTCTACGGTTTGCCCTTCTACAGCAACAGGCTTGCGTCTGCCACTTGCATCAGGCTCACCCAATTGCATCACTTGCAATATGGCAGCTTTCACAGCCCCCTCTTC
Source organism: Phocaeicola oris (assembly GCF_021295095.1). Classification (GTDB taxonomy): domain Bacteria; phylum Bacteroidota; class Bacteroidia; order Bacteroidales; family Bacteroidaceae; genus Phocaeicola; species Phocaeicola oris. The sequence goes on from NZ_JAJLQX010000001.1 coordinate 69,736, forward strand.
GTCTGTCAGATATTGAATAGGGTTATGCAGTGTCATAAACTTGATACCTTCTTCTTTAGCATGTTTTACTTCCTCTAAACGGGCAGGCATTTCTTGTTCCGAACGGCGATAAACCAGTGTTACGTCGGCACCCAGTCGTTTGGCTGTACGGGCAGAGTCCATAGCGGTATTACCACCACCTACTACCATTACTTTCTTTCCTAAATTGATAGGTGTATCAGCAAGCGGATTGGCTGCATCCATCAGATTTACACGAGTCAGATACTCATTACTTGATAGAATATTGATGGCGTTCTCTCCCGGGATTCCCATAAAGTTAGGCAGACCGGCTCCCGAACCTATAAAGATACCTTTGAAGCCTTTCTCTTCCAATTCTTCCACCTTGATTGTTTTCCCTACGATGCAGTCGGTCTGGAAATGGACACCCATGTTACGAAGGTTCTCTATTTCAACATCGACGATACGATTGGGCAGACGGAATTCGGGAATGCCATATTTCAGTACACCGCCTATTTCATGTAAAGCCTCAAATGCATATACCTCATAGCCGTTCTTTGCCATATCACCGGCAAAGCTTAATCCTGAAGGGCCTGAACCAACTACCGCGACTTTTATTCCATTCGATGGAGCAATGTCGGGGATGGAAATCAATCCGCTCTCACGCTCAAAGTCAGCGGCAAAACGCTCCAAATGACCGATGGCAACAGCTTTTCCTCCCATCTTCAGGTGGATACATTTGCTCTCGCATTGTTTCTCTTGAGGACAGACACGCCCACATACGGCAGGCAGTGCCGAAGTGTTTTTCAAAACCTTTGCCGCTGCCAAAAACTGCCCACGTTCTATATTCTTAATGAACGAAGGAATGTTGATGTTCACGGGACATCCTTCTACACAAGTGGGGTTAGCACAGTCCAGACAACGTTTTGCCTCTGTCATTGCCATCTCTTTCGTCAATCCTTTATTCACTTCTTCCAATCGAGTTTTAGCACGATATGCAGGAGCTAACTCAGGCATGATTACACGTTCTATGGCATTCCGTTCTTTCGGCTTCATGGAAGCACGTAAATCTTTGCGCCATGGAGCATTTCGGTCGGTTAATATATCTATGGTATCATTCGTTGGATCATCATCCATTGTAATGTCGTTGGCATCTGCTTTCACCGTAGGTTCTTCAATGCTATTCATATGTTCGGCGTAATGCTCCATTTCTTCCTGTTCCACATTCTTAAACGTTCTCATTCGCTTGAACATCTCATCCCAGTCTACCAATGCTCCGTCGAACTCAGGGCCATCAATGCAGACAAACTTTGTTTCTCCGCCAATAGTCAGTCGGCAGGCACCGCACATACCGGTACCATCCACCATAATAGTATTTAGTGAAACTTCACACGGAATAGTATATTTTTGAGCTAACAGACAACAGAACTTCATCATGATGGGAGGACCGATAGCATAGACCTTATTGATATGAGGCTCTTGCCGGATAAATTTTTCTATACCAATGGTTATTACACCTTTTTCTCCGTAGCTTCCGTCATCGGTCATAATGATAACCTCATCACTGCTCTCGCGGACTTCCTTTTCCATAATGATAAGGTCTTTTGAACGGCCGGCGATGACCGATAATACTCTGTTTCCAGCCTTCTTTAAAGCACGTATGATGGGCAGCATGGGAGCAACGCCAACACCGCCTCCGGCACAAATCACGGTTCCGAAATTTTCTATATGAGTAGGTTTACCTAAAGGACCTACTACATCGGTAATGTTATCGCCTGCGTTCAATTCACAGAGCCGGGTAGAAGAGAGTCCTACTTTTTGTACAACAAGAGTAATGGTACCTTTCTCTATATCGGCATCGGCTATGGTCAGGGGCATGCGCTCACCTTTTTTCCCCACACGGACAATTACAAAGTTGCCTGCTTTGCGCGATTTAGCTATGAGTGGAGCTTCTACGACAAACTTGAATACTTTATCGGAAAACTGCTCTTTTGCTACAATTTTATTCATTATGCTATGCTTTAAGTTAGTGTATTAGACATTACGCTAACAAAAGTACGATAATAATTTAAATGTAAAAAAGAAAAGATGGTTATTATGCATAAAAAAGAGTTGTGTCGAAATTAATGGTCATCACTTCAAATGTTGATACTTCTCTCCCTAAACACTCATAATGATGGTTGTATATATTATGAAAAACACTGATGTTTGTTTTTAACTCGTTTTTCCTTGCCCAATTCAAACTTAATATTTAACTTTGCCACCGAAATCATCAACGTGGTGATTTACATCCTATTATATAAATGTGTAAAGTGCGAAACTATTTTAATCATAACGTGAATTTTAAGACAAATTATTTGGGCATTCCAAATAATTTGCTAACACACACACACACACACACACACATTCTAACCGCCCATACTTAGGCACATTTTTCCGTCTTTTTATACGCGCGCGTAAGCGTGCCACAAACATAGCAGGCAAAGGCATTCCGAGAGGATGGCCTTTGCCTTTTTTCATGTGTTTTCTTCACGACACAATACTGCGAAATAAGAGCATTTTTATCGCGTTAAAACAGAACATTTGGGAAAATAAAATAATCATATTAAACAAGTGAAAAGAAAGAAGTATGAAAAAGAATTATGTATGTCCTCTGATAGAGGTTATAAAGGTAGAGATTAACAACATTGTATGTGCATCGTCACAGACTGGAAGAGTCGATGATTGGACATTGGACAACGACGATTCGGGGAGTGACGATTGGGGGAATGATTAAAATTAGTCAATAACACAAAAAAGAAAGAATGATGATGACATTATTAAAGAAGATAAAAGCCGGTGTATATGCCGGCATACTTGCCGTATTGACTTTAACGGCGGTATCTTGCTCGAACGAAATAGTTGATGAAAAGAAGTCGACGGAAGAGGTGGGGGATAAGTTTGAGGTAGCTTTGTGGGGAAACATTATTTTCTCTGAGACGAACGAAAAGGCGAGTATACCCTCAACACGCGTGGAAACCCGGCCCGATGAGACGTGCGGATTGAAGACTTCGTGGAAAATGGGGGATAAGATAACGGTCGGTTTCTATGGTTGGAACGATGAAATGAAGACCGTAGAGATGACAGTTAATGAAATAAACGGTGGTGTCGCAAAATTTACGGGTGAAGTTAGTGATTACTGGGATAAACAAAAATTCCAAGAGAGCAAACTCTTTGTAGTGAATAATGAGACTGATGATAAAATAAGCGTAAATGTAGAAAACAATCATTTGAAAGTGACGATCGACTTCTCCGGACAAGACGGAAAGCCTGAGAGCATAGCCAATTACGATTTGTTGTATGCCGAGGGAAAGGCTGATAAGTCGCTCAATTTTTCGCATAAGATAGCTGTGATGCAACTTGCCCTGCAGCCTGCGAACGGTTCGGCTGCCGGTAATTTTTCAGACCTCTCAATTTTCTATATGCCCAGGGAAGCCGGTGAGAGCACAGCCTTGTTCGCAGGTACGGAAACATTCAAGTTTGGCGCAAATCCAGAGGAGAAATATGAGCCTAACAATTTCCTTACCATGTCGGCAACTTCGATAGCGCAGGATGACGACAAGGCAAGGGTCTATGTGGCGGTGCCTTCCAATGAAAAACTTTACGGCAAGCTGTCGGTGGAGGCAAATTTCGAGAATGAGACTTATCGTAAGGAACTCAATTTGAAAGGACAGGCTTTTACGGCGCAGCACGTCGTGGCAAAAAACATCATCCTGAAATTAAGCGAGCGTGTTCCCAAGGTTGGCGACTACCTTTACAACGACGGAACATGGGGACCACTCGAAATCTATACAGACAAATTCCCCGTGGCATTGGTATTCAGTAATTATACGAGCGAGAAAGACCGTCAAAACGGATTCAAGCATGGTTATGCCGTGGCTCTGCGCGACGCTGCATGGCCAACGGCTTGGGGACCGGAGGACACGGATTATCCTGAGACCCCCAATCTCTTTGACGATATACAGACATCTGCACCTCTGGCAATGATGAATAACCTCGATGGATATACCACCTGCAAAATGCTTAACGATAAATATCTAAAAGACTACACATGGGAGAATCATTATGCCAATCATGTAAATACCGCTGCCATCCCCACAGCGATGGAATACGGTACGGCTGGTTGGCGACAGGCTTTCACCGATGTGCAGGTAGATGTGCCCACGCCTACTAACACCAGTGGCTGGTATCTGCCGAGTACAGGGCAATGGTTCCTTATGTTCTTGAATTTGGCAGGACTGAACGCAAATAACATTCATTTCGGAACAGATTCTTATGGAAAGATATACACCATGGGCTGGAGTTTCAGCACGGCAGAGGAGAAACAGTCATATCTCAACCTGTTTGCCAAATATTTCTCCACAACTAATAACCCTGTTCTCAAATGGTACGAAGACAGTCATATCATTCCGCAGTCAGGATTCTATCTTCCCTACAATGGTCAAATAGACTGGTATGAATGGTGTTGCGACGAAGCTTCGTCGGACGGACAGGCTTGCGTGTTGCGATTGGATGCCACGCAGATTTATTTTACCAAACTCTGGAAGACTTCCGGAGGCGACCAACAGAACGGTTACGCCGCCCGTCCGGTTATAGCATTCTAAGCAAATAAAAGTAGTTATTATTTCCCGAAAGTGCTTCTACGAAAAAAAAGTACTATCGGGAACTCCGAAATCTCTTCTACGAGTGAAAAAGTATTGTCGGAACTTCTCGACAATGCTTCCACGAAAGAAAAAGCGTTGGCGAGCCGCTCGCTAACACTTTTACGAGAGAAAATGAGCCGTCGAGCAGCTCGACAGCACTTTTTTGAAGAAAGATGCACCGGCGAGCCGCTCGATAATGCTTTTACTGAAGAAAAAGTACTATCGGAACTTCCCGACAGTGCTTCTACGGGAGAAAAAGCATCAAATCTTTATAATCTCTAATATGGTAGAGAAAACGACGGCTGCCTCAAAATGATTTTGGGGCAGCCGTCTTGATTCGTGTCTGTTTTTTATGTCATCAGTCAATCATATCGAATCCGCAATACGGAACTAAAACCTTTGGAATCTTGATTCCTTCCGGTGTTTGATTGTCTTCCAAAATGGCGGCTACTATTCGTGGCAATGCCAGTGCCGAGCCATTCAGTGTATGACAAAGTTCTATCTTCTTATTATCAGCACGACGGTAGCGGCAGTGCAGGCGATTGGCCTGATAGGTGTCAAAATTGGAAACAGAGCTGACTTCCAACCAGCGTTGCTGAGCCTCTGAATAAACCTCGAAATCATAGCAGATAGAGGATGTGAAGCTCATATCACCACCGCAAAGGCGAAGAATATGGTAGGGAAGTTCCAGCTTCTGCAACAATCCTTCTACATGGTCGAGCATTTCTTGGTGCGACTGACGGCTGTGTTCCGGTTTGTCAATACGGACAAGCTCTACTTTCGAGAACTCATGCAGACGGTTCAGTCCGCGGACATCTTTACCGTATGAGCCGGCTTCACGACGGAAACACTCGGTGTACGCGCAATTTTTAACAGGGAGGTCTTTCTCATCCAGAATCTCATCCCGATAGATATTGGTAACAGGAACTTCGGCTGTAGGTATCAGATAGTAATCGTCCACCTCACAATGGTACATCTGACCTTCTTTGTCGGGCAACTGACCTGTTCCGTAACCGGACGCGGCATTCACTACCGTAGGAGGCTGAATCTCTGTATATCCGGACTTGCGGGCTTCATCTAAGAAGAAATTGATGAGAGCACGCTGCAAACGTGCGCCTTTACCTATATATACAGGGAATCCGGCTCCGGAAATCTTTACCCCTAAATCAAAATCAATAATGTTATATTTCTTGGCAAGTTCCCAGTGTGGCAGCGGGTTTTCAGGGAGAACAGTACGTTTTCCACCTTCTTTAACCACAACGTTGTCGTTGGCGTCTGCGCCTTCCGGAACTTCAGGGTAAGGAACATTAGGAATATTGTAAAGCAGTTGGGTCATATCTTCCTGTGCCTTTTCCATTTCATCCTGCAAAGCTTTGTTGCCATCTTTCATTTGAGTAACGCGAGCTTTGGCAGCTTCAGCTTCCTCTTTCTTTCCCTCTTTCATCAGTTGACCAATGGAACGGGATATGCTGTTGACTTCAGCTAAGTTTGTATCTAATTGGTTTTGAGCAGCCTTACGTTTGTTATTGATAGCTATAACTTCTTCTATAGCTTTCCTTGCATCTTTGAAATGCTTCTTTTCGAGTCCGCGGATAACACCTTCCGTATCATCAGTAATTTGTTTGATAGTAAGCATATTATCTAATATTTTGATATTTTTCTTTAAAGCGGCTACAAAGATACTATATGCTGTTCGAAATCGCAAATTTATTTTATTATTACTTTCGTCCAAATAAAACCCTTTTAACAGTTGTTGCTTGTTCGTTAGCTAAGGGCGCGGCATCTCGTTCCGAAGTGGTCTGTTTGAATGCCTAAGGTGATATGTACGAACTTCTGTATTCATCAGAAGAACTTGTCAAAGTCATCCGCATGAGTTTGCCAAGTCATGCGGATGAGTCGGGCGATTCATGCGGATGAGTTGATCAGTTCATGCGGATGAGTTGGATGATTCATACGCATCACTTTTTCCGATCTCTTTATGGGGGATTGAATAAGCCTGACGGATAAATAAATCTGCTTGTGTCACTCAACTATATAGTGGTATAAAGAAACAAAAAAGGAGAATAGAAATCGCGTCTGTTTCTATTCTCCTTATCATTATTTAATAGTGTTACAGCGTATTTTGCTTCAAATTTTCTATGAACTTATCAATGCGCTGCATCTCCTGCGGAATGCGTATGTTCTGAGGACAGTGCGGAGTACACTGATTACAACTTGTGCAATGTGCTGCCTGACGAAGTTTTGGCACACTCCGGTCGTAGCCGATGAGGAATGCTCTGCGTGCTTCGGCATAATTCGGGTCTTCCTGACTCTTTGGAACATTCCCCTCGTTGACACATTTATTATAATGGACAAAGATAGCCGGGATGTCTAATCCGTAAGGACATGGCATGCAGTATTTACAGTCGTTACAAGGAATGGTAGGATACTGTGACATCAGGTCGGCCGTGTCGTAGAGGAATTGCTTCTCTTCGTCGGTAAGTTCTTTCAATGGGGAATAGGTGCGAATATTATCCTGCAAATGTTCCATGTACACCATTCCGCTGAGGACAGTCATAATTTTGGGGAATGAACCTGCATAACGGAACGACCAAGAGGCTACGCTGCTTCCCGGGTCGCGTTGTTTGAGCCGGCTGACAATATGTTGTGGGACATTCGACAAACGTCCTCCTAATAGCGGTTCCATAATAACCACCGGAATGCCACGTTTCTCTAATTCTCCGTACAAATATTCGGCAGGAGTATTGAATCCGCTGGCATGTTTCCAGTCGACAAAGTTCATTTGTATCTGTACGAAATCCCATTTCACCTCTTTGTTGTCATGCATTTTCAGAGCATAATCGAAGCAGGCGATATCACCATGGAAAGAGAATCCTAAATGACGAATTTTTCCTCTCTCTTGTTCCTTCTTTAAGAATTCAATCATTCCGTTTTCAATGAAACGTTTGTTGAACTGCTCCATTCCGCCACCGCCAATCATGTGTAGCAGATAAAAATCGATAACATCAACCTGCAGGTTTTTAAACGAGTTGTTATAAAGCATCATGGCCACCTCACGACTCGGATCGGAAAAATTTGACAACTTGGTTGCCACATAGAATTTGTCACGGGGATGACGCTTTAGCGCATTACCGGTCGCTCTCTCGGCGTATCCCTGACTGTATACGGGAGCCACGTCATAATAGTTCACTCCGTGCTCCATGGCATAGTCGATAAGTTTATTGACTGCATCCTGATTCAAAGGGTTTTTTCCCTCGTGCGGTACGTTCTCTATATCGGCAAAGCGCATACACCCATAGCCTAAGATAGAAATCTTTTCATCTACAAAGCCCGGGAATGTGCGATAAGTCATTTTATCAGTAGGAACAGGTCCTTGATTAGTTGGGGCCGGACCTGCGTCTATGGTTCTCTTAGGCGAGCAAGCTGCCAGACCGGTGGTGGCTGTGGCACCGCCTACTATTTTCATAAAATCACGACGATTCATATCTTTCATAATCATTCCTCCTTATTAAACGGTACGGTGAATTTCATGTCCTTCCACATAGATGGCACTGATGGGGCGAGACGGACAAAGATTCTCGCAGGCACCACAACCGATACAACGTTCTTCGTTAACGGTTGGAATCTGATGAGATTTCGGATCGTCAGGATTCTTAGGAACCATGGTAATGGCTCCCGACGGGCAATGGCGGGCACAGTTACCACACTCTACGTCATCGGTATTTACTATACAGAGGTCTTTATTCCATACGGCATGACCGATTTGTACGGCGGTTTTATCCTCAACGGTGATTGGAGTGATAGCTCCGGCAGGACAAACCTGTGAGCAACGATTACACTCCGGACGGCAATAGCCACGTTCGTACGACATAACCGGTTGCATAAGGTGCATTAAGTCGGTAGACGGGCGAAGTACCTCGTTAGGACACTCAGCCACACACAGTTGGCAGGCTGTGCAATGCTGATACATATTGTCAATACTTTTCGATCCCGGAGGAGTAATGCGGGTAGCACGTTTAGGAGCTACTTTATCAATGATATCGGCATAACCGCCATCAAGCTTAACCACTTCTTTCTCGGCTTTCTGCTGCGCTTTTGCAATGGATGCGCCAGCTATAACGGCAGTAGTGGCAATAATGGAACGGAGTGAATTATCAATTTTCTCATTCTTTACTTCAGGCTTGTTTTCAGTAGCTTGATTTGTTTTCTCAGCCGCTTTCTTCAATGCGGCAACTTTTCGGGCAGCTATCTTTTCGGCATTGTTCTTGGTTGCTTCAATAATATGTTTTTTGTCGTCACCCGAAAGATGTACATAATGTAAAGCATCGGAGTCGCAGGTAGTGATACAGTCGCCACAAGTAACACAGCGACTATAGTCGAAAGCGAAGTTACGGAAATCAATACAGGCAGCTTTACAGTTGCGTGAACATTTACCGCATTGTATGCACTTGTCCGGATTGATGGCCGGCTTAAACCATGAAAAGCGAGCAAGGAAGCCAAGAACGGTTCCCACCGGACAGATGGTGTTGCAGTAGGTACGACCGTTACGAGCAGCAAGAATAAATACGATAACAAATGTAACGGCGGCGATGACGAATGTAGGAAGGCTACGCATCCACACATCTACATTATAGAACGTGTAGTTGTTTGCACGTTCGGAAAAATACGCAAAGATATTATTCACCCAGATATAGAGAGGCTGAAACAGATTGGCAACGATTCGCCCGAAAGAGCTATACGGAGCGATTAACGCGACCAATGAGCCTATACCGGCTATAAGAGCGATGATAAAGATACCTAATACGGAGTATCGCAACCATGATTTGGCTGGAGAATAGGAGTAAGGAAGTTTCCTTTTGTTTTTCGGTTTGAACAAGCGGCCTATTCGTGCCATGATATCTTGCATAACGCCCATAGGACAGATTACTGAGCAATAGATTCGACCCATAAGCAGTGTCAGTACTATTAGGGCGATGATCACGATAACATTTAATGCCAATACCGCCGGCAAGAATTGGATTTTAGCCATCCATCCCAAATAAGTATGTAATGTTCCGGTAAAGTCGAGGAACAATAATGTGATACATACGAAAAAGAAGATAGCAAAAGTTAATCTGATTTTACGTAACATAGTATGTTGTTATTAGTTTTATGGCAAAGATAGAAAAAAGATAATAGCACCTTAATTAAATAGGTGATTTTTTTTACTAATTATTCAAAATAAATGACCGTGTTATTTTCTGCTTATAAATAAAGGTCTGATAAAAAACTAAAGATAAATATTTCGGTGTCTCTAAAAAATATTCTAACTTTGCCCCTTAAAATTAGGAAAATAAATATATCAATATAATTATGACTAAGAAATTTGCTGAACACTCCCATCTTGATCTTTCACAAGTTAACAAAGAGGTCTTGAAAAATTGGGAAGCGAATGATGTATTTGATAAGAGTGTGACGGAACGGGAAGGTTATCCGTCGTTTATATTCTACGAAGGGCCTCCTTCGGCCAACGGTATGCCGGGTATTCATCATGTAATGGCTCGTACTATTAAGGATACTATTTGCCGGTACAAAACAATGAAAGGTTATCAGGTAAAGCGTAAAGCAGGGTGGGATACCCATGGACTGCCTGTAGAACTGAGTGTAGAAAAGACATTAGGTATTACAAAAGTCGATATAGGTAAAAAGATTTCTGTCCGCGATTATAACGCAGCCTGTCGTAAAGACGTCATGAAGTACACTAAAGAGTGGACCGACCTGACGCATAAGATGGGATATTGGGTGGATACCGAAGATCCGTACATTACTTATGATAACCGTTATATAGAAACTCTTTGGTGGCTGTTGAAACAGCTTTACAACAAGAATTTGTTATATAAAGGATATACTATTCAGCCGTACTCTCCGGCAGCAGGAACAGGATTGAGTTCACATGAGCTGAGCCTTCCGGGATGCTATCGTGACGTAAAGGATACGACTGTGGTGGCACAGTTCAAGATGATTGACCCGAAGCCTGAAATGAATCAGTGGGGTACACCTTACTTTATAGCATGGACTACCACGCCTTGGACATTGCCATCCAATACGGCACTCTGTGTAGGTCCGAAGATAGATTATGTAGCTGTTCAGAGCTATAATGGCTATACCGGTGAGAAGATAACTGTTGTGCTGGCAAAGAATCTGTTATATACACACTTTAATCAGAAAGGTGAAAATCTTCCGCTGGAAGACTATAAAAAGGGTGATAAGATTATTCCGTTCAAGGTGATAGGAGAATATAAAGGAACGGATCTGCTGGGTATGAAATATGAACAGCTCTTCCCGTGGGTGAAACCTATCAATGCTGACGAGAGAGGTAATTGGAAAGTCGCGGAAGATCAGGCCTTCCGTGTAATCCCGGGCGATTATGTGACAACAGATGATGGTACCGGTATCGTTCATATTGCACAGACATTCGGCGCAGATGACGCAAAGGTATCAAAAGCTGCAGGAATTCCTCCTTTGTACATTGTCAATAAAAAAGGAAAACCATGTCCGTTGGTCGACCTTACCGGTAAGTTCTACTTGATGAGTGATATGGATGATGAGTTCGTAAAGACATGTGTCAATGTGGACTTATATAAGGAATATGAAGGACGATGGGTAAAGAATGCATACGATCCGCAGTTTACTGTCGACGGAAAATGGGACGAAAAAGCATCGGCAGCAACCGAATCACTCGACATTTACATGTGTATGAAGATGAAAGCTGACGATCAGGCATTCAAGATAGAAAAGCATGTACATAACTATCCGCATTGCTGGCGTACCGACAAACCGGTTCTTTATTATCCGTTAGACAGTTGGTTTATCCGTTCTACCGCTTGCAAGGAACGTATGATGGAGTTGAACAAGACTATCAATTGGAAACCGGAATATACCGGTACGGGACGTTTTGGTAAGTGGCTGGAAAACTTGAATGATTGGAACTTGAGCCGTTCACGCTATTGGGGAACTCCGCTTCCTATTTGGCGTGATGAGGATGGAAAAGAGATTTGTATTGGTTCTGTAGAGGAACTGTATAACGAAATAGAGAAGTCTGTCAAGGCCGGATTTATGAAGTCGAACCCGTATAAAGAAGAAGGCTTTGCTCCCGGTGAGTATACGAAGGAGAATTATGATAAGATAGATTTGCACCGTCCGTATGTAGATGAGATTATTTTGGTTTCCGAAACAGGTAAACCGATGAAGCGTGAGGAAGACCTGATTGATGTATGGTTCGATTCAGGATCCATGCCTTATGCGCAGTTGCATTATCCGTTTGAAAACAAAGAATTGGTTGATAGTGGTTCTTATTATCCGGCTGATTTTATCGCTGAAGGTGTGGATCAAACACGTGGATGGTTCTTTACATTGCATGCCATTGCCACAATGATTTTCGACAGTGTCGCGTATAAAAACGTTATTTCTAACGGATTGGTTCTCGATAAAGACGGTAACAAAATGTCTAAACATCTGGGTAATGCCATAGAACCGTTTGGAGAGATAGAAAAATTTGGTTCCGATCCTTTACGCTGGTATATGATTACCAATTCTTCTCCTTGGGATAACCTGAAGTTTGATGAAGCCGGAGTGGATGAGGTTAAGCGTAAATTCTTCGGTACTTTATATAATACTTACTCATTCTTTGCGCTTTATGCCAATGTTGACGGCTTCATTTATTCGGAACCGGATGTACCGATGGAAAATCGACCGGAGATTGATCGTTGGATTATTTCAGAGTTAAACACTTTGATTAATAATGTTGATGCGGATTTGGCAGATTATGAACCGACAAAGGCCGGACGTTTGATCAGTGAGTTTGTAAACGATAATTTGAGCAATTGGTACGTTCGTCTGAACCGTAAACGTTTCTGGGGCAGTGCTATGTCTGAGGATAAGTTAGCTGCCTATCAGACATTATATACTTGTTTAGAGACCGTTGCCAAATTAATGGCGCCTATCGCTCCATTTTATGCTGATATGCTATATAGAGATTTGATAAGTGTTACAGGACGTGATAAGAATGTTATTTCTGTTCATTTGGCATTCTTTCCGAAAGCCGATGATGCTTTGATTGATAAGGAGCTGGAGGCTCGCATGGAGATGGCACAGAAAGTTACTTCCATGGTTCTGGCTCTTCGCCGTAAGGTTAGTATCAAGGTTCGTCAACCGCTGCAGAGCATTATTATTCCTGTCATTGATGAGGAACAAAGAAAACATATTGGGGCTGTTGAAGATTTGATAAAAAGCGAAGTAAATGTAAAGGAAATAAAGTTGCTTGATAATACTACCGGTATCTTAGTAAAGAAAGTTAAATGTAACTTCAAAAAGTTAGGTCCGAAGTTTGGAAAGCAGATGAAGGCTATAGCTGCTGCAGTTGACGAAATGTCGCAAGAAGCTATTGCTCTGTTTGAGAAAGAAGGACATTATACATTTAATTTGGATGGTACACTGGCTACTGTTGATTTGGAGGATGTAGAAATCTTTAGTCAGGATATTCAGGGATGGGAAGTTGCTAACGAAGGTAATATCACTGTGGCATTGGAAGTCACTGTTACCGAAGAACTCCGTAAAGAGGGAATTGCACGTGAGTTGGTGAACCGAATTCAGAATATTCGTAAGAACAGTGGTTTTGAGATAACCGATAGAATTATTATTGAATTATCTAAAAATCCTGTCAGTGACGATGCAGTAAAAGAATATAATTCATATATTTGTAACCAAGTACTTGCTAATTCACTGAATTTAGTTGATGAGGTAAAGGATGGCATCGAACTTGATATGGATGAGTTCAAAGTCATGATTAATGTAAAGAAAGAACAATAACCCTAAAACTTAAATGTTATGGCAGAGAAAACAAGATATTCTGATGCGGAACTTGAGGAGTTTCGTGCCATTATTATGGAGAAGTTGGAGCTCGCTCAGCGGGACTACAATAAATTAAAGAGTAGTATTATGAACCAAGATGGCAATGATGTGGATGATACTTCGCCTACATATAAGGTACTGGAGGAAGGAGCCAATACTCTTTCGAAAGAAGAGACAACTCGTCTGGCTGCTCGTCAACTGAAATTCATTCAGAATCTTCAGGCTGCTTTGGTTCGTATTGAGAATAAGACTTATGGCATTTGCCGGGCTACAGGAAAGCTGATTCCCAAGGAACGCTTACGTGCTGTTCCTCATGCAACACTGAGTATTGAGGCAAAAGAAAAAGGAGTGAAATAATGAAGTTCGTGCATCAATAGGAAACAATCCGTTGATGCACGATTAGTAATGAGCTAAAGAATGAAACAATTTTTGTCGAAGGGACAGTTATCCGCAGCAATCATTGTCACGGTGTTACTTGTCGACCAAATCGTAAAGATTTTGGTTAAGACTACCATGTACCTTCATGAGAGTATTCATATTACCGACTGGTTTCAGATATTCTTTACGGAGAATATGGGCATGGCTTTTGGCATGGAATTGGTTGGAAAGCTTTTCTTGACAAGTTTTAGAATCGTGGCTGTAGTATTGATTGGTTGGTATTTAATAGATATCATTAAACGAAACCTAAAGACCGGATATATTGTCTGCATTGCGCTTATTATGGCAGGAGCTATAGGTAATATCATTGATAGTGTGTTCTATGGCGTTATTTTTAATGAGAGTACAAACTCACAAATCGCATCGTTGGTTCCAATCGGTCAAGGGTATGGGGAATGGTTTCAGGGGAAAGTAGTCGATATGTTTTATTTTCCTATCATTGATACTTATTTACCTAATTGGCTTCCTATATGGGGAGGTCGGCATTTTATATTCTTCAGTCCGATTTTTAATATAGCCGATTCTGCCATCAGCTGTGGAATTATTGTTTTGTTGATATTTTACCATAAAGAGTTAGGTAGAGCATTTAAAGAGGATAGAAGAGAGTAAACGGAATGCAGAGGATAATAGTTGTTTTTATGGTAATATCTTGTCTGTTTCTTTCGAGTTGTGGCAAACAGATTCCTGGAGGTGTCATTAAACCGGATGAGATGGAGAAGATACTGTACGACTATCAGCGCACGGCTGTAATGAATGAGAATATATCTTTTGAAAAGAACTATGAGAAAGATTTGCTCCGCCAGTCGGTTTTCGATAAATATGGTATTACAGAGGCTCAGTTCGATTCCTCAATGGTTTGGTATACCCGTCATGCAAAAGAATTAGCTCAAGTCTACGATGCGGTAGAAAAGCGGATGGAAAATGATAGGAACGAGCTTAAAGCCAAGATGGGTATTCTATCGGATGAGACAGGAATTTCAATGGCGGGCGATACAGTAGATGTTTGGAAAGGGAATACATTGTATTTGCTTACTGATGACCCTTTGAACAATAAGGTTCAATTTTCCATTTTGGCTGATACAAATTATCATCCGAGAGATTATTTCAATCTGGAAATGAATGTAGCATATATTCCTAATAAGCCGGTTAAAGCAATCATGGCAATGAATATTATTTTTAATAATGATTCCGTGAAAGGAAAAACGATGGAGATTCTTCATGCCGGACATAACAGACTTATGTTTAACAGCGATTCTGCTTTTACTATCAAGTCGGTAAACGGATTTATATATATGTTTCAGCAGGAGGATACGAAGCCTCGTAGTATGATAATCAGCAATATTAAATTATTTCGCATACATTCTAAAGAGAAACCGATAGTCGCAAAGCAGGATAGTATGATGGTTGATAGCGTTAATATGATAAAGCCTGATACGATGAAGAATATTATCGAGAGCGATAAAAAAGAACCATAAGGCTTTTAAAAAACAAAAGAAGTTATTAATATCAGGGAATAATGATTCGCTAAGTATTCTTGCTTATACTGCAAAGTTAGGCACCAATGGAAATTTCATTATATGTATCGGAAAAAGAAAACTGAATAATTAGAGTAATATTTATAATGTAAAGAGAGAGCCGTACTATTAAAATGCGACTCTCTCTTTGTTATGTTGGAATAACTTTGGTATTATACTTTTCTCGAATCGAATGTGAATACATCCTGAACCTTATTATCTAAAATGTTATGGACTGTAATTTTCAATTTATTATCTGAAATCTCTCCTTCTACGATGGTGGGATATTCTTTTGTTCCTTTATCCATTTTAGGACCTCCGCCTACTATTTGAGCCCATTGACGATTTTGTGTAGGAGCATCGTAACGGTAAAGATGTTGATGAGCAGTAATAATCAGTTGACAGCCTGCTTCTTGAAGTAAAGGAGTCCATAACTGCGCACATGTTCTCTGCCAAGAAGCATAATCCGGACTATAGTTGGGAGCTTTATCTGCCGGACGCAAATCTCCCGGATTAGCTGTAGGGTCAGGATCATAAAGCGGAATATGACAGATAGCAATCAGATAGGGCGCGGACATAATTTCCGGCTGCTTCAGCGCTTCGCGTAACCAAGGTTTTTGTGCTTCACGGTAAGCTTCACTACTGAACAAACCGGCAAACAATGGGTTTGTATCCAACTTATCCTCTGCAGTATCTAAACCGATTAGAGCTATATCGCCCATGCGAACGGCAAAGTTACGTCCCAAATCCCAGTCGCGTGATAGACGTTCTTCCGGCTGACGAAACATCCAAACACGTTCCATGTGCCGGTTTGCCAGACCACGAGAATCATGATTGCCACAGCAAAACAGATAAGGCGTTTCTGACGCATAATCTTTCCGATTGATTTCCGGTTTCAAGAAGATGCGTTTCTGTGCCTCGATAGTCTCTTCTGTATTGCAGGCATCACCATTCCAAACAACACAACTCGGATTCAGCTCTGCCAACTTATCGGCTATTTTGGTGATAGCCGGCCACTGAACATGGGTATCATTGATGACGCAAAAATGCGCCTTGGCTTCTTTTCCGGCGGTAGTAAAATGATAAATACGGGGATCAATTTCTGTTCCAAGGATGTGCATATCGTAACCGCCCTTATAACAGATGCGGTCGGCACCTATCTTATAATAATAGGTAGTGGCAGGTTTTAGTCCGGTTAAACGAATTTGCATCACTTTGTCATTCATATCCGTTACCCGATAGCCACCACATTTGACTGTTTTACCGTCGCTCAAATCTGGTTTCTCGCCATAGGTGACAAAGCCATTAGCCATATCGGTTACACTAAATGCAACACCCATGCTGTTTTCAGCGTAATTTTGGAGCATGGGAGCAGAGTCAATTAATGATTCCTTCGCTGTCTTTGCGTCCAAAATGTCACCTGATTTTGATTGTCGAGTTTCCGCAAGGGATATAGCAGGAACCGTTGTTCCCACTGCCAGTATAGCAGAACTCTTAAGAAAGTCTCTTCTTTTCATAATATTTTTATAGGATGTGTATTATTGCCGTGCAAGTTACGATAATTTTATTTTTTCATCAAGCCGATGGAAAAGATTTATTTGATATTCCATGAATGTGAAATAAATACAGATAAAAAGTCATCAGAAGTTTATGCAAAGTGATGCGTATAATCTCATAAATTGATGCGTATGAGTTGATCGATTCATGCGTATCACTTTCCTCGTTCATGCGTATGAGTTGACCAAATGATACGCATGAAATACCCAACTTATACGTATGAACGACAGGGTTGATAATAACAGACATTAAAAAAATAAAGGCGCATCGGAAAAGATGCGCCTTTTATGCTTAAATTTTTAATAATGATTTACCTTACTCGCTCTTAGCAGCAGCTTCCATCGTTCCTTCAATGTACAAACGGGCCATCTCTTGTTTAGCGTTGGTACGGATTGTAATTGATTTCTTGAAGTGTCCCGGAAACTTTCCTGCACCATTATAAGTTACTGTTATTTTTCCAGACTCGCCCGGCTTGATAGGAGCCTTTGGAAAGTCGGGAACAGTGCATCCGCAAGATGCAATAGCCTGATGAATAATCAATGGGGCATCTCCGGTATTTTTAAAATTGAATGTACAAGTTACTTTTGGACTGCTTTCAGGAAAAGAGCCAAAGTCGTGTGTAGTTGTCTCGAAAGTAATTTCTGCTTGACCATTGTCTGTAGCAGCATATCCTGCAAAGACAAGCACCATCATTAAGGTAGTCAATAAAATCTTTTTCATTTCTTCTTCCTCACTTAAAATAATTTGTGGTAAAGGTAAAGAAATTTTTTTATTTATAGACAAGGTGTTAAAGGTATTTAACTATTAACGGATAATTTGTTTCACTCCTTTTACTGTTTTCAACTTCTTAATGAGAGCTATTAGTTTCGAGGTTTCGTCAACCATGATAGTGAGCATACCAGAGAATAGTCCATCATTAGAATCAATGCTGATGGAACGTAGCGTGATATCTTCTTCTTTATTGATAATGGAAGTGATGTTGGTAACGATGCCAATATCATCCTGTCCGACAATGTGCAACGTGATAGGATATTTCTTCCCTATGCTTTTACCAGCCCAGCGAGCACGGACGATACGATAAGGAAAGCGTGCTTTCATCTCTTTGGCGTTTGGACAGTCTCGGCGATGTATTTTGATTCCTCCTTTCACTGTGACAAAACCAAACACGTCGTCGCCATAGATTGGATTGCAGCACTTGGCTAATTGAAAATCAATTCCTTTCAGATCGCGGTCAATAACCAGTATGTCATCCTTGTAGTTTTGCTCTTCATCTTGTTGCAGGTTATATGTTTCGGCACTCACCGTTTGATAATTATCATTCGGTTCTGTCTTAACTCGCTGCATATCGGAAAATTTATCGCATACCTCGTTTACGTCGAGCTTATAATCTGCAATATCCTGATAGAAGTCGGTTACATTCTTATAGCCTAATTTTTTGATGAGTCGCATCATAATAGTCTCGTCGTATGTAATCTTCCGATTTTTGAAACGACGTTCCATTGTCTCTTTGGCGAACTCTATCTGAAGTGCCTGAATTTCTTTCAGTGCCTGTCGGATCTTTGTACGGGCTTTTGAGGTAGTAACGATATTCAGCCAATCACGTTTAGGGCTTTGGGTATTCGATGTTATAATTTCTACCTGATCACCACTGAACAGCTGTTGGCGGATAGGAGCAACCTTTCCGTTTACCTTTGCGCCTATGCAATGGCAACCAAGTTGCGAGTGAATAGTAAAAGCAAAATCGAGTACAGTAGCTCCTTTAGGCAGCTTGAATAAATCACCTTTTGGGGTGAATACAAACACCTCGTCTTCGTATAGTTCAAGCTTAAATTGACTAATTGCTTCGGTGTCAGAATCTGTACTCTCCAGTGTTTCGCGAATTGTTTTGAGCCATTCATCAATACCGTTTTCATTTTTTACTCCCTTATAGCGCCAATGAGCTGCCAGTCCACGCTCAGCTATAGCGTCCATCCGCTCGGTTCTGATTTGTACTTCCACCCATTTGCCTTGAGGTCCCATTACCGTAGTATGCAGCGATTCATAGCCATTGCTCTTTGGTACGGAAAGCCAATCGCGCAGACGGTTCGGATTTGGTTTGTACATATCGGTGACAATGGAGTAGACTTGCCAACAGAGTTGTTTCTCTTTCTCAGGTGAAGCATCAAGAATAATACGAATAGCAAAAAGGTCGTACACCCCTTCGAAGGAACAGTTTTGCTTCTTCATTTTCTGATAAATGGAGTAGATAGACTTGGTACGTCCTTTCATGTGAAACTTCAATCCGGCTTCTTCCAGTTTCTTCTGAACCGGTTGGATAAATTCCGCGATATATTTGTCACGCGATGCTTTCGTTTGGTTTAGTTTGTCCTTAATAAAATAATATATTTCATGTTCGGTGTATTTCAAGGAGAGGTCTTCAAGCTCTGATTTCAGTTTATATAATCCCAACTTATGAGCGATAGGGGCATAGAGGTATTCCGACTCTTGAGCTACTCGTGTACGTGCGTCAATTGGGTCGGTATCTTTAATTTGCCTCATCAGATTCACACGGTCGGCTATCATGATAAGAATAACTTGCATATCCTCGGCGAAAGAGAGAAGCAGATTACGAAAGTTTTCTGACTCAATAGTAGGATTCTTGGCGTAGAGGTCATTGATACGAACTAATCCGTATATAATCTTAGCCACGTCGTCGCCGTATTCCGTCTTCACCATATCAAGAGTATAAGCATTGTTGCGTATAGCATGATGGAGCATGATACTCAAAATGGAAGCACGTTTCATTCCTATCTCATTGGTTACTATCAGCGCGGTCTGCAAATCACGAATAACCGGATTCATACCAAACACATTACGTGGTAAATTACCTTGTATAATAGCATTGGTAAGGTGTTTCTTTAGTTTTCGGTAATCATTTCTTTGCAGCGTATCTCTTGTAGACCATGATAATTGCTTGTATAATACAAACAATTTCTGATACTCTTCAGATGTAAAGAAATTCGTTTCTTCCATAATTAAATCTCATATCTCCTTGTAAAGGTAATTAATTCTTTCATTGTTTTCCTTATTCTAATGAAAAATTTAGTAATTTTGAAGAATAAAGCCCTTTAGCGAGGAATACAGTTGAAAATAATAATCAATATATACATATATGTTAACACAAGAAGATAAAGTCTTACTGGGAAAGAAAGGTATTACGGAACAGCAGATGCAAGAGGAATTGGCCTATTTTGAGAGTGGTTTTCCGTATTTGAAACTTGAAGCAGCAGCTTCTATAGAGCGTGGAATACTCGTTCCTGAAGAGAAGGCTGTAGAGGAATATTTGAATGCTTGGAATACGTATAAGCAAGCTGATAAGAAGATAATGAAGTTTGTTCCGGCTTCCGGAGCTGCCAGTCGAATGTTCAAAAATATGTTTGCATTCATGGATGCTGATTATAATGATCCTCATACCGATTTTGAAAAAGATTTCTTCGCTCATATTCACTGCTTTGCATTTTATGAAGACCTGAATAAGGTTTGTATAAAGAACGAAGGAAAGGATGTTGATACGTTGATAAGTGAGAAGAACTATAAAGCTGTAGTGGCCGACATGCTTCAGGAAAAAGGTTTGAATTACGGTAACTTACCCAAAGGCTTACTGAAGTTCCATAACTACGAGAAAGGTTCCCGCACTGCAATGGAAGAACATCTGGTGGAAGGTGCGCTCTATACAGCCGGAACGAATAGGGAGGTGAATATTCACTTTACTGTCTCTTCGGAACATGTGAAGCTTTTTACCGAATTGGTAAAGGAAAAGGCTCCGATATATGCTGCTATGTTTGATGTGAACTATAACATTTCTTTTTCTATTCAGAAACCGAGTACGGATACTATTGCTGTAGATATGGAGAATAAACCCTTCCGTGTGGATGGGAAACTGTTTTTCCGTCCGGGAGGTCATGGATCGCTTATTGAAAATCTGAATGACTTAGACGCGGATATCGTGTTTATTAAGAATGTAGACAATGTAGTACCTGATAAATTAAAAGATGACACTGTAAAATATAAGAACCTTATTGCCGGTGTATTGGTCAGCTATCAGCAGAAAGCTTTTAAATACCTGAATATATTAGAGACGGGTAAGTACACGCATGACCTGTTGGCAGAGATGGCTCACTTTCTGCAGCATGATTTATGCTGTCGTAAACCGGATATTAAAACATTGGAAGATACAGAATTGGCCATATATTTATATAAAAAGTTGAATCGTCCTATGCGAGTATGCGGCATGGTGAAAAATGTAGGAGAGCCCGGAGGAGGTCCGTTCTTGGCTTATAATCCGGATGGAACCATTTCTTTGCAAATTTTAGAAAGCTCACAGATAGAAATGAATGATGTGGAGAAGAAATCTATGTTTCAGAAAGGTACTCACTTCAATCCGGTCGATTTGGTCTGTGGTATTAAGGATTACAAAGGCAATGCATTCAATTTGTTACAATATGTGGATAAATCGACGGGATTTATCTCTCAGAAGTCGAAGGATGGCAGGGATCTGAAAGCATTAGAGCATCCGGGACTTTGGAACGGTTCTATGAGCGATTGGAATACCATTTTTGTAGAAGTTCCATTGAATACCTTCAATCCGGTTAAGACAGTGAATGATTTGTTACATCCTCAACATCAAGGATAAAAGTGGTAGGATAACGGAATTTTTAAGTTATCGGACAGCAATGGTATCAATCAATTAGGGTGTATGTCATAAAGAAAATACTCAAAGGCGATGTGTATGAATCGATTGACTCGTACGCATCACCTTTTTACTATCTATTTATGGTATATTAAATCCAACTGATTAAATAGGATACTCCAATATACCGCCTATTTAATTAAATTTATGGTTCTATCACCATATCAAATTGACAACATTTATCTGTCCGGTGTGCAAGATGTTTTGTAACAGGAGAGATGCCAAAGAGTGCCGAATAAGTACTCGCTTTAATAGTCTTCCCATCAGGCATAAACTCCAGTAAGCGAAGCCAGCCATCGCCACCATTACCTTCCCATCCACCACCAAGGCACTGAATATTGAACATCATTTGGTGAACTGTTTTTCCATCTGAGTTCTTGTCACAACGATAGGCATTATTGGCTGCATGGTCTTCGTCGCTTCCCGCAACTTCTGCAGGATGTCCGGTATGTCCGCAAATAGCCAAGCGAATATTTTTGCATGGATAAAGCAGTTTCTCCCAAATTTGTTTCCCCCAATTGTGTGGAGTAAGTTTATAGTTTTCATTGTCGGTATATTCTGCCGATGTCTCTCGCAGCAGAGAGTGAGTCAGGAAGATAACTTTGTGGTTTTTATATTTCTCACTGTCGCAGAGGTTCTTTGCCCAAGCGAGTACAGTATCGCGTGGAGCAAACTCACTGCATATAACCAGAAGGTCTCCCCAGTTCTTCTCTTTAAATTCCCAAGCAGAGTTCTCTAATGACATGGTCCCTGTACGGTTAGGAATGGCGGCGACCAAGTGTTCGGAAGTCTTGCTGTTACGCTCTGCCGTGTAATATTCCGGATAATGAGTAAATCCTTCATCACCACGCACATAACCGTATTCATGATTTCCTCCTGCAATGATGTATGGAACTTTGTTATCCAATCGTTTTAAACAATGCGATGACCATTCCCACATCTGTTTGCTGGTCTGGTTTAACATATTGCGGTTCATCACTATCTGCTCGTTTTGCTCTATTAAATCACCGGTAAACAATACGGCTTTTATGTTTAAATTCTTAACATTATCAGCTATCCAGCAAGTACTTAACTCGTATAGCGGTTGGTTGATATCGTATTTGGTATATCCTTGTGGATCGCCGAATACTATCATAGTAAAAGAATTCGGATTATTCAAATGTTGTTGGTCAGCGCGTTTCTGAGCCATACCTGAAAGTTCGCCTAAGCAGAAAGCAAGGCATAATAGAAGTTTTATTTTCATGATGTATGATTTTTAATGGTTCTACAAAATAAATGAATAATTCCGATGGTTAAAAGTATTAGAAGGAAAAGATGATAATGTTTCATCCAAAAACAATTTTAAAGAAGATTTTTTGCCTCGAAAATGTATATCAAATAGTTTGTTTAAATGAAAGTTCATATATTTATTGTAATAAAAATATGTCTTTTTAGGCTTAATCAATTAGCTTTAAAAGAAAAAGCGTAACTTTACGGCAGAAAATGAAATACATGCCACATTTTAAAACGAAAGTATTTTTATCATTGCTTCCTGTCATCTTTTTGATAGGACTTTTGGCAATTATCATCCAAGTATATGGTTCTGACTCGTTATCGGGAGGCAGTCAAATCGTGCTTATGCTGGCTACGGCTGTTTGCGCAATAATTTCCATTACTTATTTCCATATTCTATGGAAAGATCTTCAGGAAGAAATAAACCGATCCATAGGAAATATTGGAACGGCTATTGTCATCTTGCTGCTGATAGGTATGCTGTCCGGAGCATGGACAGTGAGCGGAGTTGTTCCTACTTTTTTAATATATTATGGTATGCAGATTATCAGTCCGAAAGTGTTCTTAATATCAACTTGTATAATCTGTGGGATAGTTTCGCTGATGGTAGGAAGCTCGTGGACAACGGTCGCGACTATTGGCATTGCTTTAATGGGCATTGGGAAAGCATTGGGATTTAGCGATGGTTGGATAGCCGGAGCAATTATATCCGGAGCTTATTTCGGCGATAAGATGTCTCCACTTTCCGATACTACGGTATTAGCTTCTTCTATGGTGGGTACTCCGCTATTTGTACATATCCGTTATATGATTATTACGGTGGTGCCTTCTATAGCTATTGCACTGATTGTTTATCTGGTAGCCGGATTCTTGGTTACTTCTCCCGGCGCTGTTGATATAAATGGATATACGACTGCCTTAGCATCAAAGTATAATATGTCGTTATGGTTACTACTTGTTCCGCTTTTTACCGGAGTGATGATTTATAAACGTCTTCCTGCTATTGTTGTGCTTTTTGTTTTTTCGGTTATTGCGATTGTTTTCGCTTTGATATTTCAACCGCATATTCTTGTTGAGATAGAGGGTGGACAGGAGCCGTCAGCATTAGTTCTTTTGAAAGCTTGTTTACGAAGTTTTTATGGATCTACTTCCGTTAGTACTGGTAATCCGGAAGTTGACGGACTACTTGCTTCACGTGGTATGGCCGGCATGTTAAATACTATTTGGCTGATTCTTTGTGCCATGTGTTTTGGAGGAGCAATGAAAGCGAGTGGAATGTTGACAAATATAGTCAGTCTGATTACGTGCTTTACTCGTACTCGTTTCGGACTGGTATCTTCTACCGTTGTTTCCGGTATATTTCTTAATACGACAGTTTCCGATCAGTATCTTTCCATTATGCTTTCTTCCAGTATGTTTAAAGGTATTTATGAAAAAGAAAGGTATGAGCCACGACTACTCAGCAGGAGTATAGAAGATTCATGTACGGTTACCTCTGTATTGGTTCCTTGGAACACGTGTGGCATGACTCAGTCGACTGTGTTGAATGTTCCAACCTTTGTCTATTTCCCGTATTGTATCTTTAATATAATCAGCCCTTTAATGAGTATAATTATCTCTATTTCCGGTTATAAGATTTATCGATATCTACAACAGAGAGCAGGATACAAGAAATAAATCTATTAAAGGGTTAGAATGTGAAATTACTTTCTAACCCTTTTTATGAATAAAGATCGGATTACATTAAACAAGCGTCCAATCCTTTTGTTATAGCTTCTTTATCGAGGTTCTGGCCGATAAAGACTATCTTTTGCATGCGGTCACCATAATGTTCATCCCAATCTTTCATCATATCAGGATTCTGGTGCATAAAGCGGATAAGTTCTTCTTCAGGCATGGTAGCATACCATTGTCCTCCCTGGCTGATAGTCTTCTGTACACCTGCCTGCTCGAACACATAACACATTTCCATCTCGTTAGAGAAATAGCATAAACCTTTTGTACGGATAATGCTTTTAGGCCAATTATCGGAAACAAAATCATCGAACTTCTTTAAGTTGAATGGACGACGTCGATAATAAACAAATGTTCCGATACCGTATTCCAGTTCTTCTTCGCTCTCTTCGGCATTCTTGCCCATCTCATCCTCATGCTCCTCTAACTCTTTAATCCAAAGTGGAGACATGGATACTTTCTCGAAATTAAATTTCTTTGTGTTGATAATCTTATCCAAATCAATATCGCCGTAATTACACTCCAGCATCTCTGCTTCAGGCTGGATGGTACGGATAATAGCTTTCATCCGCCCCATTTCTTCAGATTTCACTTCCGAAGTTTTATTTAATAAAATGATATTACAGAATTCTATCTGCTGTATGACAAGATTCTCCAAGTCATCATCCTTGATGTCTTTTTTCTGTAAATCTTTTCCACATTGAAACTCATCAACCATGCGGAGTGAATCAACAACAGTCACGATACAGTCTAAATGAACGTTAATGTCTTCGTTATAAATAGGATCTATTTTATCGAATGAAGCAATAGTTTGTGCAATAGGAGCAGGTTCGCAAATACCACTGGCTTCAATAACAATGTAGTCGAATTTACGCATGGAAGCAATATCGTGCAATTGCTGTACAAGATCCATCTTCAACGTACAGCAAATACATCCGTTCTGCAGCGCAACCAGACTGTCATCTTTTTTACCTACAACTCCGCCTTTCTCTATCAATGAGGCATCAATATTGACTTCACCTATGTCGTTGACAATGACTGCGAATTTAATACCTTTCTTGTTTGCGAGAATTTTATTTACCAATGTGGTTTTTCCGCTACCTAAATAGCCTGTTAACAGGAGAACAGGCAAATCTTTCTTCTGATAAGTAATTGTTGGCATATTCTTTTTCTTTAAATTTCCCGCAAAGTTAATACTTTTTCGTATCTTTGTGCGCTTAAATTTATATTATATAACAATGTATAGAACTTATACTTGTGGAGAGTTGAGACTTTCCGACGCAGGAAAAGAAGTAACGCTGGCCGGTTGGGTACAACGGACGCGTAAGATGGGAGGTATGACATTTGTCGACCTTCGCGATCGTTATGGTATCACTCAGTTGGTTTTCAATGAAGCGATAGATGCTGAACTTTTTGAACAGGCAAATCATTTGGGACGTGAGTATTGCATCAGGGTTAAGGGTACTGTGAACGAGCGTTCGAATAAAAATAAAAATCTTCCAACCGGTGAGATTGAGTTGGTGGTTTCTTTCTTGAATGTTTTGAGCGAGAGTGTGACTCCGCCATTCACTATCGAAGATAATACCGACGGTGGTGACGATTTGAGAATGAAGTACCGTTATCTCGATTTACGCCGTTCTTGTGTTCGTAAGAATTTGGAGCTACGCCATCGCATGACGATTCTTATTCGTAACTTCCTTGACGCTCACAACTTTATTGAAGTTGAGACTCCTATATTGATTGGTTCTACTCCTGAAGGCGCACGTGATTTTGTCGTTCCTTCACGTATGAATCCGGGACAGTTTTATGCTCTTCCTCAAAGCCCGCAGACATTGAAGCAACTACTGATGATTGCCGGTTTCGACCGTTATTTTCAAATTGCGAAATGCTTCCGTGATGAAGATCTTCGTGCCGATCGTCAGCCGGAATTTACTCAGATCGACTGTGAGATGTCATTTGTTGAGCAAGATGATGTCATTAATCTATTTGAGGATATGGCTCGTCACTTATTCAAGGAGATTCGAGGTGTTGAATTGCCTGCAAAGTTACAACAAATGACTTGGGCTGAAGCTATGCGACGTTTCGGCAGTGATAAGCCTGATCTTCGTTTCGGGATGGAATTCATTGAGGCGATGGACGTACTAAAAGGTACAGGAACATTTTCTGTATTCGATAATGCTGAATATATTGGAGGTATCTGTGTACCGGGATGCGCGAATTATACACGTAAACAGTTGGATCAGTTGACCGATTTTGTTAAGAAACCTCAGATCGGCGCCAAAGGTTTGGTATACGTTAAATACGATGAGGACGGTACCATAAAGAGCAGTATCGATAAGTTTTATGCTCCTGAGGTTTTCCTTAAGTTGAAGGAGAAAATGGGAGCTAAGAATGGCGACTTAGTTCTGATTCTAAGTGGAGACAATGCCAATAGAACACGTGTTCAACTTTGTTCACTTCGCTTGGAGATGGGAGATCGACTTGGACTTCGCGACAAGAATAAATTTGAGTGTTTGTGGATTATCGACTTTCCGTTGTTTGAGTGGAGTGATGAGGAACAACGTTTGATGTCTACCCATCATCCGTTTACCATGCCGAATCCTGATGACGTTTCTCTTTTGGATGAGCATCCTGAAAAGGTTCGTGCCAAAGCTTACGATTTTGTTTGCAATGGTATAGAAGTTGGTGGTGGCAGTCTTCGTATCCACGACAGTAAGTTGCAGGAGAAGATGTTCCAAGTATTGGGTTTCACTCAGGAGAAAGCGATGGCTCAGTTTGGATTCTTAATTAATGCATTCAAATATGGCGCGCCTCCTCATGCAGGTCTTGCTTTTGGCTTGGATCGCTTTGTCAGTATTATGGCAGGTCTGGACAGTATTCGTGATTGCATTGCATTCCCGAAGAACAATAGTGGACGCGATGTCATGCTTGACGCTCCATCCGAATTAGATCCGAAACAATTGGATGAGCTTCAATTAAAGATTGACTTAAAGAAAGAATAAGAAAGACAAATTCAATATAGAAAAGGACGAGTTAAAAAACAGACTCGTCCTTTTTTAATGTTAGTAACCGATACGAGTCTCTTGTGAAAAGGATCAATAATAAGAGCTCAACTCATACGTATGAGTTGAGCAACTGATGCGGATGAGTTGTCAAAGTCATCCGCATGAACTTGCCAACTCATCCGCATAAAACAGTCAAGAGATACTGATCACTTTTTCAATTTATACTCATCACTTAAAATACAGATATTTATTGCCGATAGAATAAGCCCTCAACTATATTTAGTCGGCAAAGCGTTTAAGCAGATCCTCGTACTTATCTATTCGTCTGTCACGAAGGAAAGGCCACCATCTTCTCACATTTTCACTGCGAGTGAGATCCACATCTGCCACTATATTTTCTTCTTCCACATCACCTGCGTGCGCCAAGAATTCGCCTTGCGGACCGACTACAAAACTATTTCCCCAGAACTGAATACCATTCGTTTGCTTGCTTGGATCCGGTTCCAAACCAACACGGTTGACTGCTACAACAGGTAATCCGTTTGCTATGGCATGACCTCGCTGAACCGTCATCCATGCATTCAGCTGGCGTTGTTTTTCCTCTTTTGTGTCGGAACTTTCGAATCCGATGGCTGTTGGATAAATTAAGATTTCCGCGCCTTTCAAAGCCATTATACGTGCTCCTTCCGGATACCACTGATCCCAACAAACTTGCACGCCGAGAACGCCAAGGGATGTTTTTATCGGGTTAAAGCCTAAATCTCCCGGAGTGAAATAGAATTTCTCGTAATAGGCCGGATCGTCAGGTATGTGCATCTTGCGGTATTTTCCGGCTATACTTCCGTCTTTTTCAAAAACAACAGCCGTATTATGATACACTCCCGGAGCACGGCGTTCAAATAAAGATGTCACCAGAATAATACCATATTGAGCGGCTATTTCACCATAAAATTTTGTTGAAGGGCCGGGAATAGGTTCTGCCAAGTTGAAGTTATCAACACTTTCCATCTGACAGAAATATAACGAATTGTGTAACTCCTGTAATACTACCAACCGGGCACCTTTCTCAACTACCTCTTTTATATTGGCAGCTAATTTTTGTTTGTTCTGTTCAATGTCAGCCACACATTTTTGCTGAACGATTCCTATTTTAATGATTCTTTCCATTTCTTTATATATACGCCTTCCGGAAATTGCATTGTCGAGCAATGTAATGATCCGTGCTGCTGTATCAGAGCAAGACAATTTATGCCGACAATGTCTTTATCAGGAAATGCTTCGGTTAATATTTCTTTTGCTTTTGTATCGTTTGCTACCTGATTATAAGTAGGGTAAAGAACGGCTTCATTCATAATCAGGAAGTTGGCATAAGTGGCCGGTAATCGGTTGCCTTCTATATCACGTACCTCATCAGCCATAGGCAGAGGAAGCAATCTGAAAGGTTGTCCGCAAAGTGTACGGAAGTTTTTCAGTTCCTCCTCCATTAGTTTCAAGGCATTATAATGTTCGTCTCGCGCGTCTGTACATTTCACATAGACGATAGTATCATTCGGACAGAGACGGGCTAACGTATCTACATGGCTGTCGGTATCATCACCGGCCAAATATCCATGACGCAACCAGAGCACTTGTTTCAACCCGAACCGTTCTTTTAAAAAAGATTCTATTTCATGAACGTCTAAAGTGTCGTTTCGGTTTGGAGAAAGCAGACATTCTGTTGTAGTAAGTAATGTTCCTTTACCGTCACTCTCAATTGATCCTCCTTCCAAAACATAATTTCTACAATCTTTATACGCTCCATTTAGTAGTCCTGATCGGTATAGTTTTGAATTTATCTGATTATCTTTGTTAGCAGCGAATTTCAGTCCCCAACCATTAAAGCGGAAGTCGAGCAGGAGTGGAGTTCCTTTTTTGTTCAGTAATGTGATGAATCCGTGATCACGTGCCCATGTGTCGTTGGTGTCGCATTCAAAGAAAATGATATTTCCTACTTCCACATTGTTCTTTGTAAGGAAACACTTCACAGAATCCACTTCGGGGCTGACAATGAGTAACGGCTCTCTTTTTACTATCTCCCGGGTTATGTGCAGATAGCAGTCCTCTACCTCATGGAGTATATAGTTCCAATCGGTTCCGGCGTGCGGCCAAGTGAGTTGTATCAAGCTTTGGCAATGCCATTCTGATGGTAAATAATATTCACTCATCTATTTCTTTCTTCATTAAAATAAATCATTTGTGATGTATCTCGTTTTTGCTTGGATACCAGTACGGGTGTTACATTATTCCGCTGGTTTCGCATCTCTTCTTTTCGTTTCTTACGCCGAAAGATCTTAAACATATCCAACCAATTGTCCAAATCTCTTTTATAAATAATTCCGACCCCCTGAGTAGTTAAAGTAGACTTCACAAAGTAACGATTATTAGTTTGGTTATAGCCTTTCAACTGCCATTCGCCATTCTTTGTCAAAAGCCAACGAGCCTCAAAGTCGCCTACAAAGTTAGTATTGGCCAAGGCATTATCCCGATAGCCGAAGTTACCATTTATCAATAATCGATTGTTCAGTAATCGGCCGGAGAGAATGGCCTGTGCTTCCATATCGCTCCATCCTTCTTGACCGGAACTGAAGTTTGCGCCTATGTTCCAGTTCTTGTTTGTCATCCATTGTGAGATCATATTGTTCAATTGGCTTGAAATAGTTGAGAGAGCCAGTGAGCTGGTTGCATTTCCTTGTGAGGCAGTAGTATTGGCCGCGTAATCGTACGTGTAGAATTTACCGATACCCAATAGATAAATGATTTGTGTATTCATCTGTTCTTCGGT
This sequence comes from Phocaeicola oris, assembly GCF_021295095.1. Taxonomy (GTDB): domain Bacteria; phylum Bacteroidota; class Bacteroidia; order Bacteroidales; family Bacteroidaceae; genus Phocaeicola; species Phocaeicola oris. The sequence goes on from NZ_JAJLQX010000001.1 coordinate 100,374, forward strand.
AGCTGTGATACTCTTTACCAGTTCTCGGTCTTCCTCACTGACCGTTGGCAGTTCCAAATCGAAATGGATTTCCGGATCACTTAGGTTACCTGTCAGATTCATCAGACAATTTACTTTGATGGATGATTGGCTGGAGTTTAGATCCCCTATGCCCAAGTCGTTCAATGAAACGGCCGGTACGGTATAAACCGCTTGAACATCGACATTTGCATGATACGGGTCGCCAGAGAAGTTGACCGTACCACCTTGTTGCAGAGCAAAATCCTTACGTATTACCTCTTGCATGCTCAACTTATATATACCTTGATTAATAATGTATGAGCCGAATATCTTCATATCACCTTTATTAAAATAGTTTACCTGAAGATTTCCATTTCCCGTAGCAGATATGAAGTCTCCGGCTATCGGATCCATAATGACGCGGATGGTTGCATCGTTGTTCGCGTCAATCAGCAGATTCATTCTTAAGTCCATAGGCGGACCATCATCTTCCTTAGTCTCTTTGACATCCGATGGATGATAAAGATGAGTTTGAATACTGTCCTGAATTCTCCTCGGAGTCTTGTCAATAAACGTAATAAATTGATTATCGGTGGCTTCAGTAGTGATACCTGTCACATAAGTAAACTCGCTGTTACGAGCTGTAGTTACTTTTGCGTTGATATTCAATGCGTTGTTTCCACCATTGAGCGATACGTTTCCTGTAGCATATATTCTACCATAGAAGGGCATATCATCTGTCCCTTGTGTATTATACATCAGCATATTTGTGCCTCTGATATCAAAGTTATACGACAAGTCTGTCAACTTATGATGATGAATAACACCGTTTGCTATACCATCATGTCCTTCCGGATCTTTTAAATGCACATTCTTAAAAATGATATTCCCGGTATTTCCGGAGTAAAGATGTACAGAATCGTTTGGAATAGTAAATCCCGTATTCAGAACCTTTACAAATCCGTTGGCATTAGCTCTCAAATCTCCTTCTATATCAATGAATGAAAGTGGTCCGAATAGATGGATATATCCGTTGGCACGACCGGTTAATTGACTGAATATACCTTCTACAAACGGATGAAGGAACGCGATATTTGTACTGTCGGCATAGATTTTCAGGTCAATTTCTTCATTCTTAAGAGATAACATACCATCCACACGGGTCTTCGATATGTTCGGCTCCTGCATATTGACTAAGAAATGAAATCCTCCTTTCTCATTATCCCATAATCCATGAATTTTGGCATCACCGAGAGGAGAGTTATTCAGCAGAAAGTTGTGTACGCTTAGGTTGGTGTTCATATCCATATCTTTCCCCAGCGCGCCTTTCACGTTTACCTTACCTGTTACTCCGCCGCCAAAGGTGAGCAGATCAAAATTGGTCATGGAAAGGATATAGCTTAAGTCAATATCTTTTAAATCCACCAAACAAGAATCTTTCATATTCTTGGTGAGCTTACCGTTTATTTTTATATACTGGTCGTCATGCTCAAAGAGAAAGTTGCTGACATATATTTTTCCCGAATCAACTTCTACCTGTGAAGGATGGATATTCCAAATAGTATCGTTCATCACTACATGAGTAGGTTCTATATCAATGAGTGCATTCAGCAGCGGGTGTTTTCCTTCCGTCTTCGAGAAATGTGTTGTCGATGCCAGCTTACCCACATAAGTGGCATGGGTATTATTTCCCCAATTGATGATAGTTTTCAGGTTATCATTTTTTGCTTTTGCCTCAACAGCTACATTCAGCATGCCACCTGTTTTAAGCAACATACCTGTTCGTAAGTTACAAAGGAATTGATCTTGGGAGTTTTCACAAATCAGATTACCCGAATCAAAAAGAGTTTTGTTATATTGGAACTCAGAGAAATGTCCTTCTACGCGAATCTTTTCCTCATTATCGTTGATGCTTCCTGAGAGGGTAGCGGGATAATGCAGCTCTAACGGAAGCCGGAATATCTGCTTAAAGAAAGTGGCATCATTGATGTTTAGTGTAAAGTCGAAGTTATTATGCGGAACTTTGGCATCTTTCTTTAATGTCAGCAAAGAAGGAATGTATCGTTGTATAGTGTGTAGGATGCTGGCTGGTAATGTCTTATATGAATAGTCTCCTCTTACCGTCGCTTTGAGGAATGGCGAATTGATGTGAAGCTCTTTGTCCGTATCGTTTATTTTGTTCGAGGTGATGGTAAGATTACTCAATTGGTATTCCGTACTGTCTGAACTGCTAAGTGTCAAGCTATCGAGTGATATGGTTCCTATCAGATCGTCAATGGAATGTCCGGTAAAGTTGGCTGCTATATTAAACGAGAATGCTTTATCAGCATATTTGTCCGACAAATGCAGCTCTTTCAAACGCAAGTTGCGTACTGAGGTGGTAATGTTATAGGTGGGAACAGCCTGTAATCGGTTAAACTTTCCGTTCAGCTCTATGGTTCCGTTAGGGTCGTTCATTGTCAGGTTCCCGTTGAACCCTCCATCTTTTAAGTTTCCGTCCAGTATGATATTCTCATATTTATAGTTGCTGTATACCAGAGAATTGATTACTCCTTTCACTGTTGTTTCTGGGTATCGGTTTTGGTGATTAAAGCCGGTCAAGTCAAGGTCAAAGTCGGCTTCACCTAAATTCTCGTCACCAATTAGTTTGCCAATGTTCAGATTCGTACTTTTAATGTTACCCGAATAGTTTAGTTTATTCTTTTCACCTAAAGTTATGCGTCCTTCACCACTTACATCTCCAATGCCCGACCTGATATTAGTGATAATATTCAGGTTGCTTAAATAGCCGTTAACCATACCATTCAACTGAATATGATGGACTCTCTGCATAACCGCTTTTACTCCTCCGAAGAAAGAATTTCCTAAAAAATCAATACCGCTGCTATCCACTTCAACCTGTTTCAATCGCCCTTCAATACGCGTTTTCTTTCCGGCTTGCCAATCATGTACTGTTCCATTACCGGCTATGACAATACCGTTTGAATTGTTGATTTCAAGTAATGGTGTGGTCAGATCATGTCCTTTCCCCTCGAATTCAAAATGGACATCGAAACGTGTTTTTAAAGCGAAGAGCGTAGGAACGATAGGTGCCATGTCTGTAGGCGAAACAGAGGCTGCAAGTTTTCCTTTATAGGTTACATCATCGCTTAGTTTAAACAAATTCTCTGCCTTATTATATTGGCAAATTAAGGTATCAATACTTAAATCAGAGTTTGAAAGTTCTATTTTGAAATTATTGATTAACAGTTTATTATTATTTGCTGTAACCTTTGCTGCTGCCTTTTTAAGACTAAATCCTGATTGTTCATCAAAACTGATTCTTCGGATAGAGGCATTTAATGTATCTTTTGTCAGTGTCTTGAGCGAAATCGTCGCGGCGAAGTTGGTCACCCCTATATGATTCTTATCAAATTTATTCGGTGTGGACGGTTCAGAAAGCACGTCATAGATTACACGACCTCGCCGTATCAGTACGGAATTGACCCGCAGGTCGAGTTTAAAATCTTTCTTCACCGTATCTTTCGAAGCGAAAGCATCCAAAACGAATTGGAAGTTGGGGTTATCTGTGGGAGTGTTCTTGTTAAAGTTTGCAGTGAATCCGAAGAACTGTACGCTGCTGATAGAGATTTTTTTCTTCAATAAAGGAAGAATATCGAATTTAGCTGACAATCGGGTAACATTGAGCATCTGCTTGTTCTGCCGATCATTCATAGTTACATCCTCTATGATGATTCGGTTCAGCAGTCCCATGTCGACTTTGCCTATCGACAGTTCCGTATGCAATTTTTCTTTTAATGCACCGGTTACGGCAAAAGCTATCTTGCTCTGAACAAAAGGTATGTTCAGCAGTACGATAATGCCTAAGTAAAGTCCTATCACAAGCCCTACCGGAATGTATATCGAATATTTTATTCCTTTCGAAACAGTCATTATTCTTTAAACAGACAAATTTATAAATTCTGAAGAACGCTACCTAACGATTGCCTGTTTTTTAACAAACTATACCTATTAAAAGTCTCCGATGGATTATATAGCTATTGATATATGTAGCATTTAGACGCGGATTCATCTTAAAATATAGTCGGTTAGAACGAATGTTCTTTGTTTTTCATATTCATAAACTCGCAAATCATAAGAAAATATAGGTGTATCACGTGCGTGGTACAGATGGCTCACGTGCGTGATACACATGCCTCACATGCGTGATACACTTGATTCACGTACGTGGTACACTTAAATTATAAGCCTAAACGGAAATAAAAAGAAAGCCTGCCATTGTTTTATCAACGACAGACTCTTCTTTTTGAGCTGTATCAACTCACGTAGTTATGAAATGAATAGATTGAATTATTAGTAAAAAAGATACTTATTGACAAAGTGAAAAAATCAAACTGTTCATATTTTTTTTACATAGGAAAAGTATACAGCCAACCGATTATGGTCAATACATGTTCGTATCATTGTTATCATAGTTAGTATCCCTATAGAAATTTATTGATTAGATCACTTTTAATCTATTTTTGTTTCTTTTACTTTCATTATGTATTTAAACATAACATTACTATAAACTTTCTTATATTCCTTTCGAAGTATATTAATATATCTTGGTGTATTTAGAACTTTATTACAAACTTGGCATATATGCATTGATTTATATATTTTATAATCTTCAGATGTAAATTGAGAAATGTAATTAAGAATTTCATATGGTCCTTCTGTAGCTATCCATATTTTTAAAAAATCTTTAAATTGATTCAAGTAAAGTTCTTTAATTGAATGTGTTTTCAAATTTCCTAAATCTAGGTATTTAGAATATTTAGAAATAAGACCACAACAGGCGAGCATTCTATGATCTGGATCAATTGCTATTGTACTAAATAAATTAGAGTAACCACCATAGCATGGCATAACAAATCTACTTATACCAGGAATTTCTGTATCTTTATTATTCTTGTTTTTAAATTGCACCCAAATCCCATTCAAGATTCTAAGTTTTCCGATTTTTATATAAGGTATCAACATGCTATGCTCTTTTAAGAATTTTGAATTGAAATTCCTGTCATCACTAGATTCAACATTTACAACTACATTTATATTTTGCTCTACTGCTGCTATTATCCCGTTTAAGATATTGTTAATAGGTACAAACTTCTGATGATCATCACCAGTGCTATAATTAATTTCGGACAGACCAACTTTTTTTAGTTGATTAACAATCTGAAATGCTTTTTTGTAAGAAGATGCCCAAAATGCATTGGTTACGATTCGTACCTTAAGCCCTAATCTTGAAGCAAAGTTAACTATTTCTTCTAACTCATTCATTAAAAGGAAAGATTCGCCACCTGATAAAATTAAAAGTTTTACACTATAAAAAGAGCAAATAGTTTCTTTTATATAAAATTTTATTTCTGATATTGTTAGTTTCTCATTTCTGTTTGGACTGCATTGAAAGCAACAATTTTCACAACTACTAGTACATTTGTACGTTGTTAATATGCACAAAGAAACAGGGGGTATATATAGGATTTCATTATTCATAAACAAAGCAATATTATCAATATCTATTAATTATATTTATCTTTATAAAGTTCTTTACTTGCTCTTTTGCTTCTGTTTCCATTGGATAATTAAGACTCTCAATTTTTTTATAAATTTTGTCTACTTCATCATCAATAAACTTATTTACTGCAATATATGTTTTAGTAGAGCAAGATTTTAATTTTAAAATGCGAAGAGTTGAATTACTTCCCACATTTGACATTTCGTTAGTTACATCCATTGATGTACGAATATAAATAATAGTTCCTGCAGCAATAGCTAAGGCTAAAGCAGCAATGGCAAAAACAATTACAGGTATTGGAGCAATAAAGCCTGTATCAACTTCTTGACTTTTTGCTTTAATACCTATAACATTGTAAAGTTTAGTAATTTCACCGTTTGAAAGATCAATAAAGTCACTTCTCACAGAAGTTAAGAGTCCTTTGTTCTTTAATAAATTAATGGCCAATGAGTAGTCTTCTGCATTTATGGCTGAATTAACATCATTATCACCTAAAGCAAGAATTAATTTAAGTAAACTATCATCTAAATTGATTGGTTCACAGAAACCATATTTTTCAATGTATTTTTGAGGATTTGCAATAAATTCCCGTGCAGTTTGGGGATATTCTATTATATCATTGCCAAGTTTACTTAAAAAAAGGAGATAAGATATCTCTTGCTCATCAAAAGGTAAATTGATTGCAGAAATACCTATATCCGGCAATTCTGCATTTTCTACAAGTTCTTCATCTATGAAATAACCACTACATGATGGTAATATTACGCCAGTCGAGACCAATGCAGCCACTATTTTTGTTAAAACAGGATTCGATTTCATGACACTTGATTTATATAAAACAATACTTACTTCTTTAGATCGGAAAAGATTATTTTTTTATCTGCTTTTTCATATTATCAAATACTTGTTTTGTCTTCGTACTATCTGCATAGTTTATATAGATATATTTATTATCTTTAGTTGAAATATAAATGTAAGGACCTCTGTATGATTTTGAATACAACTTAATCTTTTCGTTTTTATTCGTCTCAAAATATCCGAGTCTGGTTTCATTTACGGCTATACCATTTGATCTTTTTCTTATAGGAGGGAGTTTTGGGACAAGATAAATTTCTGAAACATCTTTGTTTGGGATATGATCATAAAATCTATAACAAGAGATGTCTATAAAACCATCTTGCACAGAAAGAGCAGGACTTCGACTTGCTTTATAAAAAACGACTCCGACAATAATAAAACAAGCGAGAATAACCCAAAAATAGAACTTGACTTTCTCTTTTTCTGTTAAAACTTTTTCATATTGATATAAATAGCATAGTAGAGGAATAAGAATTGCGCCTAACAAAATCCAAAAGATATATTTCATGCTATTTGTTATGCTTAAAACGGTACTTCCTGAAATGGCTACGAATCCTCCTATTATCAAAGAGATAGAAATAAACTTTATCGCATTTTGAACTTCATGACTTTCAAATCGGTCTTTGTCTATAGACTTAAATCCATTAAGGGAACTCGGATACTTTGCAACTAATATTCCACACACAATCAATAGTATGCCAAATACGACAGATGTAATTAATGTATTTTTCATAAAAATATTAGGTTAGAATTTCATTATGCGTTAAAGTGAAATAAATAATGTCGAAAAGAAAACTATCTTTTATCTTTCGCTAAAATAAAAAAAATATTTATTGACAAGCAAAAAATTAAATTACTTTATGCTTTTTAACATAGGAAGTATGGCATGGATGCTTAAAGTCGATAACATCATGTAGAGATGAAATCAATAAGTGGCATATTTTGCTCTAAAATCTAACCTTCCATCGGTAAATTTAAGTATGTTATCTATCTTTGTATTCGACAAAACTGTTATATGTAACATAAAGCAGATTTTAAACCTATAAAGATGATTGAATGACATCATCAGAATAAAAGAAGTGATAATTCTAAACATTAAGAAAGTGTTGGAGAATAAGGTGGGAGGATTAGAAGAATGGATTTCGAAAATAGACCGATGATATCTTCCGATGTTTTAAGAATGTGATTTATATTTAATATATTGATAAAATCGCAAAAGATAAGATTAACGTATTCAATAAATTAGTATCTTTGCAAACGAAATCTTGAGAGAACATTATTTATTCTTAAATATTTAAGCAAAATGAAAAAGTTATTTTTAGGTATTGCATTGATGTTGGTTGCTTGTGTTTCGTGCACCAACAAGACACAGGAAAATGCTGTTGCAAATGTTCCTGCTGTCGATAGTATTATTCGTGTAAACTGTACATTGGTTGTTCCTGCTGATGTTCGTGATTCTGTAGTTACTTTTGGTAAAGAATTGGTTGATAGTTCCAGAATGGACGCCGGCAATATTGACTATGCTTTATACATTGATGCTGCTGATTCAAGTAAGATGATGATTATTGAGACATGGAGCGATCAACCTTCATTGGACAAACACATGGCTCAGCCACATTTCACTCGTATCGTTCCTCAGTTGCAGAGCTTAACTCAGATGGGGATCAAGGTTTTCAAAGGTCCGAAAGACTAATAGAATTCAGTATTCGCTAAATAAAGGGGAAAAGGAAGGTGCTATAAAAAGATAGCATCTTCTTTTTTTTTAGGAAATCTAAGTTAAATTGAACAGTTGTTCTACTATTTTGGCAACTCCTTCATTATCGTTGCTGGGAGCAATTATATCCGCTTCACGCTTTACTACTTCTATAGCGTTCTCCATGACTACCCCCAGCCCGGCATAGCGAATCATGGAAATATCATTATATCCGTCTCCTATAGCGATAAGTTCTTCACGTTGTAACTTCAAATGTTGAAGCAATACACAGAGTGAGCGAGCCTTATCAATATCTTTTGCTACAATTTCAAGAAAATATGGTTCTGAACGAAAGATGCCCAATTCACCTTGCAATTTCTCCTGAAGCTCTTTTTCTGCCACTTCCAATTTCTCGGATTCTCCCACGATAAGACATTTAATGATGGAAAAGTTAACAGCTTCTAAGAAGTCGGGAACACAAGTGATGGTGAGGTTATTAATTGCAGCCTGTCGCTGTATATATTTGTCGTTTGGGGTTTCTGTAATGGCATATTGCCCATTGAATGTCTCGATAGCGAGGTGATGCTTTCTTGTGCTTTCGTACAAATAAGGTAAATAGGATTTATTTACCTCTTTCTGCCAGATAATATCCCCTGTCTGCCAGTTGGTAATCTCTCCACCATTAAAAGAAAGTACATAACCTCCGAATTCATTCAGACGAAGCAGATTGGCAATAGGTGCTATACCATGAGTAGGACGTCCGGAAGCGATCACGATTTTCGTTCCACAACGTTGCGCGTGGAGCAAAACGGAAAGCGTACGGGGAGAGATTTGTTTATTACTGTCGGTAAGTGTACCGTCCAAATCGATGGCAAGCAGCTTATACTTCATAATGGGCTTTTTACATTATTTGATTGCGAAGATAGGAATAAAATCGTGTTTTTTTGATATATTTGCAAAAATAGATATATAGTTATGACAGGAGAGTTTATATTACGTCTTTTTGTTGCTGCAATATTGGGCAGTGTCGTTGGACTTGACCGTGAATACAGGGCGAAAGAAGCGGGATATCGTACGCATTTTCTTGTTTCTTTGGGTAGTGCTTTGATGATGATTATATCACAATATGGTTTTATAGATGTGGTATCCGGACATCTCGATCAGATTCGTTATGACCCGGGGCGTGTAGCTGCTCAAGTAGTAACAGGTATTGGATTTATTGGCGCAGGAACTATTATTTTGCAACGTCATATAGTTCGTGGTTTAACTACAGCTGCCGGTATCTGGGCTACATCGGGAATAGGTTTGGCTATCGGGGCCGGCATGTACTGGCTTGGTTTAGCTGCTACAGTATTAACTTTGATAGGTTTGGAGGTGATGGGGTTCTTTTTTAAAAGCGTCAGCATGAAAAGCTCACTGGTAGAGTTTTCGACTACTAAGAAAGAGACACTAAGCGCATTGACCAAACTTTTTAATTCGAAAGACTACGTAGTAGTTTCATATCAGGTAGAAGAAAAGAATACCATCGATGGAATTCTCTATATAGTCAGCCTGATTATCAAATCGAAACGGAACAACAAGGACGGGCATATAATGGAACTCTTGCAGAACTTTGAAGACGTGATGGTGACACGAATAGAATAGAAAAATAGAAGGAGCAAGTATAAGGAGTCAGTTTTCTTATTAACTTTGCGCCCGAAAAAAGAATTGAAAATGAGAAGAATAAAACACAATTGGGTTGTCCCCAAAGGTGAAGAGTACACAGAACTTGACCGTAAGGTACTCTCTTTCCAAGATCAGGGCTATCTCTGCCCGACTAAGAGTTTAATACTTACTCCGGAACAAATTGAAGGTGTCCGCAAGAGCGGTATTATCAATACGGGGATTCTCGACTTGGTTGGTCGGGAGATTCATGCCGGAATGACAACAGAAGAGATTGACAAGTTAGTATACGACTACACCATTCAGCATGGAGCTACTCCGGCTACACTGGGATATGAAGGTTTCCCAAAGAGCTGTTGTACATCTATCAATGAAGTTGTATGTCATGGTATTCCAAACGATCTGGAAGAGTTACATGAAGGAGATATTATTAATGTGGACTGTACTACTATTTTAAATGGATACTATGCCGATGCATCGAGAATGTATGTAATAGGTAAGACCACTCCAAAGAAGCAGAAGTTGGTAGATGTAACAAAGGAATGCTTGGAGATTGGAATGGAAGCTGCAAAGCCGTTTGGCTTCGTAGGCGATATAGGTTATGCCATAGAAAAACATGCTCATAAGAACGGCTTTTCGGTGGTACGCGATTTATGTGGGCATGGTGTAGGATTGAAGTTTCATGAGGAACCGGATGTGTTACACTACGGAAAAAGAAAGACAGGTATGTTATTGGTTCCGGGTATGGTGTTTACCATAGAACCGATGATCAATATGGGTACTTGGGAGGTATTCATTGACTCAGAAGACGGATGGACAGTTGTAACTGAGGATGAGCTTCCATCCGCGCAGTGGGAACATACATTTGTGATGACTGACCATGGATTGGAGATTCTAACACATTAATAACGTGCAATATGGATACATATATATTAGGTATAGAGTCGTCGTGCGATGATACGTCGGCTGCTGTAATAAAGAATGGTATTTTGCTTTCAAATGTAACAGCCGGTCAAGCAGTTCACATGGCCTATGGGGGAGTGGTTCCTGAATTAGCTTCCAGAGCACACCAGCAAAACATAGTCCCTGTAGTATCAGAAGCATTACGTCAGGCTGGGGTAAATAAAGAACAATTGAATGCCGTAGCTTTTACTCGCGGTCCCGGATTAATGGGTTCTTTGTTGGTAGGAGTTTCCTTTGCCAAAGGATTTGCTCGTTCATTGGATATTCCGTTGATTGATGTGAATCATTTACAAGCCCATGTTATAGCTAATTTTGTTAAAGAACCGGGAGAGGAAAGTGATCAGCCGAGATTCCCATTCCTCTGCCTGTTGGTGTCAGGAGGTAATTCTCAGATCATAAAAGTGAATGCCTACAACGATATGGAAGTATTGGGACAGACAATAGATGATGCTGCAGGTGAAGCAATTGATAAATGTTCGAAAGTGATGGGACTTGGATATCCGGGAGGGCCGATCATTGATAAGCTGGCTCGTCAAGGTAATCCAAAGACATTCACATTTGCAAAGCCACATATTGAAGGATATAACTTCAGTTTTAGCGGTCTGAAGACGTCATTTCTTTATTCATTAAGAGATTGGATAAAAGATGATCCCGACTTTGTAGAGCATCATAAAACAGATTTGGCAGCTTCATTAGAGCATACCATCGTAGAGATTCTGATGGATAAGCTTAGGAAAGTGGTGAAGGATACCCATATAAAGGAAGTGGCTCTGGCCGGTGGAGTATCAGCTAACAATGGACTGCGTAATTCCTTTCATGAGCATGCTGAAAAATACGGATGGAAGGTCTATATTCCGAAGTTCAGATTCACAACTGATAATGCTGCGATGATTGCTACTACCGGATATTTCAAGTATCAGGATAAGGATTTTTGTAGCATTGATCTTCCGGCATATTCACGTGTAACAATTATATAAATTAAAGATATATGACATTAAATAGTAAGATTTTAGCTATTGATATAAATAATAAATTCTGGACAGAAGAGCAGACACTGGCTACCGCGGAGAGTTGTACAGGAGGTCTGATAGCATCAGCTATAACGTCGTACCCGGGTAGCTCAAAATTCTTCAAAGGTGGGGTAGTAGCCTATTCTATTGAAGCTAAAGAGAATATTTTGGGCGTGAGTAAAGAGACGATTGAGACAAAAGGGATAGTAAGTAAAGAAACAGCAGTCGCTATGGCAAAAGGAGCGATGAAAGCGTTTAATACCACTTGTGGCATAGCTACGACAGGTGTAGCCGGGCCAACGGGAGGTACACAGGAAATTCCGGTAGGAACCATTTGGATAGCAGCAGTGTGTGGTGAAAAGGTTCTGACTGAGAAAGTGGAAAGTGATTGTGGACGCGAGCCAAACGTTCAGTTAGCAACGGAGAAAGCATTGCAATTAGCACTAAATTTGTTTATTAGGTAAGGAAAATAAGTTGAAAAATAGAATTATTTTCCTTTTTTCTTGTTTTATATAAAGAAAAGTGTTTATTTTGCACTCCGTTTGTAGGAATTACTATTTGAAACAATAAAAATTAGATAGAAATGTCGAAGATTTGTCAAATTACAGGAAAGAAAGCCTTGAGAGGCAACAATGTTTCGCATTCAAAGAGAAGAACAAAACGTACATTTGATGTGAACTTGTTTACGAAGAAATTCTACTATGTAGAGCAAGGATGCTGGATTAGCTTGAATATCTGCGCTAACGGCTTACGTGTTATAAATAAGAAAGGTCTGGATGCAGCATTGAACGATGCAGTAGCAAAAGGATATTGTGATTGGAAAGATATCAAAATTATTGGTTAATAAGGAGAATTAGACTATGGCTAAGAAAGCAAAAGGTAATAGAGTTCAGGTCATTCTTGAATGTACAGAAATGAAGGATAGTGGTATGCCGGGGACTTCTCGTTATATCACAACAAAGAATAAAAAGAATACTCCGGAGAGATTGGAATTGAAGAAATACAATCCTATCTTGAAGCGTGTAACAGTTCATAAAGAAATAAAATAATTTAGGATATGGCAAAGAAAGCAGTTGCAACCTTGCACGAAGGTTCTAAAGAAGGACGTGCTTATACTAAAGTAATTAGAATGCTTAAGTCTCCAAAGACTGGTGCTTATTACTTTGACGAGCAGATGGTTTTGAATGAAAAGGTAGACGATTTCTTCAAAAAATAATTTATAGTCAGCAGTTAATTTGACTAAATATAAAAAATAGTTCCTTTCATATTAATAATGTGGAAGGAACTTTTTTATGTGCGTATCTTTAAATACTTGTTTTATTTTACTGCATATATTATCTTTGCAAAAAATAATTAAAAAGGCAGCAAATGGGATTATTTAGTTCCTTCTCGAAAGAGAAAAAAGAAACCCTCGATAAGGGCTTATCTAAAACAAAGGAAAGCGTATTCGGAAAAATTGCCAGAGCAATAGCCGGTAAATCCAAGGTTGACGATGAAGTGCTGGATAATTTGGAGGAAGTATTGGTAACTTCGGATGTGGGAGTTGATACCACATTGAAGATTATCAAACGAATAGAAGCCCGTGTCGCTAAAGATAAATATGTCAGTACTCAAGAGCTTAATAAAATCCTTCGCAGTGAGATAGCCCAGTTGTTAATAGAGAATAATACGATTGATACGGAGAATTTTGACACTCCATCCGGAAAGAAGCCATATATTATTATGGTAGTCGGCGTGAATGGAGTAGGAAAAACGACTACTATCGGTAAATTAGCTTATCAGTATAAAAAAGCCGGAAAGAAAGTTTATTTAGGTGCTGCCGATACTTTCCGCGCCGCAGCTGTAGAACAGTTGGATATATGGGGACATCGGGTTGGAGTACCGGTTATTCAACAAAAAATGGGATCTGATCCGGCCTCTGTTGCATTCGATACTTTAACGTCAGCAAAGGCAAATAATGTCGATGTGGTATTAATAGATACTGCGGGACGTTTGCATAATAAAATTGGCTTGATGAACGAGTTGACAAAGATTAAGAATGTCATGAAGAAAGTTATTCCTGACGCTCCACACGAGGTATTACTGGTATTAGATGGGTCTACAGGACAGAACGCGTTCGAGCAAGCCAAGCAATTTACGCTGGCTACAGAAGTAACTTCCATGGCTATCACTAAACTGGATGGAACTGCAAAGGGGGGAGTGGTTATCGGTATTTCAGACCAATTTAAGATTCCTGTCAAATATATAGGCTTGGGTGAAGGAATGGAAGATTTACAGTTGTTCCATAAAAATGAATTTGTTGATTCTCTCTTCGGTGATACTAAGGGGAAATGAGAAAGAATACCATTGACATTATTACACTGGGTTGCTCAAAGAATCTGGTAGATTCAGAACATCTGATGCGTCAGTTAGAGCAGAACGGCTATAAAGTAGAACATGATTCGGAATTTCCTCATGGAGAGATGGCTGTAATTAATACTTGTGGTTTTATCGGTGACGCGAAAGAGGAATCTGTTAATACTATTCTGGAATTCTGTAAGGCAAAAGAAGAGGGTAAGCTGAAAAAGCTGTATGTAATGGGATGTCTGTCAGAACGATATTTAAAAGATTTGGAAGCAGAGATTCCACTGGTGGATAAGTTCTATGGAAAGTTTAACTGGAAAGAGCTGCTTAATGACTTAGGCAAGGCATACAATGCCGATCTTCCCTTGAATAGAGTAATCACCACACCTCATCATTACGCTTATTTAAAAATAGCGGAGGGTTGTAATCGAAGGTGTGCGTATTGCGCCATTCCTTTGATTACAGGCGCACATCAGTCTCGCCCGATGGAAGATATTCTGAAGGAGGTAAAAGAGCTTGTGGCACAAGGAGTAAAAGAATTTCAAGTAATCGAACAGGAACTCACCTATTACGGGATGGATCTTTACGGAACTCAGAAAATAGCTGATCTAATAGAGATGATGTCGGAGATTCCGGGGGTAGAATGGATTCGTTTGCACTATGCATACCCCGCCCATTTCCCCATTGATTTACTAAGAGTGATGCGTGAACATGATAATGTATGTAAATATCTGGATATAGCATTGCAACATGTAAGCAATCATATACTTGATAGGATGCATCGTCATGTTTCTAAGCAAGAAACTTTAGATTTGATTAAACGGATAAGGGAAGAAGTTCCTGGAATTTGTATCCGAACCACATTGATGGTTGGTTTTCCCGGAGAAACAGATCAAGATTTTGAAGAGCTGAAAGAGTTTGCCCGATTAGAGAGATTTGATAGAATGGGTGCGTTTGCATACTCTGAAGAAGAAGGAACTTATGCGGCTATTCATTACAAAGACGATGTTCCGTTTGAAGTAAAGCAAAAGCGTTTGGATGAGATAATGCGCATTCAAGAAGGCATATCCGCTGAATTAAACGAAGCCAAAATAGGGAGAATATTTAAGACTATCATCGATCGTCGAGAAGGGGAATATTATGTGGGACGAACACAATTTGATTCTCCGGAGGTGGATCAGGAAGTGTTAATAAAAGCGAATGGAAGACAATTACGTAAAGGCCATTTCTATAATGTTAAGATTACCGATTCTGAGGACTATGATTTGTTCGGTGATGTTCAATAATATAACAGATGAATTCAACGAATTCATAATGAAAACAAAACGTGTATCTTTCTAAAAAGAATGAAGGATACACGTTTTTTTGGCACCCAATCATAACTGTTATTGTTCCGATATGTATGAACGCTCGAAGTGATACGGATGAGTTCACGTATTCATCAGAAGTTTTTGTCCGGTCATACGTATGAGTTGAGCGATTCATACGCATCAGTTGAGCGATTCATACGCATCAGTTGTGGAACTCATCCGCATCACTTTTCCTCATTATTCTTATGATAAATTTAATTAACACGTAGGTTCACAAGGTTCGGTAGGTTCGCTTATATGCTTTTCTGAACCTAAAAATAACGGGAAAGGTTGTTAGAATGTTGATTTGTAGGAATATATAAAATAAAGGATAGTTCGTGAACTACCTGAATGTCAGTTCGACTTGTAGCATTTTTAATCAATTTTTTATTATAATAGTGAATGCATCGAATACCATAGGAAACGAGATGTTTTGCTTTTGCATATATTCGTCATTTTAAGCTTGCTATCCGGAAGGGGGTCAAAAAATACGATCGACTAAAAGCAATGGGGGAGTTATTCTCTATCCTCTTGGTTATGCCGGATGAATTTGCGTGGAGTGAATTTTGGACTGTCCAGAAAGATGTGCATTTTTCAAGAGATACCACTTGCAATAGAATATTGAAAAAAATGTCAAAAATAAGATTGTTATCTCTAAAGAAGGCAAGTATATAAAGCCCCCCAAAGCTCTTTAAGAAGGTTTCAAAAAGAGCATAAGCGAACCTGCGAACCTGCCGAACCTAAAAAAATGTCAAAACGATGTTTTAACATATTCAGAGGATTCTTTTTCAGAAAATGAGAAAAAAACGAACGGGTTATGTGCTTCGTTTCCGAACACGGAATAAGAAAGAAAAACTGGAAATAGTAGGCTCTTTATCAACAAGACATGATGGTAAAATAAATTGAATTAATCGCTCAGTTGGAATGAAACTTTTAATTCATCGAAAAATTTGGTTAATTCACATATAATTTATATTTTGCGACCAAATTAAAAATTAGTCAACCTTGAATAATAAAGAATTTATCGCGGAGCTTTCAAAGCGTTCGAACTTAAGTGTGAAAGAGACTAATAATTTAGTTTCTTCTTTTATCGATTTACTATCGGATGAACTTCAGAATGGAGATAGTATTACTTTGAACAACTTTGGAACTTTTGAGGTTAAAAAGAAGTTAGAACGTATTTCTGTGAATCCGATATCGCGTCAGCGGATGCTTATTCCACCCAAATTAGTCGTTAATTTTAGACCAAGTACTTTTTTAAAAGAGAAATTTAAGTGAGCGGCATTATGGATCAAAAATTGAACATACAAGATTTCGTGGAATTATTGGTCACGCAAACCGGTAAGTCGAAGAAGGAAACGGAAGAGTTTATTAAAATTATCTGCGATGTCATCATTGATGCTATAGAGGCTGATAAATATGTAAAGATTAAAGGGTTAGGTACATTTAAACTTACAGAGATCAGTAGCAGGGAGAGTATTGATGTTAATACACATGAACGTATTGAGATTCAAGGACATAAAAAGGTATCGTTTACTCCTGACGCAAAGTTAAAAGATTTGGTAAATAAACCATTTGCTCATTTTGAGACTGTTGTTTTATATGATAATGTTACGGATGGTGAGATAGATAATGTTATTGACGCTATTCCTGTCATAGAAGAAAAAGAAACTACGATGGAGAAAGCGGAATCTTCATCTGCTCCAATTCAAGAAAGTACTTTAGATAAAGCTATTCAATCATCTGAAAATAAAAATATTACTTCTGTAGAAGAAGAAGTAATTATTGCTAAAGATATTTCCTCTGAAATAGAACAAGCAGCAAAAGAGAAAGAAAATATTAGCCATATAGAAGTAGAGAGACATCATCGTGAGAAACCACGTAGCAGAAAGAATTTATATATTATATCAATATTTCTGATATTGGCATTGATTGCTTTTGGTATCCGGCATTTTGTGTTGAAAGATAAGGCTCCTATGCCTGTCACAGAAATTAATGCCGGCGTGGAACTTTCTACATCAGCTTCAGTGGATTCGACAAAAATAATCAAAGAAAATCAACCTGTTTCTGTTCCTAATTTAAATTCCAATTCACAAATAGACGCCAATGTGTTGCCGACTAAAGTCACCATAGAATCCATAGCAGATACGATAGAGTATTGTATTTCCGGATTAAAAGCCAATTATGTTTTAGGAGCTGGAGAGTCTTTAGGGAAAGTTTCTCAAAAGTTTTACGGTTCAAGGAAATTTTGGCCGTATTTTGCAGTGTACAATAAAGATTTACCCAATATAAACAGACTAATGCCTGGAACAGTTATAAAGGTTCCTAATTTAGTCGTTAGATAGTCAATAAGTTTTAAAATACGGCATTAACTACATTTTTTTTATAAAATTAAATTGACTCTTTTAATATAATACTGTAATTTTGGGCTTGCTTTCGTAAGAAATAGAAATATGACAGTATTATGATAGCACTATATACATTGATATCAAGTAATTAAAAACTAAAAAATTATGGCAGAAGCTATTGATATTCGTGCTTTAAATGAACGAATAGAAAGAGAAAGTACATTTATAACTAACCTGATGACCGGCATGGATCAGGTAATTGTCGGTCAGAAGCATTTGGTTGAATCGTTGCTAATTGGTCTTTTATCTGATGGGCATATCCTTTTAGAAGGTGTTCCGGGTTTGGCTAAGACCCTTGCAATTAAAACACTTGCGTCGTTGATTGACGCAAAATATAGCCGTATTCAGTTTACGCCAGATTTGTTACCGGCCGATGTTATTGGAACTATGATATATAGTCAAAAAGAGGAGGTATTCCTTCCTAAAAAAGGTCCCATCTTCGCAAACTTTGTTTTGTCTGATGAGATTAATCGCGCTCCGGCCAAAGTTCAAAGCGCATTACTTGAAGCCATGCAGGAACGTCAGGTAACATTATCTACGCAAACCTTCGATTTGCCAAGACCTTTCTTGGTAATGGCCACTCAAAATCCGATTGAGCAGGAAGGTACATACCCATTACCGGAAGCGCAAGTCGATCGTTTCATGTTAAAGGTTATCATTGATTATCCAAAGATTGACGAAGAGAAGAAAATCATTCGTATGAATATTAGCGGGCAATCGTTTAATGTTAAACCTATCGTCAGCTCAGAAGATATTATAAATGCACAAAAAGTAGTTCGTGAGGTTTATTTGGACGAGAAGATAGAGCAATATATCGCAGATATTGTATTCGCGACTCGTTATCCTGATCAATACGGTTTGCCTGAGTTAAAAGATTTGATTGGATTCGGAGGTTCGCCTCGTGCTTCTATAAATCTTGCTTTGGCTGCCCGTAGTTACGCATTCATCAAACGTCGTGGTTATGTTATTCCGGAAGATGTACGTGCTGTTGCGCATGACGTTCTCCGTCATCGTATCGGATTGACATACGAAGCAGAGGCAAGCAATACAACTTCAGAGGAAATTATCAGTAAGATTTTGAATAAGGTTGAAGTGCCTTAACCTATGGATACAAGTGATATATTAAAACGCGTCCGCCGGATTGAAATAAAGACTCGCGGACTCTCTAACAATATTTTTGCAGGGCAATATCATTCTGCCTTTAAGGGGAGGGGTATGTCGTTTGCTGAAGTTAGAGAGTACCAATATGGCGATGATGTGCGTGATATTGATTGGAATGTTACTGCCCGCTATAACCGTCCTTATGTAAAAGTTTACGAAGAGGAGCGTGAGTTGACTGTGATGCTGCTGATAGATGTTTCTAACAGCTTGGATTTCGGTACGATTAAACAGAAAAAAAAGGACATGGTGACAGAGATTGCTGCCACATTAGCTTTCTCTTCCATTGAAAATAATGATAAGATTGGCGTTATCTTTTTCTCTGACAAGATAGAAAAATTTATACCACCCAAAAAAGGTCGCAAACATATCCTTTATATTATTCGTGAGTTGCTTGACTTTAAACCACAAAGTAAACGAACAAATATTAAGATGGCTGTAGAATACCTGACTAATGCTATTAAGAAGCGTTGTACAGTATTTGTTTTGAGTGATTTCATTGATGATGGAGATTATAAGAATGCATTAACTATTGCAAATAAAAAACATGATATAGTAGCTATTCAAATCTATGATCGCCGTTTGGTTGATTTGCCCAATGTCGGCTTGATGAAAGTTCGTGATGCCGAGACAGGGCATGAACAATGGATTGATACGTCATCAAAAGCACTACGGAAAGCACAACACGACTGGTGGGCTGAACGGGTAGAGAAACTTCAGGAAGTGTTTAATAAGAGTAATGTTGACTCTGTTTCTATCCGTACCGACGAGGATTATGTTAAGTCACTGATAAGCTTGTTTGCTAAACGAAGTTAATAATTATGGGAAGTTATATAAAACATATTCTTAGACTAAACATCTTGGTTTGCATGGGGGTATTACTTAGCTTGCCAATGCAAGCGCAAGTTACCGTTGACGCGTCTATTGACTCCTTGGAACTTCTTATTGGAGAACAGACAGATATCCATCTTGAGGTTAGTCTTGATGCCAAACAGAGAATTCAACTGCCTGTATTAAAAGATACTATTATTAAAGGTATAGAGATTATAGACATAGCAAAGCCTGATACACAGATGCTCAATGAAGGAAAACGAATGTTGATAAAGCAGAAATATACCATTACTTCTTTTGATTCAGCACTATATTACCTTCCTCCATTTGAAGTAAAAGTGAATGACCGGTCTTATGCTTCCAAGCCTCTTGCCCTGAAAGTATATTCTATTCCGGTAGATACCTTGCGTCCCGATCAGTTTTTTGGTCCGAAGGATATTCATAGTGTGAGCATCACATGGAATGATATCCGATGGATAATATGGTTTGCGTTGATGATACTCGTTCTTCTTACAGCCGGGTATTACTTGTTCAAACGTTATCGCGATAACAAACCAATCATTCGTCGTATCCATGTGGAACCTAAGCTATCACCACATGAACAAGCATTAAAAGATATAGAAGAAATTAAGGCTGATAGATCTTTATTACAAAACGATTCTAAAGTATATTACACTAAACTTACGGAAGTGCTTCGTAATTATATGAAAGAACGTTTCGGATTCAATGCTATGGAAATGACATCATCCGAAATTATTAGTTATTTGATGGAGATTAAAGAACAAAATGCCTTAAGCGATTTGAAGAGCTTATTTGAAACAGCCGACTTGGTTAAGTTTGCTAAGTTGGATCCATTGATGAATGAGAACGATAAAAACTTAGTAAATGCAGTTGCCTTTATTAATGAAACAAAGATAGAGCCTGACTCTAACGCGAAACCTGATCCGACAGAGATTACTGTTGTGGAGAAGCGATCGCCGAAAGGAAGAATGATATTATTGGGTTGTCTGATTATTATTGCTATTGCAATAGTTATTTTGGTATATCTTATTATAAATAATATCATTGATGTCTGGTTCTAATGAATAAAATGTGAAACAATGATTTTTGCAAATATTGAATACCTATTTTTACTGCTTCTGTTAATTCCTTATATAGTATGGTATATATTTAAACGGAAGAAAACAGAGCCAACACTACAGGTTTCTACAACCGGTATGTATAAGAATGTTCCCAAAACTTGGAAAATCTATTTGTTACACGTTCCCTTTATTCTGCGAGTCATTTCTATTCTTATGATAATTTTAGTATTGGCTCGTCCACAAGCAACCAATCATTGGCAGAATACCGAAATCGAAGGCATAGATATTATGCTGGCCGTAGATGTATCAACAAGTATGCTGGCCGAAGATTTACAGCCGAATCGTTTGGAAGCGGCAAAGGCTGTCGCGACAG
The DNA here is from genome assembly GCF_021295095.1 of Phocaeicola oris. GTDB lineage: Bacteria > Bacteroidota > Bacteroidia > Bacteroidales > Bacteroidaceae > Phocaeicola > Phocaeicola oris. The sequence continues at coordinate 121,667 of NZ_JAJLQX010000001.1, forward strand.
AATTTGTTAATGGTCGTCCGAATGATAATATTGGTTTAACTATTTTTGCCGGAGAGAGTTTTACTCAATGCCCCTTGACAACTGATCATGCCGTACTATTGAATTTATTTAATAGCATTAATGTTAACATTGCACAGAGCGGTTTAATAGAAGATGGCACAGCTATTGGCATGGGTATTGCTAATGCTGTCAGTCGTTTAAAAGGGAGTAAAGCAAAATCAAAAGTTATTATTCTTTTGACAGACGGTAGTAATAACCGAGGCGATATTTCACCTTTGATGGCTGCTGAGATTGCTAAGCAATTTGGGGTTCGTGTCTATACCATTGGTGTTGGGACAAATGGTACAGCTCGTTATCCGTTGAGAACTTATACAGGAATTGAATATGTAAATGTTCCTGTTGAGATTGATGAGAAAACGTTGATGGAGATTGCTTCTACCACAGATGGTCAATATTACCGCGCAACAAGTAATTCTAAACTGAAAGATGTTTATGAAGAAATTGATAAATTAGAGAAAACGAAGTTGAACATAAAGGAATTTAGCAAGCGTGAAGAGAACTATCAGTTATTTGCATTGATAGCATTCTTCTGTATCTTGTCGGAGTTGATATTACGTAACACTTTGTTGAAAAAAATACCATAAAGATTATGTTTCGATTTGCAGATCCATATTATTTATACTTATTAATTATCATTCCTCTATTAATAGTTTTATTCTATTACGGTGTCTATCGGAGGCATCAGAATATTCGGAAGTATGGCGATCCGGAATTGGTAAAACATTTAATGCCTACCATTTCAAAGTATCGTCCTTCCATAAAATTCTGGATTCTGTTGTCCGCTTTGGTATTGGTCGTTTTACTCTTGGCCCGTCCACAGTTTGGATCAAAGATGCAGTCAGTAAAACGAAGTGGAGTGGAAACAATGATTTGTTTGGATATTTCTAATTCTATGTTAGCTCAGGATGTTACTCCCAGCCGATTGGAAAAAGCAAAGAAGTTAATTTCCCGTTTAGTCGATACATTCAACAATGACAAAGTTGGAATGATTGTTTTTGCAGGTGAAGCTTTCACACAGTTGCCTATCACGACTGATTACGTCTCTGCAAAGATGTTCCTCGAATCTATCACACCTGATTTGATTACTACTCAGGGAACGGATATCGGTGGGGCTATTCGTTTGAGTATTAAGAGTTTTACTCAACAGGAAGAGGTTGGACGTGCCATTATTATTATCACCGATGGCGAGAACCATGAAGGCGGTGCTGTTGAAGCGGCTAAGGAAGCAGCTAAGAAGGGCATGAGGATATTTGTTTTGGGTATTGGCTCACCCGATGGATCACCGATTCCAAATGGAGAGGGAGCAAATGAATATCGTAAGGACTCGGAAGGTAATGTGATTATTACTAAATTAAACGAAGAGATGTGTCAGCAGATAGCTAAGGTTGGTGCCGGCGCATATATTCGCGTTGATAATTCTAATTCAGCAGAGCGTTTGTTGAATGATGAAATTGCCAAATTATCTAAAAAGGATGTAGAGAGTCAAGTCTATACAGAATTTGATGAGCAATTTCAGGTCATTGCCTGGATTGTTTTAATCTTATTAATTCTGGAGATGTTGATACTTGAGAGAAAGAATCCGCTCTTCAAGAACGTGAAGCTTTTTAAAAACAATTGATTATGAATAAGAGATTATACATATTAATGTTTCTTTTGATTACAGCCGGTAACGTTATGGCACAAAAGTCTGATCGTAACTATTTGCGTAAAGGCAACCGTTATTATCGAGATAGTACTTATGTAAAAGCAGAAACGGAATATCGAAAAGCATTGGAGAAGAATCCAAAGTCAACTGACGCGATGTATAACTTAGGCAATGCATTGCTCTTCCAACAAAAAGGGAAAGAAGCAATGGAACAATATGAATCTGTTTCCAAAATTGAGAAAGATAAAAGTAAATTGGCACAGATTTACCATAATGCCGGTGTCATTCTTCAGTCATCAAAACAATATCAACAATGCATTGAGGCTTATAAGGAGGCTCTCAGGAAAAATCCTCATGATGATGAGACTCGTTATAACTTAGCTTTAGCTCAGAAGATGCTGAAAGATCAGCAGCAGAACCAACAAAATCAGCAGCAAAAGCAGGATCAAAAAGAAGACAAGCAAGATCAAAACAAGAACCAACAGAACGAGCAGCAGCAACAGCAACAGAATCAGAACCAAAATAAAGATGAAATGTCGAAAGAAAATGCTGAACAGTTGTTGAATGCTGTTATGCAGGATGAGAAAGAAGTACAGGATAAAGTAAAGAAATCAATTCAAATTCAAGGAAAGAAGTTGGATAAAGATTGGTAATAGTGATAAATAAAAAGATTATGAAAAAGATAATATTCTTATTAATTGGTTTATTTACTGTTCTAAATATTTGGGCTGATGATAAACCGCGATTTACTACCAGTGCTCCTGATGTGGTAGTTAACGGTGATCAGTTTCGACTTTCATTTACCATTAATACGAAGAAAGTAAAAGATTTTAGAGCACCTAATATACAAGACTTTGATGTACTGATGGGACCAAACCGGTCGGAGCAAAGCAGTATTCAGATTATTAACGGTAAACAAACTTCCAATCAATCCATTACATATACTTATATTTTGATGGCTACGAAAGAAGGTACATTTACCATTCCGGGCGCAACTATTGTAGCTGATGGCCAGTCGCTAAAATCAAATCAAGTTAATATAAAGGTTCTTCCTCCGGACAAGACTGGTAATACTTCGCAGAGTGGTAAAAGCGGATCGGTTGGATCTCTAAACGGTACTTCATCCGGCGGTAAAATTTCAAATAATGACTTATTTATTACGGCTACAGCAAGTAAAACTACTGCTTATGAGCAGGAAGCAATTCTTCTGACGTATAAAGTCTATACTTTGGTCGACTTGCGTTCTTTAAATGGTAACATGCCTGACATGAAAGATTTCCATACACAGGAGGTTGACTTGCCTCGACAGAAACAGTTTACTCTCGAACATTATAACGGAAGAAATTATAATACATGTGTATGGAGTCAGTATATTCTATATCCTCAGCGTTCAGGAAAATTAGAAGTTCCTTCTATTAAGTTTGATGGAGAGATTGCTCAGCATATTGAGTCAATTGATCCGTTTGACGCGTTCTTTAATGGAACGGGAGCTTTATCAACGTATAAGAAGACTATTGTTACTCCAAAGGTTATTATTAATGTAAAGGAATTGCCTTCAGGAAAACCTGAGGGCTTTTCAGGAGGTGTTGGATCGTTCAATTTGACTTCTTCCATTAATGAAACAAAAGTTAAGACAAATGATGCTGTTACATTAAAACTGATTATCTCAGGAACAGGCAATATGAAACTGATGGAGAATCCGGAGGTGAAATTTCCTCAGGATTTTGAAACTTATGATCCAAAGACAGAAAATAACTATAATCTAACCTCTGAAGGTTTGTCCGGAAGTAAAGTGATTGAATATTTGGCAATTCCTCGTCATGCGGGCAATTTTACCATTCCTCCGATTGAATTCTCATATTTCGACATCAAATCGAATAGCTACAAAGTTTTAAAAACAAATCCATATAACATTACTGTTGAGAAGGGAGCCGGTAATGCTGATCAGGTTATAGCTGACTTTACAAATAAAGAAGACTTGAAAATTATCGGAAGTGACGTTCGTTATATTAAGATGGGTAACCCCAATCTGACAAAGAAAGGCAATTTCTTTTTCGGAACAACTTCTTATTATGCTTGGTATATTGTTCCATTTCTCATCTTTGCCATTGTAATGATTGTATGCAGAAAACAAGCCATGGAGAATGCAAATGTAGCCAAGGTCCGCACTAAAAAAGCTAATAAAGTTGCTACTAAGCGTCTGAAAGCCGCAGGTAAGTTATTGGCTGCCAATAAGCAAGCAGAGTTTTACGATGAGTTATTGAAAGCTTTGTGGGGATACACCGGCGATAAGTTGAATATTTCTGTTTCCGAGCTTTCAAAAGATAATATTGAGGAGAAATTGAGAGAACATCAAGTTAATGATGATTTGATTAAGGAATTTGTTGATATATTAAATGACGCGGAATTTGCACGTTTTGCTCCTGGTGATCCGAGTGCTACGATGGATAAGGAATATCAGGCAGCTATCGATGTCATCAGTAAAATGGAAAACAGCATCAAACATTAATAGGAGGATAAACGATGAAAAAAATATGTCTTTTACTTTTATTTGTCTCGGCATTCCTTTCAACGAATGCGCAAACTTCATTGGATTCTACTGCTACAGATTCTCTTCAAACTGATTCTGTAGCATCTAAAGCAATTCAGCAAACTGTCCAATTGGCAGCGAATGTCGTTCCAAGCAAAGCCGCGGCCGACAGTGCTTATGCAAAAGAAAGCTATGCTGATGCTGTTGCTCTTTACGAAGGTATTCTAAACACAGGTAAAGAATCGGCGGATATTTACTATAACTTGGGGAACAGTTACTATAAAATGAAGAATATAGCGAAAGCCATTCTGAATTATGAGCGTGCTTTACTGTTGAATCCGGGAGATAGTGACATACGTTTCAATTTGAAATTGGCTCAGAGCAAAACAGTAGATAACATCACTCCTATGAGTGAGGTTTTCCTCATAACTTGGTTTAAGTCTTTGACGAATATTGTAAGTGAAAAGGGATGGTCTAAAATAGCTATTGCATGTTTTATATTAAGTCTTATTTTAATAGCTATATATATTTTTTCTAAACAGATTCTGTGGAAAAAAATAGGATTTATTTCTGCTATTGTATTTATTTTAATTTGCATTCTATCGAATGTGTTTGCTTCAGTTCAGAAGTCGGAACTTGTGGGTCACAATGCCGCTATTGTTATGTCTCCGAGTGTAACGATAAAGAGCACTCCTAATGAGAGTGGCAATGAACTGTTCATTTTGCACGAAGGAACAAAAGTGCTGATAAAAGATAACACAATGAAAGAATGGAAAGAGATTAAACTTGAAGATGGTAACGTAGGATGGATTCCGGCTGACGCTATAGAAATTATTTAATTTGATGGATATACAACAACTTATAGCCTTTGATAAGAATTTGTTGCTGCAACTGAATGGAAGTGATTCCTTATTCGTGGATGGATTCATGTGGGCAGCGACGAGTACTATTGTGTGGATTCCTGCAGGACTTGCCTTGTTGTTTATCTTTATAAAAAGTAATACGCGTGAAAAAGCTCTCTTTACCCTATTTATGTTGGTTGCTTGTGTTCTTGTCGCCAATATTATTTCCGGAGGGATTTGCAAGCCATATTTTGCAAGGCTCCGGCCGGTGAATGACCTGGATATAATGTATTTGGTCAATACGGTAAATGATTTCCGTCCTAACTCATTCAGTTTTCTATCAAGCCATTCAGCCAATTCGTTTGCCCTTGCTGTGTTCGCCTCCTTATTGATAAAAAAGTGTTGGTTCGCTTTCTCAACAATAGCTTGGGCTATATTACATGCATTTACCCGAATATATTTGGGAGTCCATTTCCCCGGTGATATTATTTTTGGCATTATCGATGGAGTAGTAGTTGCCTTTATCTTTTATTTCTTGCATAACATTCTGCGGAAAAGAATATTTCCTGAAACACATTTTTCCCCTGATCAGTATAAAGGACAAGGTTATGTCGTTAGTGACTTGAAAGTATTTTATTTCGTATTGCTATTAACGTTAATACTGCTTATTTTTCTTGGAATAAGGTTCTCATATAATCTTTCGCTATAAAGTTTCTATATAAAAGAAGCTAAATAATTTGTTTTATTCTTATACATTGAGTAAGTTTATACCGTCATAAGGCATAAACCTATTTAATTTTTTTATTATGAGAACAATTACATTTAATGAACTTCGTAGAATAAAAGATTCGTTACCTGATGGTAGCATCCATCGGATAGCTGATGAATTAGATATGACAGTGGAGACTGTACGCAATTTTTTTGGCGGTGAGAATTTTGTCAACGGAAAAAGTGTCGGTATTCACATTGAGCCCGGACCGGATGGAGGTATTGTTCTATTGGACGATACAATCGTTTTGGATAAGGCTCTTGAAATTTTAAAGGAAGAGGAAAGCAAAAAGGAAGCTTAATGCGATTTTCTTCCCGTATGTTTTCTTATCTTTTTTAATCAAAAAAGTAATGAAGTATGGAAGACAAATTGGTTACACTCTCTATCTTAACTTATGCTAAAGCACAGATCCTAAAGACGCTGCTCGAATCGGAAGGCATTGAAGCCACTATTCATAACGTTAATCTGATACAACCGGTTGTATCATCGGGAGTTCGTGTACGTATTAAGGAAAGTGATTTGCCTAAAGCATTACAAATTATTGAGAATTCCGGCTGGATGTCGGAAGATGTTATGAATAAATCGGTGGAGTACAAGAAGAGAAAATCCGTAAGGAAAGTACTTATTCCTGTCGACTTTTCCGATTATTCACTGAAAGCATGTGAGTTTGGCTTCTCGTATGCTGACGCAATTCATGCCGAAGTTGCCTTGTTGCATGTGTATTCCAGTCCGATGTTCATGCCTAATATTCCTTATAACGCAGATTCGTTTAATGTCACTACCGACGTGGGTACTGACTTGAAGTCGTTGCTTGATCAGGAACAGGAAGAGTTGAATAAACTGGCAAAAACAATTAAACAAAAAGTAGAAACAAAAGAATTTCCGAATGTGAAGTATTCGTGTACACTTCGAGATGGCATCCCTGAAGAGGAAATTCTGAAATATGCTAAAGAGATCCGCCCACAACTTATAGTGATGGGTACTCGCGGAAAGAATCAAAAAGATATTGAGCTGATAGGCAGTGTCACTGCCGAAGTAATAGAACGCAGTAAGACTTCTGTTTACGCTATTGCGGAAGAGTCGCACGTCGCTACATTTAAGGAGATAAAGAAGATGGCTTTTGTCACTTCTTTTGATCAGCGTGACTTGGTAGCTTTCGATAATCTTATTAACGCATTCAGCAATCCTGACGCAACTATTTCTTTTATTCATCTGAGCTCGGATAATGATGCATGGAACGAAATAAAGCTGGCAGGTATAAAAGACTATTTCCAAAAGCAATATCCGAAGTTGAATTTGAAATATAGCATGATAGCCGACGATGACATTCTGAGCAATTTGGATAAGTATGTGAAAGAAGAGAAGATAGATGTGATTTGTATTACAAATTATAAGCGAAATATCTTTGCGCGACTTTTTAATCCGAGCATTGCAAGAAAGATGATTTTCCATGCTAACACACCTATTCTGGTTATTAAGTAATAATGAAGTCACAAATCTTAGTCGGGTCTATATCGCAATCCTGCGGAAAAACAATCTTTTCCGCAGGATTGTTACGATTACTGAAGCGTCAGAACCTGACCGGACAAGCATTTAAAAGCGGCTCCGACTTTATTGATACAAAACTTTTAAGCTATGCGTCGGGAAAACCTTCCTACCATCTGGACGCATGGGTAACATCAAAATCTCATATCCAACGTTTATATAATAAGTATGGCGATTGTGCCGATGTATGTATCACTGAAGGCCATTCCGGTCTGTTTGACGGGTACGACCGTTTGACAGGGAGTAGCGCAACTATTGCGATGCGTTTAAAACTTCCTGTTTTATTAATTGTTAATGCGACAGGAGCATCTTATTCGGTGGCTGCGTCTATTTTTGGATTCAAGCATTTCTATTCTTCCATTCGAATTGTCGGAGTGGTGTTTAATCAGGTGGTTTCATCGGAGCAACACACATTCCTCCGTAGGTGTTGTAATGATGCCGGAGTAGAGTGCTTAGGGTATATCCCATTCGACGAGAAACTGAAGATTCCTTCCAAGCATCATTGCTATACTAACAAAGAATGGAACGATTTGAACGCAACTTTTGAATTGGCTGCCGATTATATCAGTCGATATGTTGAAGTGGACAAATTGTTAAGTATTACACAGCGAAATTTTCCTGTTGAGTATACGCTACCTTATAATGAAGAGATAGATGTGGAAAGCCTTTCGTTAAGAAAGAAGCTGACTATAGCGGTAGCCGATGATCCTGCGTTCGGACTCACTTATACGGAAAATCTCACTCATCTGAATAAATTTGGGACAATTCTCAAGTTCAGTCCGGTATTTGGCAACGATTTACCTAAAGCCGACATCGTTTATTTGCCGGGTGGATACCCCGAATTATTTGCACGTCAACTACATCGACGGAAAAGAATGCTTGATGATTTGAAAACTTTCGCCGAAGAAGGAGGGAAAATACTCGCGGAAGATGGAGGAATGGTACTGCTGGGACGTACTTTATCCATTCGGGAGGGAGGAACAGCATACGAAATGGCGGGAGTGTTCCCTATTGATGTCACCATGAACGGACCAAAGATTTGCTCCGGATACCGGCAGATGAATGCCGAACACTTTCATCTGCGCGGATATGAGTTTCATTACACCACATGCAATCATTATCCGGAAAGAGAAATCGTATGCAAGACGGGGAATACATACGACATTGATGTCAATTCACCATTACTTCGGTACAAGAATGTTATAGCCACTTATTCTCATTTATATCTCGGCGAAACAGATTTCTTTGGATTATGGGATAACATAAAATAAATCTGTTACTTTTTTCTATTGAGGTATACTATTATTAATATTGAAATAGGTATAAACATCATTATCAGGTATTCCCACCATTTTTTTTCAAAAAAATGAGGGAACATGTATTAAGGATAATCAATAATATACTTACAATGATTAATAATTTTTCTGTTGTTTTCATATTACTCATCCTGTTTAGATTATTTCTCTATATACACAGCTTACACTTTCAATATGAGTAACCTCAATAACACTTAATTCTACGCTTAAAGGCTATTTCTTTTTTATATCACTTTTCGTGTTATAAGCCAGTATTATCATCATGATGGGTGGGTATAGAAAAATAATGAATTCCCACCATTTTTCATCACCCGAAACAAAACGGCTTACATTAACAAATAACAGGAGAATAGCTCCAATAATACTGATTATTTTTATTGATTTCATGGTTATTTGATTATTAAGAACATAGCGATAAAAGTATTAGATAAAAGACTTATACCTTTATTTTAAGTTTTTATTTTCATTCTAAAATTGACTCTAAACTGTTCCTTCCGTTTCCTTAAACGGATTAGGACCGTACTCATTATCCGGAGCACTTCCTAAGCAGACAAGGTATAATAGAACTAAGCAACCAACGAAAGGGAAGAAAGACCAGAAAAAATTCCAACCGCTGTGGCCGGAGTCATGCAACCGGCGCACACATACACTGATTGATGCCGGAAGTAAAACTAATGCTAAAAGAAGTAGAATGGTTACAGGCAAGGCTATAGTCGCGTTAAATTCTTCATTATTCGCCAACAGTATGCCATAACATAAAAAGTTGATGACAACACTTATTAATAGAAACCACCAGAATTCGCTTCGAGTTGCTCTGCCTTTCAGCACGAAAGATTTCCTCATGCATGTTTTAAAAGATTCTGCTTATTTAGAAAAATTTATTGAATTATGTTATCTATTGGATGACTGTATATGTTCTTATCCTATGGGGATCGTTAATACAACTTTCTTCCTATCGCCAAAGAATACAACCGATTAGAAGTTTGGCCCTTTGACATATATAGGATTTCTCTTCGTGTTTTCATTAACAATTTTCCCTGACTGCAACAAATCTTTTATGATGCGATGAGCGGTAGATCGAGACACACCGAATGCAGCTTCTATATGGGCGCGAACGAACGACGTTTTACCACTGTCAAAGAATTGTTTCAACTTTTCTACAATCTTTTCTTTCGTCGGATATTTGCCGTGCATGAGCGGACAGCGTCGGAAAGCCATGTTAATCAACTGATTATTAAAACCTTTATCCGGAGTGAACCCTGTGGTATCATACGAAATATGATTGGCTTTAGTCTTGTTTGGATCAATTTTTACATCACTTTTTAATTTCAAATTGAAATATCCTAAATTTGGTAAATGAACTCGTTCTCCATTGGCCAGACAATTGGCAATATGATTACTTAGAGCTTCTATAACCGCTTTTACATCAGCCCGTGTAAGTGTACATTCTTTCTCAATTCGTGTGGCTAAATCATTAGCTGTAACGGTACGTTGAATAACAGGACGAACGCAATAGATCATTTCATCTTTGTTTTTAGCATTAGGCACGGTATAGAAATCAAACAGAATCTCACCTTCTTTTTTCTTCATCATTTTGAATTTCATATTGATAAATTTTTAAAGTTATAGTAAATATTAGGTGTACCACGTGCGTGAGACAAGTGTATCACGCAGGTGGCGCATGTTGTTCACGCACGTGGTACACTTGTCTCACGCACGTAGTACACCTGAATTGTTTATACAAATATAAACGATATATGCATAAAAAGCAAATATTATATAGATAAGAATACCTTTGTCATCATTGATAGCAAACGAAAGTATAAGTCATATCAATGATGGCATACAAACTGTATATATGATTTTTTACCCTATCCGAAATTGATAGAATGCATAGGAATGCTAAAAGATAAAAACAAATTTAAAAACGTATCCTGCTTTTTCCACATATTTAAAGGAAAAATTCATTTTTGGCTAAAAAAAACAGCTCATCTTCGTTTTAATTGTAGAATATTTCTAACTTTGCGAGATATGAATTAAAAGCGATCCAAGGATTGTTTAGATTGGAAACTATTAAATTTAATAATAAATTACGCTTATGTCACAATTAATTGGGCATATATCTCAGGTAATCGGACCGGTTGTGGATGTGGTCTTTACGGGAGATAACATTGATTCAGAGATGCTTCTTCCTCGTATTCATGATGGACTGACGTGTAAGCGCCCGGACGGGAGAATGTTGATTCTTGAAGTACAACAGCATATTGGTGAAGATATGGTTCGTGCTGTTGCTATGGATAGTACCGACGGTTTGAAACGCGGCTTGGAAGTTTCTCCAATGGGACAGCCTATTACAATGCCTGTTGGAACCCAAATCAAAGGTCGATTGATGAATGTAGTGGGTGAAGCGGTTGATGGAATGAAGCCTCTCAGTAAGGAAGGCGCGCTTCCTATTCACCGTGAACCTCCAAAATTTGAGGAATTAGCTACCACTCAGGAAGTTTTATTCACAGGTATCAAGGTTATCGATTTGTTAGAGCCTTATGCCAAAGGTGGTAAGATTGGTTTGTTTGGCGGTGCCGGTGTGGGTAAAACCGTGTTAATCATGGAACTTATCAATAACATCGCGAAGGCCAATAATGGTTTTTCTGTTTTTTCAGGTGTAGGGGAACGTACGCGTGAGGGAAACGATTTGCTTCGTGAAATGATTGAATCCAGTGTTATCCGTTATGGCGAAGACTTCAAAAAGAGTATGGAAGAAGGGAATTGGGATCTCTCTAAAGTAGATTACGATGAGATAGCCAAATCTCAGGCAACTTTAGTATATGGTCAGATGAATGAGCCTCCCGGCGCACGTTCTTCTGTCGCGTTATCAGGTTTAACTATAGCAGAGTCGTTCCGTGACGGCAAAAGTGGCGATGCGGACGCGCCTCGTGATATATTGTTCTTTATTGATAATATATTCCGTTTCACTCAGGCAGGTTCTGAGGTATCAGCTCTGTTAGGTCGAATGCCATCAGCCGTAGGTTATCAGCCTACATTAGCGACAGAGATGGGACAGATGCAGGAACGTATTACTTCAACAAAGAACGGTTCAATCACTTCTGTTCAAGCTGTTTATGTGCCTGCCGACGACTTAACCGACCCGGCTCCGGCAACGACTTTTACTCACTTGGACGCAACAACCGTATTGAGCAGAAAGATTACCGAATTGGGTATTTATCCGGCTGTCGATCCTTTGGATTCAACATCACGTATCATGGACCCGAATGTTATCGGTAAAAAGCATTACGAGACGGCACAGCGTGTTAAGCAAATTCTGCAGCGCAACAAGGAATTGCAGGATATTATTGCCATTTTAGGTATGGACGAGTTGTCGGATGAAGACAAGACAACTGTTAATCGTGCTCGTCGCGTACAGCGATTTTTATCACAACCATTCCACGTTGCCGAGCAGTTTACCGGAGTTCCCGGCGTACTTGTATCTATTGAAGATACTATTAAAGGTTTCAATATGATTTTAGATGGAGAAGTCGATGACCTTCCCGAGCAAGCATTCCTGAATGTAGGTACTATTGAGGATGCCATTGCCAAGGGCAAGAAGTTGATGGAAGCATCTAATTAAAAATGTAAAGTTATGGCAAACGAAAGTAAAGTATTGAAGCTGACTATTGCTACTCCCGAAGGTATACTATATGATGGGGTGGTTGATAGTGTAAAGTTACCGGGTACAAAGTCAGCTTTTACCGTTTTGCCACTTCATGCGCCTATTATTTCAAGTCTTGATGAAGGGACAGTCACCTATACAAATGGTGAAGATTCCAAGGACGTGATAATAAAAGGAGGCTTTGTTCAAGTGAAGAATAATGAAGTGTCAGTCTGTGTAGAAGTATAGGAGGGAAGTATGAGAGGAAAATCGTTGAAGAGAAGTTATCTGATATATAGTGCGGTAGTACTTCTTATTGCATTAATCATTGTCTTTTCGATACTTCGATTCGGTTATCCTTCACATTACTTTTCTTTTCTTCCGGTGATACCGGTCTTTTTTTACATTTACGGCTTGTTTTTCATCGTGTTATACGATAAAGCATGGCGCAGTGATGTTAAAAAAGATTTGTTCGTAATATATTTCGGGCATACGGTAGCACGTTTTCTCCTATTTATATTTGCGTGTGTAGGAGTAATGCTGCTGGGAGGAATTCATCGAACAGACATAGTACTTGCCGGTATAGCATTTTATTTCTTCATCATTTTATTTGAAACAAGCTTTTTCTTCTCGAAAGAGAGACGGGAAAAGTTGATTAATAGTAAAAAGATAAATAAGAATGAATAAGTTAAGATATATCCTCATCGCAATTCTTTGCTTGCTGACGTTCTCCGTCTCATTTGCTCAGACAGAAGAAACTCCTCAGCAAGATCAGGTGAATGCTACAGAGATAGTAAAGGGTCATATAACCGACTCATACGAATGGCATATCACTAAGATAGGCGAAACAGATATAGTCATTCCACTTCCGGTGATTGTCTACAGTGGCACTACGGGGTGGCATGTATTCTCTTCCTCTCATCTCTATCCCGAAGGAATGGAATACGAAGGTTTCCATATTGCCACTGAAGGTGACCATATTGGAAAGATAGTCGAGACAATCGCAGAAGGAGAGAAGAAGCCATTGGACATCTCAATTACAAAGACCGTCCTTTCCTTGCTTATCAATAGCCTCATACTTATCCTTATTATTTTGGGCTGTGCTCATTGGTATAAAGGTAAAAAGGCAGAAGATGTCGCGCCAAAAGGATTTGTCGGATTTATGGAAATGTTCATCATGATGATTGAGAACGATGTGATTAAAGCTTGCGTCGGTAAGGAATACAAAAAATATTCGCCTTATCTGTTGACTGCTTTCTTCTTTATCTTCGTCAATAATGTCATGGGAATCATTCCAATCTTTCCGGGCGGTGCCAATGTTACCGGTAACATTGCTGTTACATTAGTCTTGGCATTATGTACATTCGTAGCAGTTAACGTATTTGGTAACAAGGAATATTGGAAAGATATTCTTTGGCCGGAGGTACCGATGTGGTTAAAAGTTCCTATACCAATTATGCCGGCCATTGAGATTTTTGGTATTTTTACCAAACCATTTGCATTGATGATTCGTCTATTTGCCAATATTACAGCCGGTCACTCGGCAATTTTGGCGTTAGTTAGTATCATCTTCGTGACAGCTACAATGGGGGCAGTAATTAATGGCATGATGTCTGCCATTTCTATCCTGTTGGTCATTTTTATGAACTGCTTGGAATTATTGGTTGCCTTTATTCAGGCTTATGTATTTACCATGCTGTCATCAGCCTTTATCGGACTATCACGGCAAGAAGCAAGAAAATAAATTAAATATAAACAATTAAAAATTTAAGACTATGTTACTATCAAGTATGTTATTACAAGCTGCTGCTGGCGCAGCCTTGAGTAAATTAGGTGCCGCACTTGGTGCTGGTATCGCAGTTGTTGGCGCAGGATTAGGCATTGGTAAGATTGGTGGAGCTGCAATGGAAGCTATTGCCCGTCAACCGGAATCAGCTTCAGATATTCGTATGAATATGATTATTATTGGAGCCTTGATTGAAGGTGTTGCATTGTTCGCATGCGCAGTTTGTTTTATGGCACTATAAATAAAAAAGGAGAAATTATATGTCATTGTTAATGCCCGATAGTGGTTTACTGTTCTGGATGCTTTTTGCGTTTCTGGTAGTATTCTTTATATTGGCGAAGTTCGGATTTCCGGTTATTACAAAGATGGTGAACGAACGTAAGTCGTATATAGATAATTCCCTGATTGCGGCAAAGCAAGCCAATGAACAGCTTGCCAATTTAAAAGCCGAAGGTGAAAGCATCTTGGCTAAGGCCCACGAAGAGCAGGCACGCATACTTAACGAAGCAGCTAAAACTCGTGAACAGATAGTAGCCGAAGCAAAGGATCAGGCTCGCGTTGAAGGTAATAAACTTCTGGAAGAGGCAAAAAAACAAATTGAAGCCGAAAAAGAAGATGCTATACGCGATATCCGCCGTCAGGTTGCTATATTGTCGGTTGACATTGCAGAGAAAGTATTACGTAAGAACCTCGATGATGAATTCAAACAGACTGATATGATTGAACGTCTGTTGGACGAAGTAAACATTTCTAAAAACTGATAATTTATGACTATAGGATCTATCGCAGTACGTTATGCCAAAGCTTTATTGGAATATGCCAATGAAACAGGCGCGGCAGAAAGAGTCTACCATGAAGTGTTGAAACTAAAAGAGACCTTGATGACTGTTCCTGAACTGCGGACTGCCGTGAATAATTCTTTGCTTGAAACAAAGAAGAAAGCGAATCTGCTGGAAGAAGCTATTGGCGGTGAAATAACATCCGAAATCAAACGCTTCATACAACTTGTTTTAAAGGAGAAGCGTGAGGGTGCGATATTGTTTATGGCCACTTCCTATATCGGTTTATATAGAAAACAGGAAAATATCAGTGTGGGCAGTTTGATTACCGCTACGCCTGCAACTCCCGAAATAGTGGAGCGCATTCGTAAGATGGTAGCAAATGAGACAAAAGGAACTGCTGAGTTTACTACTCAAGTAAATCCAAACATCCTTGGAGGATTTATCTTCCAACTTGGGACATATCGTTTGGATGCCAGTGTTGCTCATCAAATGCAACTCGTAAAGAAGCAGTTCATTGAGAAAAACAGAAGAGTAGTCTGAAAGCTATGGAATCTTTCACTACATTATATTAATTATTAAATTAGAACTATGTCTGAAAAAATAAGACCCAGTGAGGTTTCCGAGATACTGCTCCGACAGTTGAAGGATATTGATACGTCACTTCAGTTTGATGAGGTGGGCGAAGTACTTCAGGTAAGCGATGGTGTGGTGCGTATCTACGGATTAAAAAACGCGGAAGCCGGTGAACTACTTGAGTTCGATAATGGTACAAAAGCTATTGTAATGAACTTGGAGGAAGACAATGTAGGCGCGGTGTTACTGGGACCAACTGATCAAATCAAGGAAGGCATGATTGTAAAACGTACCAAACGTATTGCTTCTATCCGTGTAGGAGAGAGTATGTTGGGACGTGTTATCAACCCTTTGGGCGAGCCTTTGGACGGACGTGGCGAGATTGACGGCGAATTATGTGAAATGCCTTTGGAACGTAAAGCTCCGGGGGTTATTTATCGCCAGCCGGTAAATCAGCCATTGCAGACCGGTTTGAAATCTGTTGATGCCATGATCCCTATCGGTCGCGGACAACGTGAGTTGATTATCGGTGACCGTCAGACAGGTAAGACTGCTATAGCAATCGATACCATTATCAACCAACGTGCCAACTTTGAAGCAGGCAAACCGGTCTATTGCATTTATGTAGCTATTGGTCAGAAGGCTTCGACTGTTGCCAACTTAGTTAATATATTAAAGAAATATGGAGCCATGGATTATACTATTGTTGTTTCCGCGACAGCAGCTATTCCTGCCGCTCTGCAATACTTCGCTCCATTTGCCGGTGCTGCCATCGGAGAGTATTTCCGTGATACGGGACGCGATGCTTTGGTTGTTTATGATGATTTGTCTAAACAGGCTGTCGCATATCGTGAGGTATCTTTAATTCTTCGTCGTCCTTCCGGACGTGAAGCTTATCCGGGTGACATCTTCTACCTGCATTCCCGTTTGTTGGAACGTGCAGCAAGAATTATCGGTCAACAGGAAGTTGCCGAACAGATGAATGATTTGCCTGAAAGCATGAAAGGTAAAGTAAAAGGTGGTGGATCACTCACCGCTCTTCCTATTATCGAAACTCAAGCAGGCGATGTATCAGCATATATTCCTACTAATGTCATCTCCATTACCGATGGTCAGATTTTCTTGGATACCAACTTGTTCAATCAGGGATTCCGTCCGGCAATTGATGTTGGTATTTCCGTATCTCGTGTTGGTGGTAGCGCTCAGATTAAGAGTATGAAGAAAGTGGCCGGAACCTTGAAGATAGACCAAGCCCAATATCGTGAGTTGGAAGCTTTTTCTAAGTTCAGTAGTGATATGGATAAGGTAACTGCAAGAACATTGGATCGTGGTCGTAAGAATAACAAATTGCTTATTCAGCCGCAATACAGTCCTATGGCGGTAGGTGAACAGGTGGCAATACTTTACTGTGGTGTTCATGGTTTGATGCGTGACATACCATTGGAAAAGGTTACTGAGTTTCAAGATACCTTCTTGCAGCGTTTGCGTGCAGAACATCAGAAAGACGTTATCGACACATTAGCTTCCGGTAAGCTGACAGAAGAAATAACATCAATTATTGAGCAAATAGCTGCCGATACAGCATCTACTTATAAAGCATAACTATGGCATCACTGAAAGAAGTTAAAGGAAGAATTAATTCCGTCAAGAGTACAAGTAAAATTACTTCTGCTATGAAGATGGTAGCCTCTGCGAAACTGCACAAAATGCAGAAGGCTGTAGAGAACATGCTTCCTTATGAACACAGACTGCATAGCATTATGGCCGACTTTTTGGAAAGCGGTCAGGACATGAACATTCAGTCGCCTTTCATGATGGAGCATGACGATGTGAAAAGAGTAGCTATTGTGGTATTCTCTTCTAACCAAAGCTTATGCGGTGCTTTCAATGCCAATATTATTAAAGCGTTCCGGAAGACGTACAATGAATATAAGCAGTTGGGGAAGGAGAATGTTCTGATTTATCCTGTCGGAAAGAAAATACGCGACGCGGCAGTCAAAATGGGGATAGATGTTAAAGACAATTATACCGGAATGGCTGATAAGCCCAACTTTACGGACGCATCGAATTTAGCGCGAGAACTGATGACGAAATATGCGAAGAAAGAGATTGATAAGGTGATATTGATTTATCATCATTTCAAATCAACATCTTCACAAGTACTGACTCAGGAAACATACCTTCCGGTAGCGATGGACGCAAAAGAACAGAAAGAAGAGGAACAGAATATGTATTTCAATTATATTCTTGAACCATCGGTAGAAGAATTGTTGATAAATATACTTCCCAAATCATTACGGCTAAAAATTTATACGGTATTGCTTGACACCGCTTGTTCCGAGCATGCAGCACGAACCATTGCCATGCAAACCGCTACCGATAATGCAAACGATTTGTTAGATGAGCTTACACTGATGTATAATAAGACTCGCCAGCAGGCTATTACAAGCGAGTTGCTTGATATTATGGGTGGTGCTCAAAATTAATATAGTAACTCATCTCAATCTATAAAAGCTGGCTCTTTCGGGTCAGCTTTTATAATCTTATAGTGCATCAAAACATTTATCAGAGTCATTTAATAACTTCGTCAAACTCATGTGTATCAGTTTGCCAACTTACGCATCACTTTATCAAATGATACATATTGACATTTGGGTTTATGAGTATCTGTTCGGCAATCTAAACAGAATACAGAGTAATGCGATGCCGCCCAATGTCAACGGATAATAAAGATACCCGATAATGCTAATAGGAGAGAGTTGCGTAAGTTTGGCAGCTAATAACATTTGCGCCCCGTATGGAATAATTCCTTGAACCACACACGAGAAAGTGTCCAATAGGCTGGCACTCTTCCGCTTATCAACATGAAATTTATCAGAAATCTCATTGGCTAATGGGTCAATGGTGATGATCGCGATAGTATTATTCGCTGTACATAGATTCGCAATACTCACTAATGTAGCAATAGTAAGTTCGGCTCCACGTTTATTGTTAATGTGTTTTGTCAATTTCTCAATGATGTAATCTACACCACCGTTAAAACGAACCAATTCCAACATTCCTCCGGTCATTAGTGTCACTATAATCAGCTCTCCCATACCAAGGATACCATTCCCGATGGAACCCAGCAAACCGAATATTCCGGCACTGCCGGTAAGCAGACCAACGATACAAGTGGAGATTATTCCGAGAACAAGTACCAGTGAAACATTCATTCCTCCTATGGAAGTACCCAAAACAATGAGATAAGGAATCACCTTTACCCATTCAACTTGACCGATCTCTTGAGTCATATTCACATCAAATCCCTTAATAAAGTAGTAAATAATAACCAAAGAGGCAGCCGGAAGCGCAATCAGAATGTTCACTCGGAATTTATCACGCATAGCGCAACCTTGTGTACGAGTAGCGGCAATGGTCGTATCAGAAATCATAGAAAGGTTATCGCCAAAGAATGCTCCGCCAACTACAATTGCAGTCATAAACGGCATACTCAAACCTGTCTTGTCGGCTATTCCTGCAACCACCGGAACCAATGCGACAATGGTTCCTACCGATGTCCCTACCGACATGGAAATAAAACAAGCAGCAATAAAAATGCCTCCGAGAAGTAGATTGTTCGGCAATAACATTAACGTTAAGTTGACTGTTGCGTCAATAGCCCCTATATCCTTGGCACTTTGAGCGAAGCCCCTGGCCAGAATAAAAATCCATATCATGAGAAGAATATTACTATTTGAAGCTCCAAGGGAATACTGTGTCAACCGTTGGTTTAGTGTCAGCCTTTTGGTGATACCAATCGCATAAATAGAAGAAATTAAGAAAGCTACCGTGAGAGGCACCTTATAAAAGTCGTTTAATATCAAAGAGGTCACCAAGTACAAGCAAAGAAACACGATTAACGGACTTAAAGCCCATAGACTTGGCTTCCTCTTTGTTTCAATCTCTTCATTTTCCATTTTCAGTTTATTGCTCTCTTGCCATCTTTAAAGCCTGGGTTGTTACGTAATATTTTGCAAGCATTCCGGGAACTTCCCATTCCGGCAACTGGCCATCTATCAGATACTGTAGAAAGTGTTCCATTACCTGAGCAAAGTGAGCTTCATGACCGTTACGGTAACTGTCAGGAATAATGACGTGCCAACCACCATCTTTGGTCTTTTTCAATTCGATACCCGGATATTTCTTCTGTAATTCCTGAAAGTTTTTATCTAAAACATCGGAATATGCCTTAGTATCTTTCTTTGCGGCATCAGTCGGATTGATATACAATTCCGGTCGGAAGTTTTGACTCTTACCTTGAAGAATAACCAATTCTGCCTTTGTTCCGCGAAGTTTGGAATAATGAGAATCACCACCTATTGGAGTTTCCCAGTCCCAAAGAGCGGTAACTTTAGCGTTCACACCCTTAATCTGATAATCAATTTCACCGTTCTGATATTCATAAAGAGAATCATTTTTAACAACATTCTTCAGATAATCAGGATACACATCGCTACCTGTTGACATCTTAAACTGTTCCTTGCTTAAAACTGTCGGCCAGTGTTTTCCGGCAACCATTTTGATATCTTTCGTATAGTCGAGTATTATTTCCGGAAAGAGTTCCCACTGAACCAAGTCGACCAAGTGAGTGGCAACATCGACAATGGCCTCGCCCTGTTGGTTAATATCATAGTACCACACCGGTCGAGTTAATGCGTTACCCGATACCACTTTATAGAAATTATGTACACTTTTCATTTCTACGCCGGGATACTCCGTCGTACCAATTTCTTGCTCACCGTAAACATCAGGCAGATGAGCTAATTCTTTCTGAAGAATGGTTGTTATTTCATTGCGTTCTGTCATGATATCATAAAGAAGAATATCTTTTTGCTTCGCGATATCAAAACATTCCTTCAGCTCATCAAACTTAGTCGGATCAATAATCATCGGTTTATCAGCAAACACATTCATACCTGCTTCCAATGTTTTCTTGATATAATCAGTTTTCAATTGATTATTTCCGGCAGTTACCATAACGTTCCCTTTCTTTTCGGTAATCATCTTATCAAAGAAATCTTTACCGGTGTAAATTATCTCATTCCAATGAGTAGGACTTTCCGTTCGATTGTTATAAGCATTAATCTTAGCAAGATGTTCTTTCAAATCATCTCCGCCGGGAGAGTAAACATATACATCATCACTAATCTGATTATACGAAGTTTTCTGTACGAGCGCGGCATGGAAATGTCCGGGATCAAGAGTGATAAGCTTTACCTCTCCAACAGCTCCTGTAAATTTCTGAGGATCTGTTTGCTCTTGTCTTTTTTGCATGCACGATGTCATAACTAACAGAGACATAATAACGAATAAATACTTTTTCATATTATAAATACATTATTTTATTATCGATTTAACTTAATAAGATTAACTTTAATCATACGATGACCATCTTTTCTATTTCTTTGTAAAATTACAAATTAATAAGAATAACGAAAGAGAAATATTAGATTAATTAAAAAAACACTAAGAATATAATGTTCAGAACGTTTATTCTTCTGCCTTTTTCATAAATTTCTGTTCGGTTTTTTATCTTTTTTTCTTCGTAGATAAGGTAAATTTATTATATTTGCGAAATTATGTTCAAATTATAATAAAAAATGACATCTTTAACCATTGCCATTATTGTCGTATTCATTTTTGGATACTTGTGCATTACACTTGAGAGTGTATTAAAGATCAACAAGGCTGCCATTGCGTTGTTGATGTGTGTATTAGTGTGGACAATCTATATGATTAATCCACTTCCTTATCTCGTCGCAAACGGATTTACAGGTGGGGAAGACGGAATGATTGCCAGAATCAGCGAAATTATTAAGGAACATTTGGGTGATACATCAGAAACGTTGTTCTTCTTGATGGGAGCCATGACAATTGTTGAAATAGTTGATTCGAATGGTGGTTTTAACTTTGTGAAGCGTGCTTTGCAGACTACGAATAAACGAGCTTTACTTTGGAAAATTGCGTTTATGACATTCATTCTTTCAGCTATTCTCGACAATCTGACTACCAGTATTGTGATGATTATGGTGCTTAGAAAACTTGTCTTCGACCATAAAGATCGCCTTGTATATGCTTCGTTGATTGTTATTTCTGCCAATAGCGGTGGTGCATTCTCCCCAATTGGTGACGTTACAACCATCATGCTTTGGATAGGAAATACCATTACTTCCGCCGGTGTTATTAAAGAAATATTCATTCCTTCTTTAATTTCTATGGTAGTTCCTGCATTCATTCTTCAATTCATGTTAAAAGGTAAACTGGAGATAGTTGAGAGTAGGAAAGATGAACAGGAAACAGGGTTTACTGCTTTCCAACGTAGAGTAGTCTTTGTATTAGGTGTGGGAGGTTTAATGTTTGTTCCCATTTTCCGATATATGACGGATCTTCCTCCATTTATGGGAATCCTTCTGATTCTTGCTATTCTTTGGACAGTTACTGAGATATTCTACCGTAAAGATCAAATTCAGGTGGGTAGTTTTGTAAATCGGGTTTCTAAGCTTTTAACTAAGATTGATTTACCTACTATCATGTTCTTCCTTGGTATTTTGATGGCTGTGGCTTGTCTGTCAGAGGTTGGCGTTTTAACAGCATTAGGAAAATCTCTTGATACGATGTCGGGTGGTAATCATTATTTGGTTACAGGAGTCATCGGAGTCCTTTCAAGTATTGTAGACAACGTACCATTAGTTGCCGGTTGTATGGGTATGTATCCTATTGCTCCGGTTGGAGACATGGCAGTCGATGGAATCTTCTGGCAGTTATTAGCATACTGTGCCGGTGTTGGCGGATCAATGCTGATTATCGGTAGTGCTGCCGGTGTCGTTGTCATGGGATTGGAAAAAATTACTTTCGGATGGTATATGAAACATATTACGTGGATTGCCTTTGTTGGTTATATTGCAGGTATGATAAGTTACTATTTTGTTCGAGCATTTATATTCTAAATATAAAAAGTAAAAGACAGAATGGAGGATGTGTCCTAAACACACATCCTCTTTTTTATTGCCCGTTTCTTTACGCTTATTGTTAAAAGTATCAGGTTATATTCATGTGTTTTTTATGATATAGCTTACTCTATGCCAATTAATCAAGAGTCGTTATATACCATCAACAAAAGATTATGTGGGTATTTAAATGCTTTTTATATTTCATAAAGAGAATTGGAAAACTCATCCGCATGAACCGATCAACTCATCCGCATGAACCGATCAACTCATCCGCATGAACTGATCAACTCATCCGCATGAACTGATCAACTCATCCGCGTCACTTTACATGTTCTTATATATTAAAATAGCAGTTGACTATGATTGATTGCCAAAAGAGTAGTATCATGATAAACATTGCCTTTTATAAAGAATTGGAATTCTCATTCTGTAATAAGTTTATATCCTATTCCACGGACATTCACAATCTGTATATGAGAATCTTTCGATAGCTTATGTCTGATTTTGGTGATGAATACATGTAGGCTTCGGGAATTAAAAAAAGTATCATCACCCCAAAGTTCCAAAAGAATATTTTGTGTATTTACAACTTGATTCTCGTTCATGCAAAGTCGTTTTAGTATTTCTGACTCTCGAAAAGAGAGTACTTCCTCTTTTCCGGCAAAAAGTAATCGTTGAAGTGTCGGGTTAAACTTGTATTTTCCTATGTCGTACCAATCCGGTTGTTTGTCTGTTTGTTCCTGAACGAAAGCTCGTTTAGCCAAAGCTTTAATACGAACCATTAATTCCTGCATACCAAATGGTTTTTTTAAATAATCCGTCCCACCAATTTCAAACCCTTGAACCACATCATCCATAGCAGAACGAGCTGTGAGAAACAGCACCGGAGTATGCTTATCGGTCTGTCGAATCCGCTTTACTAATTCGAAGCCATCCATTTTAGGCATCATCACATCAGTGACTAATACCTCTGGGTGTAATTCACAGAATAAGCGAAATCCCTCTTCTCCATTCTTCGCTATTTGTATATCAAAGCATTGAACATCGAGTGTATCCTTAATAATCATAGCTAATGTCTGCTCATCTTCAACAAATAAAACACGAATCTTCTCCATTACCTAATTAAATTGAATTACAAACTTAGTACCCACATTCACTGTACTTTGAACATCGATTGTTCCACCATGTTTCTCTGTCATGTACTTCACATAATAGAGTCCCAGGCCATAGCCTTTAACATCATAACGATTTCCGTTAGACACCCGATAGAATTTATCAAAAATATACTTCAACTTATCTTGCGGAATGCCTATTCCATTATCTTTTACCGTGATACAGACACCTCCGACCTTATTTTTCCGACAAAGGATATCAATCTTCACTGTTTCTTTTGAGTATTTAATTGCGTTATCAATTAGATTACTGATGATATTATAAAAATGAATACGGTCGACATTAACCATTAGTTCTTCCGGATCAACAGATAATGTAATATCCAACGGCTTTTCGGCTTTTAATTTTAATTGCGCGACTAATGGATCTAACATATCTTTAATACCAATACTTTCTTTATGAAGTTCTAATGTTTTACGTTGCTCCATGCTCATGGAAAGAATTTGTTCCACCATGCCGCTCAGCCGTTGCAATTGTTCTTGGCTAATATTCAAATATTCTTTTGCCTTGTCCGGATTCGTAATAGTATTAAAGTTCAGCATTGCGTCATTAGCTGCGTAAGCAATAGCAATAGGTGTTTTCAATTCATGAGTAATGTTATTAGTAAAATCGCTTTTCATCTCATCCAATGTTTTTTGTTTCCAGAGCGTTCGGATTAGATAAATATATGTAAAAAGAAGAATCAGCAATGTGAAAGCAGAAGCAACAAGCATACCTTTCATTTGCTTGAGCACTTCAAAGGTAATGGGTTCCATTTGTATCTGATACGCTAATTGCGAATCGACATCGGCATAATATTTGAATCGTTGCGCTTTTGTTGACGGATGATAACCGTGTGTACTTGTTTCCGCGATGACAGAATACTTTTCTAACAGACTATCTTCATAATGAATCAGTTCTATTTTATGTGGTTTATATATATTATATTGGTATAATTGCTTGTCAAGGATACTATCGTATACCGCGATGTTCAATTTGGTTATGTTATCTAATCCGGAATGCATAGCACGTTGTATACTCGTTGCCAGATGAGCAAAGTCGGACATGTTTAATGAGAAATTTTTATCATCCGGTTTACTTGTAATAGCAATGGCATGAACTTTCGCTTGCGTTGTGTCTCCATTCTGTACGTTAAATTCTTTATTATAAATAATTGATTTGCGCGTGCTATACAACGTAGAATCTTTCGAATGATAAAAGGTTTGCACCCTTGTATACGAGGTATCGGTTTTGTTATCGAAACCGGAAGAAATAGTAATCTGTCCATTTCTTGAGGAATCTTTTTGCAGAGTGTCAACACGAATCATCATCTCTGTAATATCGGCAGCAATCATAGCATCGACAATATGCAACTCGACTTCTTCTTTCTGCGAATGATAAACACCAAGCAGCCAATGGGTCTGATAACTGAATATGCAGGTCAGGGCAAAGACTGCCAGAAATATAATATGTTTAAAAGGTATATGCATTCCTTCTGTTTTTGTGAAGTAAAGATAATATGTATTATTGAGAAAATTCGGATTTGATAAGACTAAATAACACTTTTGATAAGACTATGTAACAGAGATAATTTCCAAAATGGTACTTGAAGCTATAATTTTGTGAAATCAAAAAAATGAATGATGAAAAAAGTTATTGTTTTATTGGGGGCTTTATTCTTGACTTTGAATATTCAATCGCAAGTAAAGAATGATTCTATTTCTAAAGAAGAAAAGTCAGAAGCAGAGTTAGATAGTATATTTCAGACTTTACCTGAAATAATGATTAAAGGGGAGAGACCCGTAGTTAAAGCAGAACCCGGCAAGTTGGTATACGATGTACCTCGATTGATAATCAATAAGCCGGTGGATAATATCTATGAAGCTTTGAAAGAAATTCCGGGTGTGGTGGAAAATAATGAATCATTATCATTAGGCAGTTTAGGAGCAACCATTGTACTCGACGGGAAAGTAACGAATATGACAACAGAACAATTAATGGCATTATTAAAGTCGATGCCGGCCAACAGAATAAAAAATGTGGAAGTAATGTATAATGCTCCGGCGAAATATCAGATACGTGGAGCAATGATTAATATAATTCTAAATCATAGCACCGATGGTTCTTCTGATTTAAAGGGCGAAGTATATGGACTAATCAATAATAAACATCACATGAACTACGAGGAACGTGGCTCACTGCAATACAGTCATAAGAAGTTCTCATCCGACTTTCTTTATAGCTACAATCACGGTACTTATTATCAAGTAACAGATAATCACTCCTTGCATACTCTTAATTCCGGAGAGGTGCATAACATGACCTCTACAGGAATTGTTCATGCTCCGGAACATAGACATTCGTTTCGATTGGGGATGGATTATAATATATCGAAAGATAATCAATTAAGTTTTGTATATAATGGAGAATACAGTTCGCTACATAACACTCGCATTGTAGAAGGAGCTATAAGTTCTACTTCACATTCCGACTTTTCGCATTGGCTTCATAATTTCCGTGCGGATTATACTTCCTCGTTCGGACTGAAAGCCGGAGCGGAATTCACTTATTACAAAGCTCCGGAATACCAAATACTCGATAGTCGGTATAACGATAAGGAATATCACTTTGAAAGTAGTAACGGACAAAAGATTAATCGATGGAAATTTTTTCTTTCCCAAGAACATAAATTAAAGAATAAATGGGAGATTAATTATGGTATTATCTATAATATGAGTCACGACAACAGTTTTCAGAATTATCTTAAGAAAGATGGCAATACCATTGAGCTTCCCGATGACGCGTCCTTTAAGCAAAGTGAAGATGTGGTTAATATTTACACAGGCTTCAGTAAGAGCTTTGGAGAAAGACTAATGTTAAATGGTTCTCTTGCGGCGGAATATTATCATAATGTTATTTGGAACCAATGGGATTGGTATCCGACATTAAGCTTGAATTATTTGCCAAAAGACGGACATACATTCCAATTCAGTTTAAGCAGCAATAAAAAATATCCGGAGTATTGGGCTGTGCAGGGCTTCACTTCCTATAACAATGGAGGTTACGGCGCTATCGTAGGTAATCCGCATTTGAAACCGTCAAGTAATTATGAATTCATGCTGACTTACCTCTTGAAAAACAAATACACATTTATGATTTGGTATAGGCATGATAAAGAACACTTTACACAGTTAGCTTATCAACGACCGGACATATTGGAGATGAATTATAAATATTTGAATTTCGATTTTGTGAAACAAATAGGATTTCAAACTTATATACCTGTTAGTATAGCCAAATGGTGGCAAACAAACTTTATTTTTATTGGTGTCTGGCAAAAAGACAAAGATTCTGATTTCTATGATATTCCGTTCGACAGGGATAAATTTTGGACAATGGCAATCATGAACAATACGTTTATTGTTAGTAAGAAACCGGACATTACGATGACTGCTAATGGAAGAATCCGAAGTTTGGCTCTTCAAGGGAATTATGATTTGCCGGCATCACAAAATCTTGATATAGCCTTACGATACAAATTTGCTAATAAACGAGCTACCATTAAGGCTTATGCTAATAATGTTTTTGAAAGCAATGCCATCTATCCGGTTATTCACTGGAAAAATCAGAATTATCGAATGCACTATTCTGATTTCAGGGAAGTTGGAATATCATTTACTTATAACTTTGGAGGATATAAGGAGAAAGAACACAAGGCAGTAGACACTTCAAGATTTAAATAATGGTGATAACACGACATATCAATTAAATATTTTGCTTACAAGAAAAGGTTCCATAATGGGGCCTTTTCTTGTGTCTGTATTTATCTTCTTAATGTTTCATTTTGATAGGATACACACTTAACAAGAGGAAACGTAAAACTGATGCGGATGAGTTACTCAACTGATACGCATGAGTTACTCAATTCATCCGCATGAGTTACTCGATTCATCCGCATGAGTTGAACAATTGATGCGTATCACTTTGACGATTGATACGCATCACTTTATTGATTGATGATTATTACTTTGACAAACGACAATAAAAAACGAGAATATCCTTTTGAACATCCTCGTATGTATGTGATTCAGAAGGGATTCGAACCCTTGACCCACAGCTTAGAAGGCTGTTGCTCTATCCAACTGAGCTACTGAACCATCCTTTTTTGCGGGGGCAAAAGTATATCTTTTTAATGACAACTCCAAAAAAAATCAATACTTTTTAATTTATACTACAATAAGTTATAGGCGGGCGCGTCTATACCTTTATAATAAGTCTAAAGAAAAAACAGTCAGCCTGTAAGCCGGGTTCTGTTCCCCAAGGGGTGTCTGCCATTTATCTACTCCCGATGTCACCATCAGGCTTTAGCGGTCTACCCTCCGACAATCGGGCGAGCAACCCTGATAACGCCGGTATACATGACCTTTCAACTCCTAAGATGCACAACTCGAGATGTCACCATCCGATTGGTGGGCTCTTACCCCGCCTTCTCACCCTTACCCCGCTTTACTCACGGCAGACCGGGAGTAGAACGGAGCGGTTATTTTCTTCTGCATTACTCAATTATCACTAATCGCTTTCTGTTAGGAAGTAGGATGCTCTGTGTTGCCCGGACTTTCCTCTTCTACATAAGTATCAGCGGCAGACCGGCTAACTGTTGGTACAAAAGTACAACAAAATTCATATCTTTTCCATATCAGTCAGGATTTCTTTTTATTCTCTGCCAAATTTGACAGGAAAGAAACCATAATGACATTAAATCCGGTTAACCGTTGTTAAGTTAAATGGCTGGTTTGTTAAATAAGAGAAAAATTAAAGGTCTATTGATATCAACGTATGATATTTGCTATTATATTAGCGTTTGAAAGTTAAAACAATGTATGAATTAACAATTAAAATGAATATAAGTTATGAAAAAAGCAACTAAATTAATTGTAGGGATTGGCACTGTTGCTATAATGAGTGCTGCTATCGGCGGTCTTACAGCTTCGGTACTAATGAACAAATCGAATAAAGCCAATGTAGAATTCAGCGATGCTTTTCAGCAGAATAACGCAAAGCTTGCTTCTTATGGTACGAATGCTCAACCTGTTGATTTGACCGAAGCAGCCGAGATAGCTGTCAATGCCGTTGTACATATTAAATCAACTCAGGAATCAAAGACTGTTCGAGGTCAGGCCGGTCCATCTTTTGAAGATATCTTTGGCGATATTTTTGGCTTTGGAAGAAACGGCGGTAGTCGTGAACGTGAATATCAAACTCCGGAGCGTGTCGGTATCGGATCCGGTGTAATCATCTCATCTGATGGTTACGTTGTTACTAATAATCATGTTGTTGCAGATGCCGATATTATCAGTGTTCGTTTAAACGACAACAGAGAGTTTAAGGGACGTGTAATAGGCACTGATCCGAGTACAGATTTAGCTTTAGTTAAAATAGAAGGAAATGATTTTCCAACATTGAAAGTTGGTAATTCCGATGCGCTGAAAGTAGGAGAGTGGGTACTTGCTGTGGGTAATCCGTTTAATCTGACGTCTACTGTTACAGCCGGTATTGTTAGTGCTAAAGCTCGTACATTGGGTGTATACAGTTCGAATAACGTAAGTGGCGTTGAATCCTTCATTCAAACTGACGCAGCCATCAATCAAGGTAACAGTGGTGGCGCGTTGGTTAATGCTCGTGGTGAGTTGGTAGGAATCAATGCTGTTCTGTCTTCACCAACAGGAGCTTATGCCGGTTATGGATTCGCTATTCCAACAAGTATTATGACAAAGGTGGTTACCGACTTGAAACAATATGGTTCTGTTCAGCGTGCTATGTTGGGTATCAAAGGATCTTCAGTGAGTGATGAAGGTCAGCAATTGCCTGATGAAATGAAGAAGAAGTTTGAAGAACTTGATTCTAAAGGTTATGGTGTATATGTTGCCGAAGTTGTTGATGGTGGTTCTGCTTCAGGTACACTGAAGAAAGACGATATTATTTTAACAATGGATAATAAGAAGATTGATAATTTTGCTAAAATGCAAGAAATTCTTGCCACACATCGCCCGGGCGATAAAGTTACCATGACTATTCTTCGTAATAAGAAAGAACAAACAGTAAGTCTGACATTGAAGAACGAACAAGGCAATACCAAGATGGTAAAGAATCAGGGACTTGATGCCTTTGGCGCTGCATTCCGTGAGATTCCTGATAATCTGAAGAAACAATTGAATCTGAGCTATGGTTTGGAAGTTACCGGTGTCAGTCAGGGCAAATTTGCTGACGTAAACATGCGTAAAGGATTTATTATTCTGAAAGCCAACTTACAGCCAATGAAGACAGTTGACGATTTGGAAGAAGCATTAAAGGCAGCTCAGAAAACTCCGGAGCAGACATTGTTCATCAGCGGTATGTATCCGTCAGGAAAACGAGTAAATTATGCTATTGATTTAAGTCAGGATTAATTAAGAAGAAGATTTTGATTATAATATATCAAACAAAGGATGTGCGAAGCAATTTACACATCCTTTGTTTTGACTTTGGAAGATAAAAATAAATTGATATTCATAATGAAAAGTCAATAAAATATTGTATCTTTGAACCCAAATTCTATTTTAAAGAATGAGACAGTTAAAGATTACCAAAAGTATCACTAACCGAGAGAGTGCGTCTTTGGACAAATATCTGCAGGAAATCGGTCGTGAAGATTTGATTTCAGTAGAGGAAGAAGTTGAACTCGCTCAACGTATTAGAAAAGGAGACCGCAGAGCTTTGGAAAAACTTACACGTGCAAACCTCCGTTTTGTAGTGTCTGTTGCCAAGCAATATCAGAATCAGGGATTGAGTTTGCCTGATTTGATAAATGAAGGAAACCTGGGATTAATCAAGGCTGCAGAGAAATTTGATGAAACGCGTGGATTCAAGTTTATCAGTTATGCCGTTTGGTGGATCAGACAGTCAATATTACAAGCATTGGCCGAACAGTCGCGTATTGTCCGATTGCCGTTAAACCAAGTAGGTTCACTGAATAAAATTAGTAAAGCCTTCTCAAAGTTCGAGCAAGAGAATGAACGTAAGCCATCACCAGAAGAATTGGCCGACCAACTTGATATTCCTGTTGATAAAATATCTGATACGCTGAAGGTATCCGGTCGTCATGTCTCTGTTGATGCTCCTTTTGTTGAGGGAGAAGATAACAGTTTGCTTGACGTCCTGCCTAATGAGGACTCTCCAATGGCCGACAGGGAATTGGTTAATGAATCACTTTCGAAGGAAATCGACAGAGCACTATCTACGTTGTCCGAAAGGGAAAAGGAAATAATCCAGATGTTTTTCGGAATAGGTACGCAAGAAATGACGTTAGAAGAAATTGGCGATAAATTTGGTTTGACACGTGAACGTGTGCGCCAAATTAAGGAAAAAGCCATCAGAAGATTAAGAAATAATTCTCGTAGTAAGTTGCTCAAAGCTTATTTAGGATAAGCAAAGCTTGGTTTTCTAACAACAGTCAAAAGCCTAAGTTTGATGTTTTTATCAAGCTTAGGCTTTTTTCATGTTTTTTTCTTTTGACGTCTTGGTGGATGTAAAGATTTGCTTTATCTTTGTAACGTTATAATTTGAAATCAATGAAATCTATAAGAATCTTTTTAATCTTAAGCCTCTGTATGCTGCTTTCGGTCTCTTCTATCTATGCTAAAAAAGAGAAGAAAGAAAAACAAAAAACCGAAAAAGAACAGAAAGCGAAAGAAGATAAAGGAAAAGAAGAAAGTGTATATATCTTTGGTGTCTCTGCGTCGTTCCTTGATTCGTTGGTTTACTTTACCGATATAGAGGAACTTCAAGGCGTGCGAATCAAAAAGGATGGGCTACTTCCCTACAGACAGGAATACAGTAATCAACTGAAGAATTACATGGAACAGACTGAGGGACTGACAAATCGTACATGCTTTATCTACTTTAACAAGAAAAAGAAAAAGTTGGATAAGCTGGAAACAAAACTAAAACAACGCTACGCAAAAGGAGGAGCATTATATATTCAACAAGTGAATCCAAATACGTTCCACTTTGAAAAATACGAGGAACAAGTATCACAGGAGTGATTCAATTTGCCTCATAAGCTCTTTAAATGTATAATCCACAAAATTAGGAATGACAATATCTGCCATTCCTTTTATTTTTTCCGCAGAATTGGTTGTTGCCAAACCAACGACTGTCATCTTAGCATCACGTCCGGCTTTGAGTCCACTGAAAGAATCTTCGAAAACAATAGCTTGATCAGGAGTGACTCCACATGTTTCCGCGCCTAAAAGATAGCAATCAGGATAGGGTTTGGATCGGGTAAAACGTTCAGCCGTTAAAATATAATCGACAAGTTTTTTAATCTCCGGATGATGACGGTAAACAATCTCCATCTTCTTTATGTTCGAACTGGTAACAATGGCTGTCTTTACCCCATGATTCCGCAAGTTTGTGATGAAATCGACAGTTCCCGGTATATAGTTATATTCCATTGAAGACTCCCAATCATCTAATAATTTTATAATGGTATTTTGGACTTGAATTTGTTCAGGGAAATAAAGATCGCATATCTGTTTAAGCGTAGTTCCCTTTATTTTATAGCCGAAATCGGGAATCTCAGGATGATATTTTTCTCCTATCTTATTCCAAAGAATAGTATATTGCGTTTCTGTATCCAGAATCACTCCGTCTAAATCGAATAGGGCAGCTATCTGTTTATTCTTATCCATTGCTTTTTGTTTGATTTAACATTGCAAAGGTCGTATAATAATCTTATTATTCCTAACTTTGCAACGCTAAATAATTCTTAATGCTCTCAATTGAAATGAAAGGTTACATTACAACAGGCTTATTCGTTCTTATGTTTTGTTTGACAGCTTGTAGCAAAAAACCGGCAACTGAGAAATTAGCTTTGCTGACCAAGCGGGAAAATAAGAATTTTCCTCAGAGACTGAATGACTCTATTATGATTGACAGCACTACATTTGATAAAGCAACCAATACGAAAAGCTATTATTATACAGTGAGTAGGGGACTCGACAATCGGTTAATTATCACAGAGAATTATCTCTCGTTGTACAACGCGCTGAAAGAAGCTGTTCAGAATTCTGTTGAAATGCGCGACTATTTAAATGCAAACAGCACTATCCGTTATGTATATTACTCCGGATCAACACACCAGCAGTTGGCCGAGTTTAAGTTTTAAAAATAAAAATATGCTTGATGATTTTTTCTATCCCAATGACAACGTTAAAGTGTGGTCAGGGAATTTTATACTTTTAGCCTTTTCCGGATTTCTTACTTTTGCAATGGTTTATGGATTGCTTACGGCAAATACTATGAATCTGACTGCCGATGAAGACTACACATTTGGGCAAGCAGCCCTTTATATGAGTACTTTTGCCATCGGACCTTTCTTAATTGGAAGTTTTAACGCTTTCCTTATTGATAGATATAAGCGAAAGTCGGTTTGTCAACTTGCTTTATTGCTTTTAATCGTCACTACTTTTCTGCTACTTTACGTCACTACTCCTTCAGGCATTATGATTCTTCGACTTGCTCAAGGGATTTTTTTCAGTTTAGTAATCATGGCCGGAGGCAATACTCTTGCAATCGACGTAACCCCTTCACATAAACGGACGCATGCAAATGTATCGTATGCGTGGTCCATTCGTTTCGGATCCTTATTGGGTCTGATGTTCAGCGCGTTTTTTTATGGAACTATTCGGTACGAGCATCTTATTTATATACTCTGCGGACTTGGTCTGTTAGGCTTGATCCTTATGTTACCTGTGAAAGTCAAGTTTCATGCCCCTCTTAACCCTCCGATATTTTCTTTAGATCGTTTCCTTTTACTTAGTACGTTACGTCTGGCAGCCAACTTATTGCTTATTGGAATGATTCTTGGATTTCTTATCGGGCATAACTTCGACTATACATTCTTTCTATTGATAGCTGTAGGATTTGTTTTAGCAATAATATTTAATCGATTAAAACTGAATGATATATCCATTATAACAGGAACGGAAACAGGTTATGCCGTTCTGATTCTCGGTCTTGTATTGTCAGCTTTATCTACAGGAATTGTCAGTTATTACATAGGGTCGGTCATCACCGGAATCGGAATGGGTATCACTCTCTCTCGGTATTTATTGGCATTTATTGGCAAGGCACAACACTGCGAACGGGGAACAGCCGGCAATACATATATGATAACAATGGAACTGGGTGTATTATTAGGATTCCTTTGTGAGAATATATGGTTGAGTTCTGCGTCAAATCTCGATTATATTGTTTCATTCGTAATCTGTATATTTAGCGTCATTCTTTTTGAAATAAACAACATAAAGTCAAGGAATTCAAAATAATACATACCATATATCTTTTATTTCTTTCAGATGGATACCATTACTTTTTGGAAACCGACGGCATGTAACTGCAGGTCCGTACATGAGAATTTGGAAAGGGAGACGCATAACTTTTTCGTATTCATCAAAAGAGTTCATCCGGTCGTCCGGATGAGTTGCTAAAGTCATGCGTATGAGTTGCTCAGTTCATGCGTATGAGTTGTTAAAGTCATCCGCATGAGTTGTTCAGTTCATGCGTATGAGTTAACCGATTCATACGTATCACTTTCTCCGGTCTCTTTATGATAAAATTAAAGAGCCTAATAATGGAATAAAAGCATAGTTTAATACACATAGAAAAAGCGTTTCTTTCTTTTCCTTGGACTCAACAATATCATTCTGTTGACAGATACGATTGCTCATTATAGCAAGTTTAAGATAAAGTTGTTTAAACAGAAGAAAATTCATGTTTTTATACGTACCTTTGTGAATCAATAAACGAAAGAAATAATTCGATGAACAATAATAGTTTGGTTCTGAAGATACGGCTTGTTATCATGAACTACCTCCAATTTGCAGTTTGGGGAGCCTATCTTACTTCAATGGGAACTTTTCTGGTGAATATAGGAATGGCAGAGCACATTGGTTGGTTCTATGCTATGCAAGGTATTGTTTCACTATTTATGCCGGCACTGATTGGAATCGTAGCCGATCGATGGGTACCTGCTCAGCGTTTGTTAAGTTTCTGTCATATAGTAGCAGCCTTTTTTATGGGTGCTGCATATTGGTATTGTACGGTTTCTCCACAGCCTGCATATTGGCTGCTCTTCACGCTTTATTCGGTAAGTGTAGCTTTTTATATGCCTACCATAGCTCTTAGCAACTCTGTAGCTTACAATGCGTTGGCGAAGGCCGGACTGGATACGGTGAAAACTTTTCCACCTATTCGTGTGTTCGGGACTATTGGCTTTATTTGCACCATGTGGATTGTCGATTTGTTGGGATTCCAAAGTAATCAGGGACAATTCGCGGTATCAGCTATTGTTGGAATTATTTTAGGATTCTACGCACTCACTCTTCCGGCATGTCCAATTAACGAGACAACGGAGAAAAAGAGTCTGGTCGATTCATTCGGATTGCGTGCATTCACTCTTTTCAAACAGAAGAAAATGGCTATTTTCTTTATATTTTCTATGTTTTTAGGAGTCAGTTTGCAAATTACAAATGGTTTTGCCAATCCGTTTATTACCAGTTTCGGATCTAATCCCGAATATGCCGGAACATTCGGTGTTCAGCATGCTAACATATTGATATCACTTTCACAGGTTAGCGAAACCTGTTGCATCTTGCTCATACCATTCTTCATGAAACGATACGGAATAAAGAATGTAATGCTCATTGCTATGTTGGCATGGGTATTACGATTCGGATTGTTTGGCTTGGGGAATCCGGGGACCGGAGTGTGGATGTTTGTCTTGTCAATGATAGTTTATGGCGTTGCTTTTGATTTCTTCAATATATCAGGTTCACTTTATGTAGATAAATCAACCGACCCTGTTCTTCGTTCCAGTGCTCAAGGCCTGTTCATGCTAATGACAAATGGGATAGGCGCTACGATAGGAACCCTTTCCGCTCAAGCAGTGGTCAACGCATATACAGTAGATGGAATAACCAATTGGCAGCCTTGCTGGTTTATCTTTGCAGGGTATGCATTAGTGGTAGCAATATTATTCGCTTTGATATTTAAACCTAAAGAGACAACATGACAGAAAGTGACTTTATTGAATTGATAATAGAAGGAATGTCTACTATTCTTCATCCTGCGGAAGCCTATGCGCTGGTACTCAAAGAAGTCGGAGGAGAGAGACGGTTGCCTGTAATTATTGGAGCTCATGAAGCTCAATCTATACGGGTGATAATGGCTAATTATAAATTTCCTCGTCCGTTAACTCATGATTTAATGGTGAATTTGATGGAGAAAATGGATATTCACATGAAGAAGGCAGTCATTTATAAAGTAGAAGAAGGGGTATTCTATTCCTATATATATATGGAATATCAGGGAGAAGAGTTTAAATTGGATGCCCGTACCTCGGATGCTATTGCACTGGCATTGCGTTGTGGTGTTCCACTGTATACATTACGAACAATTATGGAACATGATCACATGAGCGAGGATGCAGAAGGGCATACATCTGTGACTGTCAATACTGTGGATTTGCCCGAGTTGAAGAGAGCACTCGAGAAAGCTATTCGAACTGAAAATTATGAGTTAGCTGCTTCACTTCGTGATGAAATCCGTCGTCGTGAAGAAGAACAAAAGCAATGATGTATGCGTCTTTTTTATACTCCTGACATAGAAAAATCGCCTGAGCTACCCGAAGAAGAAGCAGCTCATTGTCTACGTGTGCTGCGCCTAACGACGGGAGATGAGATTACACTTACCGACGGGAAGGGATTCTTCTACAAAGCAACGATTTGTGCGGTAACAAACAGACGTTGTCAAGTGAAAATTATTGAAAAGATTCCGGAAAAGAAAGGTTGGACGGGACATATTCATATAGCTATGGCTCCGACCAAAAATATGGACCGTACGGAATGGTTCGCAGAAAAAGCAACAGAGATAGGATTGGATGAATTAACATTCTTGAACTGCAAATTATCGGAGCGAAAAGTAATAAAAACAGAACGCATAGAAAAGATACTCATTTCGGCAGTGAAACAATCATTAAAGGCATCAGTTCCTATATTGCATGAGATGATTGATTTCAAAAAGTTTATTGCTCAACCTATAAGCGGACAGAAATTCATCGCTCACTGTTACCCCGACGTGAAACCTTTACTTAAAGATATTGCGAAAGAAAAAGAAGATGCTTTGATTATGATTGGTCCTGAAGGAGATTTTAGTAAAGAAGAAGTAGATGCTGCAATTAATGCAGGATTCCAGCCGATAAGTTTGGGACAATCCAGATTGCGAACAGAAACGGCCGCATTAGTAGCAAGTCATATTCTAAATTTAAAGAATCAATTATGAAACAAATTCTATGGAAGTCGTTAATGCTGTTACTCTTAGTATTCACATTGACGAATTGCTCAAGTAAATCGAATTATACGAGTGTTATTCCAAAAAATGCTTCGTTAGTTATTGGGTTCGACTTTAGAGCAATGTATGAGAAAAGTGGCGTAAAAGGAACGAAAGAAGGAGAACAATTGATAGAATCTTTTACTAAACTTTTAATCAGTCAGTTTGGAAATGAAAAGAATATAAAGGAGTATATCGAGAATCCGGAGAAGACAGGATTAAAATTGACGGATAAGGTGTATGTTTTTTCAAGTTATCAGTCTAAATTTTTTGGGTTGGTAATGCACGTCTCCAGTGTAAGCAGATTGAAGAAATTGATAGAATCGGAGAACAAACAATTAAATAAGGAAAGTGGAATTTATTATCAAGTAGAAGATAATGCTGTCATAGCATTTAATAGCAATACACTTTTGATGGTCTCTTCTCAATACCCAAGCG
Source organism: Phocaeicola oris (assembly GCF_021295095.1). Taxonomy (GTDB): domain Bacteria; phylum Bacteroidota; class Bacteroidia; order Bacteroidales; family Bacteroidaceae; genus Phocaeicola; species Phocaeicola oris. The sequence continues at coordinate 159,171 of NZ_JAJLQX010000001.1, forward strand.
ATATCGGATTAAAAGATCAGGCAATTATGTTGATGAAAGAAGAATCAAAAGAAAATTCTTCATCCGAGATTAAGCAAGTTATTGAGAAGAAGGATGATATTGATTTATATTTAGACCTCAACTGCGTTCCGGATGAATACCTTTCAGAGGTTAAAATGGGACTTCCTGCAGACTTTAAACCGGAAGATGTGAAGTTCTTTGCTTCTGTGATATTTGAAAAAGGAAGAGTTAATATAAAATTGAATAATATAACAAAGAGTCCTAAGATAGTTGATATCTTTAACCAATTGAGTAAGGTTACTTCACAGATTAATGGAAAATTTATGAGTCTTTTCCCATCGAATACACTATTATGGCTTGGCTCAAACATAAAAGGAAAGGAACTGCTCAATTTACTGGAACAGAATCCGGCAATTAAAAATAATATTCAATTCTCAGAGATACCGGTTGATTTGGAACGTGTCATTTCTTCTATCCAAGGCGACGTAGCTATAGGAATCAATTCGTTCGCTACTCCCAGTTTTACTATTTACGCAGAGATAAATGATGATACTTTCTTGCAGAATACGCTTGATGAACTGAATCCGTTTGTTGATATGGCTATGGGAATGGCTTCCTTAAACAAAATAGGAAACAATATATACGTATTTAAAGCATATCCTTCAATTCAGGTTTGGTTTGGAGTGGAAGAAAATATGCTATTCGTAAGCAATAGTCAATTTGCGGCCGATCATTTTACTCAGGCAGTAGCCGGTTCTTTAAACAATAATGAATGGAGACAGAAAGTGACAAGTAACCGTGGCTTTATTGTTTTAAATTGCGCTCAACTGATTAGTGATTCTATGTATTCCGGTTTAAGTAGAGATAACCCGATAAATTTGGTATTATCTCCGTTCGATTATATAGCATTCAATAAAGTTGATTGGCAAAATGGAGAACTTAATTTAGTATTGAAGGATAAATCAGCCAATTTGTTAGAGCAAATAATTAAATTGGTTGCAAGTTTAAATTGATATGAACAGTATTGGCTTACGACAGATTTTGCCGAAAGTGTTTAAGAATCGCGCAGACTTACATTCAGATGTGTGGAATGAGAACATTGAATTCAAGAAAGGAGAGACTTATTTGCTTGAAGCTGCGTCAGGAACAGGAAAGTCATCTTTGTGCAGTTATATCTATGGCTATCGTTATGATTATATCGGAGAGATTACATTTGATGGTCGGTCGATTCTTAATCTAAAAGTGAATGATTGGGTAAAGATACGCAAGCAGCATCTGAGTATTTTGTTTCAGGAACTGAGGTTATTTCCGGAATTAACTGCTTATGAAAATATAAAGTTGAAGAATTCATTAACCCATTATAGAAAGGAAGATGAAATTAAGACTTGGTTTGAACTGTTAGGCATAGCTGATAAAATGAAGACTAAAGTTGGACAAATTTCTTTTGGTCAGCAGCAACGTGTTGCTTTCATCAGAGCTTTTTGTCAACCTTTCGATTTTATTCTTTTGGATGAACCCATCAGTCATTTAGATAATGAGAATGCCCGTGTGATGACACAAATTCTACTTAAAGAGGTAATGAACACGGGCGCAGGTTTGATAGTAACTTCTATCGGAAAACATTTACCCATGGTTTATTCAAAAACGTTACAACTATGAATTTGGTTTGGAAATTACTACGCAAGCATATTAGTGTCGGGCAGTTTTGTGGATTCTTCCTTGCTAATCTCTGCGGCATGTTTATTGTGTTGCTAAGTATTCAATTCTATAAAGATGTGTTGCTGGTATTCACTGAAGGTGACAGTTTTATGAAGAAAGATTATGTCATTATCAGTAAACCTGTTAGTACCATCGGATCACTTCTTGGTAGTAAATCTGGATTTGCAAAGCGCGATATAGAGGAAATGAAACTCCAGCCATTTATTCAACAAGTAGGAGAGTTTACCTCTTCACAGTTTCATGTTACGGCAGGAATAGGCGACCAAGATTTGGGCGTAAATATGTCTACTCAAATGTTTTTTGAATCTGTCCCTGATAACTTTGTTGATATAAAAAAAGATAATTGGGCTTTTGATTTCGATTCCAATGAAATTCCTATTATTCTTCCTCGAGACTATTTAAATCTATATAACTTTGGCTTTGCTAAAAGTAGAAATCTCCCACAATTAACCGAAAATTTGATAAAGATGGTCAGTCTGGATATTACAATAAGCGGTAATGGGCAGAGAGATAATTTTAAAGGAAAACTTGTTGGATTCTCAAACCGATTAAATACTATCTTAGTTCCTGAATCGTTTATGAAGTGGGCTAATGAGAAGTATGCTTCCGATAAAAGAATAAATCCGTCACGTCTGATTTTGGAAGTGAATAATCCTGCCGATGAACGCCTTGTACAATACATTCAGAAAAAGGGCTATGAAACAGAAAAAGATAAATTAGACGCAGGTAAAACAACTTGGTTCCTGAAGGTAGTCGTTGGTATTGTACTTACTATTGGAATGGTTATCAGCTTGCTATCTTTCTATATACTTATGTTGAGTGTATTCCTCCTGCTACAAAAGAATACCACTAAGTTGGAGAATTTACTGCTCATAGGCTATTCTCCTTCAAGTATTGCTAAACCTTATCAATGGCTTACTATATGTTTGAATCTTTTTGTACTTATTAGTGCCATTGTGTTGGTATTCGTCATGCGGGATTTCTACATTGGTGCGTTAGATAAAGCTTTCCCCACATTGGGGACAGAAAGTTTTATGCCAACTGTCATTATTGGCATTCTATTATTTGTGCTGATATCTGTTTTAAATTGTTTAGTGATTAAGCGTAAAGTACTGAATATTTGGCATAAATGATATAATGTCTTCTGTACATGAGCTTATATTCTTCTGTCTTCTAAAGAAATAATCAAAATAGAATGACGCCTAATTCAATAATTGGTTTATGTTGATATAGTTTGTTCTTATTATAAAAACGAGTCCAACTATATCCGACTGAGGCCATTAAAGCAATATTTTTTGAGATTTGATATTCTACGTTAACTCTGGGTTGGAGAGAATACATTCGTTTAGGTGTATGGGCATCTTTATTACTAAAACTCTCGATATGATAAAAACCTCCATCACCGCTAAAAGACAGCTTCTGCGTTAAAGGAAAATGTAATCCGGCACGGTAAAACAAAGCACCCGATAATTTCTTCTTCAAACCAAGATATTGTGTTCCTATACCCAAGATAGTATAAGTTCTGTGATTAAGAAATCGGACAGCAACATTTCCTTTACTTAAATTACCGCCATAAGTCATCATTTGAATACGGGTATGAGGATTTATATTAACTAAACCTATTTTGATTGTAGTTGTATCTTTACTATGATTGAAGATTCCAATTTGTACCCCTTTCGCATTCCCTTCACATAAGTTAATGACTCCAATTTGCGCGCCATGTAGCTTGCCTGCATAATTTCCTATTCCTATTTGGATACCTCGCATTTGCTCTGCACACACATTTGCTAAAGCTGAGAATTGGGTTGCATGATGGGTATTTACAGCAACATTCATCACTCCGGCCAACTGCAATCCATGAACTCTATCAATGCCAATATTGGTAAGTCCGGCAAGTTGAAAGCCGTTCATGCTTGATCCTGCTACATTCATGATACCGCTCAATTGCATCCCACGCATATTTTGAGCCGTTATATTAGCTAATCCCGACAACTGCAATGCCGAAGTATTACCTCCTGAGATGGTTAGCAAACCACCTATAGAGATTCCTTTTATATTTCTTCCACCGATATTTCCAATAGCTGAGATTTGCAAACCATTCAAGTCATTGCCACCGATATTCATTAATCCGCCCAATTGAAATCCTTTGAGATTTCTGCCTGTAACATTTACCGCACCTGCAATTTGAATACCGGTTGCGTCGAGTCCCGTAATATTTGCCAAGCCTGCCAACTGAAGACCGGTCATGTCACGCTGAACTATACTGGAAATGACATTGATTCCAATACCTTTTAATTGATGGATATTGGTTAGTAATCCTAAATTAAAATAAGATGTACGTGATTGTTTATCAGAATTTGTTATATTTAATGATATGTTAGGGCTGCTCTTCATCTTCTGCACCTTATTTTGCGCGAAAATAGGAGTGAGACTAACTACGGAATTCACTAATATTAAAAGAAGTAATGTTTTAATTCTCATGAGATAACATCTTGATATAAGAATCGCTTAATGCTTTTCTTTGGAGTTTTTTCGAATTCTTCAGGATAGATTTTTACAGTCGAAATGGTTGAATAAGAAGGTACAACGGTATTAAGCATTGCGATATTTTCTTCCATAGCCTTATTTAATTGTTCTTCCGAAAGTTGGTGTGCGCTTACCGCATCATAATCCGGATAAACCAAAGCTGCCAACTTACCGTTAGCCTGTTGGATAACAAGGCTTTCTGAGACATAAGGCATATTATTTAAACGCTCTTCAATCTCCTCAGGATATATGTTTTGCCCTGAAGGACCTAAAATCATATTCTTGTTCCTTCCTCTGATAGTCAGATTCCCTTTTTCATCCATAATACCAAGGTCACCGGTATGCAACCATCCTTCTTTATCAATAATGGCATCAGTAGCTTCTTGATTTTTATAGTAACCAAGCATGACATTCATACCACGGGTTAATATTTCCCCAACTTCATGTTGCGGATTAGCACTGTCAATTTTTAATTCCATGCGAGGAGCTGTTTTACCACATGAACCCAATTTAAAACTTTTCCAGTCTTCATACGAAATAATCGGAGCGCATTCTGTCATGCCGTAACCTACTGTATAAGGAAAATCAATGCTCTTCAAGAATGCTTCAATCTCTTTATTGAAAGCAGCTCCTCCAACTATTACTTCGTAGAAGTTTCCACCAAAAGCATTAATAACGTACTCACGAACTTTTTCCTTTAATTTATCACTGATAATAGGAATACGCATCATGAGCTTTGCTGTTGGATTCGCTAATTTAGGAAGTACGTTCTTCTTTATTATTTTCTCTATAATTAAAGGAACTGCTACAATTAAATTAGGCTTTATTTCATTACAAGCATCGAAAATTATTTTAGGACTTGGAATGCGGGTAAGGAAATAAATATGACAACCGGAACAAACTTCGTAAATAAACTCAAAAGCTAATCCATACATGTGAGCCATAGGCAGCATAGATACCAATTTATCTCCGGGATTCAAATGAAAAACTTCACGTGCAAAGTCCAAGTTCGACCATATAGCTCTATAAGGAATCATTACTCCTTTTGAATTACTTGTAGTTCCTGATGTATAGTTAATCATAGCCAATTCCTCAGGATTATCACGGCGATAAGAGATGTGTTCCTTGCGGAAGTTACGAGGATATTTCTTGCCAAAGAGTTCATTCAAATGCTCGCGTGCATAATCCAATTTCTTAGATCGTGATATTTGTATGGTAAAGTTGTTCATTTGAATGATACCTTCCAGATTTGGCATGGCATTTTCGTTCAGGTTTTCCCAAACCTGATTACCGACGAACAACATTCTGGATTCTGAATGATTGATGATAGTATGAACATTATCAACATTAAATTCGTGAAGAATAGGAACGGCTACAGCTCCGTATGTAAGAGTTGCAAGAAATGTTACACCCCAGTGTGAACTGTTCTTTCCACATATAGCAATCTTATCACCGGGTTGGATTCCAACCTCCTCAAAAATGATGTGTAACTTTTCTATTTTTCTTGCTAAATCTTTATATTGTAAAGTTGCGCCCTTGTAATCGGTAAGAGCATCTAAGTCCCAATTGTTGATGATGCCCTTTTCGAATTCGGCAATGAAGCTATTTTCCATTTTAACGTTCGTTGGTTTGATAAATGCACATATTGAATTCAACTGTGCAAAGATAGTTTTTTAAATTTACTCAACAAATGAATTGAAATGAATTTAGCCTATTTTGTGTAAAAAGGAATATATATTGTGTGTTTTATTCTATCATCTCCTTTTTATTTATTCTGATGCCTTGTTTTCATTATCGTAGTAAATAAATCTATCAAATAATAAAGCGGAGCGCGATAAAGATAAACGCTCAAAGTGATACGTATGAACAGATAAACTCATCCGCATGAACCGAGCAACTCATGCGGATGACTTGAGCAACTCATGCGGATGACTTGAGTAACTCATACGCATGAACCGATTGACTCATACGTATTGACTTTTTTCCTTTTCTTTATGACCCAATCTAACGAACCAAACAGAAAGATAGAAACTCTTTTTAAGCGCGTTTGTATTTATTGATTATAATTGATATAATTGCGTTCTCCGAAGATCTTCGTTCCGATACGTACCAATGTGCTGCCTTCTTCCACGGCAATATGATAATCGTGTGTCATTCCCATTGAGACTTCTTTAAACAACGTATCATTTTTGAAATATTTTCCCTTGATTTCATCGAAAAATGTCTTTAGGTTATGAAATTCTTTGCGAACTTTAATAACATCAGGCGTATTTGTTGCCATGCCCATCACGCCACATAGATGAACATGGTCAAGTGCTTTCCATTCTCCCATGTCAAGCATTTGCCTGCATTCATCGAAACTAAAACCAAATTTGGTATCTTCTTCGGCAATATGAATTTGCAATAAGCAAGGTATAACACGATGATACTTTGCTGCCTGTTTATTAACTTCGGAAAGTAATTTAAAGGTATCAATACCGTGGATAATCGAAACAAAAGGAGCGATATATTTAACTTTATTCGTTTGAAGATGACCAATGAAGTGCCATTCAATGTCTTTTGGAAGTGTGTCATATTTCTGAGTCATTTCCTGAACATGGTTCTCTCCAAAGACGCGCTGACCGGCATTATATGCCTCCATAATCATCTCGTTAGGATGAAACTTTGAAACGGCGACAAGTCGTGTGCTTAATGGTAACTCTTTGCGAATCTCTTTAATGGTTGACTCAATACTCACAATATTACTTCTCCAAAAATTTAATAGTTATATCCACTATTTAGCTGATTCAGAAAATTCAGGTTTCTCTTCTTTCGATTTAAAAGGGAAAACATCCATGATAGGAGTTTCAATAATAGAAGAAATCACGAAATCCTGCATCGATCCTTTCATTCCTTCATCAAGTTTTTTTACGGCATCATGAAAATTAGCAGCCTGAACTAACACGTAACTTGATGTTTTTTTCTCTATACCACGTTTCTCATCCAAAGTAATAAAAGAAAGTTTAACTTTAAACCAGCGGTCGGCTGCCTCTTCATCTGAGGTGAATAGCTCTGTATAATTTGCTCTCTTAATATCAGATACCGAAAACTCTCCACTGATATACGGAGTCATTTCTTCTATAATACGAGCTTCTGCTTCTGTAAAACTCAAAGCATCAACTAAGTATGGTTCTGTTACTTTTTTATTCTTGCCATCTTCCATGATTTTCTCATAGCGGACTTTACATTCAAACCAGTTATTTGTTTCCATTTATTCTTCTTTTTTATTTAGCGTGGCAAAGATAACCAAATTTCTTCAATATACGGATTTACAATCATAAAGTTGCATGAATTCTTTTATCACTTGAACGTGATCACCCGTAATGATGATATGATGATTTCCCAAGTTATGGTTATAAAAGTAACTGACAGACTTTTCCATCATAATTTTCAACTGGGTGCGTCCTAAAAGAGGAAGTTCTGTATTGTCTATGATATGCCCCCGCGATACAAAATATTCGTCAATACATTCTCCTCCACATTTCAGAATGGTTACTTCTTCATGATCCAGAATACCTTGAATGGCGATGCCTTTCTCTGTACTTGCTTCATTCCGAATGTTATAATAATTGGTCAATGCAGTTGGAATACTGGAATGAGAAATAACAAAAGTATTATCATCCTCATTAATGAACGAAACGTTTCCCATGAAATTTGGCAAACCGGTCAGAATTTTAGCGACCATCATGGTAATAACCGATTGTAAATCCCCATCGCATGCAGTAGTAATACCTTCATTATTCAATAATGAAGCAGCTACATTTCCGGTTATATTTAATTTATCAAGCATAGGAGAGGAGGTGTACATCATAGCATCAAAGTTATTTTGCTCAGCGTATGTCTTTAATGCTTTATAAAGATGCAATCCTTTTAGTAGTGCGTCGGGGTCTCCTTCATGATATTCTGTTGCGTCATTTACGAACTGAGTTGCAAGTAGTCCGATTTCATCATCTGTTACCTTATTATATAGAGACATAACTTCTTTAGGATCAACATTGACAAGTTCAACTCCCCACCGACGTTTAGCCATCAGATAATCAACATTACTTGCTATATTCCATGGAGAAGGAAAACCTATCACGGCAATACGTTTTGTTTTAATTTCCCTACGAGCAGCGAATACCCAATGATCGTCAAGAATATGTTTTGCCATTACTTCCGGAGTTCCATGAATAAGCTTAACTTTCATTCCCTTAGTGCGAATCCATGTTGCTATTTCCAAAGCTGCATTCAAAGATTTCTGTTGTCCATCGCAAAGTAAGTGGATAGGATAAGGCAAATCGTCAAAATATTGAGTAACAATATTTTCAACTTGCGAAGTCGCGATGAAAGCCATTTTATATTCATCTGCAGGAATAGTGTTTATCTTATTTAAAGAAATGAGATAAAGCTTGAAATACTTTTCTATTTCTTGGAAAAAAACTTTATGTTCCTCGTAAACTATTTCTTTCTTGAAAGGTTTATTTTGAAATACAATGAGGTATAGATTCATAAGTATTTTTTAATTTAATAGTAAACAAATATAAGCCTTTTAATTATTCATACAACTTTTTATTACTTAAATTATGCTTAAAATAAAAGGAAAGCCGACTTTTTATCTTTCTTTGATGTTATTTCGTATATTTGCAAGGAAATTTTTATCCGATGAATTGGAAATATTTTATAGCAAGAAAAATTTATCATAACGATGAAGGAGGGAAAAAAGTTTCCAAGCCGGCTATTCGTATTGCTATGGCAGGAATCGCAATAGGTTTGGCAGTAATAATTGTTTCTGTTGCTGTCGTTATCGGATTTAAAAACCAAGTTAGAGATAAAGTTGTGGGGATTGGTTCAGACATTTTTATTTCTAATTTTGACGTTCAAGGAACATACGAGACTTTACCTGTAGTTGTAAATGATAGCTTATTAAATGTTATTCAGGCTGTTGACGGTGTAATGCATGTGCAACGTTACTCAACTAAACCTGGTATGTTGATGACAGAAACAGACTTCTCAGGTATGGTATTAAAGGGGATAGGTCAGGATTATGATACAAAGTTCTTAAAAAAGAATATGGTAGAAGGCGAGATTCCTGCTTTTAGTGATACAGTGTCCTCTCAAAAGGTATTGATTTCCAAGACAAATGCTAATAAACTGAAGTTAAAAATGGGAGACTCTTTTCTTTCATACTACATAGAAGGAGATAATATTCGTGCTCGTAAGTTTATAATCTCTGGCATTTATCAGACAAATTTCTCAAATTACGATAATCTTTTTCTAATAACCGATTTATATACAGTGAATCGATTGAACAAATGGAAGCCTGAACAAGTTTCCGGAATAGAAGTAGAGGTAAATGATTATTCTCGTTTGAATGATATAAAGGAGGCTATTCATGAGAAAGTGGATGTAAAAGCAGATAAGTATGGTGGTATTTATTTTACTCAAACTGTAGAGGAAGCTAATCCGGACATCTTTGCGTGGTTGGGACTACTTGACATGAATGTTTGGATTATTCTGATTCTGATGATTGGCGTTGCAGGTTTTACTATGATTTCCGGATTGCTTATTATCATATTAGAACGTACCAACATGATTGGAGTGCTGAAAGCCTTGGGAGCTAATAATTGGTCTATCCGCACTATCTTTCTGAACTTTTCTGCTTTTCTTATTGGACGTGGAATGTTATGGGGGAATTTATTTGGTTTGTTGATCTGTTTTCTACAATGGCAGTTTCATATTATAAAGTTGGACCCTGCAACATATTATGTTAACTATGTTCCTATAGAACTGAATATATGGATATTCCTTTTGCTGAATATATGTACATTCCTTATCTCATTGATGATGTTAATAGGTCCTTCATATCTTATTGCTCATATCCATCCGGCAAAATCAATTCGATACGAATAAGTTTCAGATCACAATCTTTACTATATCGCCATAGTTCGGCATGTGATCGCCAACTTCATCGAATGTAAAATGGTGAGCATATACTTGTCCGTCAATAAGCACTCCGCCATGAGTAAATAGAGCAACATTCAGATATTCTTTTTGCTTTAATTCATCCAGAAAGTCACTGACTCGTTTAAACTGATCAGAAAAGGATTCTCCATTCGTTGCCCGAACATGAATATAATCTTTATACCAATTTTGAAGATTCGGATCATGAATATCATCAAAGCTCTTCAATTCCCAATCTCCAAAATTGATTTCTAATATACGGCTATCTCTTTCCGCCTCAGCATATCCACAATAATCGGCCAATTTTACACATCGTTTTAAAGGGCTGCAATAAACCTTATCGAAATGAATATGTTTTATCTGCTCTTTTACCGCTTCTGCCTCTTGTTCAAACGAATCTTTTACTTCTACATCTGATTGTCCATAACAGATGCCACGTGGAACTTTAACGGATGTATGTCGAATTAAATATATGTTCATAAGGCATAATGTATTGCAAGTACGATGATATAAAAAGATAATTCAGTGATCAGAAACAGAGCTCCACAACAATCTCCTGTATATCCTTGAAGCCGTTTCTTCATCAGTCGGATTATTAAATAACATATCAATGCAGATACAATTAACGCAACGATGTATCTTGCTTGAAGTAAGAATATTGTTGGAAATAAACCGAGGGCGGCATTAACAATCATTGTCTGAGGCGGCATCTTATCATAAATAATTTTTGCTTTTGACTCTTCTTCTTTGCGTGCATAAGGCAGAATATTAATGATATGTGAGGAACAATACTTTGCCCATATATCACCACAGAACAAAACGGAATAAACCAATGGATAGGAAATAGAGGTGAGCGTATATATTAATAAGGTATAGTAAAGTATCAATCCAATGACTCCATACGTTCCGATATGAGAATCCTTCATAATTTCTAATATGCGTTCACGAGAAGTTCCTCCACCAAAACCATCGCAGAAGTCAGCTAACCCATCTTCATGTAAGGCTCCGGTTATAAGCAAGCGCGTCAATACGGTAAGAATAACAGCTATCGGCAATGGAAAAAAATGTGATGTTACAAATATGGTAAGTGCCATTAAGCCTCCTGTAAGATATCCCACCATCGGCCAGTAATTTACTACGTGCTTAAAATATATTGATGGAACATTAGTAATTTTCCAAAAAGGAAGACGGGTAAAGAAAATAAAAGCTGCAAGAATCTGCTTCATATCAAAAATATTTTGTGATAGACGCATGAGCAAAGTTATCCATCTCATTGATCATATTGACGGCCGACTGTACTATCGGGTAAGAGCATACTGCTCCGGTTCCTTCACCTAAACGGAGACCGAGATGAAGAATAGGATGTACATGCATAGCTTCCAAGACTAATTTGTGTCCTGACTCGTCCCCCTGATGTCCAAAAATGGCATATTCTAATACTTCAGGATAGAGTTTGCTGGCTGCTAAAATACAATTAGTCATAATGAATCCATCGACAAGAATAATCATGTGAAGTTCTGCTGCCCTGAGCATTCCACCGATTGCCATTACCATTTCAAATCCGCCAAAGTAGCTGATGTAGCTCTCAACCGTTCCATCACCTTTATAATTTTCAATCGATTGTTTCAATACTTCATATTTGTGTCGTACGGCTTCATCATCCAGTCCGCTACCGGCTCCGACACATTCTTTTAAAGGGATACCGGTAAATAAATGCATCCAGATGGAAGAAGGAGAAGTATTGCCTATTCCCATCTCGCCAAAGCTGACTACATTACAATTTTGTGCATAGACCTTATCAATGATTTCAGCTCCACGCTCAAGACATATATTACGCTGTTCATCAGTCATGGCTGGTCCATGGAGAAAATTCTTTGTACCACGTGCTATGCTATAATTCAAAATACCCGATGTTTTATACGGTATGTCATGGTCAACTCCTGCATCCACAATATCAAGCTTAAAATGATGTTGACGGCAAAGAAAAGATATTCCGCCTCCACCATGAACAAAGTTGCTCAACTGTTGCCATGTAACTTCTTTCGGTGACTTGCTGACTCCTTCATCTGCTATACCATGATCGGCAGCCAATAAAATATTATGCGGATTCTTCAAAGAAGGAGTAAGTGTTTGCTGGATTAATCCTATCTGCAAAGCCAACTTTTCGAGCATTCCCAAAGAACCTTTTGGCTTTGTCAGGTTATTTATTTTATCAATCAATACAGGTTTAATTGTCTGATCGGGTTTATAAATCTGAAAAGTTCTCATTGTATATAGTTTTTTAAAGTTTTCTTATCGGGGATTCTCCTTTTATGACTACGGGAATTCCGCTGACCATTAAGTAAACTGTATCGGCAATAGACGCAACATACTGATTCATCCAACCTTGCATATCGGTGAACAGTCGTTGCAATTTGTTCTCCGATACACCTCCCGAGCCAATTTCATTTGTTACAAATATAAAAGTTGCCTCCTGATTAGTGAATTGGGAAAAGTCTGTTTTTAAAGCAGTCAGAGCTTGGTCAACATCCGAATCCATATCAAAGAAATAATTGGTTCCCCACAATGTGATACAGTCGATAAGAATAACACGACCTTCCACTTTAACTTCATGGAGGTTCATATCTTTTTCAATGTTAGTCCATTCCGGTCCACGACGCTCTTTGTGTTTACGGACACGTTCTTTAAATTCATCATCCCAAATACGGGAAGTAGCTATATAAATGGGATGTTCTGATAGCTCGAGTGCTATTTTTTCAGCAAACTGACTTTTTCCCGATCGTTGACCTCCGGTAATTAGTATTATCTTTTTCATGACAGAACTTTTTTATTTTCTGCTGCACGAAGAATAATAGTTGTAGCTCCAAGATTTATGATGGCCCCATCGTCAATAATGCGGCATTCTTTCTCCAAAACCTCTTCATTCATAAGAAAAGTTCCCGTCAAACTATCATTATCTCGAAGTGTGTAAACTACTTTCCCTGTCTTGTTCACCTTTACATTAATAATACAATGCTGGCGATCAAGACTGGGATCGTTTGACTCAATGGGGACATCTAATTTAATTGTTCGTACGCGCTTACCAATCATATTGTCACCTTCTTTTAATGGAAGAACTTGTTTGAAAGCAAAGTCGTTTTTTAGTACAACAATACTTCCAAAATCGTTTTTATTAGCTTCTTCGTCCGGATGATCATCTCGTTGTAAGGGCTTAACAGGTGATTTGCCAATTCGAATTTTGAATTCTTTGTGACAATTGTCGCAAACAAATACAAGGGATTGGCCTTCAATATACTTCGTTTCATCAAACATGATATAATTATCACATTTGGGACATCGAACTCTTTTCATATTTTATGATCATTTAGTATGGAGCACCCAAGCACTTTGATATATTCCTTGTTGCTTCAACTCATTTGCTCTCTTATAAGCTGCAGTTTCATTGTCAAAACTTCCGGCAGACACACGGAAATGTCCATCGCCTTCGACAATGCTTAACTCCGTTAAATTCTTTTGAGCTTCAATAAAATGTTGGGCGCCTGATTTTGAATCCAGACTGGCGATAATGATATGATAGCTGTTGTTTTTCTTCACAGGTATTGCTGCAGGTGTACTTTCAGCAGGTTCTGATACGGGTTCTACTGCAGTTCTTACTGATGTGGAAACCTCAGTTGTAACTTTGTCTGTTAAGTTAATTGGCGCAGATGATTCTTGATTCGATTGAACATTCGAAGAATTTGTCTTTGTATTTGATGAAGAAACGGGTTCGGTACGAACAACTTTTGGCTTTTCATGCGTCTTCATAGCCTCTGAGGAATAGTTTGGATTAATTACATTAAGGGCTAATGATTGTGACTTTAACGCACTAAATAACTCATCGGTACTTAAAGAGGCATAACTGTCATCATCAACATACGTATTTTCCAATGGAGTGGACAAGACAAAGAACAAAAAAATTGCTGCTGCTACGGCAACTACATCGCCTAACCATCGCATAGGAATTACTTTTTGTTGTTTCTCTGCCGACTTTTCTTTCTGAACATTTAAAGGTATTATTTTCGAAGCAATCGGAGCTTTTTTACCTAACGCATTGACCTGAAACGAATTGAAAGCATATAAAGAAGGAGTTACAATTTCTTCTTTATCCGAATGAAACTCGTATATACCATGAATATTACAGCACAATTTGCCTAAATGAGGAATCTCAACCCCACCTTCTTTATAAAGACAATCCTTTAATTTTTCTACTTCTTTTTTTATTTTTCGCGTAGCATCGGGGAAATCGGTATGATAAGTCTGCATATAGAACTGAACAAGTAATCCGTCGTTTATGGTTAATTTCGGATTAAATCCTATAGTACGCTTAGGAGGATAGTAAATATGTTCCGTAGTATCATAATAAGCCGATTGATAGTGAGCAATAAATCCGCCCAATTCAGGAACAATAACACAATCGTTCTCTAATAATAGAATTTCTATATGTCTTATCAATTCATTCATACGGCAAATTTAAGAATATTATTCTATTTCATCTAACTTTTCTCACGAAAATAAAACACCCTCTTAAAATAAATTGTAACTTTGCAAGAAGAGTAAAAATAAATGAAAAGTCACAGCAAGCTTAACCTTATGAAAATAACTTACTTGATGGTTATTATTTTACTTTTTTCTTTTTCATCGTGCAGACATTCTGATAAAGAGCATGTAAAGATGGAAGAGAATGAGGAAGCCAAAGCTATGTTGCAAGGGGTTTGGTTAGAAGATGAAACAGATGCCCCACAGCTGCGTGTTTCAGGCGATACTATTTACTATGCCGATGAGTCGGTCGCCCCCGTTTGCTTTAAAATCTTTGGTGACAGCCTTATAACATACGGTGGCGTGACCAACGAATATAAAATAGAAAAGCAGGCTCCCCATATTTTCTGGTTTCATACTTTGTCGGGAGAGGTAATTCATCTGCATAAAGCCGAAAGAGAGATTGACTTATCTGAGTTTTTGCATAAAGGCAATGTTCCGGTTTATGAAGAGGTAATTAAAAAAGATTCGGTTGTTTGGTATGACAACCATCGTTATCACGGCTATGTTTACATTAATCCTTCTGAAATTAAAATTGTTAAACCCAGCTTAACCAGTGATGGTATTATAGTAGATAATGTCTATTACGATAATATTATTCATATTTGTGTATACGAGGGTAAACAAAGCCTTTTTGCCAAAGATATTACAAAACAAATGTTTGCCCATTTAATTCCATCTGATTTCTTTGAATATGCGGTACTCTCCGATATGAATTTCGGCTGGGTAGATGGAAAAGGTTATCACTTTCAAGCCAATCTCTGCATTCCGGATGAAGCATCCTGCTATTTAGTAAATCTTACTGTTGGGAAAGAAGGTAAGATAGACTATAAACTTGTTCAATAGACTTGCTCTGTAAAACTTATAAAAGCAATACTAAAGAAATCATTCTTTTATTTTTCTTTTCTAACATGCTATATGATAATGTTTTGAAGGAATAAGATACCCGTTTCTTTAAATTCCAATATAGGAGAGAATGAAAAGGGGTACGGATGGATTTACCTATTCGTCAAAAGAATTCATTCAGTTATGCGGATGAGTTGATTAATTCATACGGATGAGTTAGTCAGTTCATGCGGATGAGTTGATCGGTTGATGCGGATGAGTTGATCGATTCATCCGCATGAGTTGTGCGATTCATGCGGATCACTTTTTAATCATATATAATTGAAGCATTACTTCCTTATTGATGACTGTTGCGCTGATCTTTGTGACGAATATCTTTCGTGCTGTCTATTCGACCTGTTTCCTTTATTTCCTTGCTTTTGTTTGCTCGGCTGTCTGTGATTAGGGCGCTTCCCTTTAAAAGAGTTCTTTTTAGGTTCATAAGCCGGACTTTCACCTAATTCACTTGGAACAGGTATTTTATATATTTCCTTACCAAGGAAGTCTTCTATTTGCTTAAACTTAAATTGCTCTTCTTCATTAACCAAAGTGATGGCGCAACCATCATTATTCGCACGGGCAGTTCGTCCGATGCGGTGAACGTAATCTTCACTGTCGTGAGGAACATCGTAATTGATAACCAATCGGATATCATCAATATCAATACCTCTTGCAACTATATCGGTGGCTACCAAAATGTTTACACGTCCGGCCTTGAATTCATTCATAATTTCATCGCGTTGCGACTGATCTAAATCGGAATGCATTTCACCAACATTCAAGTGCATACGTTTCAATGAATTAGTTAAGTCCTTAACTTTTAACTTTGAAGACGCAAAAATGAGGATTCTACTTTCGATGTTATTTTTGAAAAGAGAACGGATAATGCCCATCTTTTGTGGCTCATAGCAGATATAGGCAGTCTGAATAATTTTTTCGGCAGGCTTAGATACGGCAATCTTAACCTCCACCGGATTATTCAATATGTTTTTCGCTAACTGTTGAATCTTAACCGGCATGGTTGCGGAAAACATAAGTGTTTGTCTGTTCTTTGGCAATAGTTTGACTATCTGCATAATGTCGTCGTAAAATCCCATATCGAGCATGCGGTCAGCCTCATCAAGAATAAAAAATGAAACTTTTGAGAGATCAACATATCCCATTTGAATATGACTGATCAATCGACCGGGAGTAGCAATAATTACGTCAGCGCCTAAAGTCAATCCACGCTTTTCCTGTTCAAAACGAACACCATCGTTGCCTCCATACACCGCAACACTTGATACAGGCATAAAGTAAGCAAAGCCTTCCATCTGTTGATCAATTTGCTGGGCTAATTCCCGTGTTGGTGACATGATGAGACAGTTCACTGCGTCTTTCGGATAGTTTCCTGTACAAAGTTTATTAATCACAGGAAGCAAGTAAGCCGCTGTTTTGCCGGTTCCGGTTTGTGCCACACCTATAACATCACATCCTTTTAGCAATACAGGAATAGTTTTTTCTTGGATAGGAGTGCATTCTGAGAAATTCATGGCGTCTAATGCCTCAAGGACACTATCATCCAGATTCAATTCTGTAAACTTCATTAATTATATTTGAATTTATGTGTAATTTAATTACAATTTGCCCTTTTCATCGAGGTAAGAATCTTTAAACCCCAGGAAATAAAGCACGCCATCAAGACCGATGGAATTAATTGATTGCCGAGCATTGGCAACAACTTTAGGTTTCGCATGAAAGGCAATGCCAAGTCCGGCAGCCGACAACATGGGCAAGTCGTTAGCGCCATCACCCACAGCAATAGTTTGGGCAATATCCACGTTTTCCACCTGAGCAATAAGTTTCAACAGTTCTGCTTTACGATGTCCGTCAACAATTTCACCAATATAACGTCCCGTGAGTTTTCCATTAACTATTTCCAACTCGTTGGCATACATATAATCGATATTATACTTTTGTTTGAGATAATTACCGAAATAAGTGAATCCTCCGGAAAGAATAGCTATTTTATATCCATAATGCTTTAAAACGAACATAAGCCGGTCAACTCCTTCGGTGATGGGCAAATGTTCGGCAATATCTTGCATAACATTTTCATCAAGTCCTTTGAGCAAAGAAACTCGTTCAGCAAAACTTTCCTTAAAGTCTATTTCTCCACGCATAGCCCGATCGGTAATAGCTTTCACTTTATCTCCGACACCGGCTCTCTGTGCCAATTCATCAATACATTCCGTCTGAATAAGTGTAGAATCCATATCGAAACAAATGAGACGACGCATACGACGGTACATATTGTCCAACTGATAAGAGAAATCCACACCCATTTCCGAGCTGAGATGCATGAGATGGCTTTGCATTTCTTCGCGATTCAGTGGATTCCCACGAACAGAAAACTCGATACAAGAGCGAACACCCGCCTTTTTCTCATCAAGTGGCATTCTCCCTGTGAGACGTTTGATAGAGTCAATATTAAGTCCCTGATTAGCAATGATTCTTGTTACGGCCGCTATATGATTTGCCGAAAGTTTCCTACCTAATAGAGTAAGAATATAACGATTCTTTCCCTGCATATTAACCCAATGCGAGTATTCTTCCTCAGAAACCGGAGTGAAACGGATTTGAATACCTAAAGATGTAGCTTTAAACAGTAATTCCTTCATGATATTTCCGGAATCTTCTTCATGGCTCATAAAAAGAATACCGAGAGACAGTTGACTGTGAATATCAGCCTGACCAATATCAAGAATGGTTACATCATATTGTGAAAGGATTTCTGTAATCGAGGCCGTTAGTCCGGGGCGATCAACGCCACTAATAGCAATAAGAATAAGTTCTCTCTTTGATTCCATAAGTAAATGGCTTGATTTCTTTGCAAAATTACATTTATTTATCTGAATACACCACTAAATCGCCTATCTTTTTTATCGATGGAATCGGCAATTTTATGCTCTATAACATAATTTATTTCTTTTTCTCTTGGTCGTAATACGAAAAGTATTTATCTTTGCCGCAATTCAACTCGCTGAAATCGAATTGATATTCAATGAAATGCCTGTGAAGGTCAACTAAAATATTGAATATTTACGATTGAAAGCGATAAAAGTGTGGTATATGATTAAAAATGTAAGATTGATTTTTATTCTGTTACTCGCTACTTCAATCTTTTCCGTATCATTTATAGGAATAGATTCACATGTTGAAGGATTAAGTGTAGGAGATAAAGCCCCTTACTTTACTTTACATGAGGACAATGGACATGATATGAACTTGAAGATGTTACAAGGCAATTTAGTTTTAGTTAGTTTTTGGGCTAGTTACGATGCTTCTTCAAGAATACAAAACGCTACATTAAGTCATGTCATTGGCAAAGCGGCCAATAGAATAAAAATGGTATCAGTCTCATTCGATGATTATGAGTCTATATTTAAGGAAGCAATAAAACAAGACAACATATCATCAGAGAACTGCTACTTAGTAAGAATTGATCGTTCTTCAGAACTTTACAAGACTTACAAAATTAGAAAAGGCTTTAGGAATTATCTCCTAAACGAGAGAGGAGAAATTGTAGCAAAAGATATTACTCCTTCTCAATTAAAGGCCTATTTTAACTAAAAACTTGTTTTAAATAGTAATTTACGCGAAAGGGATTGGCCTCTTAATTGAGCCAATCCCTTTTTTATAAGCTTTGTTTTATAGCATTAGTTTATTTCACCGTATAAAGTAGTAATGAGGTTTCTATCTCCCCATGCGTCATCAACACGGGCAACATTAATCCAAAATTTATTATCGCGTACCGATTGAATTGGATATACAGCCTTTTCACGACTGTAACAATGATTCCATTCGTTAGCAACAACTTCATATTCCGGATGAGGAGCATTTATAAGAACATTATCATCTTTATTAGCCTGACCATTCTTCACTTCCTGAATCTCTTTCCATATACATTCCATCACGTCAACAAAGTTATTAAGCTCTGCCAAACTTTCACTTTCGGTAGGCTCAATCATCAAAGTGCCATGAACAGGGAATGAAAGAGTAGGAGCATGATAACCATAATCCATCAGACGTTTCGCGATATCAGCTTCACTAAAACCAACATCTTCATGTAAATTGCGGCAATCCAAAATCATTTCATGACCCACATAGCCTGTTGCACCTGTATAAACAATACCGTATGTATCTTTAAGACAAGCAGCCAGATAGTTTGAACTAAGGATAGCAATTTTTGTTGCTTTTGTTAAACCTTCTGCTCCCAGCATGCTGATGTATCCGTATGCGATGGGAAGAATTCCTGCGCTTCCATAAGGAGCAGCAGCAACTTCATTTGTACTATCGCCGAATAACGAATGCCCAGGTAAAAATGGAACAAGATGTTCTGATACACAAACCGGACCAACACCCGGACCACCACCACCGTGAGGGCTTGAGAATGTCTTATGTAAATTCAAATGGCAAACGTCAGCGCCAATATATCCAGGACTTGTCAATCCAACCTGTCCGTTCATATTAGCGCCATCCATATAGACTTGTGCGCCACAGCCGTGTATAATCTCACAAATCTTCTTTATCTCCGGTTCAAAGATACCATGAGTTGATGGATATGTAATCATTAACGCAGCAAGATTCTCCTTGTTCTCTTCTGCTTTCTTCTTTAAGTCTTCAACATCAACATTCCCTTTTTCATCGCAAGCACATGTAAGAGTTGTGAATCCGCACTGAACTGCAGAAGCCGGATTTGTTCCGTGAGCAGATGCGGGAATAAGAATGATATTGCGATGGCTTTGACCGATATGTTCAAGATATGAGCGGATGATGCGAAGTCCGGTATATTCACCGGCAGCTCCTGAGTTTGGTTGGAATGTAATACCGGAAAAGCCGGTTATTACTTTTAACTGTTCTGCCAGATTATGAATTAAAGTTTGATAACCTTGTGCCTGATCTATTGGAACTAATGGATGCATGCCCATCCAACCAAGATTGCTCAGCGCAATCATTTCAACAGCAGGATTACATTTCATAGTACAAGAGCCCAATGAAATCATAGAATGAGCCAATGAAATATCTTTCCTTTCCAAACGTTTAATGTAGCGCATCATCTCTGTCTCAGTGTGATATTTCCGGAATACCTCATGAGTTAAGTAGGCAGACTTACGACACAACGCTCCTTTATAAGAAACAAAAGGAACATCAGTTACTTCCTGAACTTCTTTTTCGGCAGCGATCGAGAAAATAGCAATCAGCTGATTAACATCTTTCATGTTTGTTGTCTCATCAATGCTTAAACCAACGTCACCATTATCAAAGTAACGAAGATTCACCTCTTTACTTAAGGCAATGGTACGCAACTCCTGAGCTGTTACTGTTTCAGGAAGACTGAAACGAAGTGTATCGAAGAAGTCTTCATTACGCTGTTTATATCCCAGATGAGTTAAAGTCTGATTAAGCAGTACTGCAATGCTATGAATACGTTCTGCAATAGTCTTAATACCTTCCGGTCCGTGGTAAACGGCATAGAAACCAGCCATTACCGCTAACAGTGCCTGAGCAGTACAGATATTTGAAGTCGCACGCTCACGTTTGATATGCTGCTCACGAGTCTGTAAAGCCATACGATAACAAACTTTACCATACTTATCTTTCGATTTGCCTATGATTCGTCCCGGCATTTGACGCTTGAATTCTTCACGTGTCGCAAAGTATGCTGCTGATGGACCGCCATAGAATAAAGGTATACCCAAGCGTTGTGTACTGCCAAATACAATATCAGCATCCCATTCTCCCGGAGGAGTGAGTAATGCCAAACTTAAGATATCGGCTGCAACTGCAACTTTGCATTCTGAATGATGTGCTTTTTCTACAAACGATTTATAATTCTCAACACTTCCATCACTGTTCGGATACTGAATAATGCAACCGAAGACGTCGGGTGTGAACTCGAATGTTTTATAATTGCCAAATACTAAATTAATTCCCTGAGGAATAGCACGTGTAGATAACACGGCAATAATCTGAGGGAATACATTCTCATCTACAAACAAGGTATTTGCACCTGCTTTTTGCTGAGTACGACTACGAAGACTGTGCATCATGGTCATAGCTTCAGCTGCTGATGTAGCTTCGTCTAATAGAGAACAGTTGGCCAACGGCATGGCTGTTAAATCTGATACCACAGTCTGGAAATTAAGCAAAGCTTCCAAACGACCTTGTGAAATCTCTGTCTGATAAGGGGTATAAGAGGTGTACCAAACCGGATTCTCAAATACGTTACGCTGAATAACGGCAGGAGTAATAGTATCGTACCATCCCAAACCAATATAGGAAGTGTACAACTTATTCTGTGTGGCCAATTGCGCGATATGTTCCGTAAACTCTCTCTCAGTCATTGGCTCGGGCAATGACAAAGGATCCTTCAGACGGATATTTTCCGGAATAATCTTATCAATCAGTTCATCCAAACTGCTCACGCCAATTCTTTTTAGCATCACCGGAAGGTCGGCTTCCTGAATTCCGATATGTCTATCGGCCAATAAATCAGTTCTCATATTTATAGTTTTAATTGATTATTTATCTTAAAAATGGATTATTCTTTTTCTCATAGCCAATAGTCGTAATATCACCATGACCGGGATAGACCACGGTATTTTCCGGCAATACAAGCAGACGACTGCATATATGTTTACGTAATGAATCAAAGTCACCACCGGCAAAATCAGCTCGACCTACACTGCCATGAAACAATGAGTCTCCACTGAATAAGCAAGATTCTTCTTTACAATAATAAACCATACCTCCGGGAGAATGACCTGGAATATGGATGGCATCAAGTTGATGATTCCCAAACTTAATTATATCTCCATCGTTTACATAGCCACCCAGCGGAACCATCTTATCTGGAAGTTCCACATCGAAGACTTTTGCTTGAGCATCAGCGTATTCCAACCAAAATTCATCTTTTTGATTGGCTTCCGCCTTTAGTCCATAGGTATGGTAAAGAAACGGATTTCCAAAAATATGGTCAATATGCAAATGAGTATTTAGCAAATGCATCAAATTCAAGTTATTAGTATCAATATAATCCTTCAATGCTTGACGATCTTCTTCATAAAAACATCCGGCATCAATAATGACGGCTTCGTTTGTTTCATCGGAGAGTATATAACAGTTCTCCGGAAACATATTGAATTCAAATTTCTTTATCGTCATGACTGTTTAAGTTTATAAAGGTACATAAACTAATTTCTTAGTCTCAAAATAAGGTTCGGTAAACACAGTATTAATTTCAAAGGCAG
The DNA here is from genome assembly GCF_021295095.1 of Phocaeicola oris. Taxonomy (GTDB): domain Bacteria; phylum Bacteroidota; class Bacteroidia; order Bacteroidales; family Bacteroidaceae; genus Phocaeicola; species Phocaeicola oris. Next base: position 182,150 of record NZ_JAJLQX010000001.1, read on the forward strand.
TCGCAATCTTTTTTACAGGTAATATTTCTTGGTCGAGCTCACCTCCTTTTAAACAAATAACTCCGTTAGGGTAGGCATTAGAATCGGTCTTCAAAATATTCTTGCGCACAATTTTTATCAGGTCGGATAAAGGCATAACAGCACGACTGACAATAAAGTTATACTTACCCTTCTCTTCCTCTCCGCGAATATGTGAACAAATTACGTTATTCAGCCCGATAGCATTCGCGACTTCTTGTGCAACCTTTACTTTTTTACCCGTTCCGTCAATAAGATGAAATTGAACATCAGGGTAATAGATGGCCAAAGGAATACCCGGAAAACCACCTCCTGTGCCGAAGTCAAGCACTTTTGTTCCGGAATGAAAACGGATAAACTTAGGTATTGCCAGAGAATGAAGCACATGGTGCTCATAAAGATTATCTATGTCTTTTCTGGAAATAACGTTTATCTTACTGTTCCAGTCCTGATAAAGTGCATCAAGAGCAGCAAACTGTTGCTTTTGCTCATCAGTCAGATCGGGAAAATACTTCAAAATTTGTTCCATCAGTTTTTTATCATGTATTTGCTGATTGCTGAGTACGGAAGAGTAATTTCCATACTTCCCTCTGCGTACGAACTAATATCATATCTGTTATATAAAAAAGTAATGCCGTCAGCTCCAAGGATAAAATTATCAGGGACGAAGATATCTCCGTCATCATTGAAAAGAATTCCCTGTTCTTTCAAGTCATCAAAAGTTTTAATATTCATATCTTTATGCTGTTCTGCTTTTACTTTTACCAATTCATCTTTTATCAGCGGAAGTAGCTGGTCTTTTGCTCCCGGAATAAACAGATCGTCAAGTGTTAGAAGCTTTCCTGTTTTTACATCAATACATAACCAAGTTGCTATCGTATTCGGATGAGCACCACCTCGATAGTCTGTAACTACTGATTTATAATTTAAAATCCCTGCCTTGCCTTGCTCAACAGATGTTTCCTGATTGTATTCATAGTTATACCATGAAGGAATCTCATTGGCATCGCGGTTTAATTTTTGGTCTTCTTTATATAATTCAGCTATTTCATCCTTATACGATGCAATGTAATTGTTATAATATAAATCTACCGCGCTTTGAGCATCGGTTACGTCCTCACTCAAACTAAGAATCTGCTTACGAATAATATTATTGATAATTTTTGATATAGAATCGCCTGCTGACTCGTCTATATAGGAATACTTCAGTTTGAAGGTACAATGCGGAGCATTGGTCTGATCATTCAAATGATAAGTCTGTTCTTTCTCAATTGTTTTAAATGTATAGTTTACATTCTGTTCTTTCTTATTGCATCCTGCCAATAAAATTAAAAATAAAGCACATGGAAAAAGAACAGAGAGACATAATTTTGTTAATTTCATCTTCTTTTTGGTTTTTAATAAGTATAATATGTTTTTTTACCTCTCTACAAAGGTAAAACAACTTCATGAATTCACCCACGAAAAGACAAAAAATATCTTTTCTAAATTTAGTAACCGAATGGAGTCTCACGCCCTTGATTCACCTCAATGCGAATACCAAATTTGCCATTATCCGATTTCATTTCGAAAGCACCTTTGAAGTTGTTGCGTTGCCATGGAAGTACTCCCGGATCGAATACTTTATATCCATCGGCATTATACTGACCGTAAGTTGTCAGTTTCAATCCGTTAGACAAACGAAATGTCGCGCTTTGTAAAGAAGTAGGAGAGTGGTATTGATTCAGACCGCTTGAACCGTATAAACTGTGCATGGAATAGTCACGTCCGAATACAGTATGCGTATCTACTTTATCGTAGATGGTTTCCTTTCGGAAATAGATGGGGCTGTTTTGATTCGAAACAGAATAAACCGGCAACATCTCGTGCAGAGTGAGAGGAGAGATGAGTTGCATTTGTCGAGGTGCTAATATCTTATTATCCAATAGAAAGCCATCATTTAACTCCGTTACGCCTTCCAGTTCTTTTATTAAATTGCGCGAATCTATATCGTCGGGTATAATAATTTCTGCGTTATTCTTTGTTAATGTGGAATCATTCTTTACGGGATTCTGTGCCAAAAGCCCCGATGAAATGGAACAAAACAACAAAAGAAGAATTATATTTTTCATTTTAATATATCGTATTATATATAGATTCGGAAATAGAATGAATGGTATCGGATTCCAAATCCTTCTTCCGAGCTTTTCAAAGTTAATGTTTTTTTCTTGAGATGCCATACAACTTTTATTCTTTTTATTTTTCATTGTATTTATTACATAATTTTGCTTCCTTTGCCCGAAAAATAAAGTTTGATAATGAAAATTGAAAATTGGGGAACAGTTCCTTATGCCGATGCATGGAACAGACAGAAGGATTTGTTCAGTGAATTGATTGATGCAAAACTCACAGGAAAACCATACACCAACCGGATGATTTTTGTAGAACATCCGCATGTTTACACTTTGGGAAAGAGTGGTAAAGAAAAGAACATGTTATTGAATGAGAAGCAATTGGAAGCTGTTGGTGCTCAGCTCTATCATATTGATCGTGGTGGAGACATCACATATCATGGTCCCGGCCAACTTGTTTGTTATCCCATTCTTAATTTAGAAGATTATAACTTAGGGTTACGCGAATATATTTATTTACTGGAGGAAGCCGTCATTCGGGTTTGTGCTTCATACGGCATAGTTGCCGGGCGTGTAAAGGGCGCAACAGGCGTATGGATCGCTATCGGAACAAAGACTGAACGGAAAATTTGTGCCATCGGCGTACGTGCCAGTCACTTTGTTACGATGCACGGATTGGCATTAAACGTGAATACCTATTTACGATACTTCGGATACATCAATCCATGTGGTTTCATTGATAAGGGAGTTACTTCCATAGAAAAAGAAATCGGGCATTCTATCCCTTTGGAAGAAGTTCGTTTACGCTTACAAGTTGAGTTGATGAACCGGATAAAGTAAATCTGTTATCTTATTATATAAGTTTTTTATGATGATGAACTAAGCACATCTCAATTGAGATTAACACGTATCTCAATTGAGATGTGCATGAATCACAGTTGAGGTGCGATCGAATCACGCTCGTGATTAGCTTAACCTATACTTATGAATTGTTTACTTTTCCTGAAGAAAAGGGCAATTCTTATTTAAAGTGTTTTAGTTTCTGATCTCAATCGTAAGTTATATCTCCACCAGACATAAAGTGCTATTGCTAATCCTAAAACAGCTGCTATGATAGATGCTTCGGGACCGAAAGCTCCACCGGTAATGACTTCAGAACCTTTCACTTCAGCAGTGATGATACTGATACTATCCACATTACCCGATACAGGGAAACCGAGAACCGGACCTTCCATCACATTCCATGCCCAATGAATTCCGATAGGCAACCAGAGAGTTCCACTGGCTTTATAGCATACACCCAATAAAAGCCCTGCTTCTATAGCTATCGCCACAGCTCCCCAAAGAGTGACGCCTTCATTTCCAAGATGAACCAATCCGAAGAATAAAGCGGATACCAAAAGTGCCCAAATGGTATTCCATTTCTTGTCTATCAATCGGAAAACAATTCCTCTGAAAAGAATTTCCTCCGAGGCAGCGACAATGAAAAATTGAGATAACTGAGAAAAGAATACATTATTGAATGAGGTATCGGTAACATGATAACTACCTATTATAAACATAATTCCTGTAACAATCAGGAAGAAAAATATGCCGACCGACAAGCCTTTTAACATATCAGATACTAATTTATTCATTGGTAATGTCTTCGACCACGTATGTTCAAATGCTCGAATTAACAGTTCATAAATAAGAAGCATTATGATACCATAAACAATGCCGAAAGGTATGGTTAAATGAAGCCACGGTATAGATTCAAAAATGATTGTACCAAGTCCATAAAGAAAGAAAAACAATATAAAGCCACCTATTAAAAGCAAAATCACTTTCCACCAAGCAGAAGTTCGAATATTCATAATAACATACCTTTAAAATAACGACACAAAAATAAATAATATCAATGAGTAAACGGAATATGTTCTCGGAATTATTAATTTGTTTATAAGTAGAAATGAAAGTGAAATAAAATAAAAAGGAGGTTTGCTCATGGCACACCTCCTTTCAATATATTGAATAATAATTACTTGCAATACTTTTGAATAAGAGTTTCTACTGCTGTATCACCTAATTCTTTTGCTTTGTTAAAGTTGGCACAAGCCTCTTTGTTCTGTTTCTTCTGAACTTGACAATAGCCAATCATACGATATGCAGCTCCCATCTTCTGATTCAGTTCAATAGTCTTTTGAAGAGCTGTCAATGCCTCTTCTATCTGATTAACACGAATATGCAATGCACCTTTTTCCAACCAAACATCAGGACTGTCGGGGACAAGCTCAGTGGCACGATTAATATCATCAATAGCCTGTTGATACATTTTTAAGTTCACTTCCGCTTGCTCACGTTGGAAAAAAAAGTTAGCATTCACATTTCCATTATAAGCACGATAAGTCTCGTCGAAATCTTTCACAGCTCCACGATAATCTTTCATATCTGCTTTCTGTTGCCCGCGGGCAAACAGGTAAGGAGCTGCATCCGAAGTATAAGGGACGATACATTTATCCACTGCGTTATCAAGCAACGACAAAATTTGCTGCCGGTCACTTCCTTCCATGTTTTGCAAGGCATGAGCAGCCGAATAGAATGATGCTGCGGAAGCAAGATTCGATTGGTTCACTTTCTGATAGCTATCAAATGCAGCCTGATAATCTTTCATCGCATAATTTATATCTCCTTCAAGTTGAGCGTAAATTGGTTGAGAATCAGTCAAAATTACTTCTTTTATCATCTCCAATGCTTTGCTGAAACTCCAATCCGGATTCCCTTGTCCTTCCTCTTTTGATAGGGAATAATTATAAAACATTTTAGCAATATTATATTTTGCTTCATTCTTATCGTTTGCGACTTCAAGTGCCTTATCAATATCTGCCTGAGCTTCCGGCCAAGATTCCTGTTTGCCGCTGTCTATCTTCTTCGCGGCTCGGCGGATATAACCTTCATAACTGTTTGGGAACTTTGCTAAGAAGTCTTCCAATGCAGTAGTATAGATATCTTGATCGCCCGAAGAAATCATATATAGATATATAAGAGCCTGTTCTTCTGTATCAGGCAGCGCCTTTTTAATACCTATTTTGGTATATGCTTCGTGAGCAGCAGATACGGCGGTTATATGCAGTGATGCTCCAAAGCTGGCACCGATAGCAAAACTGGAAGTATCTTCCTCTGATGCATTTCGCTGAATCATTCCAAGTACCTGACCGTTTGCATTCATAATAGGGCAACTTACCATTTTAGCCGGAGTCTTCATTGCCAGCGTATAATAGAAACCATCTTGCCCAATGCTGTCGACAGCGGTTATTTTACCAGTCTGCACTTCTGCGTTTTTCTGAGTAGAATAAGGAAGCAGATAAACAATTTCACCTACCTTTCCAGCAACAGTAGCCGGCTGCAGAAACTCAACATTTCCGTCTATTTCTGTTTTGAACTTTAACACATCGTATATTTGATTGGCTCCGGCAATACACGATACATTCATTTCTTTACCTTTACTATTTACTATGACAGCTCGTTGAGCACCATCAAACAGTGTATAATCGGAAAGTGCGATACCGTCTTCACCTATATAAAATCCGTTACCGTTCCCTTTGATATTATTTTTCTCATCGTAGGTAATGACGGAGAAGACCGCCTTCTTTGCCTTATCAACCCATTTTGGAGTCTGTGCATAGGAGCTTATTCCCATACAACATAAAAGTAATAAAAGAACTTTTCTCATATTTCGTCTCATAATATTTTTCATTTTCCTTTCATTTTGTCGAAGTGTTTTTTTGTTTATTAGAATATCCCAACAAAGCACGTGCGTTATTCAGAGCTTCTTCAGTCATAGTAACACCGCTTAACATATTTGCTATTTCTGTTACACGCTGTTCATCAGTCAGACGGATTATGTGACTTGATGTCCCCGTATTTGTATCTTCTTTATATACCTTATAATGCACGGTGCCTTTAGCTGCTATTTGAGGCAAATGGGTAATACTGATGACCTGCCGGTTGTTTTTACCCATGTTCTGCATCATTTCTGCCATTTTATCCGCAATAGAACCGGATACACCGGTATCTATTTCGTCGAAAATAATGGTTGGCAATTGGACTGCACCTGCTATCATGGCTTTCAAAGAGAGCATTACACGTGCAATTTCACCGCCCGATGCAATGGAAGAAACATTTTGCAAGGGAGTATTTTTGTTGGCAGAGAACAAGAAGTTCACACAATCAAGTCCGTTTATATCCGGCTCCTTATTCTTTTTCATCTCTACTTCGAAGCGAATATTCTGCATTCCAAGAGGAACAAGATATTCGTGCATCTGCTTTTCCACCATTCTTGCCGCTTTCGAACGTTCTTTAGAAAGTATCTCCGATTGCTCCAATACCTTATTATATATAGCAGCTTTCTTTTCTTTCAATTCTTTAATCTCATCATCGGATGAAGTGATAGCTTTCAGTTGCAAACGGTATTCATCGGCTATATTAATTAATTCCTTAACGGTATTGACCCTATGCTTTTGCTCCAGCGAATAGATTAAATTCAATCGTTCATTCACAAAGTTGAGTCGATCGGGATTAAAATCAATCTTCTCTTCTTCCTTTCTTATGTCGTGCTGCAAATCTTTCAAGTCGATTATACTGCTGTTTATTCGTTCTATCCATTGTCCGGCAATAGGGTATAAGCCTTTTATATCTTCCAAAGACTGTTGGCAGTCACGCATCTCAGATAAAAATCCACCTTCATCGGATACCATTAGTTGATCGGCCTTATACAAACTTGCTTTAATATCTTCCGTATGACTCAATACATCTGCTTCCTGTTGAAGGGCATCTTGTTCATCTTCCGATAGTTTTGCTTCATCCAACTGTTGTAGCTGGAACTGCAGATAGTCTTCATCTTGTTTATTTTTCTCAGCTTGTTCAATAAAATCGGCTAACTCCTCAGAAACATGTTTATATTCTTTATATAATTGCCGATATACCGACAACTCTTTCTCATTGCGCGAGAGAATATCGAGCACTCCACGTTGAAATTCTTCGTGATTTAATAGAAGATTTTTATGTTGACTGTGAATATCTATGAGTTGCTCTCCAAGAGTTCTCATTTGTACAAGAGAAACCGGAGAGTCGTTAATAAACGCGCGACTTTTCCCCGTTGCATATACTTCTCGGCGCAGGATACATTCTTCGGGATCGTATTCCAAATCATTTTCTAAAAAGAAATCTTTTAGAAAATGATTTGCCAATTTGAAATTCGCTTCAACTATACATTTGCTTTCTCCGCTTTTTATTGCTTTGATATCTGCCCGTTGACCAAGCAAAATACCAAGCGCGCCAAGGATAATAGACTTTCCCGCGCCGGTTTCACCAGTAATAACAGAAAAACCGGAGGTGAAGGAAATATCTAATATATCAATAAGCGCGTAATTCTGTATGTAAAGTGATTGAAGCATTTCCTTTATTTGCTCAATCCTGATTCACGCAAACGAATCTTTGTGAGTACATTTTTTGTATTTAACGTAAAATCTCCTCCCAGAATCCAACTATAATAACCGGGATCTCTTTTAAGTACATCCATTACATGATGACCTTTATATTTCCCGAAATTGAATGTTTCAATTCCTTTGTCATCATAGATGATACGACCTGCAAAATCCACATTTTTAGTGAACGACGAATATTCTGACAAGAAACTTATATCATTTTCCAATACATTGGGATATAAGTCTAATTGAGCTTTAAGCACTTCGTATGTTGCACGGGTATCGGCTTCAGCAGAATGAGCATCATCTAAGTTTTTATGACAATAGAATTTATACGCGGCAGAGAGAGTTCGCTGCTCCAGCTTATGATAAATGACTTGTACATCGACGAATTTTCTTTTTGTCATGTCAATATCTACATCTGCCCGCAGAAATTCCTCCACGAGTACCGGAACGTCAAAACGATTCGAATTGAATCCGGCAATGTCACAACCTTCTATATCATTGGCAATTTCCTGAGCCACCTCCTTAAAAGTCGGACAATTCGCGACATCTTCGTCTTTTATGCCGTGAATAGCCGTCGATTCTTCAGGGATATGCATTCCGGGATTGATTCGCATCGTCTTAGCAACATCATTTCCATTTGGGAATACTTTCAGATAACAAATCTCAATAATCCTATCTAAGCTGACATTCGTGCCTGTTGTTTCAAGATCAAAAAAGACTAATGGATTCCTCAAATTCAGTTTCATAATTTAATACTTTAACAATACACCGTTTACCCATTAGCAATTAATCACTCAACATCATTGGCATCAGCAACATCAGCACATTATCATTCTCTTCTTGTTGAGCCGGAGTAATTACTCCTGCACGCGACGGATCGGCTAATTCAATGACGACTTCGTCAGCACTCAAATTGCTTAGTATATCAATAAGGAATGTAGATTTAAATCCAATACTCATTGGACTTCCGCTATATTCGCAATTTAAAGTCTCCTCAGCAGAAGTAGAGAAATCTATATCCTGAGCAGAGATTTGTATCTGATTATTCTCTATATGCAATTTTATCAAACTGCTGGCTTGAGAAGAGAAAATAGACACACGACGCAGACCGCTGATTAGAGTAGAACGGTCAATTTGTATCTTATATGGATTATCTTTGGGAATAACAGAGTTATAGTTTGGATAGCGTCCTTCTATCAGACGACATACCATTTTATACTCGGTTGATGTGATAACAGCATTCTTTTCATCAAAATCAATGATAATTTTATCTTCGTCTTTAGGCAATAATGTTTTCCAAATGTTTGCCGGCTTCTTCGGAAGAATAAATGCTGCTTTTGTATCCGCATGAGCTGCAACTGATTTGTCACGAACCAAACGGTGCCCATCTGAGGCTACAAATGTAATATCTTCAGGTGTCATATCTAAATAGATACCATTCATTACCGGACGGAGTTCGTCTTCCGCAGTAGCAAAGATAGTTCGGTTAATGCCATTAACAAATACTTTAGAATCCATGGTAATATGAATGGCATCGGCACTTAAATCAGGAGCCATGGGAAAATCCTCGGCATTCTGTCCGACAAGACTGTATTTACCATTCTGATAATATAGAGTAAGACTGAAGTTGGTGGTGTCAACATCGAAAGTAAGCGGCTGTTCAGGGATTTCTTTTAAAGAATCGATGAATTTCTTTGCTGAGATAGCAAAACGACCGTCACTATCAGAATCGTTAACCGGTAAAGAAGTAGTAAGTGTACTCTCACTGTCGGAAGCCGTTAATGACAATACGCCTTCTTTTATTTCCATTAATACGCAATCAAGGATTGGTAATGAGTTTTTAGAATTAATTACTCGACTTACAGCCTGCAAATGGCTGAATAAGTTAGTACTTGAAACAATGAACTTCATAGCTATATTTTATTTATTTGTTATCTATGTATTTATTGCCAAAGTTACGAAAAGATTATGTACTAAACCCAAAAAAAGAGTGAAAAATTAGTTTACTTAAGAGGAAAATAGTAAATTCGAACCGTTTTAAATATAATACAATCATAATAAATATGGAATTAGCAGGAAAAATAATTGCCGTACTCGAACCACGTGAAGGTATTTCTAAGAATACCGGTAATAAATGGATGGTACAAACGTATGTTATTGAAACTCATGACCAGTATCCAAAGAGAATGGCTTTCGAAGTTTTTGGTGAAGATAAAATCAAACAATTCAATATTCAAATGGGTGAGGAGCTAAATGTATCATTTGATATTGATGCCCGTCAGTGGCAAGATAAATGGTTCAATCAGATTCGAGCATGGAAGATTGATCGTGTAAGCGCAGAAAGTCCGATTCCTCAAAATAATCCGTTTGATGGACAACCGCAAGCTATCCAATCTGCCCCTGTCGATTTTTCGGCTACAGATAAAACAGACGATCTTCCTTTCTAATTGAATTTTGGATCAATATTTATAATTACTCGTTCATGAAATCATGAACGAGTCTTTTTATCTACATTAATAATACACTCGTCAAGGACTTTTTTTGTATTCATTTGAAGATTTTTTCGTTTCACTTAGGTGAAACAAACGAATGACGCAGACGATCCGTGCGATTCATGCGGATGACTTTGAGAACTCATGCGGATGAGTTGATTGATTCATGCGGATGACTTTGGCAACTCATGCGGATGAGTTGAGCGATTCATGCGGATGAGTTAGGCGGTTTATACATATTGACTTTTCTCTATTTATTGATGACAAATCCAATGAACCTATCAATACGAATAAAAACATTGTTTGAAGATGTTGTAAGACTGTTTTTATAAAAAAATGCCATAAGATAAGTTGCATAATAAGAATGCATGATAAAGCAACCTGAGCTTTTTGATAAGAAGTGATATACTAACTACCGTTAATGAATAATGAAGAAAAGAGTGATTTCTGCCTTATAATAAAAAGAGAGGATACCTTGTTTTAGCGTATCCTCTCTCTTCTCTATATAATAATTTATACTTACGAATTCATACTCAGAAGAAATTCTTCATTATTCTTTGTCTTTTCCATTCTATCTTTAACGAATGTCATAGCTTCTACCGGATTCATATCCGATAAGTATTTGCGAAGAATCCACATCCTATCGAGCGTCATCTTATCCAATAACAAATCGTCACGACGTGTACTTGAAGCCACCAAATTAACTGCCGGGAATATACGTTTGTTACTGAGGTTCCGATCGAGTTGTAACTCCATGTTACCTGTTCCTTTGAATTCCTCAAAGATAACTTCATCCATCTTAGATCCGGTATCAATCAATGCCGTTGAAATGATGGTTAAAGAACCTCCATTTTCAATATTGCGAGCTGCACCAAAGAAACGTTTGGGCTTATGCAAAGCGTTTGCGTCAACACCACCCGAGAGTACTTTTCCTGAAGCAGGCGCTACATTATTATATGCTCGTGCAAGTCGAGTAATAGAATCTAAGAAAATAACCACGTCGTGACCACACTCGACCATTCTCTTTGCCTTCTCAAGAACAATACTTGCTACTTTTACATGGTGATCGGCAGGCTCATCAAAAGTAGAAGCTATGACTTCAGCTTTTACAGTACGGGCCATATCAGTGACTTCTTCAGGACGCTCATCAATCAGAAGCATGATGGTATAAACATCAGGATGATTCTCAGCTATAGCATTTGCAATGGCTTTCATCAACATAGTTTTACCTGTTTTAGGCTGAGCGACAATCAATGCACGTTGGCCTTTGCCAATGGGAGAAATCATATCGACAACCCGAACAGACAAATCGTCATCATATCCTTTACAAAGCTGAAATTTCTCATCAGGGAAAAGAGGGGTGAGGTGCTCAAAAGCAACACGGTCGCGTACCAATGAAGGATCTAATCCATTAATTTTATTGACTTTAACTAATGGGAAATATTTTTCACCTTCTTTTGGCGGACGAATAGGGCCTTCAACTACATCGCCAGTCTTTAATCCGAAGAGTTTTATCTGAGATTGTGATACATAGATATCGTCAGGAGAAGAGAGATAGTTATAGTCAGAAGAACGAAGGAAGCCATAGCCATCGGGGATAATCTCCAAACAACCGGAACCGATGAGAATATCATTAAATTCGTAAGGCTTTTCTATTTGTCTCGGTTCAATAGACTTTTGTACCGGAGCCTGCATATCCTCTTGAACAGACAAACGTAACTGTTGAGGACGCTGATTATTAGAATTCTGCTTTGGGTTGAATCGATTATTCGATTGCTTCTGCTTTTGAATTGGAGCTATTGGCGGCTCCATTTTTGTAGAACTAAACTTATCGACTAATTCTGCGGGTAAAACCGCTTCTTCAGAAGGAAGATCTTCTATAGGAATAAATTCGTCGTCTCCATTGTCGAATTCCAATTCCGGAAGAATGTTTTCTTTTTTTGCCGGTTCAACCTTAGTTTTTGTTTTTGCTGGTTTTTCCGGAATAGGAGCATCCGCAGACTCTTCAGTTTTCGGCTTATTCTTTGTACTTGCCTTTCTTTCTCTCTTCTTTGGCACCTGAGGTTCTTCTTTAATCTCTTCCTCAACTTGACTAACCGGAGACTGATCGGCAGCCGAATTAGGAGCCTCGTTAGGTGTTACATTTACAGCCGGTTTCTCAGTTTCTATTTTTTGAGCTTTATCCTGAGTGGTTGTATAAACTTTATCCGCGTCTTTCTTTACAATTCGTGTTCTTTTACGCGACCGTGAAGCAGTCGGTTTAGAATTAGCAATTTTTTGAGACGCGCTTACAATGGCTTGCTCATCCAAAATTTTATAAACTAATTCATCTTTTGTAGTTGAGCTTATCTTGCTGATTCCCATTTCTTTTGCTATATCCTGCAGCTCAGACAAACTCTTGTCATTTAATTGAATAATATTATACATAAAGTATATGTTGTTAGTGATTAGTGCACAAAAACATAAAGACAGAAACACATCTCTGCTTTTGTACGACAATAATTATTTTTGGATTTTTATTTATTGATAAAATTAATAAGGAGAAAAGTTTGTTATTGTATTAACTCTATTTTCTGCTACAAAGATAATTATATTTTTGAGTAATTGGAAGAAAAGAGATAAAAATTTAATATACTAATATAAAAAGTATATTTGGAAATAGACTATTTGCTTAAAAAACGCTATTTTAGTAGCAAAATTAGAATATTAAATAATTAACATGATGAAAAAAGTTATTTTCACCGATAAAGCTCCGAAGGCAATCGGTCCTTATAGTCAAGGAATTGAAGTAAATGGTTTTCTATTCTTTTCCGGTCAAATTCCCATTGTTCCTGCTACCGGAGAATTTGCAGAAGGAGGAATTAAAGGTCAAACCAAACAAGTATTTGAAAATATCAAGAATCTCCTTGCCTCAGAAGGGCTAACTACAGCGAATATTATAAAAACCACCGTATTTTTAGCAGACATGGATTTGTTTACAGATATGAACGAGGTATATGCTACCTATTTTGATAGTGCTTATCCTGCCCGTTCTGCTGTTGCTGTCAAGAAGTTGCCTAAAGGTGCTTTGGTTGAAATAGAATGTATTGCTGCCCGTTAAAAGTTAAACAATGAATTTTAAGTTTTGGATCGGATGGGAGAAACGTGAGTGGGGTATCTTTCTAATTATACTTATTATAACAGGAGGTATCGCGACTTTTGTCCACAGGACTTTTTTCGGCTCTAAAAACTTAGAATTCAATGATGAGCTTGGCGGAAATGTATTTCCCGTTACTATTCTTTCAACAGCAACAACTGATTGTAACTTAATAGAGCCTGTCGATTCAGATTATGTAGGTAACCCGAAATCGTGCATCTCTATTAAGTTAAAAAGTTCTATTCCAAATAGTCGAGTGATGATTCAGTTGGCAGAGACTCCATATTTCTCAAAGTCTATATCCGAATTCATTCTCCCAAAGGCAGAAAGAAAATATACCATTTATCCGGACGTAGTTTGGAACTATGACGCGCTTCGTAATAACAAACAAGCCGCGCCTGTTGCTTTAACTATTCAGGTTAATTTGAATGGGCATGATTTGCCTCCTAAAGTGAAAAATATTTCAATGCGGAGTATTAATGAATGCCCTATCGGATATTATGATCGGAATAATCATTTTCATGATACAAGCAAATTCTTTGCTGCTTATGTGAATGAAGAGCATCCTAAGATTGATGAACTCTTGCGTGAAGCTTTGGATACACGTATTATTAATCGTTTTCTTGGATATCAAGGAACGTTAAAAGAACAGGCAAAGAATGTTGATAATCAAGTTTATGCTTTATGGAATATACTTCAAAAGCGCAACTTTAAGTATAGTTCGGTTACCAATACAAGCCTTTCTTCGAATATAGTTTTCGCGCAACGAGTCAGAACTTTGGATGATGCTTTGGAATCTTCTCAAATTAATTGTGTGGATGGCAGCGTGCTAATGGCTTCTCTTCTAAAAGCAATTAACATTAATCCTATTCTAATCAGATTGCCTGGACACATGTTTGTCGGATATTATACCGATAAAACGCATAAAGCCATTAGTTTTATGGAAATGACAATGATTGGAGATGTCGATCTTGACGATTTCTTTCCTGACGAGAAGTTAGATTCCACAAGAATAGGTAAAACACAAAATCAGATATCAAAGTTAACTTTTGAAAAGTCGAAAGAGTATGCAACGAAAATGTATTTGCAAAATGACTCATTGCTACATGCCGGAAAAGCGAATTATATGTTCCTCGAGATAGATAAAAAGACAAGGGCTCGGATACAGCCGATAGGAAAATGATTGGCAATTATTAAATATTATTAGCTTATGAAGAAATATATATCACCCGGAAGTTGGTTCTCTTTGGAATATCCCACCAATTGGAATGAATTTGAAGATGAAGAGGATACTTTCCTTTTTTATAATCCCAATAAATGGAACGGAAATTTCCGTATCTCTGCAACAAAAGGTAAAGATAACCGTTACGGAGATGAATGTCTCCGTTCGGAATTAAGAGAGAACCCTTTTGCTGTCATAACAGTTATAGGAAAGGTTCAGTGCGCTTTTAGTTCAGAATCCTTTAGAGAGAATGGAAACGTGTATACTTCATATATATGGATTATGGATTATGGAACCATTTGCATAAATTGCAGCTTCACTACAACAAAAAATGGTGAAAAATCTATTGCTGAGGATATTATTCATACAATTTATGTTCCAAAATTACATAGTGGATTTCATCAAGAGCTAATTCCTATTCGCATTCTTGAAGTTGGAGAGATTAATGCAGCCTATGGATGGGTAGAGAAAATAATTAAGAAAGAATTAAAAACAGATTTTACTGGTGAGGAAGACGATATAGCTAAATTGCAGCAGGTCATTGATAGTGGAAAATTCAAACCTCAACAAAAAGAAATTTGGAGTGACTTTGCTTTAACTTTCGGATCTATCATAGTTAATGAAATGGAAGGTATGGAATGGAAAACATTCGTTGATGGATCGATAGAATGTCCGGTTCTTCAATTTATGAATTCTAATTTAATTATTAATCCAATTGATCTTATATATAATAAGGTAAAGCAAAACGAGCAAATTGATTTGATTGCTGAATATGAAAAGATTCAGAATGCAGCTGTAAAAATGATAAAATTGAAAAAGAAATAAATATGGGTAGTCCTCACTTACAGGTTGATGATTTGACGAAGTCGTTTGGTGACTTGCTGCTATTTCATAACATATCTTTCGGCATTGAGGAAGGGCAACGTTGTGGATTGATTGCTAAAAATGGAAGTGGTAAATCCACTTTATTGAATATTCTGGCCGGAAAAGAGAATTATGATGAAGGAACAATTACATACCGTCGTGACCTGCGCGTGGGATATTTGAAACAGAATCCTCATTTTTCTGATCAACAAACGGTACTTCAGGCTTGTTTTGAGCATGGAAATCCAACAGCACAACTCATAAAAGATTATGAATCGTGTATGGAAACTCATGGAAATCCTGGATTAGAAGACTTATTGGTTAAAATGGAGCATGAGAAGGCTTGGGATTATGAACGAAAAATTAAGCAAATTCTTTCACAATTGAATATTAGAGACTATGCCCAACCGATTAGTCAGCTTTCTGGTGGACAGTTGAAGCGTGTAGCTTTGGCCAATGTGCTGATTCTCGAACCTGATTTTCTAATATTGGATGAGCCTACCAATCATTTAGATCTAAATATGACAGAATGGCTTGAGAAATATATACAGCAAAGTAAGCTTAGTTTGCTGATGGTTACTCACGATCGTTTTTTTCTTGATAGAGTTTGTTCCGATATTTTAGAAATTGATAATCAGCAACTTTACTCATATAAAGGTAATTATTCTTATTATCTGGAAAAGAAACAAGAACGTATTGATACAGCTAACGTGGAGATAGCTCATGCAAAAAATTTATATCGCACGGAATTGGATTGGATGCGCAGAATGCCTCAAGCTCGTGGTCATAAGGCTCGTTATCGTGAGAATTCTTTCTATGAATTAGAAAAAGTTGCCAAACGTCGTATTGTTGACAATAATATTAAGTTGGATACCAAAGCTTCTTACATCGGCTCTAAGATTTTTGAAGCAGATCATGTATATAAGAATTTTGGTGACTTAAAAATTTTAAACGATTTCAGCTATACTTTCTCCCGTTATGAAAAGATGGGCATAGTGGGAAATAACGGAACAGGTAAGTCTACTTTTATAAAGATGCTTATTGGTGAGGAAAAACCGGATAGCGGTGTCATTGAGGTGGGTGAAACTGTTCGGTTTGGATATTATTCCCAAGACGGATTGAAGTTTGATGAGCAGATGAGAGTTGTTGATATTGTTCAACAATATGCCGAAGTTATAGTTCTGAATGACGGACGACGGTTTACTGCATCACAATTCCTTCAATATTTTCTTTTTCCTCCAGAAAAACAATATGACTATGTGTATAAGTTGAGTGGGGGAGAACGTCGCCGACTTTATCTCTGTACGGTATTGATAAAGAATCCGAATTTCTTGGTTCTTGATGAGCCTACAAACGACTTGGATATTCCTACATTGCAAGTACTCGAAGATTATCTTCAAAATTTTAAAGGATGTGTTATTGTGGTTAGTCATGACAGGTATTTTATGGATAAGATAGTCGACCATATCCTTGTGTTCAATGGACATGGTGATATTCGTGACTTCCCGGGAAATTATTCTGATTATAACGAATGGAAAATAGAAAAAGAAAAGCACGAAAAGAAAGAAGAGAGTGCTAAAAAGGATAAAACCGAGCGTGTACGCACCAATGATAAGCATCGCATGACGTTTAAAGAACGAAAAGAATTTGAACAATTAGAAGAAGAAATTGCTCGGCTGGAAGAAGAAAAGAAACAAATTGAAGCAGACCTTTGCAGTGGTAAACTATCTGTTGATGAACTGACAGAAAAGTCAAAACGACTTCCAGAACTCAATAATGAACTTGATGAGAAGTCTATGCGATGGCTCGAACTCAGTGAGATAGAAGAAAGTTAATATTTTAATATTTGCTTGACAAACTGTTCTGCTTTAATCAGTGTCTCCGGTTTTCCTATATCCAAAAGTTTCAAGTCGTTTGCAATATAAGCTTTAATCGCTAACTCATTGCAATGATTCAAATAGAAATCAATGATAGAGAACTTGCCTTCGGGTAACCATTTGTAAATTTTCGGTTGAACGACTTCTATTCCCGCATAAGCATATTCTGCATATTCACCCTCTTTATAAACGAATCCTTCCGGTTTTGTATCACCGGTTTTTTTATTTATCCAACCGCAGAGTCGATTTTCCTTATTAAACAGAAGGTAACGCTGTGTCTTACGCGAGCTTACCACAAGTGTAGCAACCGCCTGATAGTCTTTATGATACTGCATCAAACCTTGCAAATCACAATTGGATAGGATATCTACATTATGAATCAGAACACTTTCGTCATTTGGTGTAAATAGAGGTAATGCTTTCTGCAATCCGCCACCAGTTTCCAACAATTCTTGTCGCTCATCCGATATGTGAATAGTGATACCAAAGTTGTTGTTGTCTTTTAAATAATCAATGATTTGTTTTGCTAAATGATGAACATTGATAACAATTTCATCGAAACCTGACATTTTCAATTTATTAATGACATGTTCCAACATCGGCAGTCCGGCTACTTTTATAAGTGCCTTCGGACAATAATCGGTGAGCGGTTTCAAACGGGAACCCACTCCAGCGGCAAAAATTATGGCTTTCATATCAATCCTTGCGGTTAAATGTCTGTTCTATATTCTGTTCCCTATGAATCAGCTCTACTTTTACCCCGAACTTTTCATTAAGGTGTTCTGCCAAATGTTGTGCCGCATAAACCGAACGGTGCTGTCCGCCCGTACACCCAAAACAAACACTTAAATTAGTGAATCCTCTCTCCATATAACGTTTAACGCTGGCATCAACCAACCCATAAGCATGCTCAAGGAATGTAAGAATCTCACCATCTTCCTCCAAGAATTTAATCACAGGTTCGTCAAGTCCTATAAATGATTTAAACCGATCGTATTTCCCCGGATTATTAATGGCACGACAGTCGAAGACGTATCCTCCTCCATTACCGCTTGGGTCATCGGGTATACCTTTCTTATATGCAAAACTCATCACCGTTACAGTCAACTGACGTTTCTGAAGGTCGGTTTTAAACATTGAAAGGTTGGTTAGATTTTTCAATACTTCGCATAGATACGGGTATTCCGGATAATCTTCTTTCAAAAGACTCCGTAAGTTGGCCAATGCGTATGGAACACTCTGGATAAAATGTGGTTTTTTTTCAAAATACCCTCTAAAGCCGTACGCGCCAAGAACTTGGAGAGTTCTGAACAATACAAAATGTCGTAACTGACTATAAAAATAATAACGGTCAATAGGCTGGTATTGATTCAATACATCCAAATATTCCTCAAGTAACTCCTTGCGGAGTGTATCAGGAAAGTTGGCTTTGGCTTGCCATAGGAAAGAAGCTACGTCATAAAAGAATGGGCCTTTTCTGCCACCTTGAAAATCAATGAAGTAAGGCTGACTGTAATGAATCATGATGTTCCTGCTCTGGAAATCGCGGTACATAAAAGTAGCTGACGCGCTTCGCATCAATACATCACACATTTTCTGAAAGTCGTCTTCCAACTTATCTTCTTGAAAATCAAGACCTGTAGCCTTAAGGAAACAGTATTTGAAATAGTTTAAATCCCATTTAATAGACCGTTCATTGAATCCCGACTGCGGATAGCAATAAGAGAAATCAAATCCATCGGCTCCGGCGAATTGAAAGACGGGGAGAAGTCGGATGGTTTTACGCAACATATCTTTTTCTTCTTCCGAATAAACGGTGGTCAGACGACCTTTTTCTATCGCTTTGAATAAAAGCAAGTCGCCTAAATCCTCTTGAATATAATATAATTGGTCTTCGGATACGGCATAAACTTCAGGAACAGGGAGTGCTTTTTTGCGGAAATGTGCCGCCATATAAACGAATGCTCTGTTTTCTTCAACACATGTTCCGTAAACTCCGATAATACTTTTTACGCCTGTCAAGCGAAAATATCTTCTGTTCGAGCCGGAAGCCGGTAGCTCGACCATGTTTTCCGGTTCCGTTCCCGTATATTGTTGATATAATTCTTGTAATTTCTCTGTAAACATAGTAATCAAATTTGATGTAAAGATACTGTAAATTAATGAATTCTTCATTCAAACAAACTTGCTTTTTAGTTAAATTCACTAAGTCATCATATAATCAACTAAAGTCATCCATATCTTTGTGTCAACTCATACGTATCATTTAGTCAATTCATCCGCATAAACCAATCAACTCATCAGCATCATTTTACCAACTCATCAGCATCATTTTAGTAACTCATACGTATCAGTTGAGCAATTGATACCTGTCACTTTCACGAAAGAAGAGAGAAGAGTCTCTTCAATGCCTTATTGTCTTATCGGATAAAACAATAAACTATTTTAGGAAGCGTGAACAGAATTAATCCCAAACAGATAATCCACAAACATTTTTTGTAATACCTTTCTTTATGTGCCATCCACCAGCAAAGAAGGATGATTAATGAAGGGGTATACCAAATAGTGTGAATTAATAAATTCGTATCCTCGCCCTCTGTACCTTTTATCCATAAATAAGTGTCGGGGACTAATGTTAGTACCATCAGAACAATAAAGAAAATGTATTTCTGTGTGAATTGCCTCATCTCAATATTATTTCTGTTCATTTTACAACGATTCAACAGAATGACCGGAAGAGGGGTTAATCACCCCTTTATTACTTTTACGCGATATAATAATATTACGAATATAAGCTATAAATCCTACCGACTGTCCAAGTATCAGAATAGGATCTAAACGAATAATTCCGTAAGAAACAATAATACCGGAACCAATCAGGCTGATTATCCAGAATCCAACCGGAAGAATGGACTCTTGACGACGTTGAGAGTAATACCATTGATAGACAAATCGCATGGTAAAGATAATTTGCCCAAGTGATCCGAAAATGACAAGCCAAAGCGGAATATCTTTATTTTGCAAAAAAGAATTGGCAAAAGCCGAAGCATTTTTAATTGTAAAAATAAATGCTAAAACAGGAAGAATGAAAATGCAAAAACGAATCACTTTCGGAACTTTAATCCACACACCTTTAATGTTCAAATTCCATATATATATATAATAGGATATGAATTGACCAAGGATAATGGAAAAGTCGTTCCGCAGCCAACCATACGTAAACAACAAGATGCTTCCGATTAAACTGCAAATCCAATAAAGATTCGGGGACACAACTTTATGGCTTCGCTCCGACATGATCCATTGAACAAGGATTCGAGCAGAGAAGAAGCCCTGAGCAATGAATCCTATAGCGTAAATTAAGGTAGCCGGCATAACTTATGCGTTGAAATTACTTTCATCGACGTGATAACGAATGTATCGCTTCTTCATCCAGCGATAAGCAAAGCAATCCATGAATGGACCTGCCAACCTATTCCACAAATGATACTTTGACACTCCGGCTATTCTGGGATAATGTCGTACCGGTAATTCTTTAAACTTTCCATTCTCCAGACTCATCAGTGCCGGGAGAAAACGGTGCATCCCATTGTAAAAAGGAATACGTTTGGCATAATCCGTCCACATCACTTTCAGCGGACAACCGGTATCCGTAGCTGTATCACCTGTCATAGAACGACGAAATCCATTGGCAATTTTAGATTGCAAACGCTTAAAAGCAGAATCCTTGCGTTTCGCACGAATACCCGAAACAAGCTGATAATCGGGAGCATACTCCAAAAGTAAATTAAAGTCTTCAGGATCGGTTTGCAAATCAGAATCGATATATCCTACATATTCACTTTCTGCCGTATCGATTCCGGCTTTCATAGCTGTACTTAATCCACGATTTGCATTAGAACTGATATAATAAAAGTCTTTATTTCGTTTACAAACCTGTTTGATAAGTTGCAGACTATTATCTTTTGAACCGTCGTTTACAAACAAGACGCAAGCAGACACCACGGCTTTTGGTACATAAGCTACCAATTTCTGTTCCAATCGTTCCATATTGTCTTGCTCATTAAAAACGGGAACAATGATAGTCAGCTTATATTTCGATGTATTGTTCATTACTTTAATTTTAATAATGTAACCTGATTAAGAAATTCTTCATGATAATGTTTTGTCCCTTTCGGATGACGGTTATCATCGTAAATTCCAATCATTGTTGTATCAATCATATTTAAAATTTCTTTCGGAAATTCGTTCTTTATAGGCTCTATAGTCACTACAGCACAAGGTAAAGCCTTCAATACGTCTTCTTTATTTTCAAAGTCCAAAGGTAATATTTTTCTATGAGCTTCGTACACTAATTCCATACGAATCGGTCCTTTCAGCTCATTATAATACAATGGAACGCCTTTCAACTCATTAACTTCCCTGATTCCTCGGATAGAATTAAACTCAGGATTGGTAAATGAAGCACCAATCATATTGAAGAGAAAGCATTCCGCGACAACAAACAGAGCTACGATTCCAAAAACAAATTCAATTGATCTTAAACGCGCTGTCGATTTCCATAGCCAGATTGCTATAACCAATATTAACATTCCGGCTACAATAGCAGTAATAAGAGATATTCTATGCTGTTGATATCCAAAGATAAAAATTAAAACAGGAAGTATCGTAGCTATTAAAGAGACTAATCCCGCATTGATGTAGAAAATCAGTTTACTTGTTTTGTCCAATCTGTATTCCTTATAGAAATGATAAACCAAAAACGCAACAGCGTATGAACATGGAACCATCATTGGAAGTAGATAACGCATTTTTTTCTCCGGCATAAAAGAGAGCAAAACAAGAGCGGCCAACATCCACCAAATGGTAAACAAATATCCGCGTCGGTCATAAATAACTTTTTTCCAATGAGAAATAAAAAGAGTAGAAAGCGTCAGTAATGCCCACACACCGGTTTCCGCAAAGAATCTCCAATAATACCACCACGGACGAACGTTATGATTTATCCAAGAACCTGATTCCTTTTCAATAACAGCGTTAGCAGCTTCCGGATGAAAAGCAATAATATAAAGATACCACCAAGCACTCAATATTACACATACTATAATCATAAAGATAAAAGCTTTCCATTTGCCACGCATTAATGGGCGACGGTAAACCAATGCGGCTATAATGAAGGGAAGGAGTAGGGCATAGAAAGATACGGGACCTTTACTCAAAAAAGATAACCCCATAAATATTCCGGCAAACGTAAAGTTTCGCCAAGGTCTGGACTTCTCTCGGTAAGGATCGTCATAAAGACCTTTCCAAAGAAAGAATATAGCTCCCATCATAAAAGCATGACAATATATGTCCCATGTAGCTGTTCGTCCCATTAAAATTATGTTATAGCACGTAAGGAATATTAATGTAGCTATAAACGCATAATCTTTCTTACGGAATATTTCTTTGGCAGTCAGATAAAAGAAAAGGACCCAAATGATACCCATTACTCCTGCTGCAGATCGTTGAGCTTTTAAATTATCGGGAGCAACTTTTTCGATAAATCCTGCTACCCACGTTGGCAATGGAGGTTTCTCTAATCGAAGTTCTCCGTTCATGGTAGGAATGAGCCAATTACCTTCGGATACCATCTCTCGCGCAGTAACGATATTACGTGATTCCATAATATCTGTTTGTAGTGCTCCGTTATGAACAAAAAACGCAGCTATACAGAGTAATATAATCCAGATATATCTTTTCATAATATACTATACATATACTATACGTTTACAAAAATATTCAAAACTAATGATAAAGTTTGATATATCCTTTATCTTTTGCATCTTTGCACCAATTTTAAATTTAGTTGGCAAAATGTCTGTTCGTAAAGTTGGTAGATATATCAGAAATATTATCCTGTTTTTCTTTATTTCAACCATATTAGCCGTTGTTATATATCGTTTTATTCCGGTTTATGTCACTCCGTTAATGGTTATCAGGAGTGTACAAAACATCTCTGCCGGTCAGTCGCCAACTTGGCGTCATTCGTGGGTTCCATTAGAAAACATCTCACATAACTTACCTTTAGCAGTGATTGCTTCGGAAGATAATAATTTTATAAAGCATAACGGATTTGATTTTGAGCAGATTAAGAAAGCACAAAAAGAAAATGAAACACGAAAAAGGCCCAGAGGAGCAAGTACAATAAGTCAGCAAACAGCAAAGAATGTTTTCCTATGGCCTAATTCTTCATGGATACGTAAAGGTTTCGAAGTCTATTTCACTGCCTTAATTGAATTTATTTGGAATAAAGAGCGAATTATGGAAGTTTATTTGAATTCAATTGAGATGGGAAAGAATATTTATGGAGCAGAGGCAGCCGCAAAAATCAAGTTTAACACCACAGCAAAACAGTTGACTGCTCCACAATGTGCATTAATTGCGGCTTCACTTCCAAATCCAAGAAGATTTGATTCAGCTCATCCCTCAAAGTATCTTTTAAGACGCCAATCAAAGATTTTGAAATTAATGCAATTGGTTCCGAGTTTTCCATCTAAGAAAACAAAATCAGGCACAACGAAACAAAAACCTCAACCCTCCCAACGCTTGAATAAGAATAACTAAAGAGGAATAAAAAGTAAAGTCAAAGCTAAAGTACTCCAACTGATACAGGTGTTCGGATGAATTCATTAATATTTTTTGTCCGGTTCATGCTGATGAGTTGAGTAAGTGATGCTGATGAGTTGGTAAAGTCATCCGTATGAGTTGGACGGTTCATGCGTATCACTTTGTCGGTTCAAACGTATCGTTTTTATTGTTTATCAATATCACTTGTTATATTGAACTTTATCGTGCAATAAGATTGACATATTAGTTTAGTAATAGGTATATATAAAGAAAGAGAGTTCGAAGTGTCGGACCCTCTTTCTATGAAATAGTTTGTAAAATTATTGTGCAATGTAACCTAATTGTTCGGCAGCGACAGGAGTGAATTTCTCTTGACCGGCTTCGCGCAGGTTAATACTTCCATTATCCCATTGTGAAGGCCAACCTCCTATAATGTTGCCTAAAAAGACTACCTTTAGCTGATGCCATCCGCCAGCCAGAGCCATGGATGTGTCGGCACGACTATAGCGTTTAACCTGACCTTCATTATTGTTAACTAACTTTCCGTCTATCCAGACTTGATCGTAGTTGGATGAGATGTAATAAATACCGTCGGAAGGAATATTAATCAAGCCTTCAGCGATAGCTCCGTAGTGAGGAATACCACGCATATCTTCTGTTGTAGGAACTTGACTTGGAATCTCTTCGAGGGCTTTCACTGTTTTCTGCTTCCATTCTGTTATGCCATCCAACTCATTCGGCTTAAAGAAATTACCATAAGCAATTTTCAGTTTTAGTCCATGCAGAGGTTTAACATCAGCTTGAATAGGAGAGAGTGTTTGTTTCTCGATGGTGATAGCTCTTATCGGACTCATCTTTCCAGAAGGAAGGACAGTAGCAATTTTCAATATGGTGTTTTCTTTGAACTTCAGAGGTTCGGTATATTCCATGGATTCCGGAGTAGGAGTACTGTTATCGGTCGTATAAACCATTTTCTCCGGACGGGAAGTCTTGAATGTGAGTGTAGCTTCGTCAGTGAATGCGATGAAGTTACAAGATCCGTTAGGTTGTTCCGGTTGTGGAATATGATAGTGAATTTCATGACCGTCCAGACGTACGTATGCATTATTCACCCGACGATAGAAATCATTCAGATCCTTTTTATCTACCGGACTCCACGCGATTTCTGACAGAGCCAGTGCGCGAGGGAACATACGGTATTCCAACAAATCGTTGTTATAGATATATTCAGTCCATGTATTCCCTTGAACTCCAAGGATATATTTTTCTTTTCCGATAGTTCTCAATGTATCCGGAACCGGATCATAGTTGTACGTTTTCTCTAAGGCAGTGTAACCTCCGATGCCTATCGGTTCTATTTTTGAATCGCCCTGATAATAGTCGAAATACATACCGCCATCATGTCCCGGAGTCATCACTACATTGTGATTTTGCAGTCCGGCAGCTATACCACCGGCTACTCCCCGCCATGACATGACTGTTGCGTTAGGACTCAAGCCTCCTTGAAGAATTTCATCCCAACCGATAATACTTTTCCCATATTTGGCAAGAACCTTTTCCATTCGTTGGATAACGTAACTCTGAAGCTTTTCTTCGGCAGTGTGTTGAGCATCGCCCTGCAAGTGTTCCTGACGGATACGTGCTTGACAGGCAGGACACTTCTTCCAACTGACTTTCGGACATTCATCACCACCAATGTGGAAATATTTGCCCGGGAATAATGGAACCACCTCGGCCAATACATCTTCAAGGAAGTTGAACATGTCCTCTTTACCCGGACACATCACCACATCTTCTATACCCCAGATAAAGCGCGGGGTAATAGAGTCTCCTTTGCAAGAAAGGCCGGGATATGCGGCTATGGCAGCCAGCTCATGACCAGGTATTTCAATTTCAGGAACGATAGTAACGAAACGTTCTGCTGCATAAGCTACTATATCTTTAATTTCTTCTTGAGTATAGAAACCACCGTATTCGTTTCCTTCACCTTCAATACGTTTGGAACCATATTCTGTCAGACGCGGATATTTTTTGATTTCAATTCTCCAGCCTTGATCTTCGGTAAGATGCCAGTGCATGGTGTTGATCTTGAACATAGCCATTACGTCAATCAGTTTCTTTACCTCCTCGGTAGGAATAAAGTGACGACAGGCATCAATGTGGAATCCTCTGTAGCCGAAACGAGGTTGATCATTAATGCTTACACACGGAGCAATCCAAGCAATGTTATCCACTACACCCTGATTCTCGATTTCCGCGGGAAGCAGTTGCATAAAGCTGTCCATAGCATAGAAAGCTCCGGCAGCTGTTTTAGCGACAATCTTAACTCCTTTCGGTGTAACATTTAATATGTAGCCTTCATCAGCCAATTGTTGATTTGGGTCAACGTTAATAGCAATGCAGTTGGATCCATCCTTTTCCTTTACTGTCAGCCTATATCCTGTCGATTTGTTGATTCTGTCAGCAAAGAACTGAGCTACTTTTTCAGCCTCAGGAGTAGGAGCGTAGAATGATGTACTTTTCGTTAATTTGAACTGTCCTTCTTGCTGCTGTAGTTCTGCAGGAACAGGGAGAATATTAATTCCCTCATTGTAACTCTTCATGGTTACATTTTTTTGATCGCATGATGTCATTAGTCCGAATAGCGCAGACAGACATACTATACCAAATAGTTTTTTCATGAAATATGAATTTAATTGTTGAGATTTAAAAGATGGCGTAAAGGTACGAATAAAAGTTTAAAGAATCCTATATATTATATTAATATAGTATAACTTTGTGAATATGAAACATTCGTATTTACGTCTCCATACAGCTATCCTGCTGGCCGGTGCTACGGGACTGTTCGGTCGGCTTATCACAATAGGTGAGCTACCGTTGGTTTGCTTCCGTGTTCTTCTTTCATTTATCATTCTGGGGATAATGATGAGTATTAAGAAGCAACTTCATGCTATTCCCAGACATCATTTGCTGATGATGATGGGCTGTGGAGTACTGTTGACTACTCACTGGGTGTTTTATTATGGTAGCATTAAGGCTGCAAATGTTTCTATTGGAGCCGTATGTTTTGCTCTTGTAGGTTTTTTCACCGCTATTTTGGAACCTGTTATTGGTCGTCGTGGTTTCTCAGGAAGAGAGATACTGTTAAGTCTGCTTACGGTAGCCGGCATCATTCTCATTTTCGGTTTCGATACACGTTATCGATTTGGTATAGTTTTAGGGTGTATATCATCATTACTCTATACGATATTTTCTATCTATTGTAAGCGGGTTCAAACATCTACCGGACATAGCAGCAGTACAATGCTGTTGTACGAGCTTATTGGAGGTGGAATTGTACTTATATTGGTACTACCGATATATTCCATATTATTTCCTGATGTGAAGATCTTTCCTGATGCTCACGATATCGGATTGCTTTTGTTATTTGCAGCCGTATTCACGGTTGTTCCTTTTCTTCTTCAGCTTCAGGCTTTACGGACTATTTCTGCCTTTACGGTTAATTTAAGCTATAATCTTGAGCCTGTCTATACGATTCTTTTGGCTATTATCATTTTTAATGAGTCAAGTGAATTGAGCAGCGCATTCTGGGTAGGAGTACTGCTGATTATTCTGTCTGTAGTGTTACAAACTATACTTTCTATTTATTCAAAGAAAAATAGGCAGTGATTTGTTCTATTTTCAATTTAAGGAAGATTATCTTATTGTTCTATTTGATAATTTGTAGATTTTGATAAATTTGCAAGGCTTTATTAACAGTAGTAATCTTATTTCAATAAAAATAACTTATAAAATATATTTATGAAAAGAATTTTGATTGTCTCTTTCTTTACCTTGTCCGCTATGGGTGGATTAGCTCAGTCACAGCGTATTTACGACCGTAGTACTCGTCCAAATGATTTTTATCTATATCAGCAGGATGTGCCGAGTAGTGTAAAACTATTGCCTCCTCCGCCTGATTCTATCTCTGCACGTGCTGCATACGATAGAGAGCAGTTTGAATGGGGCATCTCTGTAAGAACGACAGAGCGTGGGAAGTTAGCTGTTAAGGATGCCGATTCAAGTGCAAAGGGTGTAGTGGAAGCCATGTCTCCGGCTTTTGGAATAGAGATTGATTCGCTAAATACTCCACAAATATGGAAGTTAGTGACCAAGTGTAGAGAGGATTTTGGTGCTCTGGCGACAAGTGAAGCAAAGAGATATTATCATCGTGTCCGTCCTTTCGATTATTATCATGAAGATTCAGCTATTCCCGAAATTCAGAAATATTATCATCAGAATGGATCTTATCCTTCGGGACATACAGCCATCGGCTGGGGAGAAGCCTTGGTTTTGGCAGAAATTAATGTGATGAATCAGAATGCTATATTAAAACGGGGCTATGAGTATGGACAAAGCCGCGTAATAGCCGGATTCCATTACCAGAGTGATGTAGACGCGGCTCGTTGGCTTGTTGCCGGAACAGTAGCCCGACTACATGCAGACAAGGCCTTTTGCAAACAAATGGAAAAAGCCAAGAAAGAATTTAAAAAGCTTTATAAGAAAGGTTTAATAAAAAAGGTGGAACTATAATTTAATAGAATCGTGAGTCTTGTAAAAATCGCAAGACCCACGACTTATTATATCATTAAAAGTTCCAGTTGATACCTGCCATTACTGTAGCTCGAGGCATAGGAAAGCCGGCTACTGTTTCATACTTTTGGGCAAGTAAATTCTCTCCTTTAACAAATAAGCGTAATTCTTTGATAACGCGATAATTTGCTGTTACATTCCACAACAGGAAATTCTCTTTTCGTTCTTTAGCTCCTGTAGCAGTATATAGTCCGGCCACATATTGCAGACCTGTATTTACGGAGAATTGTTTTTTCTGATAATTGATTCCCATGTATATTTTATGCTCCGGTGCGGAAAGTTGCGGATTGCTCATGTGGAGAAAGCTGTAATTTCCATTTATGTTCCAAACCTCATTAATATGATAGGCTGCCTCCAGTTCAACTCCAGAGTTCTCTGTTTTGCCGGTATTGATATTAAGCGGTTTACCTTCTATCATAGCCGTCTGAATCATATTATCGGCTTTCAAATAAAACACGTTAATGTTATAATTGAAGCGATTCTCGAAGAGTCGCTGTTTAAATGAAAGCTCATAATTCATCAGTCGTACAGGCTTAAGGTCGGCATTAGCCGGACGATACATATAAAGTTCACGAATAGTAGGATTACGGAAGCCTTTGCTTACCATTGCCCGAATTTCCGACTCGTTTGACAAGCGGAAGGTAAAGCCTCCCTGTGGAATCCACTCATTACCAGATACGCTGTGATGGTTTAGGCGGATTCCCGCGTCCAATGTGATCCATTCGGCTAAATCTTGTCGGAAGTCAATATATCCGGCTACCTCATTCACGCTCTTATCGGCAATCTCTGTTTTCGCGCCATTCGACATTGCCTTGTTCCACGCATGACCACCATAATGTTGGTAATCTAATCCTAAGGTGATATGGTTTCCTTCCATGAATGAAAGGTTCTGATAGGCAGAGAATCCCCCCATACGATCGTTATGCATGTAATAAGTGGCGCGGGGAGTACCTCCCGGATGGTAACCGTCGTTGATGTGATGATGTCCCCAATTATAGTATGCTCTGATAGCTCCCGATGTCTTCTCGTATTCATTGGTGAGTGAAACAGCTGCCATTCCACGGGTAATCATCATGTCATTATCTATATACGGGTTAGAAACTTCACCCGGATTGGATGATTCGAAATAAGTGACATTTATATTTCCGCTAAGTGCCCAGTTAGGTGTAAAATCGTATCCTAATTTTGCATATCCACTCGTCTGTTTAAATTCAGAATTGGTACGATGACCATCTGTTCTGCCATAGTTTACACCTACAACGGAAGAGAACTTTCCACTGCGCGTATGATTAGTGGCATTCGCCTCAAAGGTTCCATACGAACCGCCTTGCAAGTTTATATTCGTAGTTGTTCCGTCCTGTTGCGTTTGGCGAGTTACAATGTTTACAACCCCACCCATGGCATTCGAGCCATAGATCATGGAAGCCGGACCTCGAATCACTTCAACACGATCAGCCAACATGGTTTGATAAACATCAGCAATGGGATGACCATAGAGTCCTGCATACTGTGGGAGTCCGTCAATCAGCACAAGCAAATCGGCTGTACTTCCTATACCGCGCACTTTAATGCCTCCGGCTGAACCTGTACTCACACCATATCCTAACAATCCGCGTGACGTGACAAAGAGTCCGGGAACTTGTTCACTAAGCGTGGGGAGCACATTCTGTTTGTAATTCTGAATCAGTTTACTCTGATTAATCACCGAAATAGTCATCGGTAAATGACGAATATCACTATGATATCGGGTGCCGGTAATCACTACATTGTCTATTTTATACGTAGTGGTGTCAATACTATCTGCCATTACATGGAATGGTACCAGAGTCAATAAAAGTAGTAGAATCTTTTTCATGGGATAAAGGTAAATCAAATATTGGAACGTAATGATTTTTTGTAAATTAAATTATGTTAATTAATCGGTTGGGGGATGCGGATCACTACTTATGGATGATTGTTATCAACTGATTACTTCCTCATCTACGCGGGTAGGAATGAAAGTCTATTTTGATCGTTCTATTTATTGATGTATATAAAAGAAAGAAGTGATAAAGTTAATCGCCCAAACTGATGCGGACGACCGGATGAAGTCATGCGGATGAGTTGATCAATTCATCCGCATGAGTTATGCGATTCATGCGTATGAGTTGGACGATTCATCCGCATCACTTTTCTCGACCTTCTTTATAACTATTTTTATAAGCTTGACGAAAAGCCAAAAAGCTTCGTTTAAACATGCTGTAAGTTCGTTTTTCCTTATGGGTCAGGCTTATACTGTCCTTGCGGTTGATAGTGTGGAAAACGTAAATCTTATAGTGAAAAAATCAAGAAGTAAGCCTTTATCGTTCAAATGTATAATACATATAAATGGTGCTTTGAAGTATATTAAAAGCTCTTGTCTCAGGATATTCCCTTTTTTCTATAGGAAAACACCTATGCTAAAATAGGATTTTTCCTTCACGAAAGGAATATCTTTGTCTATATATTTGTGATAAGGAAACTTAATAAAGATGGAGATATGAAAAAGTTATTGTACTTATTTACTATTTGTAGTATGTTGTTGGTTAGTAGCTGTGGAACAATTGACAATATGAGTAATGCCATGTTTAAAGTGAAGAAAGGAATGACAACAGAGGAAGTATCAAGAGTATTGGGTAAACCGGATTATAGGCGGTTCAATGAAGATATGGAGGAGTGGCAGTATGAGAGAATTCCTTGGATAGGTTATACTAAAATCTTTATAGTTGGTTTTTGTGACGGCAAAGTGGTTAACTTTAATTCTTTTCGCGAGCCTAACACACCGGAAAATAAAGTGAATGTAGAGGTAAATAACTGAATAATTTCTTTAAAAAATGAGATAACACTTCGTGTTTTCTGGAGAATTGCCTATATTTGCACGCAATAAAATTCTAAATATATCTTATATATGTCATCATTTATTGCAGATAAAGTTATTATGGATGGATTGACGTTTGATGACGTCCTTCTGGTTCCCTCTTATTCAAGTGTATTGCCTCGCGATGTTGTTCTTGCCACCCAGTTCTCCCGTCACATTAAATTAAATATTCCTTTTGTTACGGCAGCCATGGATACCGTAACTGAATCCCAAATGGCTATTGCCATTGCTCGTGAGGGTGGTATAGGAGTTATTCATAAGAATATGCCAATTGCAGAGCAGGCTCGTCAGGTAGCCATCGTAAAACGAGCAGAGAACGGGATGATATATGATCCGGTTACTATTAAGCGTGGTTCGACTGTAAAAGACGCGCTTGATTTGATGTGTGATTATCATATTGGCGGTATTCCTGTGGTTGATGAAGAAAGACATTTGGTGGGGATTGTTACCAATCGTGACCTTCGGTTTGAGGTTCACATGGATAAGAAGATAGATGATGTCATGACAAAAGATCATTTGGTAACTACTCATCAGCAAGCTGATTTAGCTTCAGCAGCAAAGATTCTTCAGGAGAACAAGATTGAGAAGCTGCCGGTAATTGATAAGGAAAATCATTTGGTGGGACTTATTACCTATAAAGATATTACAAAAGCAAAGGATAAACCTATGTCTTGTAAAGACGAAAAAGGTCGTTTGCGTGTAGCTGCCGGTGTGGGAGTTACGGTTGACACTCTTGATCGTATGCAGGCTTTGGTTTCTGCCGGAGCTGATGCTATTGTTATTGATACAGCACACGGACATTCGGAATCTGTTATTCAAAAGCTGCGTGAGGCAAAAATATCATTTCCTAATGTAGATATCGTAGTAGGTAATGTGGCAACAGGTGAGGCGGCGAGGATGTTAGTTGAGAATGGAGCTGATTCCGTTAAGGTTGGCATAGGTCCGGGGTCTATTTGTACAACACGTATTGTGGCCGGTGTCGGTGTTCCTCAGTTGAGTGCCGTATACGATGTGGCTTGTGCTTTGAAGAGTACAGATGTTCCATTGATTGCAGATGGTGGCTTGCGTTATTCCGGTGATGTTGTTAAAGCATTAGCAGCAGGAGGATATAGTGTTATGATTGGCTCGTTAGTTGCCGGAACAGAGGAAAGTCCGGGTGAGACAATTATCTTTAACGGACGAAAGTTTAAGAGCTATCGTGGAATGGGCAGCTTGGAAGCTATGGAAAACGGATCTAAGGATCGTTATTTTCAAGCTGGAACAAAAGAAGTGAAGAAGTTGGTTCCGGAAGGTATTGCCGGTCGCGTGCCATTTAAAGGAACAGTTCAAGAGGTTATTTATCAGTTGGTGGGCGGTCTTCGCTCAGGCATGGGGTATTGTGGAGCAAGAGACATTATGGAGTTGCATAATGCTAAGTTTACTCGTATCACCAATGCCGGTGTTTTGGAGAGCCATCCGCATGATATTACAATTACCAGTGAGGCACCTAATTATAGTCGTCCGGAATAATTTTATTATGCCCCTTGTTGGTGTAATAGGACTTCTTTTTGTGCATACTGCCAATATGTATGCTCAAAAAGAAGTTGTCTTTTCTATCGGAGATAAGATGCTGATAGACAGAACAGAGTTTAACTATCAGCTGTCGAAATCAGGTAAGCAGGAAAAAGATTTTAAAAATATTTATATTGACTATAAGCTTAAAGTATGTGAAGCGGAAGCTCAAGGTTTGGATACAACAGAGGAATTTAAGTCTCAGTATTCATATTATACAAGTCAGATATTAAAACCGTATTTTCAAGATCAGCAGCGGCTTATTTTCGAGGAACAACGTATCTCTTCTCGTGAACAAAATCGATTAAACTTGTCAGAATGGGTTAAAATAGCCCATATTAGTGTTGATATTCCTCAGTTTGCTGACGCAAAGTTAGCGTATCGGGCAAGGACATGGATGGATTCTATTTATTCGGCTGTTAAAAGTGGTTCTGATTTTATCTCGTTCATAAAGAAATTTGGGCCTGTCTATACGCTGATGCCGGAGAAACTACATGTCACACTTTCAGAACTTCAATGGATGCCAGCCAACAGAAATCTCAAAGAATGGATGGAAAATTTGGTCACGCTGGAGAAAGGGAAAGTGTCGGTTCCTTTTGCGTCCCCTAAGGGTATGCATCTGATTAAGCTCATTGATCGTCGGTCAGATATTCCTTTATCAATGATAAAACCTTTGGCAGATCAGTATCTGGAAAGTTTAGGAAGTAATAATCCTACTATCGATAAAGATAACATGTTGATTTGGAATAAGGGTGGTCTTGTTTTATTGGAGCAGAAGTATCCGGAATTGAAACTTCAGTTACAAGATGTCCATGATGGGCTGTTAGTCATGGCTTTTGATAAGCAATATGTTGATAAGACTCTTCCTGACGATGCTATTTTGGAAAGATATTATGCGCAGCATAAAAATAACTGGAAGGTGCCTTGTTTTAAAGGTGCAGTTATTCATGCCAAGAATAAAAAAATAGCGAAAACGATTAAGAAATATTTGAAATCGCAACCAATTGATGAATGGAAGACAGCTTATGAACGATTGGTTTCCAATGGTGAAGAGAAGGATATGTTGGCTCAAGTGGAGATAGGGATTTTCCAAATAGGTAAAAACGCGGCTATTGATAAGAAGGTTTTTAAACAAGGAACTTATCAACCTGATGTTGATTATCCGATTACTTTGGTGATAGGAAAGAAGATGAAAAACGGTCCTGAAGATTTTAAGGATGTCAAAGAGCAGGTTACTCATAATTTTCTGTCGGAATATGAAGAACAATTATTAAAACACTTGAGAGAAAAATATCATGTTGAAAGAAATTGAGAGGATTTAAAATCCGTTAATAATAGCGGAAGTATATAAATTTACTATATCTTCGTACATTAATAGCTTTTTAGAATGATTGAATACATAAATAATTGTATGAATAAGAAATTTTGTTTGTTTTTGCTGATAATGTTAGCTCCTATATTTGCTTTTGCTCAGGATAATGTCGTTGACGAGGTGGTATGGGTTGTTGGCGATGAAGCAATTCTGAAATCAGATGTAGAGAACGAGCGTTTAAATGCTCAGTATGAAGGAAGAAAGATAGATGGAGATCCGTATTGTGTTATTCCTGAACAATTAGCTATTCGTAAGTTGTACTTACATCAAGCAGAGTTGGATAGTGTTATAGTTTCCGATCAAGATGTCCTTAGCATGGTAGAACGTAAAACTAACTGGTATATTGATCAGATTGGCTCTAAAGAGAAGATGGAAGAGTACTTTAACAAGACTACAACACAGATTAGAGAGATGCTTCGTGAGAATGAACGTGAAGAACAGACTGTTCAAAAAATGCAGCAACAACTTGTTGGTGAGATAAAGATTGTTCCTGCCGAGGTTCGTAGATATTTTAAGGATCTTCCATCCGATAGTATTCCTTATATTCCTACTCAAGTGGAAGTCCAGGTTATTGTTTTAGAACCAAAGATTCCACAGTCGGAAATTGAGCGTGTTAAAAAAACATTACGTGATTATACACAGAAAATCACTTCAGGGGAGATGCCTTTCTCAGTATTGGCTCGTCTTTATTCAGAAGATGAGGCATCGGCTCGTCGTGGGGGGGAATTAGGATTTATGAGTAAAGGAGAGTTAGTTCCTGAATACGCGAATGTTGCATTTAACTTGCAAGACCCTAATAAAGTATCAAAAATAGTAGAATCAGAATTCGGATTTCATATTATTCAGTTGATAGAAAAACGTGGAGACAGAATAAATACTCGTCATATTCTTTTGAAACCGAAAGTTGATGAAAAGGATATAGAGGCGTCAACATTGAAACTTGATTCTATAGCAAAGGAGATTCGTAATGATAAGTTTTCTTTTGATGAAGCTGCATTCTATATTTCCCAAGACAAGGATACGAAGAATAATCATGGCTTGATGGCTAATACAATGACAGGAACTTCTCGTTTTGAAATGGATCAATTGGCACAACGTTCACAGGAGATTGCAAAGGTAGTAGATAAGATGCATGTCGGAGAGATTTCGGAACCATTTATAATGACGAATACGAAAGGACGTGAGGTTTGTGCAATAGTCAAGCTAAAGAGCCGTATAGATGGTCATAAGGCTACAATGACGGAAGATTATCAGCGGTTAAAACAGATAGTAATGGCTAAACGAAGCAATGAAATTCTGGATAAATGGATACGTGATAAACAAAAGAAGACATACGTCAGAATAAATGATAAATGGCATAATTGTGATTTTAAATATCCTGGATGGGTACATACAGAAGATAGTAAGTTGTGAGTAAAAGAAATTATAAATTATATGACGGGCATAGGGTACTACTTGTAAGTTTTCTATGCCTGTTTGCTCTTTGTATTTTAGCTCAGGTCAATCAAATAAGACCTGCAAAGCAAGCTAAACAGGCGAAGAGCAAAGTTTATCTGCTTCATTCAGACGTAATCAAGAAGAGCATGGATAATCCGGATCCGAATGCTCAGATATTGATAGGAAATGTAGAATTCCGTCACGATAGCGTGTATATGTATTGTGATAGTGCTTGTTTCTATCAGGAGTCGAATTCTTTTGAAGCCTATGATAATGTGAAGATGGAACAGGGAGATACACTTTTCCTGTATGGAGATTATCTTTTTTATGATGGAAATACAAAAATTGCGCAGGTCCGCAACCATGTTAAAATGGAAAACAAGACGACCACACTTCTTACTGATAGTTTGAATTATGACCGTGTGATGAATTTGGGATACTATTTTGATGGTGGTATCTTGATGGATGAAGAGAATGTATTGACATCTGATTGGGGAGAATATAATCCGTCAACAAAACAGGCTGTTTTTAACTATAATGTGAGATTGGAAAATAAGAAGTTTACCTTGACAGCAGATACATTGCATTATAATACAGAAACAAAAATAACAAATATCGTAGGACCAACGAATATTGTTAGTGATAAAGATTATATTTATTCAGAACGAGGTTCATATAATACTTCAACCGGCCAGGCTATCCTTCTTGATCGTTCGAAGATTATTAATGAAGGCGGAAAGCAAATGACAGGTGACAGCTTGTTTTATGATAGAGAGAAGGCTTATGGTGAGGCATTTAATAATATCATTTATAACGATACTGTGAATAAGAATCAATTGACAGGTAATTACGGCTTTTATAATGATTCTACAAAATTTGCGTATGTTACGGATTATGCCCAATTGATAGATTATTCTCAGGGTGACAGTTTATTCTTACATGCTGACACTTTACAAATGTATACATTTAACCTGAATACTGATTCTATATATCGTGAAGCTAGAGCTTACTTTAAAGTACGCTTCTTTCGGAATGATGTACAGGGTGTTTGTGATTCTTTAGTGTTTTCTTCAAAAGATAGTTGCCTAACTATGTATCGTGAACCTGTTCTTTGGCATGAGAACCAGCAATTGTTGGGAGAAAAAATTTATATTTATATGAATGATAGTACTATTGATTGGGCGAATATTCATAATCAGGCTCTTTCTATGGAACAGTTGGATTCTGTTAAGTATAATCAGGTAAGCGGAAAAGATATCAACGCATATTTTATCAATGGTGAGATGCGTCAGGTTGATGTAATCGGATCGGTTAGAGTTATTTATTATTATCAGGATAAAGATAGTACATATTTGGGCATGGATGTATCTGAGACAAGTACATTAAATCTTTATTTACAGAATAGAAAGATGAAAAAGATAAAGATGTACCCTAAACCGACAGGAACGTTCTATCCTATGGGAATGATTCCGGATAATAAGCGGAAACTGGATAGTTTTGCGTGGTTTGATTATCTTCGTCCTAGGGATAAAAGAGATATAATGGTTTGGAGATATCGTTTAGCAGGACAAGGTTTGAAGAAGACAAAGCATTCGCCAGCCCCTATACCAAATCAGAATTTATTTAAGAGAGAAGAAAAAAGCAAGAAAGACGTTAATAAAGAAAATAAAAACGTTGTTATGCAAAGTATCGATATACCATTGGATAGTGTCAAAGTGGATAACTGAAATAAGAATAAAACTAATGATAAAATAATAAACTATGGGTATGGGATTCTTTAACATGGATAAGCCCCGTCCTTATCATCATGAATATATTTATTATGATGAACGGAAGGAAAAACTGAAGGAAATAGAGGAACGTGCGAAACGTGAACTTGGTATGCTTCCTCCAAAGGAATTTAAACCGGAGGATATTCGCGGTAAATTTGTTGAAGGAACAAAATATCTGAAGCGTCGTAAAGAAAGTGGAAGGAAGCCATCGTACGCAATGCTTATTATTGGAATTTTGGTATTATCTTATATCTTGTATTACTTGGTTACAGGTAATATTACGTTTTAAAACAACTGACAATGAGTGATGTAATTCGTGTACTTCCTGATTCTGTTGCCAACCAAATTGCCGCAGGTGAAGTTATACAGCGTCCTGCTTCTGTAATAAAAGAATTAATGGAAAATTCCATTGATGCCGGAGCAATGCATATTGATGTGGTGATAACTGATGCGGGTAAGACGTCTATTCAAGTGATAGATGATGGTAAAGGAATGTCTGATACCGATGCACGAATCGCTTTTGAACGGCATGCGACATCTAAAATTCGTCAGGCTTCTGATCTGTTTGCTTTACATACAATGGGATTTCGCGGAGAAGCTTTAGCTTCTATAGCAGCAGTTGCGCAAGTGGAACTTCGTACAAGAACAGCAGATGAAGAATTGGGTACAAGCATTCAGATTTCCGGATCTAAGTTTGAGAGCCAAGAAGCTATAGCTTGTCCGAAAGGCAGTAACTTTATAATCAAGAATTTGTTTTTTAATATTCCTGCCAGACGAAAATTCTTGAAATCAAATCATACAGAACTTAATAATATTCTTGTTGAATTTGAGCGTGTAGTATTAGTTAACCCGACTGTATCTTTTACACTTTATCATAATGATATTGAACTTTATAATCTTCCAGCATCTTCATTGCGCCAACGAATTATAGGTGTGTTTGGAAAAAAAATGGATCAGGATTTGTTAGATCTGAAATTGGATACCACCATGGTAAAGCTATCTGGTTATGTGGGGCGTCCGGAATCATCTCGAAAGAGAGGTGTCAGGCAATATTTCTTTGTAAATGGACGTTACATGCGTCATCCTTATTTTAATAAAGCTGTGATGAGTGCGTATGAAAAATTGCTTCCGGCAGATGAGGAAGTTCCTTATTTTATATATTTTAATGTAGATCCAGCTAATATTGACGTTAATATCCATCCAACTAAAACGGAAATAAAATTTGAAAACGAACCAGCTATCTGGCAAATTCTATCTGCAGTAGTAAAGGAAACGTTAGGAAAGTTTAATGAAGTTCCTTCTATAGATTTTGATACGGAGGATATGCCGGATATTCCTGTTTACGAACCATCGAAATTAGAAGGGGTAAAACCTCCAAAGGTATCTATTGACCCTTCATATAATCCTTTTAGAGATAATAGTTACGCCCAACAACAGAAAAATTTGAATCGTTGGCAGGAATTGTATAAGGGATTAGAGGGACAAAATGACCTTATGCCGGAAACTAATTATTCAGGAAAAGAAGAAGAGCCTACTTTATATGACGACCAAAATGTCTTACAGACGGGAACTGTTCATTATCAATATAAGGGACAATATATACTTACATCTGTTAAGTCGGGCTTAATGATTATAGATCAGCAGCGAGCTCATATCAGGATATTGTATGATCAATATATCAGGCAGATAAAGACTCAAAAGGGGAATTCACAAGGATTACTTTTTCCTGAGATGGTGCAATTTCCAATATCTGATTTACCAATTGTGCAAGAAGAGATGTCGGATTTGGAATATTTGGGGTTTGAACTTGCGGATTTGGGTAACGGAAGTTATTCTATTAATGGAGTACCTGTTAATATTGACGGCTTAAATCCTGCTACACTTTTGCAGAATATGATTCAAACGGCAAAAGATAAAAGTGGAAAAGTTAAAGAGTCAATTCAAAGTACATTAGCATTATCTTTAGCTAAAGCTGCGTCTATCGTTCCCGGACAGGTGCTTTCTAATGAGGAAATGAATAATTTGGTAGAACAATTATTATCTCTTTCAACTCCTAATTATACTCCTGACGGTAAAACAGTATTATATGTTTTAAGAGATGATGAACTGAATAAATATTTTAAGTAATGATTTTAAACGATTATATTTTTCAAGTTATTGATATTGCGTTAAAAGCAGGGAAGGAAGTAATGTCGATATATGAAAGCCCTAATTCTGACTTTGAGATAGAGATAAAAGTCGATAATTCCCCTTTGACTGTTGCTGATAAGAAGTCGAATGAAATTATTACAAACTTTTTAAAAACGACAGATTTTCCTATTTTAAGTGAAGAAGCTAATCTTCCTTCCTATGAAGTACGTAAACAATGGAAAATATTTTGGATTGTTGATCCTCTAGATGGAACAAAAGAATTTATAAAAAGGAATGGTGAGTTTACTATAAATATAGCTTTAGCTAAAGATGGTATTCCTATTATGGGGGTTATTTATGTTCCGGTCAAACAAACACTATATTGGGGAATAAAGGGAGAGGGAGCTTATAAAATAGAAAATATAAAAGATGTAGAGAATATTACATATCAGAATTTAAAGCGAAAAGCTTTAGTTCTTCCGGGGGCTCGACATGCTGATTCTTATGTAGTTGTTGCTTCAAGATCTCATCTTTCGACAGAGACTCAGAGATATATAGACGAAATAAAAAAGATTCATCCAAATCTGGAAATAGATTCTGTTGGAAGCTCTATTAAAATTTGTTGGGTTGCAGAAGGAAAGGCAGATATTTATCCTCGTTTTGCTCCAACAATGGAGTGGGATACTGCAGCCGGTCATGCAATTGCTATTGCTGCTGGAGCTGATATATACCATGCTGACAGTAATAATCCTATTACTTATAATAAGGAAGACTTGCATAATCCATGGTTTATTGTGAAACGAAATTAAGTTGAAAAAAGAATGGCGAGTATGATCATAGTGTTAGTTGGTCTTATCTTGATGGTTATTGCACTAATCAGGGATAAAATGCGACCTGGTATGATTCTTTTTTCCGTTGTTGTTTTATTTCTCTGTTGCGGAATTCTTACGCCAAAGGAGGCATTAGAAGGTTTTAGTAATAAAGGGATGATAACGGTTGCTCTTCTTTTTCTAATAAGTGAAGGTGTTAGACAATCAGGAATTCTTTCCCAGTTCATAAAACGTGTATTCCCTCAAAAGAAGACTTCAATATGGAGAACACAGATTCGTTTGTTTCCAATAATCTCTTTTATTTCTGCTTTTTTAAATAATACGCCGGTTGTAGTAATTTTTGCACCAGCTATTAAACGTTGGGCTCAGAGCATGAAAACTCCAGTAACTAAATTTCTTATGCCTCTTTCTTATGCGACGATCTTAGGAGGTATGTGTACATTAATAGGAACCTCGACAAATTTGGTTGTTGACGGAATGATTATTGATGCAGGGTATAAAGGTTTCACTATGTTTGAATTAGGAAAAGTAGGTATATTTGTCGCTTTAGGTGGTATTATTTATATGTTGTTATTTTCTAATAAGTTATTGCCGACGGAAAGAAGAGATTCCATCAATGAAATTGAAAATAATCTTTCTATTCATACGATTGAGGCAGTTATCGGCCCTCGTTTTCCGGGAATTAACAAGAAAGTCGGAACCTTTAATTTCTTTCGTCATTATGGAGCACAACTGAAAGAAATTAAACGAAATGGAGAAAGCTTTATATCCAATATGGACAATCAGTTGTTTTGTGAAGGAGATACTTTAGTTCTTTGGGCCGATG
Source organism: Phocaeicola oris (assembly GCF_021295095.1). Classification (GTDB taxonomy): domain Bacteria; phylum Bacteroidota; class Bacteroidia; order Bacteroidales; family Bacteroidaceae; genus Phocaeicola; species Phocaeicola oris. The sequence continues at coordinate 223,396 of NZ_JAJLQX010000001.1, forward strand.
AATCGTTTGTAAAAACTTGGGGAGATTCTTCTGGCTTTGTAATGTTGGCAGATGGAAAAGCAGAACTTCATTTTGGTAAGAAGAAAAAATATTTTGCATTGATTCTTTTGATTTTTATGATAGTTGGAGCTACGGTGGGTGAAACAACATTTGTTCGTAATGCTTTTCCTTCAGTAGAATTTGATATGTTCTTTTTTGCTTGTATAACCACCATTATAATGATATGGACTAAAATGGTTCCACCAAGGAAATATACAAAATATATTACTTGGGATATTCTGATAACGATAGCATGTGCTTTTGCTATTAGTAAAGCCATGGTAAATTCTGGTTTGGCAAGCTTTATGGCAAAATACATTATTTCTATGAGTCATGAATTAAGTCCGCGGGTATTATTAGCTATTTTATTTATTATGACGAATCTTTTTACAGAGCTAATTACCAACAATGCTGCAGCTGCTTTATCTTTTCCTATAGCTATTTCTTTATCTAATCAGTTAGAGGTAAACCCTGTACCTTTTTTTGTTATAATTTGTATTGCTTCTTCTGCTAGCTTTTCAACTCCAATTGGTTATCAAACTAACTTAATTGTACAAGGTATTGGCAATTATAAATTTGTTGATTTTGTAAAATTTGGGTTGCCTTTAAATATACTGACATTTATAATTACAATAACGTTAGTTCCTCTTATTTGGCCTTTAAATTGATGTTTATGAAAGGAAATATATTTCCTATGGTTAATAAAATGATATCACGTACGGATAAAGAGAAGCTCTTACATCAGCATGGGCTTGTAATATGGTTTACTGGATTGAGTGGATCAGGGAAGAGTACATTGGCTATAGCTTTGGAAAAAGAATTGCATCAAAGAAATTTTCTTTGCAGACTTCTGGATGGGGATAATATCCGGTCAGGTATTAATAAGAATCTTGGATTTTCTGAAGAAGATAGAATGGAGAATATCCGTCGTATAGCCGAGATAGGGAAATTATTTGTAGAAACAGGGATAATAACTATTGCAGCATTGATTACTCCGACGAATAAATTACGTACATTGGCTTCAAATATTATTGGTAAAAAAGATTTCTTTGAGGTATATGTTTCTACTCCTTTAATTGTTTGTGAGCAACGTGATATAAAAGGATTATATGCTAAGGCAAGAAGGGAAGAAATTAAAAATTTTACAGGAATCTCAGCTCCTTTTGAACAACCAACACAAGCTTCATCAGTCATTGATACATCGAACAAAAGTATAGATGAATGTATCAATGAGGTATTATCGAATGTATTACCTATAATTGTAAATAAATGAAAGAAATGTGTCGGTTAACTCATTTGCAGGAACTTGAGGCTGAATCTATATATATTATGCGGGAAGTAGCTTCAGAGTTTGAGAATCCGGTGATGTTATATAGTATTGGCAAAGACTCCTCTGTAATGGTACGTCTAGCCGAAAAAGCTTTCTACCCGGGAAAAGTTCCTTTCCCTTTAATGCATATTGACACCAAGTGGAAGTTTAAAGAAATGATAAAATTCCGTGATGAATATGCAAAAAAATATAGCTGGGATTTGATTGTTGAAACTAATGAAGAAGCTTATAAAGCGGGGATAGGACCTTTTACTCATGGTAGTAAGATACACACCGATTTAATGAAGACAAAAGCTTTAATAGATGCTTTACAGAAGCATCACTTTGATGCTGCATTTGGTGGTGCCAGAAGGGATGAGGAAAAGTCTCGCGCAAAAGAACGGATTTTTTCTTTTCGCGATCAATTTCAACAATGGGATCCTAAGAATCAACGTCCTGAGTTATGGGATCTTTTCAATACTCGCATTCATAAAGGTGAAAGTATACGCGTTTTCCCTTTAAGTAATTGGACTGAACTTGATATTTGGCAGTATATTCGTTTGGAAAAGATACCCATTGTTCCGTTATATTTCGCAAGAGAACGTCCAGTGGTGGAAATCGATGGTCAACTGATTATGCCGGATGATGATAGACTTCCGGAGATATATAAAGGTAGAATAAAAACAAAGAAAATACGATTCCGTACATTGGGTTGCTGGCCTCTTACCGGTGCTATAGAAAGTGAGGCTGATACCATCGAAAAAATTGTAGAAGAAATGATGGTAACAACTAAAAGTGAACGGACTACTCGTGTAATTGATTTTGATCAAGATGCCAGTATGGAACAAAAGAAAAGAGAAGGATACTTTTAATGATTGATGAAAAACAAAAAATAGAGGATTTTTTAGATACAGATGAGAAGAAAGATCAATTACGGATTCTTACTGCCGGGTCAGTTGACGATGGAAAGTCAACGCTAATAGGTCGTTTGCTATTTGATAGCAAGAAAATATACGATGATCAATTCAAAGAATTGGTTAGAGACAGCAAACGGTTGGGTAATGCAGGGAATGATAATATTGATTTCGCATTATTGCTTGACGGCTTAAAAGCAGAAAGAGAGGAAGGAATAACGATTGATGTTGCATATAGATTTTTCTCTACAAATAGAAGAAAGTTTATTATTGCAGATACTCCGGGACATGAACAATATACTCGCAACATGATAACAGGTGGATCAACAGCAAATCTTGCGATAATTTTGGTAGATGCGAGGAATGGTGTGAATATTCAAACTAAAAGACATTTATTCTTACTGTCAATCTTAGGCATTAAGCATGTTATTATAGCTGTCAATAAAATGGATCTTATGCAGTATGATAAAGACTGCTTTGATCATATCGTCTTCAATTGCAAACATTTTATAGAGCTATTACATATAACAGATTTGAATTGCATTCCTTTATCTGCATTAAAAGGTGATAATGTAGTTTATGTATCTTCAAATATGCCGTGGTATAGAGGTAAAAGCCTGCTAAATTTATTAGAGACAATCTCCATTGAGGACGAACACAATTGGAATGATTTTCGTTTCCCTGTGCAATATGTGTTGCGCCCAAATATGAATTTTAGAGGTTATTGCGGAAAGGTCGTTTCAGGAATTATCCATAAAGGAGATGAGATCTTAATTTTGCCTTCCCAAAAACATACTTATGTAAAGTCGATTGTTACATACGACGGAAATTTAGATGATGCTTTTCCTTCTCAATCGGTTACATTAACGTTGGCTGATGAGCTTGACATATCACGAGGAGATATGCTTGTAAAGCCTGATAATATACCGACTATAGATAGAAGCTTTGAGGCAATATTAGTCTGGATGGATGAAGAACCGTTGAATTTTGGGAAACTGTTCTTTATAAAGCATACAACAAATATGTCTCGCGTTCGAATTAATAGAATTCAATATAAGATTGATGTTAATACAATGACTCATCAGGATAAAGATGCTGGAAGTATGTGTCTAAACCAAATAGCTCGTGTTACTTTTATCTCATCAAAACCTTTGTTCTTTGACCCTTATAACAGAAACAGATCTACCGGCTCTTTTATAATCATAGATCCGATAACGAATAAAACTTCTGCTGTTGGGATGATTATTGGAAGTGTGCCTACGACTGAAATTATTCATTCTTCAGCGATGCCAACTCTTAACTTAATGGAGTTGGGTATTCCGGAAGAACAGAAGGGGATAGTGGATAAAATTGTTAAAGAGCTTGGAAGACAAGGTATTTCTGTTATGGTTGAATAGCATTGACTTATATCAGTATAAGTCAATGCTTATTTTGCCTTCTTCACTTTACGGAAAAGAATCCATATCAACGGGAGGTAACAGCATAAATTGAAAGTAGCAGTTATAGCTTGTTGGCTTATACCAACGCTGGAAACTAAGCCGGTATACTCCAGACAAGTAAAGAATTGTACCACAAAGAATAACACAACAAAATAGTCGGAGCAACGAACAAACAAATAACTCATGCCGTAAACCACGTCTTTATCATTCCGCATTTGTCCGGATGCCATTCCATATACCATGCCGACAAGTCCGATTCCAAGTGAGATAATATAATAAATACCCTGACTGAAAGGAGAATAACTCAGCGTGCCCATTACATTCCGCAGTAATGTCCATGGAGCTATGGTGATAGAGAAGATAATTAGCGTATAAATAATAAAAGTTAGAAGCGATAGAATTAAAGCTCGGCGTTCCTTTAAGGTAAGTATTTTCCGGCGAATGATGAAATTCCAAAGACTTCGGGTCAGTCCTCCATAAACGGCGACGCCACTTCCGATAAATAAAATCATTATAATGCCTAATGCAGGTGTATCAACGTACTGCCTTAACGAGTTGCGGAGTATCCAACGAAGATCTTCCGGGCTCAAAAGACTTTGCACATTGCTCATCCCATAGGAGTTACCTATCCATGAGTAAAGTGCCAGTATAAGCGTTAACACAAAGAAAATGCTCGCCATGTGGAAAGAAGGATGTCGACTATTCTTCATCTGATTCTAAATTATCTATATCTAAAATATGAAGTTGAAATGCTCTGGTGGTCAAACGAGTTGCATTGACTCCGTTACGCTCATCTTCAGGAAACAGGCGGTTTACCAAATCGTTCTGACGTTTCTCGATAGATTTCACTCCGAATGGCATACCTTTCAGGTTGGCAATCATTTCTTTCGTATAGCCCAATGCCAGATGACGGAGTAATCGCTCATCGTATTCATCAATGTCGTACTCGATGATGGCTTCCTGACATCGTTGCTCTTGAATAACTGATGCTTTGAATCGAGCAACAATTTTTTCCAGAATAGGTTCGTTGAAAACCATACGCTTGCCTTCCATCACTGCTTCTACATCAATGGCAGTCAATAGTTCACCTGTTTTAAGAATAATACCATCGGCACCGGCATCGAGCACATCTACCCAAAGTTTCTCATTTAAAATCTCACCTGTAAAAATAAGTACTTTAATCTCCGGACAATTCTTCTTCAATTGCGTGCAGATGTCTACCCCAACTGTAGTTGAACCGCCTAATCCCAAGTCGAGCAATACCAGGTCCGGCGTCTGAATCTTCATCTGTTCCCAGAATTCATTTTCGGTCATTGCCGTACCGACAATTTCGGCAGTAGGAATCTCATTGCGGAAAATTTCTTCCGTCCCTTTCAATTCCAACTTAGCATCTTCAACGATAATAACTTTAAAATGTTTTTTCATATTTATTGCAATTTATTTCTTTTTGGCGAAACAGGGATGGTGAACCATACAGTAAAACCTTTCGGATGAGCAGATTGCGCATTAATTCGGCAACCTCTGTGTCCTGTATATTCATCATGTTCTCGTATTACTTGTTTACAAATTAAATATTCTGTTCCGGTTAGTATACCTTCGCCTTCTTGATGGATATGTGAAAGGTGAGGATTGAACAATTGATTCAATTCTTCTTGTGTCTTTTCGCGGCGGGGATCGGTAAAGTCAAATCGAACAAAGTCTTTTTCCTTATATATATGTAGGCTGAGTGTACCATCATTTTCATAGTTAATGGCTTCATTGATAAGATTCTCCAGTAAAAATTTTAATTCAGCTTCATCCCCCGACATCCGCACGTCTTCAGCATCTGTTTGCATACCAAGATGAAATGTAAGTCTCTTTGCTTTCTTCTTCATATAATTTGAAGCATATTCTGCTAAAGACTTAGCTTTTACATTCTCTCGACGGAAAGTAATGTCTTCCAACTGTTTGGCAGCACACGAGCTTAAAATGGTAAATATATCTTTGTAATAACTGATAAGGTCGGAAACAGTCTCCACTTCCTTCATTTCATCCTCTATGCTCTGCTTTGTAAGTAGTTTTTCAATGATTTGTTTAATCTTATTTGGATAGTAGATTGTTTCATGTTTGATAGTCGACAAGCAATTGTCCAATACCATATTCTGAACATGTAACTGATTTTCCTCATGAATAGCACGATTAGTTTCATCTAAAGCACTTTCTATATCTTGATATTTTTTAGAGATCCGTACAATGGCATTATAAGCTATGATGGCCATATAGTTTGCTACAAGTTCCACCATTAACTGGTCGTCTTTGCGTTCATTATCATACGTGTATTGTATAGCGATTACCCCAATACAATGGTTTTCACCACCGGCTTCTACCCATAACGGCAAGCATTTCAATTGGTTACCTTCAGTCCAGTATGTTGTTTTATCCTCATAACAACGCGCCATCATAATAGTCATTTCATCCGGTTCTTTTTTCTTTTTTACTTCTTTTTCAGGAATAAAAGCAGAGTATGACGTATTATTCTCTTCATCGACTATTGATAATCCTATCCGGTCATAAGTTATTAATTCGTTCATACCTTCGGAAACGGTATTAAGTAATTGGTTGACAATGGCATTAACCGGAACCTCCTTTTGTGAATCTGTAGCAAGTGAAGGCATCTTAAACAATTGTTTATTAATTTCTAAAACTTGTTGCAAATCGTATCTGTATGTCAGTCGATGATGAAAATTAAGAATGTAATATGTAATGAAGAAGACAATCAATAGAATAATAGAGACAATAATGGCTATAGTCTTGGTATTCGCTGAAAGTTGCATCTTTTTACAATAGAAATCTAATGAAGAATCCTTACTGGTTTGCTTATAAATAAAGACATAAGCATTATTGTTATAACGATAATTATCAAAATCCTTTAAAGCAAGAAAAGCAACTGCTGCTTCGTTTCGTATGTCGAGTAAGATATAATAATCGGTCATGAAATGATTATTGTACCAAGTCTGTTCCGCCGTGCTTCCTGTTCCTCGCAACAAAGCTAAAGGATGCGTCTTCTTACTATACTTTTGGTAATGTTTGTTTAAATAATACAATGCCGTATCGGCATTTGCTATAGCTCCGTCATAATCACGATGAACATTGCAGTTGTATGTTCTATTGGCGAAAAAGTCAGCTTGATTCAATAGCGGATCATTATATTGAATTGAATCTTGTGCAGTCATCACTTGGATAGATTGATCTTTCTGCTCATTATCACATGATGTCGTAAAAGTTGACAGAAAGATGAGCAGTATCATAGTCAGTTTCATCATGCCTTTTGGCAAACGGAAGAAGAAACGGCTTCCTTCGCCCAACTTACTTTCTATATCGAAAGTACAGACTTGAAACAGGCTATTGGTCTTTTTGTATTTTTCAATAATGCCTTTACAATTCATTAAGCCAAAGCCATGACCTTTATTCATCTGAAGGTCTACAATATTACTACTGGTTTGTATACCAATCTTTTTTGAATTGTAAACTTTCTCATTTAAAATGTGATTTCGATCTTCATCCGATAAGCCGGGACCGTTGTCTTTAACTGAAATTTCAACATAATCGTTTGTTTCTTCAGCATAGACATCCACTTCTCCACCTGCAGGCGTATATTTCCGCGCATTATCCATCAAGGTATTAATCATAAAGAGCGTTAATGCCTTATCTGCTTTTGCGATGGTAGTAGTGGGAGAGATATTTAGCTTTTGTTTTTTCACTTCGAAAGACTTACGGTTCTTTGCGACAATATCAAACAGTGAATTAATTTCAAAATTTTGAATGTTCAAACTCAGCGTTCCTTGACGCATCTTGATCCAAAGTGCTAAGATATCATTATACTCATTAATATTTGCAACGAGTTCGTTTATATAACTATATTTCTCTTGCTTAATTTTTTCATTATGAATGTAATCCCAATTAATGAGCTTATGAACTTCATTATTGATACGATCAATGTACGGCATGATACCTGTTACGATAAACAGACATGCTTTCTTGATAATATTTTGCTTCTTGTTTTCTATTAGGTGCTGTTCATGAATGTATTGTTCACTTTCCAACATTTTTTGTTCGTCACCAAGAGAGATAAAAGTGAGTCCGTTTTCTATAGTCCATGCTATGTAAGGAGTAATAACATTCATCAAGGTTTTATGGTCTTTCTTTAATTCATCCTTGGTGTAGAGGTGGACTTCTCCAATAGTTTTATTAGTTGATGAAGCTGTTAATAAGAACTTGTTGCATAGTAGATTATTAATTCTTTCTTCATCCGATGCTCCATCGATTATGTATATCTTTAAAGCCTTTCCATCAACTAATTTAAGAATATCATCTTTCACCGTTTCTTCGATGGCATTCGTTATATCCAAAACGTTTTCTGCATCTACAGGGACACAGGCTGTAATACTCTGACAGATTTCTAATGTCTTCTTTAAGTTCTCTGTGGAGACCGCATTCTTGATTCGCCAATTTCTATTCAAAAAGACAAGCAGGATGATAAGGATAACAATTCCCGCAGCAACAATACTCACAATAAGGTTCAGTTGGCTTGATTCTTTTTGCAAAGCCTGATACCGGCTTTCTAATTCTTTATCCTGACGGGTATAGTTTAACAGGTCTAAGTAAATATTTCTGTTATAATCGGACTCTTGTTTCATGCCTAACGCGGAATAAGTTACGCTGAGCTGCTCGCGTAATCGTGTAATCCATTCATGAACAGTTTTAATTCCATGACTATTCCATTCTAACTCCTTTGATTTTGTAGAGTTTGGAATGAAAGGGAAGAGTTGATCAGTGGAATCTTTGCAATGATAATACAGTTCATGATGCCGATTGACATAATTCAAAGCCTCTGTTAAATTAATAAGCGCATCTTGATATTTGCCTAATGCATTGCAACATGACGCGAGTGTACGATATGATCCTGAAATCTGGTACATATCCCCATATTTCTTGAATTTTTGAAGAGCCTCGTTTGCCATAGAGATAATCAGTGAATCCCAAGGCAAATCGTTTGTATTCAGCATGCGCATCATGTTTGGATGCTTCACCATTAGCAAATCATAGTTTTTTTTATCCATGAACAATTCGGCAAATGCTTGCAGACTGTTCGCTTCAAAATAGCTGTAGCCATTATTGTGAGCAATGTTATAACAATTAAACAGATAATTGAATTCACCAAGCGTAATATCTTCCGGAGTATCACCGCCTAACATTCCACCGGATCCTCGCATATAATAATAGTATAGCAGTTCGGATGTGTCATTCTTTAATATATAATCTTCTTTAATCAGATTAATTTCATCAAGGGACTGTTCTTCTTGTTGCAAATAATAGTAGTATACACCGGATGTGATATGAAATTCCGTACATGCATATTTGAAACGTTTCCATTCTTTAGGATCCGAAATAGAAATGGAATCTTCCTGAATACGTTTCATTCTCAGCATGGCACTGTTTCTATAATCGTAGAACTCTTTATTCATGGAGATGCGTTGATAAATCTTCATCAGTCCGATATCTGCGATAAGAAGTTCCAACTGGTTATCTGTATTATTATAAACGTCCTTAAATTGTTTCTCTGCATTATCAAAATCCATTCGCATGAAAGTGCAGAAACCAATATTGTTTAAGGCTTCAGCGTGCTCCGACGGTAAATCTTTTGATAATTTAAAGGCTGCATTTGCGGCAATTGCCGACTTATTCAAGTCAATATAATGAAAATGATAGGCAAGTCGGTTTAGTGAGTCTACTTCTTTCAGCATAGATTGGTTTTTCCCTTTCACGCAAGAGAAAGAGATACACGTAAGAATGCCGGCAGCTATCCAAAGAAGTATTATGTGTTTCCTCATTGTCCTTTTACACATCCATATTATATGACGCTTATGAGTAAAGCGGTTGGTCTTGATAATACACAAAGATAGCGTATTTGTCTGTATTCTTAGCGAAGATGAGAATAATTTTCAAACAAAGTTTCGGTGCTTTGACTATAAAATAAGGAGAGTTTGGCTAATGGATGTTTTTTAAAAGGATATCCATCTTTTTGGAAGTCCATTATATACAATTAATTTTAACTATATTATTAGTATGTTATATATTATATTCTTATTGATCCTTTTAATATACGTTCTTCAATCTTATTTTTCGGTATTTGCTCGCAAATGCATTTTGCCACGGCGTTTAGGATTCCTTCTCGGAAAGTCTTTTTTCAGGTGGCAGATTTGATTCTATAAAAATATAAATAAAATCTGTTGTGGATACGAACGAATTTTCTGATATTTGCATTAGAAAGTAAATCAAATACAGACAATTATGACAACAATTCCTATAACGAAAGGCTTATAAAGAGAAAGCTGAAAATGTAACGGAGGACAATAAGCAAAAGCGACATGTTTTAAATAATTGATAAAACCCTATTAAATTAATAAGCTAATGACTATTAAATTCTACAAATGCCGTCATTGCGGCAACGTAATTACCAAACTCGTGGACAGTACAGTACCTGTAGTTTGTTGTGGTGAGAAAATGACTGAACTTGTGCCTAATACCAGCGATGGAGCTGGCGAGAAGCACGTTCCTGTTATCAGTGTAAATGGTAATGTAGTAGATATAACAATCTCTACAGTACAGCATCCTTCAGTCCCTGAACATTTCATTCAGTTCATCGTACTTGAGACTTCAAACGGCTTTCAGATTAGGAACTTATCTGCCGGCGATACGCCTAAAGCATCTTTCGTGATCAAAGAAGATGAGAAAGTAGTTGCAGCTTACGAATACTGCAATCTTCATGGACTCTGGAAAAGCGAACTTTAATCATTGCAATGCCTATAAAGCGCGTGTGTCAACTATGTGAACAGGTCCTCTTTACGGAGTTCTAAGAACGATTTTGCTTCCCGACCGGATTGGTCGGGAAGCTTTACATTTGTGTCTTATATTGGAACATTATGAACACAGCTGTATTCTAAATTGTAACGAAAAAGCTTTAATCAGTTCTCCTGTTATTATTTATGTCAAGAATATTATTGCTGTGTGGCATGGCAACAGTTATGCGGTTTACTCTCTCGTTCCGAGTTCCTTGTCAATCATGTAAAGACCAACCTTGTCACCTTCCATGAACGAGAGTTTCTCGATGATTACCTGAACGCTTTTTTCTTCTTCAATTTGCTCGTCAATGAACCATGCAAGCATGTTTTGCGCTGCATAATCATTGTCTTTTGAAGCAATATCTACAAGATTATTGATCATTTCAGTAACCTTAATTTCGTGCTTGAGAGTATCTTTGAAAGCATCGAGAACAGAATTCCATTCTGCCGGCACTGACGCAATAGGATCAAGGATTGCTCTTTCATTCTGTGAACGGAGATAACTTATGAATTTCATTGCGTGTCCTTGTTCCTCCGCAAACTGTTTTGTGAACCAGTTGGATGCTCCTACGAAACCTTTTGTATAAGCATATTGAGCCATGCTGAGATAAAGGTATGCCGACCACATTTCGGCATTGATTTGGGCATTGATAGCCTTTAAAAGTTTGTTGCTAATCATAATTCTATAATTTTAAATTGTTTTCTTATACAAAAGTCTGAAATTTTTCTATATTGTACAACAATTTTCCTCTATGTTTGTATAGATTCAAATCTATGAATAAAACTTCGCGTGTTAAATCGGGGAGTTCCTGTTTCTTTGCAATTGCTTTTACCGATTAATTCTACTAAGAGGGCTATGTGGAAGCCTGCGAAGGAGTAATACGGTCTTATAACATGTTTAAACAGTGTTTTCCCTTTTTTGTAAGGTTTATTGAAAATGTCATAAAGAAATTGGCAAAAGTGATGCGTATGATTCATTTGTTTCACCTATGTGATTCACTTGTTTCACTTCTGTGAGACGATTGTTTCACCTATGTGATTCACTTGTTTCACTTCTGTGAAACGAAAAAATCTTCTGATGAATACAGCAACTTATATGGTTCACTATCTTTGTTCTTTCGTATCATTTTCCATGTTTCTACGTATCGTATCGATGGTTGGTTCATTTAAAAAACGTGTATTATTTTGTGAAGTACTAATAGTGATGCATTGTTCGTGTATATTGAATTCGTCGAATTCACTTTATTAGAAGAGTCTGTTTTGATGTTTTTGAGGGAAGATATAAAGAGAAGTGTATGCGTATAGGGAAAAGAATGGAACATAACTTTCATAGCGTGAGGGAATCATCTCGTTTTAACAAAAAAGACGCAAACCTTTAAAAGCTTGCATCCTTTTTAGTCCTTTTTTAGAAAAGTTATTTTTTAGATTCCTCTATAGAAACTTTTCTGAATTCTTTCATTAGTTTCTCAATCTCTAAAGAAGTTTTGCGAGCACGTGTGCCGGCAGCTTTGTTTCCCTTTTCTAACTGAGCTTCAGCATCTTTCAAATAGGCTTCACTCAATACTTTGTACTTAGCAATTAATTCTTCCATGATATTTGTTTTTAAATGTTTAAAATCGTAGTAAATTAAATACTTTTATTTTGTTATGTACAAGTTTTTAATAGATTTTTATTCTTTTTTAAGAGTTGAGATTGCAGAGAAACATAATTTCAGGGTACATAATAGAAGCAATATAGGGAATATTATTTTTTGAATGCCTTTGAAATTAACCAAATTCTCCTATATTTCGTAAGATTATCATAGCTATAAAAGATGCCTACTTAGTCTTTTTTCAAAGTAAAAATGAACTCAAGTCCTCCTCCCGGATTATTTTTCGCAAAGATGGTGCCTCCATGAATAAGTACGGCGTTTTTCACAATAGCCAAGCCCAATCCTGTACCTCCCGATTTACGTGAACGGCCTTTATCAATACGATAGAAACGTTCAAAAAGGCGATTGAGATGTTCCGGTGCTACACCAATACCCGTATCGGCAAAACTAAAATAATAATAATTATCGTCTTCGCGGAAACAATTGATAGTGATGGAAATATCCCGTCCGGCATAAGCTATGGTATTATCTATCAAGTTACGGAAAATAGAGTAGAGGAGGAGCTGGTTTCCATTAATTATAATATTGTCACTTAAGTTATTGTATACTGTAATGTGTTTTTCTTCTATATTTAAAGCAACTTCATTTATAATATTCTTTACTGTTTTACCAATGTTCACCGGTTCTAATTCAATCATATTTGGAGCCTCATCCATACGGGTAAGGACTGAAATATCTCGAAGCAGATTTGAAAGTCGGTCGCTTTGCGCATAACAGCGGTTAATAAACAAATCCAATTGCTCTTTTGTGATATTCGGATTTGTTAAGATAGTTTCCAAATATCCATGTATACTGCTAACAGGAGTCTTTAACTCATGAGCAATATTTTGAGTCAATTGTTTCTTCACTCGCGCTTGTTCCTCTTCCTGAGTAATATCATTGATAGTTACCTCAAAACTTTCATCTTGAAATACGACACAATCAATCGAAAAAATTCGACCATCTTTATCAATAGTGTATGATATTTGCTTTTCCCCGTTACGTCTATTCGACAAATCTGCTTCATATTTGTTAAGGAATTCGCAAACTGTTTCCATTTCCGGAATCGTCAGAAAGTCCTCTGTCTTATTAAGGTTCTTATCGGAAATAATATTGATATATTGCGTGAACAGACTGTTAACGATAATTTCTTTTTTATTTTTAGTGAACACGCCCAATCCTTCACGAGATATCTGAAGGTGAGTGATTAGCTTCTCACGCTCTATGTACAAGTCTTCTTTTGTTTGTAATAACTGCTTATACATTTGAATAATATGCTGGGAAATTTCACCTAATTCATTATTTGGGAACGACATCAAATCCTCCTCTTTTATTGGTAAATTCCGATCAGCTTTCAATGCAAACAATTTCAGTTGAGTAATTGATGTTCCTATTTTTTGCGTATAGCGGTAGAAAACCGCGATCATTATAATGCTGATGATAGCTGCAAACCAGAGAAAATGACGGTCAGCTTTCAAACTTTCTTGCAATGAGCCTGTGTATGGACGAGCCATACGGATAATGTAATGGCGGATAGGGTAGTACTTGGCCGAATAAAAGAACCGACCATTTAAACTTTCAGAATGTCGGACAATGGAATATCCGCTACCATTTTCCAATGCATCTTTGACCTCTTTTCGTCCTAAATGATTTTTAAAATGTGACAGATCTTTATCCCAATTATCATAAAATACGTTTCCTTTATCGTTGATTAGAGTAACACGCAAATCAGTGGCAGAATGTCCCAACACATAGGCATCAAGTTGTCGCATGTCGCATGTATCCATACGGATAATAAAGTCGTTCAATCGGTCGCTCATGCTTTGCAATTGCGTGTTTAGCAACTCTATTTTATATACTTTCTCGCGACGTTCCTGATATATTGCCATGCATGCGGCAAAAGCAATAAAAAGGATAAAGATAGACCAGAATAGTCGTCTTGAAAAAGGGATTATTCGTGTAGAAAGTTCGAGTGTCATAATTATTAATCTTGTTCAAAGCAATAACCATAACCTAAGCGGGTTACCACATTTTTTCCATATATTCCTATTTTTCTACGTAAACGGGTAATATTTACATCCACAGTCCGATCAAGAACATACGAATCCTCATTCCAAACCTGATTAAGAATCTCATCCCGAGAGAAAACTTTGTCTTTATTCTCAAGCAACAATTTAAGGATTTCAAATTCTTTTTTGGTGAGAGGAACATCTATATTGTCGACAACAGCTCTCTTCTGTAATAAATCCAAAACCAGACTTTTATAAATAAGTTGTGTAACGGGAATGTCTTCCGATAAAGAAGTCCGACGAAGTACGGCACGCACACGAGCGCTCACTTCCCTGAGAGAAAAAGGTTTTGATATATAATCGTCTGCTCCAATATTAAAGCCTGTTACTGTATCGTTCTCTGTATCCTTAGCTGTAATAAAAATAATAGGGACATTGGCTGTCTTCTTATCTTTCTTTAGCATGTTTGCCATTTTGAATCCTGAAATCTCACCCATCATAACGTCAAGCAACAGTAAGTCATATTTTCCCAAATCCAGCTTCAAGGCTTCTTCTGCTGAGTTAACCGTATCAACCGAGTAACCTTCTGTTTCCAAATTAAACTTCAGAATCTCACAAAGATCCTCTTCATCATCAACAACTAAGATGTGATATGTTTTCATATTGCGCTCCTTTTTCTATTACAAATGTAATTATTTACAAATTCCTTTGCAAAGATGAAGTACAAATGTTACCGGAATATGAAATAGATGTTACAATTTTATTTCTTATCAGACTGGAATGGTAAATTCTCCACACACAGGAATAGTCATTAGATAACGGATTTCTTCTACATTTTTATTGTGTCCCAACAAGAACATCAACTTTGTAATGACTGACTCTACTGTAGAATCATATCCACTTATTACTCCGGCATCCAAAAGATGAAGTCCTGTTTCATAGCGTTGCATTTCTACCATACCGGAAGGGCATTGCGAAATGTTAACGATAACGATTCCTCTGGCTGTAGCACTTTTCAGTTCGTCAATGAACCATGGTTTTTGTGGAGCATTTCCCGATCCGTATGTTTTAAGAACCACTGCACGAAGTCCAGGTGTATGGAGTACTGTGCTAATCACACCTTCTTGAATACCAGGAAATAACGTTAAAATGGTAACATCTGTACCATATACAAAATGTGGTATTAACGGACTATTATAATTTGGTTTCAGAATGCGATCATACTCATATTTAATATGTATACCCGCAGTTGCTAAAGCCGGATAATTATATGATCGGAACGCATTAAAATTCTCAGCGTTAATTTTTGTCGTACGGTTACCACGCAATAATTGGTTCTCAAAGAAGATACAAACTTCAGGAACTATAGCAGTACCGTCTGCGTTCTTCGCCGCGGCAATTTCAATAGAAGTAATTAAATTTTCTTTTCCATCAGTACGGAGCATGCCAATAGGGAGTTGGCTTCCTGTCAGAATAACCGGCTTATGCAAGTTCTGAAGCATAAAACTTAGGGCTGATGCTGTATAAGCCATAGTATCTGTTCCATGTAAGATAACAAATCCGTCATAATCATTATAATTATCGGTTATAATATGAACGAGTTTAGTCCATAACGACGGCTCCATATCCGACGAATCAATAGGCGGATTAAATTGTATAGTCTGAATATTGTAGTTAAAACGCTTCAATTCAGGCATATTCTTTTGAAGTTGATTGAAATTAACAGCTTCGAGAGCCCCCGTATCAGTATTTTGTTGCATTCCAATTGTGCCACCTGTGTAGATTAACAAAACGGAAGGCTTATTAGGATCAGACATATTGATTTCTTTATTAATTATGTCACAAAGATAGTAATAAGGTAATAAAAAGCAAAAGAAAAGCCTAAAAAATGACAAAATGTTTATTTTTAGTGTCTCAACTCATCTAATAGACATTTTGCCGCTTCCTCAGCGTTACCGTTTTCTTTCTCAAGGAGTGCAATGAATTTGCTCCCTATAATTGCACCGGCTGCATTATCCATTGCTGACTGATAAGTTTGCTTATTAGATATGCCGAAACCTATCATACGCGGATTCTTCAGATTCATTGCATTAATCCGATGGAAGTAAGCCAATTTTTCTTCATTAAAGTCTTTTTGTGCTCCGGTGATGGCTGCAGAGGATACCATATAAATAAAACCATTCGTATTCTGATCAATCAAACGAATACGTTCTTCACTTGTTTCAGGAGTAATCAACATAATCATTTTCAAATCATATTTCTCTACAATAGGCCGAAACTTATTCTGATAATCTTTAAAAGGAAGGTCCGGTAGTATTATTCCATCAACTCCGACTTCTTTGCTTGAACGACAGAAATTTTCAAAACCATATTGTATAATAGGATTCAAATATCCCATAAAAATCAAAGGAATATGTACTTCTTTTCGAATATCTTTTAATTGAGAAAATAAATGGCTAAGAGTCATTCCATTTTTTAATGCAACTGTTGATGCTTGTTGAATAACAGGACCATCGGCCATAGGGTCAGAAAAAGGAATACCAATCTCTATTATTTTAATTCCAACTTTTTCTAATGCTTTAATTACATTAACTGTACTATCCAACTGAGGATAACCTGCACAGAAATAAACGGAAAGGATATTACGCTTCTGTTCTTGGAATAACTTTGTAATTCTATTCATAAATTTTAATTGTTAATTCGTTAATTGTTATATTTGAAAACACTGATAAAAGAACTTAATGTGCTGATATCTTTCTGTGCGGGAGCAATTTCAAAACCACTATTTAAATCAATTCCTGCCCAACGTGAATGATGGAATCTTTTTAATTCAGTCAAGCTGTTCGGTTTTATTCCTCCACTCAATATAAAAGAAGTTTTTCCCTTATAATTATGCAATAATTCCCAATTAAATGTTTTGCCTGATCCGCCATATTCCTTTGATGTTGTATCAAAAAGGAAATAATCACAAACTTCCTCATAAGATTGAACTTTATTAAAATCAATAGTTTCGGCAATAGAAAATGCTTTGATCAGTTGGATAGGGCGATTATTTATTATCTCTTTACATTGTTCAACCAATTCTGTTCCATGCAATTGTATAAAATCTAAATGGAAATCATCTATTTTATCAAGAATCTCTTCTGTTGAGCTATTGACAAATACACCAACACGCTTACAGTTGACCGGAAGATAATCCGGCTTTTGCAGAACAAATCGTTTAGACTTTGGATAAAAAATAAATCCCATCATATCAATCAGATTCAAATTATCCAAGTCTCTGATATTCTTCGCTTCACGCATCCCACATACTTTTATTATCATTTTAATTTATTTATGAAGTTCTGTAACTCTGTACCAGGATCAGAGGTTCCCATCAAATACCCTCCAATAAGGAATCCTTTGAATCCAACCTTTCTTAATTTCAAAACAGTTTCAGTATTTAAAATCCCACTTTCCGACACTAATACTTTATCTTTAGGTAATAGTTCAATCAATTTGAATGAGTTTTCTATTAAAGTATCGAATGTTCCAAGATTACGATTGTTAACTCCAACCATATCAGTATCATCCTGAATATACTCTAACTCGTGTTCTGCATGCACTTCAAGAAGAACTTCCATATCCAGTTCATGAGCTTTATCCGTTAGTTTTATGCATTCTTCCTTTGTCAAACAAGCTGCAATAAGCAGTACAGCATCAGCTCCAACAAATTGAGCTTGATATAACTGATATTCATCAATAATAAAATCCTTCCGAAGAATAGGAATATTAATCTTATCACGTACTGTATGTATATCCTTCAATGAACCACCAAAATACATTTGATCAGTTAGAACAGAGACAGCAGTAGTTCCTGCATTCTCATACGATGATATAATTTTTATAGGATTTGCATTCTGGAAGATCCATCCTTTAGACGGAGACTTCCGTTTAAATTCAGAGATGATACCGGTATTTGAAGCAATCAATGCTTCTTTCATACTATGGTGAACATTTTCTTTATAGTTCTCATTGAAATAATTTTCACTGACTACTGCTTTCTGTTCTTTCAACTCAATTCGTTTATGAGCAACTATCTCTTTCAAAATATCTTTCATACTAACTATTTAATTCAATGAACTTCTTTAATGTGTTTCGTGCTTTACCACTCTCTAAAGATTCACGTGCAATACAAATCGCTTCTTCAATAGATTTATTACTGTCTATCGTTTGAATGGCAAAAGCTGCATTAGCAACTACAGCATTAGTTTGGCTTTCTGTAGCTTTGTTTTCCATTACATTATCAAAAATCTTTGTAGCTTCTTCAGGTGTTTTTCCTCCATAAAGCTCTTCAGGTTTTGCAATTCGGACTTCTAACTCTGAAGGTTTATAAATCTTCTCGTAATTTGGTGTAGCTACTTTGAATTCATTCGTCAAAGATATCTCATCGTAGCCATCAAGACTGGTTACTACTGCGAATCCTATTCCTAATTTTTGAAGAACATTAGTATAAAGGCGTAATTGCGCAAGGTCGGCAACACCAAGTAATTCGTATGTAGGGATACATGGATTGACTAACGGACCAAGTAAGTTGAAAAATGTACGAACTTGAAGTTCCTTACGGATAGGACCAACAGCCTTAAATGCCGGCATAAATAATGGTGCATGCATATATACCATGTTCGATTCTTCCATAGAACGGAGGAGTTTATCCTGATTGGAAGTAAAGACAACACCATGTTGCTGCATAACATTACTCGCACCGCTGACTGATGAAGCTGCAAAGTTCCCTAATTTCGCTACATGATAACCCGCACCGGCAACAATAAAGCAAGCGCATGTTGAAATATTGAATGTATTTTTTCCATCACCACCAGTTCCAACGATATCAATAGGCTTATATGCCTTCAAATCAACCTTTACACGAGTTTCTAAAGCCGCGTCACGAAAACCAAGTAATTCGTCAACTTTAATTCCACGCATTTGGAATGCAGTTAGTATGGCTGCAATTTGTGAATTGTTATATTTTCCATCCGATATGTTTAATAATAAATTTCTTGTCTCTTCACGAGTCAATTCTTCGTGATCAAAAAGACGTAATAATATCTCTTTCATCTTTATTGTTTTAATGTTTTAAAAAATTAGAAATAATAACTTCCCCGTCCGGAGTAAGTACTGATTCCGGATGGAACTGAATGCCATGGATATCATATTGCTTATATTTCAGTCCCATAACATAACCTTCTTTGCTAAAAGCAGTCATTTCCAAACAATCAGGAAATAAATTAGTTGAGACAACCCAAGAATGGTATCGTCCGGTAGGAACTTCACATGGAAGACCATCAAAAAGATAATCGTTATCCTTTAATATAGTTGGAGTTTGTATTCCATGGAATACCTCAGTAAGATTAATAAGTTTGGCACCAAAATACTCACCAATAGCTTGTTCCCCTAAACAAATGCCAAGAATAGGCTTTTTTCCGGAATAATTTTTGATGACATCCAATAGTAAACCGGATTCGGAAGGAATTCCAGGTCCAGGAGAAAGAATAATCTTATTGAATGGTTCTAAATCTTTCATCTCAAACTGGTCGTTACGAACGACAGTTACCTTTCCGCCCAATGCTTTCACTATATGACTTAAATTGTATGTGAAAGAATCGTAGTTATCAATAATAACTATATTCATATTTTTATCCGATTTTATAGATTACATTTTCTCTGCCATTTCGATGGCTTTTTTTAACGCGCCTAATTTATTATTTACTTCTTGTAACTCTTTCTCCACATTACTCTTTGCAACAATGCCTCCACCGGCTTGAAACCATAATATATTATTCCTACTAACGAAAGAGCGAATAGTAATAGCCTGATTCAGATTCCCGTTCAAGCCAATAAATCCAATGCAACCACCATACGCGCCACGATTATGAGGCTCATACTTAGTTATAAGTTGTAACGCTTTAACTTTAGGAGCACCACTCAAAGTCCCGGCCGGAAACGTATCAATAAAGGCTTTAATATGATTGACACCCTCATCAAGTTCTCCGCTAACACGACTAACCAAATGAATAACATGGCTATAATACTGAACTTGCCGGAAGAATTCGACTTTAACATCATGACAGTTACGACTTAAATCATTACGAGCTAAATCAACCAGCATCACATGTTCGGCATTTTCCTTTGGATCATTGACCAGCTTTTGGGTTAATTCTTCATCCAACTTTTTATTTCCTGTTCGTTTGGTTGTTCCGGCAATAGGATCAATGTATGCACGTCCGCTTTCAATTCTATAATGTGTCTCAGGCGATGAACCAAAAATTCGAAAACCTCCGAAGTCGAAATAAAATAAATAAGGAGAAGGGTTGATACTCCTCAATGCACGATATAACTTGAAGTCATCACCCTGATATTTCTGAATAAACCGGCGTGAAAGAACTATTTGAAACACATCCCCACGCAAGCAATGAGCAATTCCTTGACGGATATTTTCACAATGTTCTTCATCAGTCAATGTACTTGTTGTAGAACCGACAGCATGAAAATCGTAAGTAGTATAGTTTCGATTATGAATAGCTTTCTCTACAACATGAAGTTTGCTTTTCTTTTCGTCCTGCAATAATTCAATAAGCATCATTTCATTTCTGAAGTCATTGAATACGATGATATACTTATATAAAATATATAGCATATCAGGCGCGTCATTGATTTTGTCTGTGGTATCCTTAACAGGAATATGCTCAAAATAACGGATAGCATTAAATGAAGTATAACCGTATAGGCCTGTATAATTGTTATACTCACCTTCCACCTTAAAACTGTTGAGGAATTCTGTAATAGCATCTTCTACCTTATAATCATCATTGATTAGTTTTACCTCTTTTGTTTCATCAGGAAAACTAAATGTTACTTCTCCATGTCCAATGGCAAAAGAAGCCATTGGCTCCAACCCGATAAAAGAACGGCTATTCTCGGCACCATGATAATCTGAACTCTCCATCAATGCGCTTTGAGGAAAAACATCACGCAATTTCAAATAAGTACTTACCGGTGTATGAAGGTCACCTAATACTACTTTATAATTGGTGTGATAAACAAAAGTTTTCATATAGTATGTTTTTAAATTGATTCTGATATTTTAAATAAGTCTCTATATCTTTATCGCCACGACCGGACACTGTCAATACCACAATATCATCTTTTTTAAAATGCATGTGAGGCAAAGCTCCAAGAACGTGAGCAGATTCCAAGGCCGGAATAATACCTTCCAAGCGGGTCAATTCATACCCTGCATGTATAGCCTCATCATCATTAACTGCTATCACCTTCGCACGTTTCTGCTTTACTAAATTTGCATGCATCGGACCGATACCGGGATAATCTAATCCAGCGGAAATAGAATAGGGCTCTTCAATCTGGCCATCTTTGCTTTGAATGACAAGCGTTTTGGATCCATGAATAATACCCATTCTACCCAACTGGATAGTTGCAGCCGACATTCCTGTATTGATGCCTTTCCCTCCGGCTTCAGCCAACACTATTTGTACTCTTAAATCGTCTATGTAATGATAAATCGTACCGGCAGCATTACTTCCTCCACCAACACAGGCCATCAAATAATCCGGATAGTCTCGCCCTTCTTTTTCCCTGAGTTGCCATTTAATTTCCTCGCTAATAACCGACTGCAATCTGGCAACCATATCCGGATATGGATGTGGACCAACGGTAGAGCCAATAACATAATAAGTATCTTCAGGATGACAAACCCAATAGCGAATTGCCTCGTTTGTTGCGTCTTTCAATGTCATATTACCCGAAGTTACGGGATGAACTTTTGCGCCAAGCATCTTCATCTTCTCTACATTAATATGCTGACGCTCAACATCTGTCTTTCCCATAAATATGGTGCATGGCAAATTAAGTAAGGCACATGCGGTAGCAGTTGCCACACCGTGTTGACCGGCTCCGGTTTCTGCAATAATATGTGTCTTGCTCATTCGTTTTGCTAACAATACTTGTCCCAATGCATTGTTTATTTTATGAGCTCCGGTATGATTCAAATCCTCACGTTTTAAATAAATCTTTGCGCCATAACGATTGCTCAAACGATTTGCATAATAAAGAGGAGAGGGGCGACCTGCATAATCCTTCAGCAGTTGACGGAATTCTTGTTGGAAATCATCACTTTCCAAAATTGTAAGATACACTTTTTGTAAATCTTCTACACATTGATGAAGTATTTCAGGTATATATGCACCTCCAAATTCACCATAATAACCTTCTTTATCTACCAAATAAGTTTTCATTGTTTCTATTTTTTTATTTCAAATTCTCGAATTACTTTTAATAATTGACTATGCATAATAAAAAAAGGCCTGTCGCAAGTTCGACAGGCCTTTTTTTATATTTTATTGTTGATATTAATATATACGGCTTATACCCTTACGACTTATAGAGTTGTAAGTGGCACCACCAATACATATTAACCAAACTCAAATGTTTCATAAAACTTATACTTTCTCTTTTTATGACATCGCAAATATACATCTTGTTTTTATAAAACAAAAGAAATTCTATCTTTTTTGAACAAAACGGATGTTTTTAACGTAAAATTCTTTTGCTATGAAACAATCCAAAGCATTTTGAAGAATGTCTGTCAAAGAATCGGACAACAATATTTAAAGAGATAAAGTCGTTTCCGAAAGTCATTCCTCCAAATTTATTATTCGTAATGACAATTATTGACTTTATACGGACATTCTTATTATAATCAGTATTATGTTTAATTACGTCTGTATAAATCAATCCGATATACTTTCTCTGAACGAAACTATTTTCCATATAATCGGCTAATTTATACTCCTGCAACTCAACAATAGTGTTCATGCCTTCCAATTCCGAACAAAATAAAGGCTGTCCTCTTTGTGGGACAGCCTCTTATTTATTTTAAAGTTAGAATTTTATAATCCTAATTCTTTAGAAAGAGAATCATACTCAGATTTATTAAGCTTCCAGTAAATGTTCAGCAAATAGTTACCCCATAATTGTTTGTTATCCGGAGCTAACTCTTTAGCCTTCAAATAATAAGGAAGAGCTTTTTCGTATAATTCCTTAATCTTGGCATCGTTTGTATTATAAGCCAGATCATCGATGGCAATTTTAGAGTTTTCCTCTACGATAGCTTGAGCCGGAAAGAAATAGCAATCACCCAATTTCGCGTATGCTTCCGGAAGTAGTTCCTTTCCAATTCCAATAATCTGATTCATCGTAGCTTCAGCACTGGTATAATCTTTCTTCTCATACTGCAGAACACCTTTTACATAGAGCAAATATGGAGTCTCACCTTGCTGAGAAAGCAACTGATCAACCTGATTTAAACCTTCATCAATCTGACCTTTACGAATGTAATTATCCATTAAATTGCCAACGAAATAGTCCTGTTTCGGGAATCTCTGGAATCCTTCTTTAATAGTCTCTAACCATTTAACAGAATCGCCATTGTCTTTATCGGCATAAGCTTCAGCCAAGAACATTAAAGAACGGTATCCTTCGTTCTTATCTGTCTTACCTATTTGACCATACTTCAGTACATTTGCCTTATCGTTCAGCAGTTGAGCAGCAAGAGCCGCGTAATTTGCATACATAGTATTCAAAGTATCATTCTTAACTGCGTCATCATCGGCAAATAGTGGATCTTCAGAAGAATCAACAAACATGCTGAAATACTTGAATGCGCTTTTATAATCGCCTTTGTTATATGCGTCGGCACCACCATTAACCAAGTTAACGCGCACTTTTTTCAAATCATCTGCTAATTTCTTGTGTAATTTAGCCTTCTTCAAAGCGCCGTTAGCAACTGCTGCTTTCTCTACTTCATCGGCCTTCATGTAATACTCAAACATGTTTACCAAGCTGTTATAAAGCTTAGTTGTATCAGCCTTCTGATTTGGCAAATACATCTTCATGTTCTCTGTGTCATACATAGATTTCTGGATATCACCAGCAATCTTCCATGTCTGAGGATCATTTGCTGTCTCAGAGTTTGTCAAAGCTGCTTGAATCGTCTCGGCTGCTTTCTCCGGAGCATCCTTCATCTGACTTTTGGCTTCTTTAACTACACTTTCTTGGGAGTAAGCAAAAGTTCCAACTAATAATAAAGCCACTGTAAATAATACTTTTTTCATAAATGTGTGGATTTAATTGTTGATTTAATTATCATTATTATTTTCATTCATATCACTACTCTCCTCTTCTATTTGAGGATTGTCTTCGTTAACGGATGGTTCTGTTGTTGTTAAGTTTTCATCATCAACATCATCTTCCATCTTGTCTTCATTTGCTTCGGAATTTACTTTGCAAACAGATGCAATCTCATCATTCCGTTTTTCCAGATTGATTAGACGGACACCTTGAGTAGCACGACCCATAATCCGTACATCAGCCAATTTCAAACGAATCGTAATACCCGATTTATTAATAATCATCAGGTCATGATCGTTCGTAACACTCTTAATTGCGATAAGTTTACCGGTCTTATCGGTTATATTTAAGGTCTTTACACCTTTACCTCCACGATTTGTCAGACGATAATCCTCTATCTCTGAACGTTTTCCGTAACCCTGCTCTGAAACAACCATAATTGTTTCATTCTTTGGGTCTTTGATACGAACCATTCCTATAACATAGTCGTCACCATCATCTAAAGTCATACCTTTAACACCGGTAGCTGTACGTCCCATCATACGGACTGTATGTTCGTTAAAACGAACTGCGCGACCATTTCTATTTGCTATGATAATTTCATCTTCACGACGAGTC
Source organism: Phocaeicola oris (assembly GCF_021295095.1). GTDB lineage: Bacteria > Bacteroidota > Bacteroidia > Bacteroidales > Bacteroidaceae > Phocaeicola > Phocaeicola oris. The sequence goes on from NZ_JAJLQX010000001.1 coordinate 248,420, forward strand.
AAGCATACATCAATTACTTCATCGCCTTCTAATATATTAATAGCATTAATACCATTAGTACGCGGACGTGAATACTGTTCAAGCAAAGTCTTCTTCAAAAGCCCCCGCTTAGTACAGAACATCAAGCAATGTTCATTAATGTATTGCGTATTGGACAAATCCTTAATGCGGATATATGCTGTAACAGCGTCTCCGGGTTCTATATTCAGTACATTTTGAATAGCACGCCCTTTTGAAGTCTTATTGCCTTCGGGTATTTCATAAACTTTCAGCCAGAAGCAACGTCCTTTCTTTGTGAAGAACATCATCGTATTATGCATTGTAGCCGGATAAATGTGCTCAACAAAGTCAGTATCACGAGTTTCGCTTCCCTTCGAACCGACTCCGCCTCTGTTTTGTGTACGGAAATCAGATAACAAGGTACGCTTGATATATCCTAAATGAGAAATAGTAATTACTACATCATCGTCGGCATAGAAATCTTCCGGATTAAAGCTATCGTCAGCGTCATAACGGATTTGAGTACGACGTTCATCACCATATTTCTCTTTTACTTCTATCAGCTCATCTTTAATAACTTTCTTGCAAAGTTCCGGATCATCAAGGATAGACTGCAAATAAGCAATTTGTTTTTCAAGTTCCTCGTACTCTGCGTGCAACTGTTCTTGAGATAATCCTGTCAACTGACGGAGTCGCATCTCAACAATGGCTTTTGCCTGAACATCATCCAAGTTGAAACGTTTGCATAAATTCTCTGTGGCTTCTTGCGGAGTTTTTGAGGCGCGAATAATATGAACAACTTCATCAATATTATCGCAAGCAATAATCAAACCTTCCAGAATATGAGCACGTTCCTGAGCCTTCTTCAAATCGAACTTAGTTCGACGGATAACCACATCGTGACGATGTCTGATAAAGTATTTGATTAGATCTTTCAGATTCAAGCATTTCGGACGTCCGTTTACCAAAGCGATATTGTTGACGCTAAAGGCAGACTGCATAGCGGTAAGTTTGAATAACTTGTTTAATACCACATTTGCGTTCGCATCGCGCTTAATATCAATGACAATTCGCATACCTTCACGATCGGACTCGTCATTGACATTTGAAATTCCTTCAATTTTCTTATCGTTGACCAACGAAGCAATATTTTCAATGAGCTCTTTCTTATTAACATTATAAGGTATCTCTTCAACGATTATCTTATCGTGATTCTCTTCGCTTTCTATCTCAGTTTTGGCACGCATAACAACACGTCCTTTACCTGTTTCATAAGCATCGCGAACGCCGCCGATACCGTTAATAAAACCACCGGTTGGAAAATCAGGGCCTTTGATATATTTCATTAGTCCGGCAACATCAATGTCGGGGTCGTCAATATAAGCGATACAGCCGTCAATTACTTCAGATAAATTATGTGTAGGCATGTTAGTAGCCATACCGACAGCAATACCGGACGCGCCGTTCACTAACAGATTCGGAATACGAGTCGGCATTACGGTCGGTTCCTTCAATGTATCATCGAAGTTGTTGACCATATCAACCGTTTCTTTGTACAAATCTTGCATCATTTCCTCGCCGATCGGTTTCAAACGAGCTTCAGTATAACGCATTGCGGCTGCGCTATCACCATCGATAGAGCCAAAATTACCTTGCCCGTCTACCAACGGGTAACGCATAGCCCAGTCTTGAGCTTGGCGAACTAACGCGCCGTATACTGAAGAATCACCATGTGGATGATATTTACCGAGAACCTCTCCTACGATTCTGGCACATTTCTTATATGGTTTATCTGATGTATTACCCAGTTCCATCATACCATAGAGAATACGTCGATGAACCGGCTTAAATCCATCACGAACATCTGGGAGGGCACGAGCAACGATTACTGACATAGAGTAATCAATGTACGATGACTTCATTTCCTCGTCGATGTTAACCTTTATAATTCTGTCTTGATCTTGCATTTAAAATAGTACCTTATTTATAATATCTAAAAAACCTTGTAAAAATACGACTTTTACCCCATATACGAAAAGATTTAGGCAAAAAAGTTGTTTCTTTACTTGTTTTTAGGACAATTTACATCGAATGTTAAATCTTCTTGCCGATTTATACTAAACTAATTCATCAGGTGTACTATATAAATAAGGTATAGATAAAATAAATTGGCCTATACATGAATCACCGCGTAAGAATATTTATCCTCAACAGATATTTTTCGCTTGCGAAATAGCAATTATATGGGACGAATTAATCATAACCTTTGAAAAACTAATCGTGTTTTCTTATAAACTAAACTTCTCACCAGTTGTGGCAAAGGTCTCTCACGATAGGTGGTAAACATCTCTCACCTATCGTGACAAGCGTTTATCACGAATGGTGAGAGACTTAATTGTTCAGAAAATTGGAATAACTCGTCTTTTTAAAAAGATTAAATTTCTTTTTTTGGCACGTTATTTGTCTAAAAGAAAGAAATAATGATTTCATTGATAGATGTAAATTTTAAAGTGTATATTTGTAATTAGAAAAATTAGACTTAGGAGGTTAATTTTATGAAGAATCAATTTTCACAACGGGTGACCGACATAATAACTTATAGCAAGGAGGAAGCATATCGCCTTCAAAACGATTATATTGGCGCAGAACACTTATTGCTGGGACTGATTCGTGAAGGGGAAGGAAAGGCCATAGATATTCTCAACGCGCTTCATGTCAACTTGGCGGAAGTGAAAAGAAGTATTGAGGAACTATTAAAACTCCACTCAAAGGTAAATGAGAATACAACAAACGAAGACATAAACTTTAATGAACAAGCTTCGCGCGTTTTAAAACTCTGCATACTTGAATCAAAACTGCTGAATAGTGAAATTGCCGATTCTGAGCATATTCTTCTGGCAATTATGAAACTTGACAAGAACGACGCGCGGAATCTGCTGGAAACATACGGTGTTACTTATCAGAATGTGTACGATCAACTTTCGTTGAAGCCGGATGTTCATAACGGATTGGGGTTTAGCGAGGATGAAGATGATGATGATGAGAATATGCCACACAGTAATATAAATGGCCCGATGGGGACTCAACAACAGACTCGTATTCACCAACCAAAGAATGACACGCCTGCTCTCGATGCTTTTGGAACGGATTTAACCAGAATGGCTGAAGAAGGAAAGCTTGATCCTGTTATAGGACGTGACAAAGAGATAGAGCGAGTAGCTCAAATCCTTACACGGCGCAAGAAAAACAATCCGGTTTTAATTGGTGAGCCGGGGGTTGGAAAGTCTGCTATAGTAGAAGGACTTGCTTTGCGAATTGTTCAACGGAAAGTATCGCGCATACTGTTCGATAAACGAGTAGTATCGCTCGACTTGGCTGCGGTGGTAGCAGGAACAAAATATCGCGGACAGTTTGAAGAACGTTTGCGTTCTATCCTTGCCGAGTTAAAAAAGAATACGAATATCATTTTGTTTATCGATGAAATTCATACGATTATCGGTGCCGGTTCGGCAGCCGGTTCTATGGATGCCGCAAATATGCTGAAGCCTTCTCTTTCCAGAGGTGAAATTCAGTGTATCGGAGCAACCACTTTGGATGAATACCGTCAGAGTATAGAAAAAGACCGTGCTCTGGAACGTCGTTTCCAGAAGATTATTGTTGAGCCTACGACGCCGGAAGAAACACTCCAAATCCTTGAACAGATTAAAGATAAATACGAGGATCACCATAATGTGACTTATACCGAAGCTGCACTGAAAGCGTGTGTTTCGTTAACTGAGCGTTATATCAATGATCGCTTTTTCCCTGATAAAGCTATTGACGCGCTTGATGAGGCAGGATCGCGCGTACACCTTATTAATATAGCAGCTCCGAAAGAGTTGGAACAGCAGGAAAAGCGCATTGAGCAAATGAAGGTCTTAAAAAACCAAGCGGTTAAAGATCAGAATTTTGAACTTGCAGCCAACTATCGTGATAAAGAAAAGACGTTAGGTTTGCAATTAGACGCATTGCGCGACCAATGGGAACAGCAAATGAAAGAGAATCGTCAGATTGTTGACGAAAGTCAGATAGAAGATATTGTATCTCAAATGTCGGGCGTGCCTATTCAACGTATGGTTCAGTCGGAAGGAAAGCGTCTGTTGACGATGAAATCTGATTTGAAATCAAAAGTCATCGGTCAAGATAAAGCGATTGATGTACTTGTGAAAGCTATTCAACGCAATCGTTTAGGTCTTAAAGAGCCGAATCGCCCTATTGGAACATTCATGTTCGTAGGTCCTACTGGAGTTGGTAAAACCTATTTAGCCCAGCAATTGGCTTTACTCATGTTCGGATCAAAAGATGCCGTTATTCGGGTAGATATGAGTGAATATATGCAAGACTTTAACGTCTCCCGTCTGATTGGCGCGCCTCCGGGATACGTCGGTTTTGAAGAAGGCGGTCAATTGACAGAGAAAGTTCGTCGCAAGCCCTACTCTATCATATTACTTGATGAGATAGAAAAAGCACATCAAAATGTCTATAATATCTTGCTCCAAGTAATGGATGAAGGTCGTCTGACCGATGGTCAAGGTCGTACCATCGACTTTAAAAATACCATTATTATCATGACATCCAATGTGGGCAGTCGGGAGTTGAAAGAGTTCGGTAAAGGCATTGGCTTTACAGCCGGAACGGAGCAAACTATGGAGAGTTACAGTAATTCTATCATTGACAAAGCTTTGCATAAGCGTTTTGCTCCCGAATTTCTGAACCGTCTGGATGAAGTGATAAATTTCGAGCAGTTGAATATGGATTCGCTGATTAAGATTATAGATATTGAGCTAAAAGGGTTGGTCGACCGTATTGATAAGATCGGTTATCACTTTGTAATTGACGATGAGGCAAAGAAATTCGTTGCCGAAAAGGGTTATGATGTAGAATACGGAGCCCGTCCGTTGAAGCGAGCTATTCAGAAATACATAGAAGATGAATTGTCAGAGTTCATCCTTAATTCCGAACTCACCTCAGGCGACACTATTCTTGCGACCTACGATAAGGATAAAAACAAATTAGTTATGTCAATTAAGTAATAGTTGGACAGATAGTATAGACAAAATGTCAGAAGCACTCACTTCTGGCATTTTGTTTGTCATATCAGTCAACAAAACAAATAATAAAAACAACAGATTATGCAAAAAGGTAATATTGGGGTTACAACAGAAAATATATTCCCCGTTATTAAGAAGTTTTTATATAGCGATCATGAGATTTTTCTTCGCGAAATAGTTTCTAACGCAATTGACGCTACTCAGAAGTTAAAGACACTGGCTCAGTCCGGCGAATTCAAAGATGAGCTTGGCGATTTAACCGTTCATGTTAAGTTGGAAAAAGACACATTAACTATTTCCGATCGGGGTATTGGCATGACAGCCGAAGAAATTGACAAGTATATTAATCAGATTGCTTTTTCCGGCGCCAATGATTTTCTGGAGAAATATAAGAATGACGCAAATGCTATCATTGGGCATTTCGGTTTAGGATTCTATTCTGCGTTTATGGTTTCTAAAAAGGTAGAAATCATTACCAAATCGTATAAGCAAGATGCCAAAGCTGCTCATTGGACTTGCGATGGTTCTCCTTCGTTTGTGCTGGAAGATTCCGATAAAGCTGATCGTGGTACCGATATTATCCTTCATATTGATGACGACTGTCGGGAATTTTTGCAGGAGTCACGAATCAGTGAACTGTTAAATAAGTATTGTCGCTTTTTACCTGTTCCTATTGCTTTCGGAAAAAAGAAAGAATGGAAAGACGGTAAGCAGGTTGAAACTGCCGAAGATTTAATTGTTAACGATGTAGATCCGTTATGGACAAAACGTCCGGCCGATTTGAAAGACGAAGACTATAAGAAATTCTATCACGACCTCTACCCTATGGCCGACGATCCTCTGTTTTGGATTCACTTGAACGTGGATTATCCTTTCCATTTGACCGGTATCCTTTATTTCCCGAAAGTTCATCGCCATGTTGAACTCCAGAAGAATAAAATCCAGCTTTATTGTAATCAGGTTTTTGTAACTGACATTGTCGAAGGCATTGTTCCTGAGTTTATGACATTGCTTCATGGCGTCATCGATTCTCCGGATATACCTCTGAATGTGTCCCGTTCTTATTTACAGAGCGATTCCAACGTAAAAAAAATCTCTACATATATTACAAAGAAGGTAGCCGACCGCTTAGATCAGATATTTAAGGATAACCGATCTGAATTTGAACAAAAGTGGGATAATCTTAGGATTTTCATTAACTTCGGAATGCTGACACAAGAGGATTTTTATGAGCGTGCTACGAAGTTTAACCTTTTAAAAGATACGGAAGGAAAATACTATACCTTGGATGAATATAAGGAATTGATAAAAGGTGAGCAGACTGATAAGGACGGTTCAATAGTCTATCTTTACGCCAATAATAAAGATGAGCAGTATAGCTTTATACAAGCTGCAAACAACAAGGGATATAACGTATTGTTGATGGATGGCGAAATAGATGTTGCTGTAGTCAACATGTTAGAACAGAAGTTAGACAAGACTCGTTTTGTCCGTGTTGATAGTGATACTGTCGAGCGTTTGATTCCTAAGAAAGATTCTACAAAAGATGAATTGGAGAAAGCGGAGAATAGCCTTCTCTCTACCATGTTCAGTTCACAATTGCCTAAGAACGAAAAAATGGATTTTCATGTTATGACGGAGTCTATGGGTGAAAACAATGAACCGATTATTATTACTCAAAGCGAATATATGCGTCGTATGAAAGATATGGCAAATATTCAGGCAGGAATGGGATACTATGGCCAGATGCCTGATATGTATACCGTTGTTTTGAACTCCGACCATCATCTGATTAAAGATTTATTGAATAAGGCAGAAGAATCATGTAAAGCTGCTCTTACTCCTATTGATGTTGAGATGACTACCATCCGGAAACGTCATGATGAACTTTGGGCAGCTCGGCAGGGAAAGAAAGATGATGAAGTACCACAGAGCGAGAAAGATGAGTTAGATAATATCAATAAAACTCTAAATGAAAAGAAAACGCAGAAAGATGCCATTATCACCGAATATGCTAAAGATAATCAAATTGTTCATCAATTGATTGATCTGGCACTTCTTCAGAATAATCTGTTGAAAGGTGAAGCTTTGAGTGAATTCATCAAGCGAAGTGTGAATATGATTAAGGAATAATAAGCTGTCTTTTACAAGCAAAAGGGTCGAATGGTCGTTATAAATCATTCGACTTTTTTTATTTGTCATAAAAATTAAAAAAGTAACTAAAAAATTTGATTCTTTCTTTATTTCCGCTACATTTGATGTCTGATAATATTATTTTCTTAAATAATTATAGTTATGAAAAAGTATTTAGCAGAATTAGTTGGTACGTTTGTATTAACATTTTTGGGTTGCAGTGCAGCTGTTAGTTTGAATTGCGGTTCCGATGCGGCTTCGGTTGTGGGGGGACAGCTGTTGCGTTTGGTTTATCAGTTGTTGCTATGGCATATACCATTGGCGGTATTTCCGGTTGTCATATCAATCCGGCTATCACTTTAGGAGTATTCCTTAGTGGAAGAATGAGCGGTAAAGACGCAGCTATGTATATGGTTTTCCAAGTTATTGGCGCTATTATCGCCGCTGCTGTTTTGGCTGGCATCGTTGCTACATCTCCGGGGCTGGCTCAAGGCACAACAACCGGTGCAAACGCTTGTGCGGCAGGTACAACTAATGGTTTATTCGTAGAAATTGTGCTTACCTGTATTTTTGTTCTCGTTGTGTTAGGCGCAACTGCAAAGACTAACGGCGCGACTAACAATTTTGCAGGCTTGGCTATTGGCCTCTCTTTAATCCTTATTCATCTGGTCGGTATCCATTATACAGGAACATCTGTTAATCCGGCGCGCTCTATCGGTCCTGCTCTTTTTCAAGGTGGTCAGGCTCTTGCTGAACTTTGGGTATTTATTGTTGGCCCTTTCGTTGGCGGTGCTCTTGCTGCCGGAATATGGAAAGTTATCAGCCTTGATAAGAAAGAAAACTAATATCTATTTTGATGATAAAAGGGCGGCTTGATAAGTCGCCTTTTCTTTTGTTTCTATATATCATGATATGAGTTTAATGAATTTGCAAAGTTCTTTTTAGATGGATACACACGACTTTGAGAGAAAGCTATTATTTCGATACGTAAGAATGTAGAATAACTACCGCACTATCTGACGCCCAAAAGGAGTCAGCGCAATGTGTGCCATCTTCATGTGTTGCTTCCCAAATGGAGCGCCAATAATGGTAATATAAAGAAGTATTCCGAAAAATACATGCGTAAGGGCTATCCATATACCGCCTATGAAGAACCAGATAAGATTCATCAACGTACTAAGACAACTCGGCTGACCGGCTGCCGGACGGACTTTCGAACCAAAAGGCCACAAGCATAACATCCCAATCTTTAGCGTTTGTAATCCGAAAGGTATGCCAATGATTGTAATCATCAGAGCAACACTTGCCAAGAAATACTCAATAGCTGTTTCTGCTCCACCAAAAATCAACCAGATTATATTGCCTAAAACTTTCATTCTCTTTACCTTTAAACGATATTTGGGACAAATATACGAGATAATTTTCTTAACTTCGTAACCAAATTAATAATTGATATGAAAAAAACGGAAAATGTACTTTTGGGCAAAAGACAGAGAAACTATATTTAGCAAGCATTAAAGAAAAGAAAATGAGCTATCAAATAGATAAACACTACATTACTTATCGCCTATTCGATTCGCACCCCGAAATGACAGCTTTCTCAACTACTCGTCACGGAGGAGTTAGTGATGGAACATACGCTACATTTAACTGCACCATTCACGGAGGAGATTCACCGGAACATGTTAACAGGAACTTACAACTACTCTCCGGCTCCTTGCCGAATCAGCCGGATCGTTACATCATTCCGCGTCAGTGCCATAAAAATACAATATGTTTTATAGAAGATAAAGATACTGAATATAACTTGGAGGATGTAGATGCCGTAGTAACAAATATTCCGAAAGTATGTGTATGCGTGTCTACGGCCGACTGTGTACCCATACTTCTTTATGATTCTGCAAAGCATGTGGTTGCAGCCGTTCATTCCGGTTGGAGGGGTACGGTAATTCGTATTATAGAAACTACGATTGATGCGTTAAAGCAGAGATACGATTGTAATTCTTCCGACATTTTGGCATGTATTGGACCAAGCATTTCACTTGCAGCCTTTGAAGTTGGCAATGAAGTGTACGATACATTTCATCATGCCGGATTTGATATGCGTTTAATAGCCAGACATTACAATAAATGGCACATCGATTTATGGGAAGCCAATCGTCAGATACTGCTTTCGAAAGGTGTACTTGATAAACATATTGAAGTGAGTGGCATTTGTACTTATTATAATAATGAAGACTTTTTCTCTGCACGTCGGTTAGGGAAAAAATCAGGACGCATTCTGAACGGAATAATGCTACTTTAAACAAACAATTGCAACACGGCAAGTATCCTCAGTCACGCAATAACGATTGTCAATACGCTCCTCAATCAACCAGACAATATCGGAACCTGAGCAAGCCACGAACTGATGCTGCTTTTGAAACAAAGAGAATTTCCGATCTGTCAAATAATCGGATACATTCTTTGTTCCTTTCATTCCGAAGGGAACAAACTTATCCCCATGCTTCCAATGACGGACAGTAAGTGGCAGATGGAGCTTGTCGGCATCTAAATAAGCTAAATGTTTATCCTTCTTGATTTGAAAATCAGCATCATAATTAACTATTTTAATATCTAATTGAGGGATAATAACTTGATGATTCTTATTAAAAGCAATAATTTCAGTTCGATCTCGAACTATATCCCATTCTTTAGACGAGAATTGTTTTCCGGATTGACCGTCAAGACTCTGAATAATATCTTTAATCTGAGCAGAGTTGAATCCCAAAGGAGACAAGATTTCAAATAAAACGGAGGAAGGAGCAATCTCTCTTTTTAATTGAGCAATATCAATGATCTTTTCATCCTCTTCATCTTTTAATAATACGCGATGTTTCGATTCAGTTATTGCAACATTATAGACTTTTGCCACATCAGACAGATGATTTGCTGTATCTATGATTGCATCGTTCACAGAAGGATTCATTCTTTTTAAAATGGGCATCACATCCAATCGGATAATATTACGTTTCACTTCATCAATTAAATTTGTACTATCCGTTACATAACTCTGATGTAGTTCGTCCAGATAAGTTAACATCTCATCCCTGCTTACTTCCAATAGCGGTCGAATAATATATCCGTTCTTTGCTTGAATCCCCCGAAGTCCGTTTATTCCCGTTCCACGAATAAGGTTTAAAAGAATAGTCTCCACACTGTCATCACGATGATGAGCTACGGCAATTACATCAGCATTCGTTTCAGTTTTCAAAGCATCGAACCAAGTATAACGAAGTTCACGGGCAGCCATCTCAACAGACAAATGGTTTTCATTAGCGTAATCGATCGTTTTAAAAGACTTTACATAAAGTGGTACGTGCACTTGATTACAGAGATTTCGAACAAACTCCTCATCCCTGTCCGACTCTATGCCACGTAAATGGAAATTGCAGTGGGCTGCAATCACATGATAATGTAATGCAAGCAATACACGTAACAAAGCAACGGAATCCGGTCCGCCACTCAGTGTCACTATCACCTTCTGTTCCGGAAGAATGAGTGATTTCCGGTTGATATACGACTGAACTTTCTTTTTAAACACGAAACAAAGTTAAGACAAATCTCTATCTTTAGAAAAAAAACGGAAATAAGATTTGGTGATTCCGAAACTTAAGCCTATATTTGCACCGCTGAATGAAACAATCAAGGCGAATGGTACCTTGGATGAGTGGCTTAGTCAGCGGTCTGCAAAACCGTGTACGGCAGTTCGAATCTGCCAGGTACCTCAATAAAATTAAAAGGAGTTGGGATAAAATCTCAACTCCTTTTGCTTTTCCAGCGGAGAGACAGGGATTCAAACCCTGGATACGGTTACCCGTATGCCGCATTTCGAGTGCGGTCCGATCGGTCACTCCGGCATCTCTCCCTTTTTGACTTGCAAATTTAAACGCTTTCTACAACTAAAACAAATAACTCTTCTGAATTTTGCAATAAATCTTTTTGTATAGTAATTTTGTACCCTTATATAATAAGGTAATAATGGTATATCCGAAAAACTACGAACAAAAGATAGGATTCGATTATATCCGACAGTTATTAAAAAGTAACTGTCTGAGCACTCTTGGCATGCAGAGGGTGGATGAGATGACATTTTCCAATCAATTCGATGATATAAACAGCAAGCTCGATCAAACCGCTGAGTTCGTCCGCATTATTCAGGAGGAAAGTAATTTTCCTTCTCAATATTTCATTGATGTGCGTTCTTCTTTGAAACGAATCCGTTTAGAGAGGATGTATTTAGATGAACAAGAACTCTTCGACTTAAGGCGTTCTCTGGAAACAATACGTGATATTATTTGTTTTCTTACTAAAAAAGAAGATGAAGACGATAAAACAGATTACGTTCCTTATCCGGCATTATGTAAGTTAACAGGTAATATTCAGGTTTTTCCTCAACTGATTAATAAAATCAATCAACTTCTTGACAAGTTCGGAAAGATTCGAGATAATGCTTCCCCAGCCCTGAGTGATATTCGAAGAGAACTGGTCAAAATGGCAGGAAGTATTTCACATACACTGAATAGCATTTTAAGGAGTGCTCAATCGGAAGGTTATATTGACAAAGATATCACTCCTACTCTTCGCGATGGACGATTGGTTATTCCTGTGGTTCCGGCATTAAAGCGAAAAATTAAAGGTATTGTTCACGATGAATCGTCATCCGGTAAAACCGTTTTTATAGAACCTGAGGAAGTTGTTGAAGCAAATAATAAAATCCGTGAATTAGAAAACGATGAACGAAGAGAAATAATTCGTATCCTTACGGAATTCTCTTGTGTCATTCGTCCACAAATTCCGGAAATACTGCAATCATACGAATTTCTTGCTGAGATTGATTTTATTCGTGCGAAAGCTCTATTCAGCATCCAAACAAAGAGTTTGAAGCCTGAATTTAATAATGAATTGATTCTTGATTGGGGAACAGCTATTCATCCCATTCTTCAGATGTCTCTTGCAAAGCATGGAAAGAAAATCGTTCCTTTAGACATTGAACTGAATAAGACACAACGTATTCTTATCATTTCCGGACCAAACGCAGGAGGCAAGTCCGTTTGTCTAAAAACTGTCGGGTTACTTCAATATATGCTCCAATGCGGTATGCTCGTTCCAATGGCGGAAAGTAGTAAAACAGGTATATTCGATAGTTTATTTATTGATATTGGTGACGAGCAAAGTATAGAGGACGATTTGAGCACTTATTCTTCTCATCTGACTAATATGAAGATGATGTTGAAATCTTGTAATGAACGCAGTTTGATTCTGATTGATGAATTTGGAGGTGGAACAGAACCTCAGATTGGAGGTGCCATAGCAGAAGCTTTATTGAAACGATTCAATGAAAAAAATACTTTCGGAGTTGTTACAACTCACTATCAGAATCTAAAGCATTACGCCGAAGATCATGAAGGTATTGTAAATGGCGCTATGCTTTACGACCGTCATTTAATGCAAGCTCTTTTTCAATTGCAAATAGGTAATCCAGGAAGTTCGTTTGCTGTGGAGATAGCCCGAAAAATTGGTCTGCCCGATGATGTGATTACTGACGCGTCTGCTATTGTTGGTCAGGACTATATCAATTCGGATAAGTACTTGCAAGACATCGTTAGAGATAAACGTTATTGGGAAACCAAACGACAGAATATTCGTCTGCGAGAAAAACGAATGGAAGAGATTATTGCCAAATATGAGGCTGAGATTCAAGAACTCGACAAGAACAGAAAGGAAATTATTCGAAAGGCGAAAGATGATGCCGAAGAACTGTTGAAAGAGTCGAATGCCAGGATCGAAAGTACTATTAAAGCGATTAGAGAGGCTCAAGCTGAAAAAGAACAAACGAAAATCGTCCGTAAACAATTAGAGGATTATAAGTCTCAAGTTAAAGAGGTTTTTAATGATGATAAGATAGAACAGAAAATGCAGAAGTTGCGTAGAAAACAGCAACAGAAGCAAGAGCATAAAGAGAAAAAGATGCCAAAAACGGCGATCACTTCTATCGAAAAGAAAGAATTGCCCATTCAGGTGGGGGATTCGGTAAAGATTAAAGGTCAGACCGTCATTGGAAAGGTTAGTGAAATAAACGGTAACAATGCGATTGTAGTCTTCGGAATACTAAAAACCAACATAAAGGTTGATCGATTAGAACATGTCGCAAAACAAAAAGTAGCCAATCAACCCATTGCGAAAAGCACGTTTGTCAGTACACAAACGCAAGACCAAGTATATGAAAAGAAACTGAATTTCAAACAAGATTTCGACGTTCGTGGAATGCGAGGTGAAGAAGCTATTCACGCGGTAACTTATTTCATAGATGATGCTATTCTTCTGGGTGTTAGCAGAGTTCGTATTCTTCATGGAACCGGATCGGGAATTCTCCGGACATTAATCCGACAATACTTGGCTACAGTTCCCGGAGTTGCTCATTTCGAGGATGAGAATGTTCAATTCGGAGGAGCCGGTATTACCGTTGTCGATTTAGTTTAAAGGAAAATAAAGAATAGAATAACAGATAATTTCATATTTTTGCAATCAATTTAAATAATTAAATGAAATCATTACGCGAATTATATAGAATAGGTAACGGACCATCAAGCAGTCATACTATTGGTCCACGTCGTGCAGCTTTGAAATTTCTTGCCAAGCATCCGGAGGCAAAAAGTTTCGAAGTAACGCTTTATGGGAGTCTGGCTGCAACCGGAAAGGGACACATGACCGATAAGGCGATTCTCAATGTGCTTGAGCCGGCCGCTCCTACTGAAATTATCTGGAAATCACATGTCTTCCTCCCATTCCATCCTAACGGCATGACTTTCAAGTCGAAAGATAAGAAAGGAAAAATGACTGATGAATGGACTATTTACAGTGTAGGTGGTGGTGCCTTGGCAGAAGAAGGTTTTGACGATCGTTCCATTCCCGACATTTACGATATGAACAAGATGGGAGAAATTCTTTATTGGTGTGAACATACGGGAAAAACTTATTGGGAATACGTCGATCAATGTGAAGATTCCAATATATGGAATTATTTGGACGAAGTATGGAACGTAATGAAACAATCTATTGAACGTGGGTTGGATCATGAAGGTGTGTTACCCGGTCCGCTTCATCTTCAGCGTAAAGCACCCACTTATTATGTAAAATCAATGGGGTATAAAGATAGCCTCCGCTCGCGCGGATTGGTTTTTGCTTATGCTTTAGCGGTAAGTGAAGAAAATGCGTCGGGAGGGCTGATTGTTACTGCCCCTACCTGTGGTTCGTGTGGTGTATTGCCTGCCGTGCTGTATCATCTTCAAAAAAATCATGGATTCAGCGACACCCGTATTCTACGAGCTTTGGCGACTGCCGGATTAATCGCTAATGTTGTTAAAAGAAATGCATCTATTTCGGGAGCTGAAGCCGGTTGTCAAGCTGAAGTAGGAGTTGCCTGTTCTATGGCATCTGCCGCTTCGTGCCAATTATTTGGAGGTAGTCCAGCGCAAATAGAGTATGCCGCTGAAATGTCGCTTGAACATCATTTGGGAATGACTTGTGATCCTGTATGCGGACTGGTTCAAATTCCATGTATCGAACGTAATGCTTATGCGGCAGTTCAAGCTCTTGACGCAAACATCTATGCATCGTTCACCGACGGACGTCATCGTGTATCATTCGATAAGGTAGTCGAAGTCATGAAACAAACAGGACACGACCTGCCTTCTTTATATAAAGAAACCAGTGAAGGCGGATTGGCCAAAGGATACCGGCAAATGGATTAATCCTCAGAACTTTCGACGCTATCGACTACTGTAACAGGTATGTCGACAGCATCTTCATCTTTATCGATACTCATTTTTCCGAATGGTGTAATGGTAACTGAAAAAGGTATGTATAAGTCACTGCCGGGATAGCTTACGCTGGCAGCTAAAATTATATTTCCGTTAGCTTTTTCGGTTTTCTCTACATCAAATACCACTCCTTCGAGAATGGTTTTATTCAAATAATTATCAGATAAGAAAGAAGAAAAATCTCTTTTTACAAATGTTTTGCTAAACAAACGGGAATGATCCTGACGAGTAATGGTAACAATTATCACATTGTCGCTAAAAGTTCCCATATCCGACTTTACAAGTGGTAGAGAATCACTTGGAATACGATTGATATATAATTGATAGTGTTTAGTACCCGCGACAATTTCCTGTTCAACCAACCAACTCTTCATGCGTTGAACACCGGTTTGTTTGTCAACACTGTCAATCTGATACATCAATTGTTTCTTTGCTTTCATATCCTCCGTCTTTGTATTTTTACAACCAGTCATAAAGAATGCTCCAAGTAACAGTATAGTAAGATATCTCATAACTTTCATTTTATTCTCACAAAATAACAGAAATAGATTGGTACTTGCAAGGAAAGAACAAAGATTTTCATTTTCTAAGAACTTTCTATCATTAGTTACTAATTTCTACTATTTTTTAACTACATTTGTCAATCAAAAAGAACTATAATATTAATTTTTTAATAGAATGAGCAATAAACAAAAACGTTTTTTCTTATCGGAAGAAGAAATTCCAAAGTATTGGTATAATATTCAGGCTGATATGGTTAACAAACCTCTGCCTCCTTTGAATCCTAAAACAAAAAAGCCTTTGAAGCCGGAAGATCTCTTCCCTATTTTTGCTAAAGAAGTTTGTTATCAGGAATTGAATCAGGAAGACGCATGGATAGAAATCCCCGAACCGGTTCTTGAAAAGTATAAATTTTATCGTAGCACACCTTTGGTTCGTGCATACGGACTGGAGAAAGCATTGGGTACTCCGGCACATATTTATTTCAAGAACGAGAGTGTCAGTCCGGTAGGTTCACATAAATTGAACTCTGCCCTTGCTCAGGCTTATTATTGTAAGATTCAGGGAGTTACCAATATCACTACGGAGACAGGTGCCGGACAGTGGGGAGCAGCTTTATCGTACGCCGCCAAGGTGTTTGGCCTGGAAGCTGCCGTATTCCAAGTTAAGATCAGTTATGAGCAAAAGCCTTATCGACGTAGTATGATGCAGACATTCGGTGCTATTGTCACCGCATCGCCATCTATGTCAACTCGCGCAGGAAAGGATATCCTTACCAAATATCCTAACCATCAGGGATCTTTGGGTACCGCTATATCTGAAGCTATTGAATTAGCCATGAATACTCCGAACTGTAAATACACTTTAGGTTCTGTTCTAAATCATGTTGCTTTGCATCAGACAATTATTGGTCTGGAAGCAGAAAAACAAATGAAGATGGCGGGGGAATATCCTGATATCGTTGTCGCTTGTTTCGGTGGCGGTTCAAACTTTGGAGGTATATCTTTCCCATTCATGCGCCATAAGATTTTGGAAGGCAAACAGACTCGTTTCATTGCTGCAGAGCCTGCATCTTGTCCTAAACTTACTCGTGGAAAATTTGAGTATGACTATGGTGATGAGGTTGGTTATACGCCATTACTTCCTATGTATACATTAGGACATAACTTCCAACCGGCCAACATTCATGCGGGTGGCTTACGTTACCATGGTGCCGGTGTCATTGTTTCACAGTTATTGAAAGATAAACTCATGGAAGCTGTTGATATTAAACAGTTAGAGTCATTCGAAGCCGGTGTTTTGTTTGCTCAGACCGAAGGAATTATTCCTGCTCCTGAATCATGTCATGCTATTGCAGCTACCATTCGTGAGGCAAAAAAATGCAAAGAGACGGGCGAAGACAAGGTTATTCTCTTCAACCTTTCCGGACATGGCTTGATTGATATGACTGCTTACGACCAATTCTTAGCAGGTAACTTGCAGAATTATGAGTTGAGTGATGCTGAAATTTCTAAAGATTTGGAAAATGTAATTCCATTACAACCTAAATAAACGATGTTATTTTAATAAAGAGGCTTCCTTTCAAAGGGAGCTTCTTTTGTTTTCTATTGATAAGATGTCATTCATAAACAAAGTCGCTCAACTGATGCATATCAATCGTTCAACTCATCCGCATGAATCGTTCAACTCATCCGCATGAATCGTTCAACTCATCCGCATGAATCGTTCAACTCATCCGCATGAATTACTCAACTCATACGTATCACTTTTTCAATTTATAAAGAAAAAAAGATAGGTAGATCCGTATGACCTACCTATCTGATATATATGACAAAGTTTACTTTAGCTCATCATCGATTCTCTTTACCAAATCGGCAAATTCTTCGGGCTTATAAAGACGGGTGCGCATCATAATCTTTCCTTCTTTATTAATCAAAACATTACGTGTAATGCCCGACTCTCGTACAGCATATTTTGCATAGATTTCGGCTCCAGGGTCTAATCCAAGCGGATACGTCACACCGGTTTGCTCAGCAAACTTCTTCACTGTCTCAATTGGTTCGTCACGGTCGATGCCTATTAAAACAAAATTCGGATCATCCTTGTATTGCTGCCAAATTTCACTTTCTATATGCGGCATCTCTTTTCGGCATACACCACACCAACTGGCTGTAAACTGTAACATAACCACTTTTCCACGGAGCTTACTCAGTGTAACTTGTTTCCCATCGACCAGTGTAATGGTAAAGTCTGGCGCTTCGTCACCATCGAAAACAATGTAACCGTTCTTATCCGACTTTTCCAAGGAGTCCTCTCCCATAGACTTTTTCCATGTTTTAATTCCACCGCCCAAATTAATCATCCTATAACCGGCTTCAGTTAACAGAGTAGCTGCTTTGGCACTGCGTATACCTCCCAAGCAATATACTGCAACCGGCTTATCTGTCGTTAACAATTCTTTTGCTTGATCGAGGAAATCAGTTGCTTTCATATCAATATTCATCGCGTTTCTAATATGACCGGCTACATATTCGCTATCAGTTCGCACATCCAGCAACTGAATGGTATCGGAATCAATAATCTTAGCAAATTCTTCTGCGCTGACGGTTGCAAACTTTTCCTGACTACATGCCGAAATAACAATACCGGCACTTATTAAAAGGAGAGAAAGAATCTTTTTCATATTACTTTTTTTGCCCAAAATGATTATAATCAACTGCTTGGCGAGTATTACGAATACTCATTGGCGGAAACCAAATATCATCGGCAGTAATACCACATTCCTTTATAGCCTGAATAGCATACTCACACTTTCCAAAATTAGCGTCCACATTGTTCGTTCCAAAAGTGAACTTCAAACCACGCTCTTTAGCTTTCTTAATAATAGCTATACTGGGTATCTTATATCGCGGACTGATTTCCAATGCGATATGATATTTTTCTAATACATCAAGTACTTTGTTTACACGTTTGTCTGTCCAATACTTATCATAATCAGCCTGCATGTCATCAGGAATATATGTAGCATTGGCATAAATATCGACAGGCTCATTGGTTAAAATTTTCACAATCTGATCAACGATGAGATCCATATATTGTTCCATATTTAAACCTTCACGCTTCACTTCTTCCGGATGATAAATACGGGATATACGGTTTTTATGATCGACAATGGTCATGGCGTCAGTAAACAAATAGTCGAACAAGCCTAATGCTTCCTTAGAAAAGACAGTTGACCAGCGGCGTCCTTCACCCTGCGCGCCACGCAAGAACGGCATATCTTTAACTTCATTAAAATAATCGTATGCTTCGGCATCGTTAGCAAGCATACGTCCTACTCCACCTTCGCCAAGATTTGGAGCAACACCGTAATTAATGCCATAATTCATAGACATAGCGTGCGCCATCTCCTTAGTCAGTCCACCTTTCAAATGAACATGGTAATCAATAACCGGGAAATTCTGCTGTTGCAACTTAATAATCTCATCGTTCTGCTCATCAATAACAGGCATGGTATCGTTAGGATTAACTGCAGTCTTATCTAACGGAGTGATAGTTAAATCGCTAAACTTAACATCGCCCTTCTGTCCTATCAGCACAATTGGTCCTTTACTTAATATTTTATTTGCATTCTCCGGGATACGATATGGATTCTCAGGCTCTGTATAACAAACCACATCCATTCCATTGATACTCACTTCAATGTTCTTTCCACGAACAGCAATTTGAAAATCAAAAGGCTGACCATCGGTAGCTAAAGAACGGTACAGGTTACGAACCGTTGATAAACTTCCTGTCTTACGAGTTCCATCTATTGGTCCGTTATGAAAAAGAACTTCGTATCCTTGGTGGAATCGAAGGGAAGCTACACCTTCCGCGTCGGCAATTGCCTTACCTTTTAAAATAAAATTCTGATACTCTCCTTTGGCAGTCAGTTGCTGACCGGCTACCAAATCAAATTCTGAACTTTCAACAGCTTTGTTATTCACATCGCTGAACTGAAGGGCTTGTTCTTCACCCACTTTCTGTCCGCAAGCCGCGAACAAGAATGTCATTATGGCAACAAGTGCCATGTTTAATAATGTAATTTTCTTCATAATATTTAATTCATCCAGTTGACTACATAATGTAATTGCAAGTATTGGCGTCCGGGTTTAACATATCCTTGTTCCATCACATTTTTCCTGATTGTAAATACTTCCAGACGCTTTTTCAAATAACTCTCCACTTTCATTGTCTGTTTTTTACAGTAACTCAGTACTTCAACTTTACCGAACGGAGACACTTCAGCATATACTTTCACGTTCCGTGTTATAGCATGGAAAGGGAGTTCTCGTCCTCTGGTATAATCCACCCAAAGAATGGCTGTTGCCTTACAAGTATCGCATTCCTCATCAAGTCCCTTATCATAAAGATTCCCTTTAAGGAAAATAGATAAAGGAAAGAAAGACAATAGGATAACAACAATAATTATTAATGTAATGTGCTTCTTCATTGTTTAGATGCTATATTATATCTTTTGTTCTTGGTCTGTAGAATTTTCAATTGACTTTGTTCTTTCGAATGCAGACTCTGCGTCAGTCACATCCTCTGCTTCCACATCAACAATCGTTTTCTCAGCTTGTTCTATAAATTTACGAAATCGAATAATTCGTATTATATCGGTAATAGCGTAAATAATAGCACTCATACCCAATATTATAATAGGTACAGTTCGGGCTGTAAACGGATTAGCCAAAACCAAAACACCTGCAAATAGAATTAATATAGAAAAGAAATAGTATGCGCCCGATACCTTTGTCAGATTCTTTATGGCAACAAGTCGAGATATTTGATGGATACCGGCAAGAACAAGTACTGCACCCAAGACATACATTAATATATTAGCGAAGAACCCCGGCATAACCATCAGCCAGAGTCCGAAAAAAGCACTTCCGATGCCTGACAATGGAAAAGGCAAACCTTGTTTCTGCCTATTTATATAATATGAAAAGATAGTAAACATCCCTGGGATAAAAAACAAAGCTCCTATTAATATAATAAGATAGATGGATATCTCATTAGGAAATAAAATAAGAAGTATTCCTACGGCCAATGCACAGACGCATCTTATAATAGCATAATTTAGTATCTTCATTTGATAACGTATTTAAAAGGATAGTGCGAATATATATATTTTTCTTAAATTAGATTTGTTTTTGCGTCATAAATATTGCAAATGAAAAGAAGATTTTGTAGTTTTACATTATGAAGCATAAGAGGTTTAGATTCTCTATTGTAACAGTTGGATAGTTATTTATAGTTTAAAAAATAAAGATTATGAGAAAAGGTGAATTTCTTTTAGGTATGGCTCTGGGAACGATTGTTGGTGGAGCTCTCGGTTTCTTATCACAGACAAGAAAAGGTCGGAGATTCAGAAGAGACATGAAGCACAAGCTTGAAGATTTGCAAGATGAGGTATGCGATTATGTACAGCGTGCAAAAGACAAAGCGACAAACGTTAAAGACGATGTTGTAGAAAAAGTCAACAAGCAGGCTGATGCTATTAAAGAAAAATTGAATACTTCTGAGGATTACGATTAATTAATCCCAAAAAATTAGTTATAAAGCTCAGATTAAAAGGTCTGAGCTTTTTCATGTTTTCATAAATATGTCTTCAATGCTGATGGTCAACAAAGTGTTATCGTGTCCATTTTATTGAAGATATTCTCTTTGATATTTGATAATATAAAATTTTTCTGTAATTTCTTATAAAAAAAAATAGCAAAAAAGTTTATTTTTATAAATAAAGATCGTATATTTGTAGCGTAGTCAATAGGCTGTGAAGTTTATTGATTATTCTAATCGAAAGATTAGATAAATAGAATAGTTTAGTTAAGTCTAGTTTAGTTTTTGTGTTGTAATAGAAGTTCTCACGGGCGAGTGTGAACTTCTATTTTTGTATATAAAATACCTGATTGCTCCCATTTTTGGTGTGCAGACAGAGGCGGTTGATGTCGATTTGTAGGTATTTTTAATACGGATGACGTTTGGCTATGTCTCCAAGTCTTTTCTTTTCTTTTTTATCATGTTGATGTGGTAAGGTCTCTTTTTGAAACAATTTTTATTGTCACTTTATAAATAAATATTGTAACTTTGTAAATAAAAACAATATAATATGAGAATATCGTTAAGAATGATTTTACTTTCTGTTTTGATAGTATCATCCACCAAAATAGATGCTCAAGAGCCAAATATGGAAAAGACAAAACAAGGCGATTCTCTTCAAAGCGCAGAGGAAAAAGTTATTACCGTTAATCTTTATTATACAGGGAAGAACGGATCGGCAAGGAAGTTTGTTGAGGAAATGGAAAGCAGTGGGACTGTAACTGCCATACGGAATGAATCGGGTAATTTGCGTTATGAGTATTTTATCTCGATTTCCGATCCGGAAACAGTGCTGCTCATTGACAGTTGGAGCAGTCAAGAAGCTATAGACATTCATCATACATCGCCTATGATGAAGACGATAGCGACTCTCCGCGAAAAATATGATTTACACATGAAAGTTGAGCGTTATATTAAAGATGAAGGTTTTCGGGTGAAAGATGATGAGTTTATCCGACATTAAGGAGAATGGAATGAGAGAAACGGTTCATCTCTCCAAGTGATACGTATGAATCGCTCAACTCATCCGCATGAATTGCCCAACTCATCCGCATGAACCGGTTAACTCATACGTATCACTTTGCCGGATGATGACCGTCTCTTTCGGAAGAGATACTTATCCCCCACCAACAGCCTATGGAATAAGAGAATTCGTTAAATAATTAAATATATGAATAGAATACGTCTTGTGCTCTTACTCTGCTTCTTCATGGCATCGGGTATAATGTACGCGCAAAAAACTACAGAACAAAAAATGGAGGTAAATATGTTGAAAGAGAACAATTTTATGAAGAATGATCCTGAATTTGCAGAACGTTTTGACCGTTTTGCTTTTGGTGAAGTGTACGATCAGACGAAGACACAAATAGACGACCGCGTACGCTATATGTGTTATATGGCAACTTTGCTTGGTTGTCAAGGTGTTGATGTTTACAAACCTTTATTGCAAGATGCCCTTGATAAGGGAGTGACACCAATTGAAGTAAAAGAAATTATCTATCAGGCAACTGCTTACCTTGGTCTTGGGCGTGTTTATCCGTTTCTTACAGTCGCTAATCATGTTTTTAAAAAGCGAGGTATAGAATTACCATTGGAACCACAGAGTCAGACCATTATTTCTAACCGTCGTAAAAAAGGAAACCAAGTGCAAATAGACATCTTCGGCGAGCGGATACGTGAATCGTGGAAGAATGCTCCTGAAGACTCGCGTCACATCAATGAATGGCTTGCCGATAATTGCTTTGGTGATTACTACACTCGAAAAGGATTGACAATTAAGCAGCGCGAGATGATCACTTTCTGTTATATTGCCGCACAAGGAGGTTGTGAATCGCAATTAAAAGCGCATATTATGGGTAACTTCAGTGTTGGTAACGACAAAGATTTTCTTATTGCTGTCATTTCCAATAATATCCCTTTTATTGGTTATCCTCGCGCATTAAATGCGCTGAATTGTATTCGTGAGGTTGTAAAACAAACAGAATCATCTGAAGCATCATTAAACATAAGTAAATATAATATTACTAAAGAACAATTGGTGTTTCCTTTTGGGCAGCCTAACACTGCTTACGCTAAATACTTTATTGGCCATTCATACCTTGCGTCTATTGCTTCAGGTGAAGGTAAGTTGCCGGTTCATAATGTAACTTTCGAGCCGGGATGCCGGAATAATTGGCACATCCATAAAGGTGGTGGGCAGATTCTAATCTGTGTAGCCGGTAGAGGATGGTATCAGGAATGGGGAAAACCGGTGCAGGAACTTAAACCGGGCGATACCATCGATATTCCCGCAGGTGTAAAACATTGGCATGGCGCAGCCAAAGACTCATGGTTCCAACATATAGCACTTGCCGTACCGGCAGAGAATTCGAGTACCGATTGGCTGGAAGCTGTATCGGATGAAGAATATGGAAAATTGAAGTAGAAAAATAAGTATTAAAATAAATCTTAAACAAAGAAAAGTTGATAATGAAAATTGAGCATTTGGCGATTTGGGCAGACGATATTGAATTATTGCGTAATTTCTACGTGAAATATTTCGGCATGACTGCTAATGAAGTCTATATCAATGAGAAAAAAGGATTCCGTTCTTATTTCCTCTCCTTTGACGATGAAGACACTCGGTTAGAAATAATGAGTCAGGGAAAGAAAACGGATTCTTTGCCAAATCAAATGAAAGGGTTAGCACATTTTGCCATATCGTTGGGAAGTGAAGAGAAAGTTCTGGCACTGACTAAACAATTGCATAACGATGGGTATTGTATATTGAGCCATCCTCGATATACCGGTGATGGTTATTTTGAATCGGCATTTGCAGATCCGGAAGGTAATTATGTGGAACTAACAGTATAAGTAAAAACAAAATCAGGATATAGAAAATAATGAATTTGGAATATTTGTTTTTCTGTTGACCCCAATTCCTGAGCTTGAAAGGTTCCATTTTGTCGGAGATCAAAAGGGTAAACGCGCATATTATTTAATAAATCGACATCTATCTCTCCCATTATTTTAAAGATGGTTTCTTTTGCCGACCAATGAAGCAGCATGGCATATATTTCATTGGAACGAGATGGGATTATTTCTTCCAGTTCTATTGCTTTTGAAACTGTTGATTCCTCATCCGGACGGATAAATCGAGAAGAAACACGACGAACCCGATCGTTATATTGTTCAATATCCAAACCGATTTCACTTGTTGGATGAAGTGCCAAAGCTACATATCCTTTTGTATGAGAAATACTGATATGCCATTTATTATCAGAGAAATAAGGTTTACCGGAAAGATAATATTCTATCTTTCTTTCTTCATCTTTTAATAACGTTTTCAACAGAACACGAACTGCCAGTTTTTCCTGTATTCGTTGTCTGTTATTTGTATAATCGAAATGGGAATGAATTAAAAAAGAACTCAACTCCTCGTTGGATTCGGTTACTTTCCAAATACCATATAATAACTCTGAATCTTGTTTCTTATATAGAAGAGGCATCTTTAATCTTCTTTCTTTTCTGTATTCGACTTCTTTTCCTTGGCATCGTTATCAGCAGACTCAGTTATAGAATCGACAATAACCTTTACTTGTTTAATTCTTCGAGTGTCCATAGCTAACACTTCAAAATGAAAATTCTTATAGTCCATTTTCTCATGCAAGCGAGGAAAATCACCTTTTATTTCAAGCAATAAACCTGCTAACGTATCAGCGTCACCTTCTATATCCTCAAATATATTCGTATCACTGTCAAGTACTTTATAAAAATCACTCAGAAGAATTTTTCCTTCAAAGATAAATGTATTGTCGTTCAGCTTTACATAATTACGTTCATCTTCATCATATTCATCATTGATTTCACCAACAATCTCTTCTATAATATCTTCCATTGTAACGATGCCGGAAGTTCCGCCAAATTCATCAACAACGATAGCCATGTGTACTCTGTTTTGCTGGAATTCACGAAGCAAATCGTCAATCATTTTTGTTTCCGGAACAAAGTATGCCGAACGAACTAAGCTTTGCCAACGAAAATTATCAGGTTTTTTTAGATGAGGAAGTAAATCTTTAATGTAAAGAATACCTTTTATATTATCAGGCGATTTGGAATAAATAGGAATTCGGGAATATACATTATCAACGATGCACTTCAGTACGTCAGGATAAGTAGTATTGATCTCCAAGCCTACCATATCCATTCGAGGAGTCATAATTTCTTTTGCTGTTTCGCCACCGAAGCGAATTATGCCTTCCAAAATATTACTCTCGTCGAAAATCTCTTTTTTATCCGTCAGTTCTAAAGCCTGTGATAAGTCATCAACCGATATATTATATTTTTTCTTGTCGACCACTTTCTTCATAAAGAAAGAAGATCGAACCAGCAGATTAGATAATGGAGAAAATATTTTTTTTAGAATACACAATGTGTGTGCGGCTTTCCTTGCAAACTTTAACGGATATTGGGCGGAATATATTTTAGGTATGATTTCGCCGAACAATAATAACAGAAAAGTCAGGATAATAGTAACAACAACAAATTGTAGAATCACTGAATTTCCCCACGAAATAATATTAGCGAAGAAATAGTTCAGCAACATAATGATTGTTACGTTCACAAAATCATTGGCTATCAAAATGGTTGCTAATAAGTGTTCGGAATCATTTAATAAAGATTTAATACGTTTATCAACCATATTTTCCTGCTTGTCCACTTCATTTAAATCACTTGGGGAGAGAGAAAAGAACGCTATTTCAGATGCAGAGACAAAAGCAGAGCATCCTAAAAGTATCACAGCTAATAAAAGTGCTACAATAGCACCAAAACTCGGTGCCATTACCGTAACACCATTGAATAGAGATTGTATCTCTGATATGAACGAATCAGAATCCAAAGAGATCAGATTTAGTTAGACTTCTTTTTTAGAAAGGCAAATTATTTGAATCTGATGATTCCTGTGCCATATTCGTATTTTCCAATGGCTGTGAGACTTCGTTAGCCGTTGTAGTAGTTTGTTGACGTTGACTACTTCTGTTGGAAAGCATTTCCATATTATCAACATAAATCTCTACACGAGTGCGATGAACACCATTCTGATCGTCATATTGACGGCTTCGTATCTTGCCTTCAATATATAACAAATCACCTTTATGAACATATTTTTCAGCAACCTGAGCCAAACCTCGCCATAAAACAATATTATGCCATTCTGTACGATCAGGAACTTGTGTGCCATTTGCTAAAGTATAGCCACGTTCGGTAGTAGCCAAAGGAAAACTCGCTACAGCTTGATTACTATCATAATATCTTATGTCCGGATCTTTCCCGACATTACCAATTAATTGAACTTTATTTAAGGACATAATTAAAAACTTACTTTGTTTGCTACAAAGTTAGCGAAAGAAACTGATTTATCAAGCGAGATACCGCAAATTTATGTATATCATTAATCTTTATTTTATGATAATTCTTAAAAGATTCTGAATCTTCAGGCAAATTTACTTCATAAAAATTAGCATATATTATCCGATGCGAAAGTACGTGCTTCACTCCTTTCTGAACCAATTTGAATACTGGCTTGTCGTTTGAGGAAATCATATTATGTAACTGAGGCAAAGAATAAAACTCTTCCTCCGAAACTGCTCGATCGGTTTCTATCATAGGAAACTCATATAAATTTTTCCATATATCATCTGCAATCCGTTTGTGAATGACGGTTTCTTCTCCCATCCGGACAAAGATGTAATTATAATATCTGTTACTTGTTTTTGTTTTATGTTGCTTCACGGGAAGGGTTTCAACTAACCCTTTCTTATATGCTATACAACAGTCAATTAGAGGACAAAACATACAATTTGGGTTGTTCTTTGTGCATTGTAAAGCTCCAAATTCCATAATAGCTTGATTATGAAGTGCAGGGCGGTTCTTATCTAATAACATTTTTGCCGCTTCGGAAATCATTCTTTTCCCCTCTCCGGAATCAATAGGTCTGTCAATACCCAGCCAGCGAGACAGAACACGATATACATTTCCGTCAACGACTGCGTATGGCATATCGTAAGCAAAAGAACAAATGGCAGCAGCTGTATATTCGCCAACACCTCTTAAATTTAAAACATCTTCCAATGTTTTCGGAAACTCTCCTATTTCTGCTATTTGTTTAGCTGCCATATGTATATTTCGAGCTCGTGAATAATAACCTAATCCTTGCCAACATTTTAAAACTTCATCTTCCTCAGCTTCTGCTAATTTAAACACATTAGGGAAACGACTGACAAAACGTTGATAATAATCAAGTCCCTGTTCTACACGGGTTTGTTGGAGAATAATTTCTGATACCCAAATTAAAAAAGGGTCTTTTGTTTTTCTCCAAGGTAAATCACGTTTATGCTCCTCGTACCAATTAATTATAGTGTTACTAAAATCATTCATAATCCATTTATTAAAAGAAATACTTAATTCTGAAGCAAAATTAGAAGATAAATACTTAGCAACTAATTTTTTAAGAAATTATTTTGTGAAATATTTCGTTTCAAAATGGAAAAGTACTATATTTGCAGTCCAATTTAGCGAATTATGTAATAAACATTTGTATAACAGTATAATTTAGGCAAAAATGACTAAAGCAGATATCGTTAATGAAATTGCAGAAAAGACAGGAATGTCTAAGCCAGAAGTATTAAATGTGGTTGAAGCATTTATGGTAAGTGTGAAAAACTCTCTCACAAATGGAGAGAATGTCTATCTCCGCGGCTTCGGCAGTTTCATAGTTAAAACACGTGCACAGAAGACAGCACGTAACATCTCGAAGAACACTACGATTATTGTTCCGGAGCATAAAATTCCAGCCTTCAAACCAGCTAAGACTTTCACTATTTCAGTAAAGAAATAAGGAAAAATATTATTAACAATTTAAACTTTTAGAGCTATGCCAAGCGGAAAAAAGAAAAAAAGACATAAAATGTCTACTCATAAACGGAAAAAAAGATTACGTAAAAACAGACATAAAAGCAAATAAATAGATTTGTTGTCTGTTATTGACACAGAAATAAAGAACAAACCACAAAAAGTAGAATATATAAATACTTAGTAGGTTTGTTCTTTATTTAGGAAAGAAAAGTGATTAAAAAAACATTGATGTGACAAGCGAATTAGTAATTGATGTACAACCCAAGGATATTTCTATCGCTCTTACCGAAGATAAGCAGTTGGTGGAATTCCAAAAAGAAGGAAGGAGTGCTTCTTTTAATGTGGGAGATATGTATTTCGGGAAAGTTAAGAAGATTATGCCCGGATTAAATGCCTGTTTCGTAGATGTCGGTTTTGAAAAAGACGCTTTTCTTCACTATTTAGACCTCGGTTCTCAATTTTATTCTTTTCAAAAGTATTTGAAGCAAGTTTTAAGCGATCGCAAAAAACTTTATCCTATTACAAAAGCTACAATGATGCCAGATATCGACAAAAATGGTACGGTATCGGATGTTTTAAAGCAAGGGCAAGAAATCATTGTACAAATTGTAAAAGAACCTATATCAACAAAGGGACCACGACTAACATGTGACTTGTCGTTTGCAGGACGTTTTCTTGTCCTCATACCGTTTAATGATAAGGTATCTGTTTCTCAAAAAATTAAATCAAACGAAGAACGCGCCCGTCTGAAACAATTGATACAAAGCATCAAACCTAAAAACTTTGGAGTGATTGTACGAACTGTTGCGGAAGGAAAACGCGTTGCGGAACTCGACGCTGAGCTGAAACTATTGCTTCAAAGATGGGAAAGTATGATCACAAAGGTACAAAAGTCAAGTAAACTGCCTGCATTGGTCTATGAAGAGACAAGCAGAACAGTTGGTATGCTTCGCGATTTGTTTAATCCTTCTTATGAAGCCATTTATGTAAACGATAATACCGTTTTACAAGAGATTAAGGATTATGTCAAATTCATTGCCCCTGAACGGGAAAGCATTGTAAAATTGTATACAGGTCAGTTACCCATCTTCGATAATTATGGAATAACCAAACAGTTGAAAGCTTCGTTTGGGAAAATTGTAACGTATAAAAGTGGTGCGTATCTTATTATTGAGCATACAGAAGCACTGCATGTGGTTGATGTAAATAGCGGTAACCGTTCGAAATCGACCAATGGACAGGAAGAGAATGCCATTGACGTAAATTTAGGTGCCGCAGATGAATTGGCACGACAACTCAGACTCCGTGATATGGGAGGAATCATTGTCGTTGACTTTATTGATATGAACTTGGCTGAAAACCGTCAGAAGCTTTATGAAAGAATGTGTAAAGACATGCAAAAAGATAGAGCAAAACATAATATATTGCCACTCAGCAAGTTCGGTTTGATGCAGATTACCCGTCAACGAGTACGTCCTGCTATGGATGTTACCACTGACGAACTTTGTCCTACATGTTTTGGTAAAGGTCATATTAAATCATCTATTTTGTTTACGGATACATTAGAGAATAAACTTGATTACTTGGTTAATAAGCTGAAGATTAAGAAATTCACACTGTACATTCACCCCTATGTTGCCGCTTATGTCAACAAGGGAGTCATGTCCTTAAAGAGGAAATGGCAAATGAAATACGGATTTGGCATTAAGATAATTCCAGATCAGAGTTTAGCTTTTCTCCAGTATAAGTTCACGGATGAACATGGAGAAGAGATCGACATGAAAGAAGAAATGGAAATTAAATAAAATAAGAGGATGTGTCAAAATGAGCACATCCTCTTATTTTTATGTACCAAAGATCTATTTATATTATTGTATATCGAAATGGTATAAGATGAATTGGGGGTAAATCTTCATAAGCAATCAAATTACATAAGCTATTGGAAGCTATGAGATGATGAATCTATGAGCCTATCTATATTGATTAAATTTATCATCAAGATGAACCGACAAAGTGATACGCATGAACCGTCCAACTCATACGGATGACTTTAACAACTCATGCGGATGAATTAACTAACTCATCAGCATCACTTACTCAACTCATCAGCATCACTTCAATCGCTCATACGTAACAAATGTTGTTATTGTATGTTTGCTCAAACAACAACCATTACGATCCCTAAAATTTAACTATAAAAAAACATCTAATGACATTATCTTCAGAATTTTTATTTCGTACCTTTGCCGGGCTGTAAGCCTAAATTCATTATCTTCTACGCAACATAAAGGTAAATGAATGTGGGAATATGGCTACATTTGCGACAGCCGATTGTTGCCACAAAACTTAATTGGAAAGATTTATTATGTTGCGAAATTAAAAATAACAAAATGAAAAGATATTTGTTTCTCATAGTTTGTATTTTCTGTTCATCCATGACTTTCTCTCACACAATAGGCTTTAACGAAAAGCGCATAAAACCAGCCAACAATATCTTCAAACTCAGTTATGGCCCGGGTGTGTTATTATCAACTTTCTATGACTACGGCGAAATATACAATAACGCCACCATGATTGAACTCTCTTTGGATTACGAACATGTATGGAATAACGGTTTCGGCTTTGGTATCAATGCTTTACAAAATCACTGTAACAAAGGTGACTTCAATGTCTTCTATATCGGCCCAAGCTTTGTTTATAATTATACCACGAACAAAGGTATTCGTCTTGATACCACTTGTGGCGTCGGTTATGCCGCCAATGATTTTGATTATCGCAAGTCGCGAAACGGTGTCGGTGTGTTTGTCTCTTTCAGCCTTGATTATATGTTTACCAAACACTTTGGCTTTGGAGTCGAAATTCGTGACATGGTTACTTCTTATAAGAAGCCGAAAGAATTTAAGAGATTTAAAGGTCGTTATGCCATCGATTGGGCAAGTGTCTCATTAGGTGCACGTTATTATTTCTAAACTTGTACAAAAAAGAATTCTTTCTGTTAAAAGCATCCATTTGTTTTCAAAAAAGAATATAACTTTGCAGATGGTAAAACAATAAAACAAATAAAATTATGAAACGATTTTTATTTATTACGCTCGCGCTCTTCACCTTAAGTTTAGGTGTAAGCGCTCAAACAAATGAAGGAGGTAAGAAAATGAAGACATTAGTCGCATACTTCTCTGCTACCGGAACAACGGAGAAAGTTGCAAAAGATTTGGCAGACGTTATAAAAGGTGACCTGTTCAAAATAGAACCGGCCAAACCATATACCACAGCTGATTTGAACTGGAACGATAAAGAATCGCGCAGCACAGTAGAGATGGCAGACAAATCATCTCGTCCGGCTATAGCTAACAAAGTTCAGAATATGGCTGACTACGACATCGTATTCATAGGATTCCCTATCTGGTGGTACACGAACCCAACTATTATCAATACATTTATGGAAAGTTATGATTTTACAGGCAAGACGGTAGTTCCTTTCGCCACTTCCGGGGGAAGTAACACCAAGAAAGCTGAAGCCGATATGAAAAAGCTCTACCCAAATGTCCATTTCCGTCAAGGCAAGTTGTTGAACGACGCTGACAGAAACACGTTGATTAACTGGACTTCATGGCTGAATAAATAAATTTTAGTTTTTGAGGAAGAAGCGGGTCTATTGCTGATCCGCTTTTTTTATTTTACAATTTCATAAGCAAATATGCTATTTTCTTCATAAAAAATAAAAAAATAAAGCTAAATATCATTACTTCCTGTCAACTTAACCATTATGACATTATATTTGTCGGAAAATTAAAAATATGAGAGTTAAACATTGGACTTTGTTTTTATTATATGTTCTTTGCTGCATTTCTATGGCAAACGCGCAAACAAGACAAACAACAAGAACCGGTACAAAAAAGCAAACTTTCAGTGCTGATGACTCTCTAAGGATAAGACGTCAGAAAGATAAAGAAGAAATAAAGTTAAACCAAGAAGCTGTTAACGCTATTATCTTTAATTATATGGATGATGCTCCTACCATTCTTGATGCCCCAAAACTTGATCAGCACAAAAAGAATTTGGAGTTTCGTGAAGATGCTGTGAAAGATATGGTATTTATAAAGGAACAGAAAAGCAGAAAAAGAGTTACCATGCAACTGAATCCGAACAGTCACTCAAGTATATACGATGTAAGTGAGAATGATATCCGCAATCGTCCGGTAGCTCCTTTTACAAAGGACGATGGAACAATGCAAGCAGGTATCGGCGTCCGCCATACCTTTGACGCTCAAAAGTTGCTTACGGAAAATTTAACGAAACGCGGACGAACCCTTCGCCATAACCGAAAATACGCCAATGCCTGGAAGCATTATCGTGACGATATTCCGGAAAAAGGAGATTCCATAAAGAAAGATTCTACCATTATGCTGCAAACAATGTATGACATGGCAGACCGTCTTTATCCTCTGAAAAAAGATTCTCTTTCGAGCCAAACGAAAATAGCATTAAAGCACAAAGTAGATTCCCTGAAAATTAAATAAATAACTTATATCTTCGTATTCACCTTTACTTGCTATAAATAGCTTTTTTGGTCATTATGTCCATCGTTGCATGATTCATGGCAAAGCGTATATGATTGATAAATATATCTTGTACCTCCGGAATCTGACCAAGACCTTCAATGTGGAGCTGTACCTTGAAGCCTTCTTTCTCAAGCATCTCTTTCCATTCTATCGAAATATCGTTTTGAGCATGATCACCTGCAACGAACATAAACGGAACAAGGGTAATCACCTTTGCTTTTGCAGCTTTCAACTGAGACAACATAGTCTGAAAAGTAGGATATCCTTCAATAGTTCCTACATGATAATTAGAATGTCCTTCAGCTTTCAACATATAGTCTATCTCACTGTAAATAGCAGTCGACGGATTCGTGGTTCCGTGTCCGACCAGTACCACATGTTCATGCTTTTTTGTATCGGCAGGAACACGCCGTGTAAGAATAGAAACCACTTCCTGCGCATCCTTTACATCGTAGAGTAGTGGATTCCCCAGCCGTACCACCTTAAAAAACGGAGCAACACCCGCTATATCTTTCTGTAACGACTCGTTTTCCCATCCGGTAATAATGTTCGTACTCTGCACCAATACGCGAGTATAACCTTCAGAACGAAGTTTCAAAAGCATATCGAGTGGAGTCAGTTTCACTATTCCACGAGTTTTCAATCGCTTAATGATAATACGTGACGTATAAGCCTCGAACATATCCAGATCAGGGAAAGTAACTTGAGCCTTCTTATTAATAGCATCAATAGTAAGTGCACGAGTATCATCGTGTGTAGTCCCGAAGTGCACCATCAACAAGGCAACCTTCTCCCCTTTCTCCATATTCTGAAGAAAATTACTTTCTGAATAATCCTCTAAACCCTGCCCATAACATCCAACCGAAATAAGACCAATGAGAAAAAAAAGTATCTGTTTCATGATATCGTTTGTTTATTTTCAGCAAAGGTATATTTTTTTAGAGTAATTCATACAATATATAAAGAAATTGATTATTTTTGCGCTTGGAAATCAGGTGAGACAATGACTGACCGGTCGGAGTCTTTAAAAGGGAATTCGGTGAAAGGCCGAAACAGTACCCGCTACTGTAAGATCCAGTTCCTTGAAATATAGGAATTTACATTTCTACAATACCACTGTCCGGAAGTAATAACGGATGGGAAGGTGAAGGATCAAGTCAGGAGACCTGCCCGATAACCATAATTAACGAAGTTCCCGGGTAAGGAACTTATTTAATAACTTAAATTACACTTTTCTTTTTATGAAGAAACTGTTTGTTTCTGTCCTGTCAATTATGATGGGATTATCTGCAAGTGCGCAGAATGACAAGAAGGAATACACCAATTTCAACGATACGGTGCTTTCCATTAATGAAGTACAGGTAATGGGAAAAGACATGTCGAGGTCTAAAGCTTTAAAACTGGATGTACCAAAACGTTATTTACCTATCTCAACAGCCACATTGCCATCCGAGGTTTTAACTAACCGTGATATTACGGACATTCAAAGTGCGGTACAATTTATCCCGGGAGTTCGTTTTCAAACCTCTTATGGTGCTTTTCAACAAGTTTCAATCCGCGGATTCGATAAATCAATTGTCATGATAGACGGTGTCCGTGATGAACGTTCGGCCATAGACAACTCATATCCTTTCATGGATCTGTCATCAATCGAAAAGATAGAATTGCTGAAGGGTCCTTCATCCGTACTCTACGGTTCATCATCCGTCGGTGGTGTGCTGAACATCGTTCGTAAAGCTCCTATCGCTAAAAATAACTTCAATGCCCGTATAGCTTATGGAAGTTGGTACAACAAACAGGCTACAGTAGGATTTGGCGGCAAACTGACCGGACCTGTCAACTATCGTGCCAACATCAACTTCCAAAATACCGAAGGATGGAGAGACAATAAAATAAATCGTTTGTCCGGCTATTTTGTTTTAGGCGGGAAGATAACCGAAAAGGATGAATTCGATATTCGCTGGTCGGGAAACCACGATTTCTACTCAACCGAAATCGGTTTACCCAACATCATGCCGGAAGATATTTATAATGCTTCTACAGGATCTCTTTATTTAAAAAAGAATGACGAGCTTCCCGGACTTGATAGGAAATGGAGATACAACAGTGAATCGGACTTTATGTACAACCGCTCACAGAATATCTCCGGTCAGTGGAAACATACTTTCAGCGATAAAGTGAAGTTGATGGACAAACTCTCGTACAGCTACGATGATATCGATTATTTCGGAACAGAGTCTCTGGATTATCTCACCAGTACCGATCCTATCTATCCTTATTATTACGAGTCAGGTAATAAACGAACTTATATCAGTCTTGATTCCTTATATTATAGTTATCCATTAAGATTCTCACACATCGCCAAGACATTAAACAATCAGTTGGAACTGAACGGTAAGTTCAATACCGGTTCTATAAAACACAATTATTTAGCCGGCTGGTCTATCATCTATCTGGATCGTACCTCATACAGCGGATACAACTTTGGCAAAAAGGGCGACGATGTAATCGGCCCCGGTCTGACAGGTCATGGTACAACTCACAACCCGCACAGCATCGGTTGGATGGAAACTAAGTTCAGTAAGGCAACTCCTCAGTACACACTCATGAATGGATTCTATCTATACGACTTAATAGAGTTCAGCAAACAATGGAAAGTCTTGTTGGCAGCTCGATACGATTTTTACAACTACAAACGTGCTTCCGGAATCAATACAATTAATGGTGGTCGCAAGCATGAGGCAGTGAATGGCGATGAATATTCTAAGATTAAAAACCACGCTTTCACTTTCCGTGTCGGCGGTGTTTATCTTCCAATGGAAGAATGGTCAATCTATGCTTCTGTAGGTTCGTATTTCAAACCTATCCGAACATTCTATAACGATAATACCATATACGTTGACAGAAACGGTCATCCTTATACACCTACAAAAGGAGAAGAAGTATTCAAGCCGGAAAAAGGTATGCAGGCTGAATTGGGTACCAGCTATGAACTGACAAATAAATTGAAAGTTGATTTTAGCATCTTCTATATTAATAAGTATAATATGACTCGCACATTGGCTAATAAAGGTGAAGTTATCAATGGTGAAACCTTAGATAAGAATGTCATAGGACAAGTTGGCCGTATGGATTCTAAAGGTTTCGATATTGAATTAACTTATAATCCTATCCCTGGCATGACTTTCATGACCGGTTATGCCTACACTGACGCACAAGTTCGTGAGATGGAAGATAATATTTGGATGAGCAGTGACGCAACAAAGGGCAAGCAATATCCTCGTATTCCTAAAAATACTTTCTTTGTATTGGGAGACTATACAGTTCAGAAAGGATTTTTGAGAGGATTTGGAGTCAATTTCGATGTGGACTTCCAGGATAAGGTTTACCGTAACAGTGCTAACACTACATACTTTGATTCTTTCTGGTTGACTAATCTTGGTTTCAGTTATAAATTCAAGAACGGTATTCGTGCCGGATTGAATATCAAGAATTTATTCAATGAGAAATACTGCAACCAATCATTAGGAAATCAGTTTGTACCAAGTGCGCCTCGTAATTACATGGCATCTTTATCTTACTCATTCTAATTATGAGATCAGCTGTTTCATGTACAAAATTTGATAAAGAAAACTGTAACAAGATACAAACGACCAACTTTATTCCTAAACATGTAAAGAAAATAATAATAAATGCTCAAAGTGATTATTCAAAAAAATTTAGTGGTTATTGTTCCTATAAAGATTTATTTTCTAATGTATCATGGGATAGTTGCAAAATTATAATAAAATGAAACATATATTTTTCTTTATAACTATTTTGTTTGTGAACATAGCAGAACTAAATGCACAAATACCTACAAACAGTCAAATTATTGAAGTTGCAAATAAAGTTTATGCTAAGCAAAAGTATAAGAACTTCCAAATAAAAAATGGTGATCCTATTATAGAAGAACAAGAAACAATCTACCTTCCCCCTGAAAAACTGAATAAGATAAGAAAAATTTCTTCTTTTGGAGGAGCAAAAGCCGGCTGCAAATATTATATCGTTAAATATCCATGCGACATGAAAAAGTACCAAACAG
The DNA here is from genome assembly GCF_021295095.1 of Phocaeicola oris. Lineage (GTDB taxonomy): Bacteria > Bacteroidota > Bacteroidia > Bacteroidales > Bacteroidaceae > Phocaeicola > Phocaeicola oris. The sequence continues at coordinate 285,192 of NZ_JAJLQX010000001.1, forward strand.
AAAGCCGCTATTGCATGCAAGTCTATATTTGGGCAAATTCTTTACGTGCCTTTTCTGTAAAATTAGGTAATGGCATTATATTTAAAGAAAATGTTGGAGGCAACGGGAAACCTGATTGGGAAGAAAAAAGCAGAAATTGTCACATAGAATATAAGGGAGATACCGAACTTCTGAAAAATGCGCCCAATAGTGCTTTATATGGTAAAAACATACAATGTGCTTTGTAATGGAGATATGGTTATTGAAATAAATTAATTATGATAAACAGGTTTATATACACCTTACATAAGATACTGGGAACAATTCTCAGTATCTTATTCCTGATGTGGTTTCTAACGGGAATTGTGATGATTTATCATCAGTTTCCATCGGCCAATAGGGATGAGAAAATGGCAAAGTATGATGCTCTACCAGATTCACTTCCTTCAATCGACAATATAGCTCAACGACTAACGAATAAAAAGCCCAAAAGACTCAGTGTGTATTCATACTTAGGAAAAACCTACTTCAGCGCAAGTGAAGAAATAAGTACGCGAAGCAGAAACGGCAATCCGGAAAGACTGATGGCCGACAGTACACAGATAATTCCGGTGGTAAATGCTGACTATATTAATAAGGTAGCTGCTCTATGGTGTGATGGACCGATAGCAAAAGTAGACACTTTGAATAAGTTGGAGCAATGGATTCCATTTGATCGGCTGAAGAAAGACTTTCCAATCTATAAGTTCTACTTCAGTGATAAAGACCGAACACAATTATATATTTCTTCCATTACAGGAGAAGTACTTCAACAAACCACTCATGCCGAACGGATATGGGCTTGGATAGGAGCTATTCCCCACTGGGTATACTTCACATGGCTTCGCCATGATGTAGATTTGTGGAAAGATGTCATTATCTGGATTTCTATTATAGGCATCTTTATGCTAATAGCTGGATTTTACATTGCTATCCGATCGTTCCGTATATCAGTAAAGCGTGGAAAAGGATTAAGCAGCCCATACAAAAAGAAATGGTATCGTTATCACCATATCTACGGAACCATATTTGGCATATTCCTCCTGACATGGATTCTCAGCGGTATGTACTCACTCACCGATACACCAAAATGGTTGGGTAAAGAATATAAGGAATATCCCTCACACAAAATAATGAGTCAAGGGGTTCTTCCACTCAATGAATATAAGTTGGACTACCGAAATGTAATTCATCAGTACACAGGAAAGGTAACTCAAATAACGTGGAGTAGTTTTTACAATATTCCCATCTATCAAATACAATTAAAAGGTGAAGATAAAATGTTGTATGTTGATGCATCAGAAAATAGTATCGTATCACTTGATATAACAAAAAAGATAGTAACTGATGCCATACAAAAAACACATGGAAATGAACCATTCACCATTACTAAAATGACAGAATACGACAATTATTACCTCGACAGAAAAGGCAAACTTGATTTACCTGTATGGAAAGTCAAAGTAGATAATGCCGACAATACCGTATATTATATCAATCCCAATACAGGAAATTTCCGTAGTGTAAACAACCATTCACGATGGCATTTCCTACTCTATCAAGGTTTTCACAGTTTAAGGTATAAAGTTTTTATAGGTCACAATACTTTATGGACAGTAGTGATGTGGGGATTATTACTTGCAGGAGCCTTTGTATCACTTACCGGTCTGGTATTAGGTATTAAATATATTATCCGCTTATTCAAAAAACCAAACAAGCTCAACAACACAAACAATTAACACAATTAATTAATTCAATTTATGGAAAATGAATAATGGAGAGAGCATAAGCAATCTTCATTATTCATTTGATTTTAAAAACAGAAGCGTTAAATTTGCACTAAAATTGAAGATTATGAGTACAAAGAGAATAACAGTGGTTGGCATAGGACCAGGAAGTTCTGAAGATATTACTCCTGCCGCAATGAACGCCCTGAAAGAAGCTGATATCATCATTGGCTACAAATATTATTTCCAATTTATCAATCCATTTCTGTCCCAGCAGACAGAGTGTATAGATACAGGAATGAAACGAGAGAAAGACCGTGTTCAACAAGCTTTTGAACTTGCGGAACAAGGCAAAAAAATAGTAGTAATCAGCTCTGGTGATGCTGGGATTTATGGTATGACTCCACTGGTCTACGAAATGAAACGTGAGCGAAACAGTGAAGTTGAGGTAGTTTCCTATCCGGGAATTAGTGCGTTTCAAAAGGCAGCTTCTATTTTAGGTGCTCCTATAGGACACGATTTTTGTATCATCTCTTTATCCGATCTGATGACTCCATGGGAAATTATTGAAAAACGTATTTTAGCTGCATCCATAGGAGACTTTGTTACAGCTGTATATAACCCTAAAAGCAATGAACGTTACTGGCAGCTCTACCGTCTGAAGGAAATCTTTCTCAGCGAAGGACGCTCTGAAAATACACCTGTTGGATATGTTCGTCAAGCAGGCAGAAAGGAACAGACAACCACTATCACTACCTTAGGGAAATTCAATCCGGAAGAAGTGGATATGTTCACTATTGTTATCATCGGGAACTCTCAGTCATATACTTGGAATAATCGCTTTATTACTCCTCGAGGATATTATCGTGAAGACCAAAATAAGGAAATAAAGATTGGACAAAGCATTATGATCAATAGTTTCCGTACCATTGAGAAGGAGCTGAAGAATAAAGATATTCCTCTTGATCGTAAATGGCCGTTACTACATGCCATTCATACTACAGCCGACTTTAATATGGAAGATATTCTTTATACCGATAAACATGCTGTAGAAATCCTTTATAATAAAATTATCAATAGAGAATTGAAATATATTATTTCAGATGTAAATATGGTAGTCAGTGGCATTCGTAAAGGTGCTTTGAGCCGCCTAAATATTCAAGCTCTTTGTTACTTAGATGATTCTCGTGTAGCAGATATGGCTCAAAATGAGAATATAACTCGCACACAAGCTGGAATCCGATTAGCTGTAACCGATCATCCTGATGCTCTTTTTGTCTTTGGAAATGCTCCTACAGCCCTTATAGAGTTATGCCATTTGATTCGAAAACGGAAAGCCTGCCCCGTTGGAATTATTGCAGCGCCTGTAGGATTCGTTCATGTAAAAGAATCCAAATACATGGTAAAACCATTCACCGAGATTCCGAAAATTATTGTAGAAGGCCGGAAAGGAGGTAGTAATCTGGCCGCCACATTAGTAAATTCCATTCTTACCTTCAATGATGCAGAAGCCCTGCTTCCTGGAAGAGATTTATAGTGAATAAAATATGAAATATATTGTAATAGGAATTAACGACTCATACTCTCCTTATTTCTCTCCTGATATACTTGAAGAAATCAGTAAAGGAAAGGTGTTCTCCGGAGGGAAACGACATCACGAGATAGTAAAGGCTCTTCTCCCAAAGGATATAGAATGGATTGATATTACCATTCCTCTGGAGGAGGTTTTTTATCAATATAATAAGTTAGATGCCAAAGGAATAGAACGAATCATTGTATTTGCATCGGGCGATCCGCTATTCTTTGGCTTCGCCAATACGATTAAACGTAAAGAGCCAAATGCAATTATCAAAGTTTATCCTACCTTCAACTCCCTACAAACACTGGCACACCGATTAATAATGCAATATCACGATATGCGAATCGTCTCTCTTACCGGTCGCCCATGGACAGAATTAGATAAGGCACTCATAGAACGTTCTCCTAAAATAGGCATTCTAACCGATAAGGAACATACTCCAGCAATGATAGCACAACGGATGATAAAATTCGGTTATACCACTTACCAGATGCATATCGGTGAACATCTGGGAAATTCAGAGATGGAACGAATCACCTCATGTACTATATGGGAGGCTTCCAAACATGCTTTTGATAATCCGAACTGTTTAATTATAGAAACTCCCAAAGAACTATTAACAGTACGACAATATGGTATTCCCGATCAAAGTTTTGAACTATTAAATGGTAGAGAAAAGATGATTACTAAAATGCCTATCCGTCTACTCACTCTACAGGCGTTAGAATTGAATAGGCATCATGTCTTGTGGGATATAGGATTTTGTACGGGATCCGTCTCCATAGAAGCCCGTCTGCAATTCCCTGATGTAACAGTTGTCTCTTTCGAGATTCGAGAAGAAGGAAAAAAATTGATGTATGAAAACAGCCGTAAGTTCGGTACTCCTGGCATTACAACCCTTATCGGTGATTTTCTGACAATTGATATTTCCGATCTTCCCAAACCCGATGCAGTCTTTATTGGAGGACATGGTGGCCGATTGAAAGAGATGATGGCAAAGGTGATGACTGTCCTTCAACCTGGTGGATGTATCGTAATGAACTCCGTACCAAACAAATCAAATAGCGAAGAACTGTTTAAAGAAACAATAAAAGAATTAAGACTGCACATGGAACCTGTAACTCACATTACATTAAACGATTATAACCCGATAGATATTTTAAAAGCAACAAATAAATGAAAGCAGCTGTCATATTGATTTCTGAAGCAGGTTATGAAACTGCTCAATCTATTCATAAGGAATATAAATTCCCTGTATACTCACTTCATAAGGAACAGAAAACGATTTATATAAATAATATAGATGAACTGTTAAAAGTAGAATTCCACCACTTTGAGGCATTCATCTTCATTGGAGCAATGGGTATTTGTGTCCGTAGCATAGCTTCTTATATAGAAGATAAACATACCGATCCGGCTATACTCTGTATCGACTGTAATGGTCAGTCGGTTATCAGTGTTCTATCCGGTCACATAGGTGGAGCCAACGAGCTGGCCAAACAAGTTGCCGCAACTATTGGTGCTACTCCGGTCATTACAACCCAAAGCGATAAATTAGGATTATGGGCACTCGATACACTGGCTAAACGTTTCAACTGGTATGTGAATAAACAGCAAATGAATAAGGAGATATCCCTCTTTACTTCCGGAAAATCAACTGCTCTTCTATTATCCATCCGCGATAAAGGAACAGAATGGATGGAAGCTAATCATCCTGCAAACGTAAAGGTATTTTATCACTACGAAGACATTCAACAAAATGACTATTCTCTGCTACTCATCGTCTCTCCTTTTACTCCGAGAAATATACATATTCCATACCTTATATATGCCCCTAAATGTTTGCATATTGGCATAGGATTAGCACATCAGGCAGAACCAGTTGAAGAAATTTTAAAAGAGATGGAATCTACTTTGAATGAACATGGAATTTCGAAAGATACCATTCTTGATTTCTCCACAATTAATGAGAAAAAAGATGAACCGGCAGTAAAGAGATTACAGCAAACTTATCCAATTCTTTTCTACGCTGCGAAAGAACTGAAAGAAGTGAATGTTCCTAACCCGAGTTCCACCGTAAAAAAGTATATGAATACTTATAGTGTAAGTGAAGCATCTGCTATTTTATCTGCTGACAATAAAAAACTTATTATAAATAAAACTAAAGGGAAGAAATGGACTTTAGCTGCCTCTATTGATTACAAATTCCTTCGTCAAGGACATATTGAAATAATAGGTGCAGGACCGGGAGATCCTGATCTTATCTCTGTTCGTGGAAGAAAAATGCTGGAGAAAGCTGATCTTATCCTCTATGCTGGCAGTTTGGTTCCACGTGAGTTAACAGAGTGTGCCAAATTAGGAGCAACCGTTAAAAGCTCCGCTTCACTTGACTTAGAGGAGCAAATTGATTTAATGAAAAAATTTTATGATAAAGGTAAACTTGTAGTTCGTCTGCATACCGGAGATCCCTGTCTCTACGGAGCCATTCAGGAACAAATGAATTTCTTCGACAAGTATCACATGAATTATCATATCACTCCCGGAATATCTGCCTTTCAAGCTGCTGCTGCAGAACTGCGTTCACAGTTCACCATTCCTCGCAAGGTACAAACCATCATCCTCACCCGTGGAGAAGGACGTACTCTAATGCCTGAGAAAGAAAAACTACATCTATTGGCTCGTTCACAAAGTACCATGTGCATTTATCTGAGTGCTGATATTGTAGAAAAAGTACAAGCAGAATTACTTCAAGAATATCCTGAGACTACTCCTGTAGCTGCCTGCTATCGACTAACTTGGAAAGAACAACGTATCTATAGAGGTCAATTAAAAGATCTGAATCATCTATTGAGAGACAACAATCTTACACTTGATACATTAATCGTGGTGGGTGATGCTATAGACAATCGTCAAGGCTTGTCGGAACTATACTCATCCCACTTCACTCATTTATTCAGAAAGGCAAAAGAATGATTCTGGTATTCGGAGGAACTACAGAGGGACGCAAGGCCGTTAAAGAGCTGGAAGAAAGTGGAAAACCATTCTATTATTCCACCAAAGGTAATGAGCAGGAAATTACCTTAAAAAATGGAATTCGTCTTGAAGGAGCTCTTCTGAAAGAAGATATGCTGAACTTTTGTAAAAAGAAAAACATTCGACTGCTTATTGATGCAGCTCATCCGTTTGCTACACATCTTCACCAAACAGTAGCCGAAGTAGCGGAAATTCTTCATCTGCCGGCTATTCGCTTTGAGCGAATATTTCCTTCACAGCATACAAATCACATAACTTGGTGTGCTGATTATGCCGATGCCATCAACAAGATTAATGTACCGGTACTGCTTGCTACTACGGGAGTACAGAGTATTAGCCAACTAAAGCCTCTGGAAGAGAAAGGTGTAAAAATATACTACCGCATTCTGGAACGGGATAGTTCTATTAAATTAGCCCGTCAGCAAGGAGTCAAAGAATCTATGCTTTGCTATTATCATCAAGGAGAGAACGAACTAAATATTTTTCGTCAAATTCATCCTGACGCTATTCTACTGAAAGATAGCGGAGAAACGGGAGGCTTCAATGAAAAGATTCGTGCAGCCGAGGAATTGAATCTTCAAATCTTTGCTATCTCCCGACCAACTACACCTAAAATTTTCACCCGTGTCAACGGAGAACACGGACTCCGACGAATGGTAGAGAAACTCCTACCGGACTTCTACACTTTACATAGCGGGCTCACTACCGGAAGTTATGCTACAGCTGCTGCAGTAGCAGCAACCCAACAATTGTTACAACGCAAAGGAAATGGTTATATTCTATCGGACACTATCCCTGAGAATACCGTCCCAATTATATTACCCAATGGGGAAACAATCTATGTTCCTGTAACTTATGGTAAAAACAATAAAGCAACCGTGATTAAAGATAGTGGAGATGATCCCGATGTTACCAATGGGGTGGAAATCATTGCAGAGGTTTCTTATCTGACAGACAATCAACCTAACGAACTTATTCGTATTAAAGGTGGTGAAGGCATCGGGCACATCACACTTCCCGGATTTGACTATCCTGTTGGTGAGGCTGCAATAAACAAAGTGCCACGGCAAATGATACAGAAGAATATTATAAGTCAGTTATATCCCGAAAAACCTCTTTTAGTCACCATCTCCATCCCTAAAGGTAAAGAATTAGCAAAACGAACCTTTAATCCTCGTTTAGGCATCACCGACGGTATATCTGTCGTAGGCGTATCGGGTATTATCAAACCATTCTCCAAAGAAGGATTTCTGAATTCTATACGCAAATGCATGGATGTAGCGAAAGCTACAGGATGCGACCGCATCGTCATCAACTCAGGTGCCAAAAGTGAAGGATTTGTTAAAGCCTACTATCCCGAACTACCAGCTCAAGTATTCGTGGAATATGGCAACTTTATTGGTGAAACTATTAAGTTAGCTCAAGAGATGCATATCCCGAATGTTACACTGGGTATCATGATGGGGAAAGCTGTTAAATTAGCAGAAGGAAATCTTGATACACATAGTAAGAAAGTGACGATGAACAAGGAATTCATCAAACAAATGGCGCGTGAAGCCGGTTGTGATGAATCTATCATCAATGAAATAGACACTATTAACTTGGCCCGCGAGCTTTGGGAAAAGATTCCTGCCAATAAGATAGAAGATTTTTGCGAAACCATCATCCATCACTGCCATAACTGTTGTGATCCGCTTCTTCCGGACGGAAAACTCTCCATTTTGATTATTGGCGAAAAGGGTGATATACATGCCACCGTTAGCTGACTATACTTCTTTCAGGATATGAATGGAAAGATCTTCTTTATTGAACACGATGCCATTCTTTTCAATATAATGACTCAACACTCCATTCTGAGCCAAATCCCGAGGAGTACCGGTACTTAATCCGTTATACTTATCCATCATCCATACTTTATCAGCTATCTGTAAAGCAAGCTCCAAATCATGAGTAGAGAAAAAAATGGTCTTATCCATCTCTCTACTCAACCGTTGCATCAGTTGCATCATCTCCACCTTACTGGGAAAATCCAGAAAAGCAGTCGGTTCATCTAAGAATATCACAGGAGTCTGTTGTGCCAAAGCTTTAGCTATCATCACCTTCTGACGTTCTCCATCGCTTAGTGTCTGAATCATTCGATGCGTTAAATGCAGAATGCCCACCATCGCCATCGATTCATCTACAATGGTATAATCCTCCTTTGTAAGATTTCCCCAAAAACCGGTATATGGGCTACGTCCCAAACCTATTAACTCACGAACAGACATATTCTGGATATGAACCCTGCCAGTCAATACTACACCTATCAACTTTGACAATTGTTTGTCCGAGTAAGTCATTATCTCTTTATCATTGAGGAATATCTTCCCACCCAACTTAGGTTGAAAGACCGAAAGCGTACGCAGTAAAGTGGATTTACCTACTCCATTCGCGCCAAGCAAACAAGTAAGCTCTCCGCTTCGAATCGAAGCATTGATATGTGAGGCAACTACTTTTACATCAGCTTTCTTTCCTATATATCCTATGCTCAAATTCTGCAGACGGATGGTTTCTTTACTCATGGACATCCTCCTTCCTTCTTCTGAACAATACAGACGCGATGATTGGCGCGCCTACCAGTGCCGTTACCGAATTTACCGGAAGTGCTCCCTCAAATCCGGGCATACGGGCTATTAAATTACATATAAGTGCTAAAGCCGAACCTGTGAGCATTGTGCCGGGCATTAGAATACGATGATCGGAAGTATGGAAAATAGCTCTACATAGATGAGAAACTGCCAGGCCTATAAACATAATAGGACCACAATAGGCGGTAACAATAGCCACCAGTATACCCGAACAGGTAATGACCTGCATTCGCGCCTTTTTGATATTCAATCCCAGATTACGGGCATAACCATCACCTAAAAGCAACAAATTCATGGTTTTTACTAAAAGCATGGACAACGGTAGAAGAATACACATCAATGCTACAAACAGAAACATCTGATCGCCTGATACCCGTGCGAAACTACCTAAGCCCCAAACTACATAAGCTTTCACATCTTCCTCGGGACTAAAGAATTTCAATACACCGATAATAGCGGAAGCCAAGTATCCTATCATAACGCCTATAATAAGCAAAGTGACATTCCCTTTTACTTTTTGTGAAACATAAACAATAAGCACCATCACGGCCAATGCCCCAATAATAGCAGCTACAGACATAGCTGCGTCACCAAAATAACCCAGACGGCTCAGAGCTACCTTACCAATAGCTCCTGACATAAGCACCACGAAAGCAACACCTAAACTGGCTCCGCTACTGATTCCCAACACCGACGGACCGGCCAACGGATTACGAAATACCGTTTGCATCTGAAGTCCACTCACTGCTAATCCCGCTCCTGCTACCATTGCAGTCAACGCTTGTGGAAGACGCGATTTCCATATAATATTCTGCCATATCTCAGACTCATTTCCTTCATTAAAAAGAATCTTCACAATATCTTTCACAGGAATATGTACCGAACCTATGAACAGGTTAATCATAAAGAATAACAGGATCAGTACCAACAACAGCAATATCATGGGAATCGACTTACGTATCATTTCAGTAAAGTATAGAACGTAGGTTTATAATTCTCAGGCATCAATTCGGAATGAAATATATAAGTTAAATCTGCAAGCAGTACATCCGGTTCCACAGGAGTAATCTCGTAATATGGAGTTTGCTGCATGTTACAATAAATCACTTGTTTCTCCTTGAATGCCTTGAAATCGGCATTCCGCTCATTGCTCTTTTTCAGAATCTCATAACTAAAATCACCTTTAAAGCTGTTTAAAATACGCCAATAATCGGCATTTGCAGCCATACTGTACATCTTCTCAAAATCTATATTCACGCCCCCGCTACTGGGATTATCTTTCATCACATAATCAGCCCCGGCATCTTCGAACATTCGTGCCAAATAACTCTTTCCTCCCACTGCATACCAATTACCTCCATGCATCTCTCCGCTGAACACCAACGGACGATGTTTCACTTTCGCCACTTTCTCTTTCAGGTCATTATAACGTTGTGCTATCCCGTTAAACACACTATTTGCTTCTGTCTCCTTACCTATAAACATACCTATGAACTTTATCCATTCGGCTTGTCCAAGTGGATCCAGTTCCTTATATCCTAAATGCGGAATCATTGTAATACCCGTCTCTTTAATAACTTCGTAGCCCCCTCGCTTAAACGGTGAGATAAAAATAACATCAGGATTGGCTGCCATAATTACCTCAGAATCAAAATTACCTTCCATTCCTATTTTTACTATCTTTCCTTCTTTCACACGGGACAAGATATCTTTATTATAGAGATTCTTCGTTCCTGTGATACCTGTCACAAAATCGTGTGCATTCAGTGCTGTAAAGTTCGACAACTGCAAAGCTGTCATGCATATACATTGCTTGATGGGTACATTCACCCGTATGTATTGATCTGGAATATCTGTTTCTTTCGCTTTCTGTGGAACTAAAGCGAAATGGTAATCAAGACTCTCTTCATCTTGAGGATCGTGTATATCCACCAGTCGCACGCCATTCTCTATGTACTTCACTTTAAAACCTTTAGCGTAATAGGGATGAATATGCAACGAATCTTTCATAATGCCGGGCGTTACCGACTCCGTAGTTTTTTGTTCTTTCTGCTTTGAGCTGCATGCGCCCATTATGACGGCAAGTATCAAGACCGTTCCAAAAAATAATGCTTTTTTCATTGAATATAAATTTATTCTCCACACCCGGAAGTTTGATTCCATTACGATTCGGCAGGTCTTCTGACTCACTCCTTAACCCAACGCCTTCCCGTCTGAACTAACAGTGGCTGTAGTATGGATCTTTTCAGAGCTTACAGCAGCGGGTACTGCTCAGGATTCTCACCTGATTCCCTTTTAATTAGTTTTAAACCAAATCAAGGTACAAAAATACACACTTCTTATAGCAAAACAAAATTCTCACTACAAATTCTAAATAAAGAAACGGAACTTTTTGATGGAAGATAGGCTATTTATTGCGCATTTTCATGGTTCAGACTATCATGGCTCCTGCTATTACAGAGATCCGAGAAAAGTAATACGTATGAGTTTTCAAAATCATCAGAAGTTTTGAGCAACTCATACGTATCAATCAAACGATTCATGCGCATCACTTTGTCAATTCATGCGCATCACTTTATCGGTTTATGCGTATCACTTTGTCGGTTTATGCGTATCACTTTTATCATTCTTCAAAACGACTTTTTAAAGTAACACTTATCTATTTAATTGATGTCGTCCGACTAATCATGGTGATAAGCATTTTAAAATTCATATCGGCACGGACACTGTGAATGCGTCCTGAAGGAATCATGAACAACTCTCCGGCCTTTACCACATGCTCTACATTATCGAGCGTCATAACCATTTCACCATCGGTAACTTGAACGAGTGCGTCAAAAGGAGCCGAATGAGGACTCAACTGTTGACCTCTCGCAATAGCAAACAGGGTTATACTTCCACTTTCGTTGTGAAGAAGCTCCATACTTACAATGCCTCCATCCTGATACGCCACTACTTCATTAGGATTAATGGCCTTTCCCTTAACAAAATTTGTCATAACAATATTCCTTTATCAGTAAATTCTTTTAATTTTTAATTCAGCTACTGCAAAATTAAAGAAGCCACCAATTAAAAGATGGGCACAATTGTTACCGGTGAGATATAAAATTCTTTAAAAAGAAACTTTTCTGAACAAGTATTACCATGTATAGTTTAATCCGAAGCTAAGGAGTTCGGTCAACTGAAAGTAACTATGATTCTTTGTCACACCATCATCATATCTCGGATTAATAAATAGCTTGGTAGACAAATATTTATTTACCTTAAAGTCGAAAGTATTCTCCCAGTTGGCAATGATTTTCTTATATGTAGTAAAATATTCCAAAACGGAAGTCCAAGTAATATTCTTCGAGATATTCCATGTCAGATTACCTGTAATTTTAGAACCGAACATATGAGCAGTGATATGCCCCGTCTCCACATTAAACTTCGTCACGTCATTGATATGATCATTATTAATATATATAAAGGTATAAGCCAAAGGAGAAGTCAGGACAGACAACGTATAATTCTTTTCCTGTCGCTTATAATCCATACCAAGAGTTATATCAAGTTCTAAAGGAGAAAGGAAATTAGAAATCATATTATCAGTATTCGTTGAGTAGCTGGCAAAGAACTGCGACTTCACTTCAGCAGCTAATGTATAATACCAGTGTTTCCATGCCTGAACACCAAGTTTACTTGTTATACGAAGCAAGTCTTGATTCGTCTTATAGCTATGCACCGTATCAGAAGGAGCTGTAATAAATCCGAGTTTAGCCTCGAACTTATTATCCCATTGCACTTTCTGCCTATCATTATAGTTCGCCTCCAAAACAATACCGGATAAGAGAGATACCGTACTCTCACCACCTTTATACCAGTTATCGGAAATATAATGTTGAGAGAGCTGCGTATATCCGTTTCCTTTCTTAGTCCAAAAGTTTGGACGAAGCACAACAAGCCCCTCATCCGAGGTCACATTGGTCACTTCCTTGGCAGGTTCCACATAATCAGTAACCGCTTCCTCACGAGGAGCAGTAACCACATGTGTTGCGCCCAACGGTTTGGCATCGGCCAGATAAGCCTCATTGCCGAGGACATTATTAGGCTGTTCCAAGTAGTATGTAAGCAATATCTTATTCACCCACTTATCTACCGCCTTTTTCCTTTCCATATCAGGGAGCTGATAAAGTTCGGCCGATTTGTGAACACAACTATACAGACTGTCGGCAGCTGTATTCTCAGGATAAATAGACTCCGGTTTCTTCCAATTGATAACATAGGCTTGTTCAGCTACACTATTATAATAAGTAGGCGGAACAAAAAGCTTGTAGAAATCAGGATCAGGCTTTAGCTTCGGCATCACCACCGTAGGATCTTCCCACAAACGTGCCCATGCACGATACGATGCAGCCAAATTATTTAATGAATCGGAAAAAGCCTTAGGTACATTAATAGTCTGAGTGACAGGAATAGCTTTTATATTAGAAGGAATAATTATGTCCTGAGCAGACAACGAAGAACATAATATTAAAAGAAATGCAAAGATAAATAAATGTTTCTTCATAAAATCGTTTAGTCGTTAAATAATATTTCACAAAAGTATATCATTTTTTCTACAATTACATTATTTACACGGAAAATTCTATTATCTGATTCAATTTTTAGTATTTATATCCCTTTAAACCAAAAAGATTTTATAATTTTGTGACTTATAATAATTGATAAAAAACAAAATAAATATCATGCAAGGAGAAACAAGATATATCTTCGTAACCGGTGGTGTGGCCTCTTCATTAGGAAAAGGTATAATTTCTTCATCCATCGGCAAGTTATTGCAAGCCAGAGGCTATAATATTACCATCCAAAAATTTGATCCCTATATTAATATTGATCCGGGAACACTGAATCCATACGAACATGGTGAATGTTATGTTACCATAGACGGACATGAAGCCGATTTGGATTTAGGTCATTACGAACGTTTTACGGGTATTCAAACCACTAAAGCAAATAATATTACTACAGGTCGTATTTACAAAAGCGTAATTGATAAAGAACGCCATGGCGATTATTTGGGAAAAACAATTCAAGTTATTCCTCACATCACCGATGAAATTAAACGTTGCGTCAAACTATTGGGTACAAAGAAAAACTTCGACTTTGTTATTACAGAAATCGGCGGTACAGTAGGTGATATTGAATCTCTTCCTTATCTGGAGAGTATTCGTCAGTTAAAATGGGAAATGGGGAAAAACGCACTCTGTGTCCATTTAACTTATGTTCCTTATCTGGCTGCAGCTAAAGAGTTGAAAACAAAACCGACCCAGCACTCTGTAAAACAATTACAGGCAGCCGGTATTCAACCTGATATTCTTGTTCTTCGTACAGAGCACGACTTAAACACAAGTATCCGCAAAAAGGTAGCGCAATTCTGTAATGTAGAAGAGAAAGCTGTTGTCCAATCACTTGATCAGCCGACTATCTATGAAGTTCCCCTGAGAATGCAAGAACAAGAGTTAGACGCAACTATCCTCAAAAAGATGGGATTACCGGTAGGCCCTACTCCTAACCTCGGCCCATGGAGAGAGTTCCTGGACAGACGTCATAAAGCAAAAGAGGTAGTGAAGATTGGTTTGGTAGGCAAATATGATTTACAGGATGCTTATAAGTCTATCCTTGAGTCTATCTCCCAAGCTGCTACTTATAACGATCATAAAGCCAATGTTGAGTTCATTAATAGTGAATACCTGACAGACGAGAACGTTGAAGAGAAATTGGGTGGTAAAGATGGAATCATTATTTGTCCGGGATTTGGTCAGCGTGGCATAGACGGAAAGTTTGTGGCTGCTAAGTTCGGACGTACTCACGATATTCCCACATTCGGCATCTGCCTTGGCATGCAATGTATGGCTATCGAGTTCGCACGTGATGTACTCGGTCTACAGGATGCCAACAGTAGAGAGATGGATCAGAAAACGCAGCATAATGTGATTGATATCATGGAAGAACAAAAATCCATTACCAATATGGGTGGTACCATGCGACTCGGAGCTTATGATTGTCGTCTGAAAAAAGGTTCAAAGGTTCATGAAATCTATGGAAAGGATCATATTCAAGAACGACACCGCCACCGTTACGAATTCAATAACGAATATAAAGAAGTCTATGAAAAAGCCGGAATGAAGTGTGTTGGTATCAATCCGGATTCCGACTTAGTAGAAATCATTGAGATTCCTAAACTTCGCTGGTACATTGGAACACAGTTTCATCCGGAGTATAGCAGTACAGTTCTGAATCCGCATCCTCTGTTCCTTTCATTTATCAAAGCAGCAATCACTAAAAAGAAATAATATAATAAGATTTGAAGAATGGATAAAAACACATTAGTGGGATTCGTGTTGATTGGAACGGTATTAATAGGTTTCTCTATTTATAACCGCCCAAGTAAAGAAGACTTGGAACAAGCACACCACTATCAGGATTCTATACAAGCTATTCAAAAGGAACAGTCTAACAAAGTCGACGTTGAAGTACAAAAAGATTCTATCTCGTATACACAAATCGTAGCTGATTCTACATCTGCTTTCTATAGCTCACTAAAAGGAACAGAACAAGAGATCTCTTTGGAGAATAATTTAATACAATTAAAACTTTCGAATAAAGGTGGTACACCGCAAGAAGCAATCCTAAAAAGCTATAAAGACCAAAATGGTCAGCCTCTGGTTGTCTTCGACAAGAAAGATATTCAGATGGATTTTTCTATTGACGGAAAGAATGAAAACATTCTGACTAACAATCTTTATTTCACTCCGACTAACGTAACCGATAGTACGGTTACCATGCGACTGCAAATAAATGGAGGTGGAACACTCGACTTTAATTATAAATTGCTAAAGGACAGTTATGTGCTTAACTTCTCCATTCAGGCTAACAACATGCAGAACTTCTTCCCTTCGGCATCTAAATCAATCAACCTGAATTGGCATCAGAAAATACGTCATCAAGAGAAAGGATATAGCTTTGAACAACGTTACACTGCTCTTACATACAAACGTAGCGGACATGATTCCAATAAATTAAGCGAAGGTCGTGATGCAAATAAAGAAATAGAAGACGCACTCGACTGGATTGCATTCAAGGGACAATTCTTTTCAACTATCTGGATCGCTCATCAAGACTTTAACAATACGATACTGAATTCAAAGGTGTTGGCAGAGAACAGTGGCTATATGAAAGAATATAATGCTAATATGACCACTTCTTTTGATCCGACAGGTAAGGAACCGACAAACATGCAAATGTACATCGGTCCGAACCGCTTCAACACCTTAAAAGCAACCAATAAAATTTGTGCAGCTGCCTCTCCTAAAAGTCTGGAGCTACAAGATTTAGTATATTTAGGATGGCCGATTGTACGATTAATCAATCGTTACTTCACTATTCCTTTGTTCGACTGGTTGTCGGGCTGGGGACTGTCAATGGGTATAGTCCTATTGCTCATGACCTTCATTGTCAAAAGCATTGTTTACCCGGCTACATATAAATCATATATGTCATCAGCCAAGATGCGTGCATTAAAACCTTACATGGACAAAATTAACGAGAAATATCCAAACAAGGACGATGCTTTAAAGAAACAGCAGGAAATGATGAGCTTATATAGTCAATATGGCGTAAGTCCTATGGGGGGCTGTCTGCCCATGCTTGTCCAAATGCCTGTTTTCATGGCCTTATTCTTCTTTGTTCCTAACGCTATTGAACTACGACAACAGAGTTTCTTATGGGCAAGCGATTTGTCAGCATACGATGATGTCATCAACTGGGGAACAAATCTACCTATTATTGGCAATCACCTGAGTTTGTTCTGTGTATTGTTCTCTGCATCCAGCTTACTGAATACTTATATCTCTATGAAGATGCAAGACCCAATGGGACAACAGCAACAGATGCCTGCCATGAAGTGGATGATGTACCTAATGCCGCTTATGTTCTTCTTCATCTTCAATACTTACTCTTCCGGTTTAAATTATTATTATTTCATTTCCGGCTTGATTAGTATTATTACAATGGTCATTTTACGTAAGACAACTGATGAGAAGAAGCTGCTCGCTAAGCTGGAGACTAACAAGGTTAAGATTCAAGCCGATCGGACAGCGAAAGGTTCTCGAGGTGGAATGATGGCTAAACTGGAAGCACTGAAAAAAGAGCAAGAACGTATTGAAGCTGAACGTCAGAAAACATTAAAGAATAAACATTAATACTCTACTTATGAATAAAACATACTTAATCTTAATGGCAGCTGCACTAATGATGACTTCTTGCAAAAAGGAAGAAAAGCAAACAGAAGAACAAGCCCCTTTCATTGGTAAGCAAGAGGTTACCATAAAAGATGGAAGAATGACTCCCGAAGTACTCTGGGCTATGGGACGTATCGGCAGTAGCTCTGTATCTCCTGATGGCAAAAAGGTTGCCTATACAGTAGCTTATTACAGTGTTACAGAAAACAAAAGCCACCGCGTCATATATACCATGAACGCAGATGGAACAGAGAACAAGATACTCACTAAAACTTCGTTCAACGAAGGTGATCCGCAATGGATCAATAATGGAGAACAAATAGCTTTCCTCTGCAACGAAGACGGAAGCAATCAACTTTGGGTAATGAACACCGATGGATCTAATCGGCATAAGGTATCATCGTACAAAGGTGATATAGAAGGATTCAGTTTCTCTCCGGATGGAACAAAAGTACTCTTCATTGCTCAAATAAATAATGGGAAAAGCACAGCAGAACGTTATCCCGACTTACCTAAAGCTACAGGTATGGTCATAGACGATTTAAACTACAAACATTGGGATGAATATGTGCTAACCATTCCACACCCTTTTGTGGCTGATTTTACGGATGGTAAAGTAGGCGAAGCTACTGATATTCTTCAAGGCGAACCATACGAAAGTCCGATGAAACCGTTCGGTGGTATTGAACAGTTGGCTTGGAGCCCGTATTCTAATTTCATCGCCTATACTTGCCGGAAGAAGGAAGGATTGGCATACGCGCAGTCTACCGATTCTGATATTTATCTGTACGACTTGAACACTAAACAAACTACTAATGTTTGTAAGATTGAAGGTGATACTGACCAGAATATGGGTTATGACACGAATCCGAAATTTAGTCCTGACGGACAGTGGTTGGCATGGCAAAGTATGCAACGTGATGGTTATGAAAGCGACCGAAACCGCTTGTGCGTATATAATCTGATGAGCCATAGAAAGAACTATGTAACAGAAAGTTTTGAAAGTAATGTGGACGATTATGTGTGGAATAATGACTGCAAGAGCTTTTATTTTATAGGTGTATGGCATGGGACTACCATGGTATACAGTGCTAACTTCGACGGTGATGTGAAAAAGATTACCAATGGTAACTTCGACTATGGATCGGTTGCTTTGTTAGGTGATCAAATTCTTTGTAAGCGTCACTCTATCAGTGCTGCAGACGAACTTTACGCTATCAATCCTACAGATGGAACAGCTACTCAGTTAACCCACGAAAACGATGCAATCTTCAAACAGCTCACACTTGGAAAAGTAGAGGAACGCTGGACAAAAACTACCGATGGTGAGGACATGCTGTCATGGGTAATATATCCATCGAACTTTGATCCCAATAAAAAGTACCCTACTCTGCTCTTCTGCGAAGGCGGTCCCCAAAGTCCGGTAAGCCAATTCTGGAGCTACCGGTGGAACTTCCAGATTATGGCAGCCAATAATTATATTATCATCGCTCCAAATCGTCGTGGCCTTCCCGGTTTCGGAATGAAATGGCTTGAAGAAATCAGTGGTGATTACGCAGGGCAGTGCATGAAAGATTATCTTTCTGCTATTGATGATATTGCTAAGGAACCTTATGTCGATGCCGAACATTTAGGTTGTGTCGGTGCCAGCTTTGGTGGTTATTCCGTTTACTGGCTGGCCGGTAATCACAATAAGCGTTTCAAAGCCTTTATTGCTCACGATGGTATTTTTAATGTTGAGCAACAATACCTTGAAACAGAGGAACTCTGGTTCACCAAATGGGATTTAGGTGGTCCGTACTGGGAGAAGAACAACCCTATTGCACAGCGCAGTATAGCAACTTCTCCTCACCGTTACATTGATAATTGGGATACTCCTATACTTTGTATCCATGGTGATAAAGACTATCGAATCCTATCCTCTCAGGGGCAATCAGCATTCCAGGCTGCTCTGCTGAAAGGTATTCCTGCCGAATTGTTACTCTATCTGGATGAAAACCACTGGGTATTGAAACCACAAAACGGAATTCTATGGCAGCGAACTTTCTTCGCTTGGCTTGACAAATGGTTAAAACCACAAAACAAATAAACTTCATAAAACACCGTTCACCTTTTGAAGAACGGTGTTTTTTTATTTCCTATTGGAATAAGTATGCCTTTTATAACTCAGCCTGACCTTTTGCCTTTCCTACAACATCAATAGAAAGGTTATGTTAAACCTCATTCTTGAGCAGAAGCGTCCTTACAATGCGTTTAAACATTGTTTTTGTATTCTTGTCAGATGTATTAAATTGGTCATAAGGATGACCGGAAAAAGTGATACGTATAAACCGTCTAACTCATACGCATGAATCGATCAACTCATACGCATGACCGAGGAAAGTGATACGCATGAATTGATCAACTCATACGCATCACTTTGCATAAACTTCTAATGAACTCGGAAGCTCAATGCGTATCTCCTCGATTAAAGATAAAAGCACATTAAAATAAAGTACTTGATAAGCACATTCAATGATATATCCTAATTCTACAGAGTTACTATTTGAACATAAAGAAAGAGGAAAAGAACTTGCGAAAGAAAGAAAAATCTATCATCTTTGCGATATGAACGCAAAAATACATTTATGAGGAAGATTCACTTTATTTTCATTTTAATCATCCATATACTGGCATTTAACCAACCGATCACTTCACAAGAAAAAGCTCATGAACGCCCTAAAGTAGGTGTTGTTCTCAGTGGTGGAGGCGCTAAAGGCATGGCTCATATCAGTGCGCTGAAAATCATTGAAGAAGCCGGAGTTCCTATTGATTATATCGTAGGAACAAGCATGGGATCTATCATCGGCGGCCTCTATTCCATCGGTTATACACCTGCTCAAATGGACAGTATGGTACACAAACAAGACTGGACTTTCCTTCTCACTGATAAGATAGTATCTACAGAACAGAATATCACACAGAAAGAAAATAAAGAAACGTATCTTCTCTCCGTTCCTATTCACAAAGACATGAAAAAGGAAATATTAAGTGGACTCATTCGTGGTGAGAATTTGGCCAATCTCTTTAGCGAACTCACTATCGGTTACCACGACTCTATCGATTTCAATACCTTAAAGACTCCGTTTGCCTGTGTTTCAGAGGATATAGTAAGTGGTAAGCCTTACGTGTTTCATAATGGTATACTAACCGAAGCGATGCGGTCGAGTATGGCTATTCCGGCCGTTTTTACTCCAGTCCGTAAAGACAGTATGGTATTAGTTGACGGTGGTGCCGTCAATAACTATCCTGTAGATGTGGCTAAAGCCATGGGAGCTGACTATATTATTGGTATAGATGTACAGAGTGATAAACGGAATGCCAATGAACTAACCAGTGCAAAAGATATTATTTTTCAACTTGTCAACATGATGGGGAGTGACCTCTATAAAGAAAACCTAAAGAATACAGATGTCTATATCAAGGTGAATGTAGAAGGATATAGTTCTGCCAGTTTCACTCCTGACGCTATTGATTCACTTATTCGTCGTGGCGAGGAAGCCGCGACAGCTCAATTACCTGCATTACGCAGTTTGAAGAAAATGTTGGGGCTCCCCAACTATTACAAACCAGACAGAGGCAATCCATATCCCTGCATGCAGAACAAAATAGTAAAGGTAAACAATATCACCATTAACGGAATGGATCAGAACGATGAGAAATGGATAGAGAAACATTTTAACCTGCAGGAGAACTCAGAAATCAGTATTGACAAAATAAAAGAGATTGCTAATGATATCCGTGCCAATCTAAACTATAAAAGCGCTATCTATCACCTCACACGTTCGGAAACCAATAAAGGATACGACTTGAGCTTTGACCTTACCAAACAAACAGATGATAAGATTAATGTTGGCTTTCGATTCGATTCAGAAGAAAATGCTTCCCTTCTTATCAATATGACCGGTCACCTGAAGCGGAAAAGTAAACCGAATATCTTCTCCGCTACCATCCGCTTAGGAAAGCGTATGGGAGCCGACATATCGTACGCATGGGCTCCATCGCCTATGCGAAAAATTGGCTTACAATACAGTTTCCGTTACAATGATATAAACTTCTATTATAATAATAGGAAGGTATTTAATACTAACTTCCGCTATCATAAAGCAGAGATTGCTTACTCCGATGTATGGCACACTAATTTAGGATTCTCCTTGGGAGTTCGCTATGAACTATACGATTACAGCAAGTTTCTCTATGAACCGGACTTTTATATGAGTTCCTCCATCAATCTGGACACAGAACATTTCTTTACCTACTTTGCTAAAATTAAATACGATTCCACTGATAAGCCTTATTTTCCTTCAAAGGGTATGATAGCAACGGCATCGTATGAGTATATCACCGATAACTTTGCTAAATACTATGATATAGTCGGCCCTTCGGCTGTACAGGGAAGCATAGAAAGCGTAATACGCATGAGCCATCGATTCGCGACCATACCTTTTATCTATGGAAGGTTTCTTTTTGGAAAGACTATTCCATATTCCAAGATGAATGTGATGGGTGGCGATGTCCCCGGATATATGATGGAAAAAGAACTTCCGTTTGTGGGTGTAAATACCGCCCAACTAATGAATCATTCGCTGGTGGTAGGTGGCATAAAACTCCGTCAGCGTATCGGTAAGGCACACTACATTACCATGACCAATAACTATGCTCTGAGCAGTAAGAAGATAAAAGATCTTTTGAACAGCTATACCGCCTACGGATTCAGTCTGGGCTATGGGATGGATAGTATATTTGGCCCGTTGGAACTATCCTTAAACTACATGAATCACTCCAGCAAAGTACGTTTCTTTGTCAATCTTGGATTTCGATTCTAATCGTGCATGATGAGAGCCGACTGCGCCGGAATAGATACTGTTGAGCCCCACAAAATAGAAAGCCCCATCGGTTCTACCCGCCCGTCTTTGCATACCACCGTGTATTTCCCGTCAGGTACCTGAACGGTAGCCGGTTCTTTACGACTGTTGAAGAATACATAGATAGTATTCCATTCATCACCTCCGGCATGATCTTTTAACTTAAAAGCTATTAAGTCCGGTCCGTCTACATTTATAAACTCCATATACTGACGAACTCTCTCAGCATTATTCAGACGGAAAGCAACATGTGCTTTCCGTAAAGCTATCAATCCTTTTACATAGTCAAATATATCCTTATGCACCGATTTCAGATTCCAATCGATAGCATTGATACTGTCTGGACTATTGTAAGAGTTGTGCACCCCTCTCTTATTACGCATCATCTCATCTCCATTGAAAATGAAAGGAATACCCTGAGAAGTAAAAATGACTGTCTCGGCCAACTTTTGTAATGCAACCAACTCTGTTTCCGAAGCCGTCGGATTGGTGGTTCTTAATCTGTCAGCCAAACACATATCATCATGGCAACTCACATAACTTATCATTTGCGTCGGTTGAATAGCCCAAGCCGACTTACTATAGTTCACCTTATCATAATCTATCTGTGGATGTTGTATGGCACCCACCAAACCAAACTTAACGCTCTCCTCATTTCCGGGTTTACCAACCAAGAATGCACCCATCTTATTATCATTCCACGGTCCTCTTAGACCATCTCGCATTTCATCACCAAAAGCAGATATACGAGACATCTCACTCATATTCTTCTTCATGGCAAGCTTCTTTTCCGGATAAGCAGGAGTACCGGCAGCCCATCCTTCCCCATAAATAAAGATGGATGGATCAATATCATCCAGTGCCTTGCGAATCTCATTCATCGTCTCTATATCATGAATGCCCATCAAATCGAAACGAAAACCATCAATATGATACTCTCGTGCCCAATAACACACCGATTGAATCATGAACTTACGCATCATCGGGTGATCACTGGCAGTTTCATTACCACAACCCGAAGCATTCGAATATTTCCCTTCTTCGGTCACGCGATAAAAATATCCCGGAGCAGTCCGTTCAAATGCACTGCCCTTTATGTCATAGGTATGATTATATACCACATCGAGTACCACACGGATTCCGGCATTGTGCAGAGCCTGAACCATCTGTTTGAATTCTAATATACGAACTTCCGGCTTAAAAGGGTCAGTTGAGTACGAGCCGTCAGGAACATTATAGTTTACAGGATCATATCCCCAATTATATTGTTCCTTTTCCAGATGTACCTCATCCACCGATGCATAATCTGTCGACGGCAACAAATGCACATGAGTAACACCAAGTTCTTTCAGATGATCCAGACCGGAAGTCTCTCCTTGCATAGTCTTTACCCCTTCTTCGGTGAGTGCTATATATTTCCCTTTATTACGAATACCCGAAATAGTATCAATGGAAAAGTCACGATGATGCATCTCATATACAATAATATCCCCGTAATCATTCAGAACGGGACGCCTATCTGCGCTCCATCCTTCCGGATCGGTCATCTTCCAATCAATAACAGCCCCTCTCTTTCCATTCACACCCACCGCTTTAGCAAATATGCCCGGAGTATCACCCATCCAACGCTTATCTTTCTTCACGTTGAATGTATAAAACTTGCCTTTCAAATCTCCATCGCATTCAGCGTTCCAAACACCATCCTCACCAAGGGTCATATCAATTGACCGCAACGCAGAGCCCGAATTAGCAGACTCATATAACAACACACGAACCTCATCTGCTTCAGGCGACCATAGATGGAAATCAGTCTTTGCGGGAGAATACAACATTTCATTTATCTCTCCTGCAGGAACCGGATAATCCATTACCGAGGTATAAACTTTCTTTTCTTCCTTGCAGCCGGCACCTAACAACATCATCATAATCAACGCATATTTTAATTTCATATAATCACATTTTTATATTTTTCTCATCAACTACTTTCCCCGGATTCCGGTCAACAAAATCTTTCCAACTATGATATTTCTTTGTTATAACATCAGGTTTACCCATTTCCAAATAATGGCAGTAAGCAGCCCCCAACGCATCGGTCGCATCTAAAAACGGTCCCATCTCACTGTCCGGAATATGAAGCATACGTTGCAGCATATCGCCTACTTGCTCTTTACTCGCTCGCCCGTTTCCCGTAATGGCCATCTTAATTTTTAACGGAGCATATTCCGTGATAGGAATATCACGACTTAATGCCGCGGCCATCGCCACTCCCTGAGCACGCCCCAGTTTCAACATTGATTGTACGTTCTTCCCATAGAAAGGAGCCTCAATAGCCAATTCATCCGGCAAAAACGATTCGATAATCCCTATAACCCGCTCAAAAATATGTTTCAGTTTCAAGTAATGGTTCCTGTATTTACGCAAATCGATAACTCCTAACGATACCACTGTCGGCTTCGTTCCTGTTACTCTCAATACCCCATACCCCATGATATTTGTACCGGGATCAATACCCAAAATAATCTTTTCCTTCACTGAATAAATCACCTTACTACCTCCATTAATGTATCGAAACCAAGTACCTTATTCTTAAAGACTTTGTTCAGCTCCTGAGTAATGCGGGGACTATATTGTGTATGGAATTTCTGTAACATACCCAAACTTTCTGCTTCCCACTGCATGGAAAAACATTCACTATCGTGTTCCTTATGTGTCAAGATTCGTGTTAATCGCGGATTCATCAACATCCCCGTCTTCTCCACCTCCGGAATGAGGTAGGTATCCACCCAAGTTACAAAATTCCTTGCATCGGGTAACTCCACATGATATGTAGTATTATATACGATCATATTCCTTTATTTACAATATAAAAATTCTTTCTTTTACAAATTTATAAAACAATTCTCATAACCCTAAAAAATAGTGATGTAAAATATCTCTAAAGAACATGTCCTTCAGATTGATCATACTGCTGAATAAAGATAAAGCCGATACGCTACCATGAAATAACGAAGACTGATTGATTGATATATAAAACAAGAGATATATGCCGTTTATAAGAATCAACCGGAAAAGTCTGTTTGACTATACTACAAAGTGATACATATAAGTCAGTCAACTCATCAGCATGAATCAGTCAACTCATCAGCATGAATCAGTCAACTCATCAGCATGAATCGGTCAACTCATCAGCATGAATTTGTCAACTCATACGGATCACTTTTACAACTCATACGTGTTGACTTTTGCAACGGTCACCACCGGTAAGCAAAGTGCTATGTATCAAGGAGATAAAACATCGGCCATTCAATAGCCCATCCACCGGTCATTGCGTCAACAGATAAAATATTGCCGGAATGATCCATGCCAACAGCAACCATCATATTACCTTACCATTATAATGAAAAAAGCTTACTTCAGCAGAAACTGACGTCTCGATTCAATGATATCATCCATATTATTCGTTGCCCAAGTAAGCAGTTCATCTATCAGTGGCAACAAACTTCTACCTTTCTCTGTAAGTGAGTATTCCACTCGCGGCGGTATTTCCGGATACGATTCTCTATGTAACAAAGCATCCGCTTCAAGAGTTTTAAGTGTAGCCGTAAGCATCTTTTGCGAAATATCGGGAATGTTACGCTGCAACTCTTTAAAACGTAGGCAATCTGATTGTTCCAAAGTGAACAATACCAACATAGACCATTTATCTCCTATCCGTGACAAAATATTGCGTATAGGACAATGAGGAAATAATCTATCTCTAACTTCAACTCTATTCATATACTTTCTACAATTAGTTTACAAAAGTAACTAATTATCTTTTAGAACCAATCATTTTTGTTAAATCATATAAAAGAAATATTTTAAAATGACGATGTAGTCACATTAGTTACTATAAGGTAACTGACTTACTTATATGTACCTACTTGCAATATCTCTATTGGGAAATTATCTTTGTATCATCAAAAAAGATAATAACTAACTTAAATAATAAAACAAATGAAAGAAATTAAAACAACAAAGAACGGTAAGAATTTTACCGCAGTGAATTTAGGTAAATTGAATGAGATTAAGGATTATGAACTTCACATGGGGCCGAGCATGGTTATCCCCGGAAAAGTTTTTGTCGGGCAATCCCTTGGGACAACAGGCAGTGAGATTTCTTTTCAATCACTCGCGCCCAATCAGGACAGCGGTTTTCTGCACACTCATAAGACACACGAAGAACTTTACCTTATTGTAAAAGGTGAAGGAGAATATCAAGTAGACGGTGAGATTTTCCCTGTAAGTGAAGGTAGTATTGTGAGGGTAGCGCCAAAAGGAAAGCGTGCGTTGAAGAATACAGGTAAGGATGAAATGATTATGATGTGTATTCAATACAAGGCTAATACATTTACTGAAGACGATTCACCAGCCGGTGATGGCGTTATTCTGAACGAACCTTTGAAATGGTAATTGATTTAAATTTTTCCTAATACCTGATCCGCAACATGCTTTCCACATATTGCGGATCGGATTCTTTATAAATATTCCATATTCGAAATGTAAATACCTATTTGCATAACAAACCCAACTTTGAAGAAAATAAAAGCATTTCTTTCTTAATTAAAGTAAAATCACTATTTTCGTAGAAATTTGATTGAAAAAGGAATGTTTAACGGATTGTTCTCAGCCGACAGTTGGCTTAATCATATCATCACATCATTCAGTGATGTAATATGGACATATTTTATCATTATTGTTCTTATCGGGTGCGGACTTTATTTTACATGGAAAACACACTTCGTTCAATTTAGAATGATACGCGAGATGATTCGGCTTCTTTCCGATGCCGTTGCAGACAACAACGGAAAGAATCATATTTCCTCTTTTCAAGCATTTGCAGTATCTGTTGCCACCCGTGTCGGAACCGGAAATTTAGCCGGTGTAGCTACAGCGATAGCTATTGGAGACCCAGGGGCTATTTTCTGGATGTGGATTATCGCCTTGATTGGCTCCGCGTCTGCATTTGTAGAATCTACCCTCGCCCAACTCTTTAAGCGCAACGCGAATGATTCCTATATTGGAGGCCCTGCCTATTATATTTACCACGGGTTGCATAAAAAAGGATTAGCAAACACTTTTGCAATACTTCTGATTCTGACTTTTGGATTCTCATATAACTCTATTCAAAGTAATACTATCTGCGACGCTATGCAGAAAGCGTTCGGATTTGATCCGATACCGGTAGCATTGATTATTACTGCAATGGCCCTTATTATTGTATTTGGCGGAATTCAAAGGATAGCAAAGGTAAGCAGCGTGCTTGTTCCCATCATGGCAATAGGATACTTTATTCTTGCCATTATGGTTGTTGCATTAAATATCCATCAAATTCCTCACGTTTTTCAGCTTATCATTGAAAATGCATTCGGAATCGGTCAGTTTGCAGGAGGAGCTTTAGGAACAACCATCATGATGGGAATAAAACGAGGCTTGTTCAGTAACGAAGCCGGTGAAGGGTCTACTCCTAATGTCGCGGCTACAGCCAGTGTCAGCCATCCGGTAAAGCAAGGTTTAATTCAAACTTTGGGAGTGTTTACTGATACTCTTTTAGTTTGTAGCTGCACAGCCTTTATCATACTCATCAGTGGGCTGTATGATAGTGGAGTCAATGGCATTGTTTTGACACAAAGCGCATTACAAAACGAAATAGGTTCTACCGGCCCTGTTTTCATCGCCATCGCTATTTTCTTTTTTGCATTCAGCAGCATAATAGGAAACTATTACTACGGTGAAGCAAATATCCGATTTATGATAAATAGCAAGAAAGTTCTGACAATTTACCGACTATGCTCCGGAGGTATATTCGTCCTCTTTGGAGGCTTAGCCAGTCTGGACTTTGTTTGGAACATGGGCGATATATGTATGGCTTGCATTACCCTATGCAATTTATTCGCCATTATTCAGCTTAGTAAATATGCATTCCGACTCCTTGACGATTACCGCGAGCAAAAAAGAAAAGGCATAAAAGAACCAATATTTAGAAAACATATATTCCCTGATATAGAAAAAGACATAGAATGTTGGAACGAATAAATTTAAATATATGAAAATAGCTATTATAGGAACCGGAAAGATTATCCCTACAGCTGTTACTGCCATGCAGCAGGTGCAGGAGATAAAGATTACTGCCATATTCGGTCGTCATAAAGAAAAAGCCGAAGCTGTGGCACAGCAATTCCATATTAATAATGTATATGACAATTATGAAGAATTGTTGAATAAAGAAGATGTCGACTTTGTATATGTTGCTTTGGTCAACTCGGCTCATTATGAATATTGTAAAAAGGCACTTCTGAAACATAAAAATGTCATCGTAGAGAAACCTTTCTGTTCTTGTTTGGAAGAGGCAAAAGATTTATCAGAAATTGCTTTGAAAAATCACCTCTATCTGATAGAAGCTGTAACCTTATTACACATGCCTAACACACATGCAATAGATGCCGATCTGCCAAAATTGGGGAATATCAAATTGATTAACTGCAATTACTCCCAATACTCCAGCAGATATGACAAATACTTGAATAAAATAATAGAACCGGTTTTTGATCCGAAACTGTCAGGCGGAGCATTGATGGATATTAATATCTATAATTTAAATTTTGTTCTACATATCTTAGGCAAACCGGATAGTATCCGCTACGACGCAAATATAGGATATAATCAAATAGACACATCAGGCATTCTCACATTGAAATATAAAAACTGTTACGGTATTTGTGTCGGGGCAAAAGACAGTGCCAGTCCCGGATACTGTACAATTCAGGGGGATAAAGGATGGCTTAAAGTGAGTGGAGGGCCCAATGAATTTGTCGGCTATACCTTATTTACTAACGGTAAGATGGAAGAAAAAAGAATGAATCTATTCGAAAATAGAATGACGCATGAATTCATGGAATTTGTTGAGATGTTTAATAAAAAAGACTATGATACCATGAAACGATTTTTAATGCAATCTTTAATCGAAATGGATATCATTGATGAAGCAAGAAAGCAAGTAGGAATACCAATTATAAATTTATCTGGTAAATATTAGTACAATTTGCTATATAAATACTACTTTTGCAATGCAATTTGGAATTTAAAATGAAAGTAGCTATTATCAAATATAATGCCGGAAACGTATATTCAGTTAACCATGCGTTAAAACGATTGGGGATTGAAGCTGAGCTGACTGATGACAAAGAAACGTTGTTAAAAGCAGATAAAATTATTTTTCCGGGGCAAGGAGAAGCTTCAACCACAATGAATTATCTAAGAGAGCATCAACTTGACCAACTGATTAAAAGTTTAAAACAACCTACTTTGGGTATTTGTATTGGTATGCAACTGCTTTGTGAACATTCGGAAGAAGGTAATACTGACTGCTTGGGCATATTCCCTACGACAGTGAAGAAATTCATTCCTACAAAAGGAGAAAAAGTGCCTCATATAGGATGGAATACTATTACTGATTTAAAAAGTGATTTATATAAAGATACAAGTGATGATGAATTCGTTTATTTTGTTCACAGCTTTTATGTTCCTTTGAATGAATTCACTACTGCAACAACGAATTATGTTCTTCCTTTCAGTGCTTCCCTTCATAAAGACAATTTCTACGCCACTCAGTTTCATCCCGAAAAGAGTGGGAAGATTGGCGAAAAAATATTACGGAACTTTTTGGATATAAAACTATGATTGAGATTATTCCTGCTATTGATATCATTGAAGGAAGATGCGTACGACTTTCTAAAGGAGATTATAATACTAAAAAAATATATAATGAGAATCCACTGGAAGTAGCAAAAGAATTTGAAACCAATGGCATACGACGCTTACATGTTGTCGACTTGGATGGAGCCGCTTCACAGCATATTATTAATTACAAAGTACTTGATCTGTTAGCCGGACATACATCACTGACCATTGATTTCGGAGGTGGCATAAAAACCGACGAAGACCTTCAGATAGCATTCGATAATGGGGCTATGATAGTAACATTAGGAAGCGTAGCGGTTAAACAACCTGAATTACTCAAGAAATGGCTGCAGAAATATGGTTCAGAGAAATTAATTCTTGGGGCCGACGTCAAAGATGGAAACATAGCAATCAATGGTTGGAAAGAAGAAAGTCAAAATAAACTTATGCCATTCCTCGAACATTATACCAAGCAAGGCGTTTCCAATGTACTTTGCACAGATATCGAACGCGACGGCATGTTACAAGGACCGGCTATTTCCCTCTATAAAGATATTATAAAAACTTTTCCAAAAATGCATTTGATAGCCAGTGGAGGTGTTGGCAAAATTGAAGATATCTATCAGCTGGAAGATTCATATATACCGGCTGTCGTATTGGGTAAAGCTCTATATGAAGGGACAATTAAATTAGTAGAACTTAAACCTTTCATCAATAATTAATCATGATATCAAAAAGAATAATACCTTGCTTAGATATAAAAGCCGGACAAACTGTAAAAGGCACAAATTTTATCAACCTACGCAGTGCCGGAGACCCGATAGAACTTGGCCAACTATACAGTGATCAGGGAGCAGATGAATTGGTTTATCTTGATATAACAGCAAGTTTTGAAGGAAGAAAAACATTTACTGAGTTAGTAAAAAAAGTGGCTGCCAATATCAGCATACCTTTTACTGTTGGTGGTGGTATTCATGAAATTGGCGATGTAGACCGTTTATTGAATGCCGGAGCTGATAAGGTATCCATAAATTCTTCTGCTATTAAAAATCCGAATTTAATAAATGATATAGCCAAACATTTCGGATCACAAGTATGTGTGGTCGCTATTGATGCAAAGAAAAGACCCAATGGCTGGAAATGTTTTCTAAATGGAGGACGAATTGAAACAGACAAAGAATTATTCAGTTGGGCAAAAGAAGCAAACGACCGGGGAGCAGGAGAAATTCTTTTTACGAGTATGGATCATGATGGCGTTAAAAATGGATTTGCCAATGAACCTTTAGCCAGGTTATCCTCTACTCTTTCCATTCCAATAATTGCATCAGGAGGCGCCGGCAAAATGGAACATTTTAAAGATGTATTTATAGAAGGAAAAGCTGACGCTGCGTTGGCTGCCAGTGTTTTTCACTTTGGAGAAATACAAATTCCAAAATTAAAACAGTATCTTTGCAACGAAGGTATTAATATACGATTATAACGTTATTATGGATAAGTTAAAGTTAGATTTTGAAAAGATGAACGGACTCATTCCTTCCATTATACAAGATGCTGATACCCAAAAAGTATTGATGCTTGGATACATGAATGAGGAAGCATATAAAAAAACGGTAGAAACAAAAAAAGTTACTTTCTACAGTCGTACTCGTAAAGCACTTTGGACAAAAGGAGAAACAAGTGGTAACTTTTTGCATGTAGTAAGTATTAAAGCCGATTGCGACAATGACACCTTATTAATAGAAGTTCATCCCGATGGGCCTGTATGTCATACCGGCGCAGATACTTGTTGGAATGAAAAAAATGAGCAGGATATCCTATTCTTAAAAGAATTGCAAGACTTTATCTCCAAACGTCATGAAGAAATGCCGGAAGATTCTTATACTACCAACTTATTTCAATCGGGAATAAATAAAATGGCTCAAAAAGTTGGCGAAGAAGCTGTTGAAACTGTTATTGAAGCAACAAATGGTACCAAGGAGCGTTTAATTTACGAAAGTTCGGATTTGCTTTACCATTTAATTGTACTTCTCACATCAAAAGGTCTTCGGATAGAAGATCTTGCGAAAGAACTGAAAGATCGGCATAAACCGAATTGGAAAAAACATTAAAAGATATGGAAAGAAGCGAAGTTTTGATACACTATAAAGATGTTTATATCAACCAACAAGAATTTTGTGTGTTGGAAAATATAGATTTAGAGCTGAACAAAGGTGAGTTTGTTTATCTCATCGGAAAAGTCGGCTCAGGAAAAACATCTTTACTCAAAACATTCTATGGAGAATTAAGTATCGCTTCAGGTGAAGCTAATGTTTTAGGCTTCGAGATGAAAAATATTCGCAGAAAAAAGATTCCGACTCTACGTAAAAGGTTAGGCATCGTTTTTCAGGATTTTCAACTCCTTACAGACCGAACAGTTCGAGATAACTTAAAATTTGTACTAAAAGCTACCGGCTGGAAAGAAAAAGCAGCTATTGACGATCGAATTGAAGAAGTTTTAAAACAAGTAGATATGGAAGGCAAAGGCTATAAAATGCCTAACCAGCTTTCCGGAGGAGAACAACAACGAATAGTCATTGCCAGAGCCATACTAAACAGACCCGATATTATCTTAGCTGATGAACCTACCGGCAATTTAGATATAGAAACAAGTTGTAAGATTGTAGAGTTGCTTAAATCCATCAGTTCCAAAGGTTCCGCGGTTATTATGAGTACACATAATTTACATCTTGCAAAACGCTATCCGGGAATTGTTTATCGCTGTAAAGATCATCATGTAAAAGAGATAACTAAAGAATTCTTCAATGAGCAATCGGAACAAATAGAAGAATTAGTACAGAAAGAAGATACAAAAGGAACAAATCATGCCTAATATTTTATATATTTGCAGCCAAGAATTTGTTACTTTATTAAATAATATTTTAATACGAGACGAAGATGAAAGTTTTAAAGTTTGGAGGTACATCAGTTGGTTCTGCCCAACGAATAAAGAACGTTGCCAAATTGATTACAAATGGAGAACAGAAACTTGTCGTGCTCTCTGCTATGGCAGGAACAACAAATATATTAGTAGAAATATCAGACTATTTATACAAAAAGAATCCTGATGGAGCAAATGAAGTAATTAATCGGTTGGAAACTCAATACCGAAAACATATCAATGAGCTCTACTCTACCGAAACTTATAAACAGAAAACAAGTGATGCCTTAAAAGCACAATTTGAATTCATTCGATCGTACACGAAAGACTTATTCACTCTTTTTGAGGAAAAAGTAATTTTAGCGCAAGGTGAATTGATGTCTACATGCATGATGACCAATTATCTACAGGAGCAAGGAGTCAAAGTTGAATTGCTTCCTGCGCTTGAATTCATGCGTACAGATAAAAACGGAGAACCGGACCCCGTATATATCAAAGAAAAATTAAATGCCCAATTAGACTTACACCCCGGAGCTGATATATATATTACTCAAGGCTTTATCTGCAGAAACGCCTATGGAGAAATAGATAACCTGCAACGTGGAGGAAGCGATTACACTGCATCTTTAATAGGAGCAGCTATACATACTGATGAAATTCAAATCTGGACAGATATTGATGGTATGCACAATAATGACCCTCGATTCGTTAATCATACAGAGCCTGTTCCACGTTTGCAATTTGAAGAAGCTGCTGAGCTGGCATACTTCGGCGCTAAAATTCTACATCCCACTTGCATCCAACCGGCAAAATACGCTAATATCCCTGTCCGATTACTGAATACTATGGATCCCTCTGTTCAGGGAACTTTAATTTCTAATGATTTGGTTTCCGACACTATTAAAGCTGTAGCTGCAAAAGATAATATTACAGCTATCAAAATTAAATCGGGTCGTATGCTCCTCGCCTATGGATTCCTTCGTAAAGTATTCGAGATTTTTGAAAGTTACCAAACTTCCATCGACATGATCTGCACATCTGAGGTTGGCGTATCTGTTACCATTGATAATACAACTCATTTAAATGAGATTATTGATGACTTAAAGAAATACGGAACCGTTACTGTCGATAAAAACATGTGCATTATTTGTGTAGTAGGCGATTTAGAATGGAGCAATGTTGGATTCGAAGCAAACGCTTTGGACGCAATGCGCGACATTCCGGTGCGTATGATTTCGTTTGGAGGAAGTAACTACAACATCTCTTTTCTGGTAAAAGAAGAAGATAAAAAACGTGCGCTCCAATCATTGAGCAATCATCTGTTTAATAATAAAATTTAATATTAAAGACGAGAGGATGCCCACCTTTATTTGGCATTAAATTCAATGAAAACGTTTTTCCCTATCAACCAATTTCAAAGTTTAAAAACACCTTTTTATTATTATGATACTTCATTACTTCGCGAAACAATAGACTGCATAAACAAAGAAGCAAAGAAATATGAGAAGTTTTGCGTTCATTATGCAATTAAATCAAACGCTAACCCTAAAATTCTATCTATCATAAATGAAGGAGGATTAGGCGCTGATTGTGTTAGCGGGGGTGAAATACGTGCAGCTTTGAATGCCGGTTTCCCAAATGATAAGATTGTTTTTGCCGGAGTTGGCAAAACAGATTGGGAAATTGATTTAGGACTTAATAATAACATCTCTTGCTTTAATGTAGAATCTATACCGGAAATAGAAGTAATTAACGATTTAGCGACAGCAAAGAATAAAATCGCGAATGTAGCTTTTCGAATTAATCCCAATGTTGGAGCACATACTCATGCAAACATCACTACCGGTCTTGCGGAGAATAAATTTGGCATAAGTATGGAAGATGTCGATAAAGTCATTGATTTGACCTTAGGCATGAAAAACGTGAAGTTTGTAGGATTGCACTTCCATATAGGCTCTCAAATTTTGGATATGAATGATTTTATTGCACTCTGCAATAGAATAAATGAACTTCAGGAAAAACTATATGCCAGACAGATTATTGTAAACAGCATCAATGTCGGAGGAGGATTAGGTGTCGATTACCAACACCCCGACCGTCAATCCATTCCCGATTTTGCGACGTACTTCGCGACTTATCACAAACATCTGAGACTACGCCCTAAACAAACTCTACATTTTGAATTAGGTCGTTCAGTCGTTGCCCAGTGTGGAAGTCTTATAAGTAGAGTCGTATTTGTTAAACAAGGTACCCATAAACAGTTTGTCATACTTGACGCGGGAATGACCGATTTAATCCGACCCGCGCTATACCAAGCATATCATAAAATAGAAAATATCACTTCAGAAGAACCAATAGAAACTTATGATGTGGTGGGACCGATTTGTGAATCTTCCGATGTGTTTGGAAAAGCAATAGATATAAACAAAACACATCGAGGGGATTTAATTGCCATCCGTTCTGCCGGAGCATACGGTGAAATTATGGCCTCACAATATAATTGTAGAGAACTGCCTAAAGGATATATGTCAGAAGAACTGATATAATAAACCTTCAATACTATGGAATTCACACTTACTGGTTTCATTTTACCCTTTCTTATCATTTGCTTATTATTCATTCAGCTATATTATTGGCAAAGAATGTTTAATGGCATCCACCTCTTGATAAAAAAACCGTTGAAATGTACCAATAATTATCCTCCTATATCGGTTATTCTTGTATCGAAAGATACAGGAATAGCAATAGAAAAAAACCTCATCCCCATCTTAGAACAAGATTATCCAACATTCGAGGTTATTGTAGTAAATGACCAATCGAATGACGATTACGATAGTACGCTTACTCTGTTAGAATCAAAATATCACAATCTTTATCATACTTTTATCCCTGAAAGCGCTAAATATATCAGTCATAAGAAATTGGGAATCAGCATGGGAATAAAGGCCAGCCACTATGATTGGTTAGTATTTACGGAAATATATTGCAAACCTTCAAGTAACCAATGGCTGAAAAAGTTATCAGATAACTTTACGGATGAAACTGATATAGTATTAGGATATAGCAATTACGAGAAAGCCGATAGTTGGTTCAATAAGAAAATTACGTATGACAAGCTGATTAACTCCATGCGTTTTTTAAGTATGGCTATTATGGGCATGCCATATATGGGAAATGGCAAGAACTTAGCTTACCGAAAATCTCTCTTTATGAAACAAAACGGATTTACCAACCAACTGAAATGGAAACATGACGAAGATGATTTATTTATCAATCAAACCGCAAAGAAAAAAAATACCGGAGTTGAGGTTAGTCGTGAAAGCATTATACGTATATCCATGCCAACAAAACGAACATGGGAGAATGAAAAGATTAATTATGCGGCAACCAGCCAATTATTCAAAGGTATAGGTAAATTCATCGTCGGATTTGAAACGCTTACTCGAATCTTATTCTATTTTGTTACTATCTATTCTTTAATTACAGGACTCTTATTTCAACAGTGGATGCTTTTAGGAATAGCTTTTTTATGTCTTATCGCGCAACTGATTGTAGAAATAAAAGTAATACATCAAACGGCTGTTGATTTAGGAGAAAGAGAATTCCGCTTTTTAATACCCCTATTTAATGTAATCCAACCGCTCTGGAACTGGAAGTTCAAGTTGAATAGAGCAAAGCACCATCAAAATAATTTTCAAAAAATATAAAGATGAAGATAAATAAAGTGCATCATATCGCTATCATAACTTCCGATTATAAGAAAGCCATACACTTCTATCAAGACGTTTTAGGATTAACACTTGAGAAAGAAACATACCGACCTGCACGCCAATCGTACAAAGCCGATTTATATTTAAATGGTGAATATACAATAGAGCTCTTTTCTTTTCATAACCCACCCAAAAGATTATCATACCCCGAAGCCGTAGGATTACGCCATTTAGCTTTCGAAGTGGATAATATAGAAAATACATTTGAAGAACTTAACTCTAAAGGCATACGCCCACAAGAAATAAGAATAGACGAACTGACCGGTAAAAAGTTCTTTTTTATCTATGATCCCGATGAATTACCTATAGAATTTTATGAAAAGTAAACATTAAACATGCAACTTTCCATTTTATTTGAACTAACTTTGTACTAAACCAAAATATAAAATAATTATGTTCTCAGGAATTGTAGAAGCAACAGCAAAAGTCGTGAAGATAATAAAAGATCAAGAGAATATTCATTTCACTTTTACTTGTCCTTTTGCGGATATGTTAAAAATAGATCAAAGCATATCTCATAACGGAGTATGCTTAACTGTCGTAAGTTTAGATAAATCATCAAAAACTTATGTTGTTACTGCCATGAAAGAAACGCTCGACCGTTCAAACTTAGGGCTCTTAAAAGAGGGTGATGAAGTAAACGTTGAACGCAGCATGCAGCTAAACGGACGACTTGACGGGCATATCGTTCAAGGACATGTGGATGAAACCGCAGAATGTACAGATATTAAAGACGCGCAAGGCAGTTATTATTTCACTTTCAAATATCCTTTTAATAAAGAAATGGCTCAGCGCGGATATTTTACCGTCGACAAAGGATCGGTTACTGTTAACGGTGTCAGCTTAACTGTTTGCGACCCTACAGACAATTCTTTTCAGGTTGCTATCATACCCTATACCTTTGAAAATACTAATTTCCATTCCATCAAAATAGGATCAAAAGTAAATATTGAATTTGATATTTTAGGAAAATACTTAGCCGGACTAAATCAGTTCAAATAACTCTGCGCTTTCTTTATTTAATCAGATTCAATCCTTCACTCACACTGCTAATTCAATCGACTGAGCAAGATGGGTGAAGGATAATATTGATTGCTTCTTTCAACAACCTTTATTACTTCTATTTTCTGCTTGATAAATCCTTAAAGTCACAAGCGAATTTAGGTGTATCACGCACGTGAACCACATGTACCACGCACGTGAACCACATGCACCACGCACGTGAACCACATGTACCACGCACGTGAACCATGTGAACCACGTACGTGAACAACCTAAATTATTTAGAAAAACAAGGATACGATATCGTTCATCATCAAGTTGATAAGTATCATATTAGTAATCTTTATTTTACTTCCACAAATTGTATTTGAAAAGCTTTTATATTATCTTTGTGCAGATTTTAATTATATATATCATATTATGAAAAAACAAATTGCAACCGGACTGTTTGTTTTGACAGCTCTAACTATGAACGCGCAGTCGAACGAATGGCAAAACCCTGAAGTGAACGCAGTTAATCGCTATCCTATGCATGTTAATTACTTTGCATACGAAAACGCAAAAGCTGCCGATCAAGGAGTAAAAGAGAATTCCGCTAATTTCATGACATTGAATGGTACATGGAATTTCAATTGGGTAAAGAATGCAGACCAACGTCCTCTTGATTTCTGGAAAACAGATTTCAATGATAAAGGATGGGACAAAATGAAAGTCCCTGCGGTATGGGAATTGAACGGTTACGGTGACCCTATTTATGTTAATGTCGGGTTTATTTGGCGTAACTTCTTCAAACCTGATCCACCAAAAATTCCAACAGAAAACAATCACGTCGGATCATATCGTAAAACTATCGTTGTTCCTGCTTCATGGAAAGGAAAAGATATCATTGCTCATTTTGGTTCTGTAACTTCAAACATGTATCTTTGGGTGAACGGAAAGTATGTCGGGTACAGTGAAGACAGCAAATTGGAAACAGAATTTGATTTGACCTCTTACTTAAAGCCGGGACAGAAAAACTTAATTGCTTTTCAAGTATTCCGCTGGTGCGATGGTTCTTATTTGGAAGATCAAGATTTTTTCCGTTATAGCGGTGTAGCTCGCGACTGTTACTTATATGCCCGTAACAAGAAACGTATTGAAGATATACGTGTTACTCCCGATTTGGACTCCCGGTATAAAAATGGAACTTTACATATTCAATTAAGTTTAAAAGGTTCCGGTACTGTTGATTTAAAGCTGTCGGACGCGATGGGAAAAGAAGTCGCGAGTACTTCAACTAAATCAAATACAGCATCTATAAGTTTAGACAATGTCAATAAATGGTCGGCCGAAACTCCTTATTTATATACATTGACAGCTTCTTTACAGGGAACAGATGAAGTAATTCCTATCAAAGTTGGCTTCCGTAAAGTAGAACTTGTTAAAGATCAGATACTTGTTAATGGTATGCCGGTACTCTTCAAAGGAGCCGACCGCCACGAAATGGATCCGGATGGCGGATACGTGATGTCTAAGCAACGTATGATTCAGGATATGCAATTATTCAAAAGCTTCAATCTAAACGGCGTTCGTACCTGCCATTATCCGGACGATAACTTCTGGTACGATTTATGCGACCAATACGGACTTTATATGGTAGCTGAAGCTAATATTGAATCACACGGAATGGGTTACGGCGAGAAAACTTTAGCAAAAAATCCTTCATACGCTAAAGCACACATGGAACGTAATCAACGAAATATTCAACGTAACTTTAATCATCCGGCAATTATATTTTGGTCGTTAGGAAATGAAGCCGGCGACGGACCAAACTTTGAGGCTTGTTATAAATGGATAAAGAAAGAAGATCCAAGTCGTGCGTGCCAATATGAGCAGGCTCGCGAAAAAGATCATACCGATGTGTTCTGTCCTATGTATTATAATTATGAAAGAACAGAAGCATACGGAAAAGCAACTGATAAGAAAAAGCCTTTAATACAGTGCGAATATGCTCATGCCATGGGTAACTCGGAAGGCGGATTCAAAGAGTATTGGGATTTATTCCGTAAATATGACAACTTACAGGGTGGTTTCATTTGGGATTTTGTTGACCAGTCCTGCCGTTGGAAAGGAAAAGACAGTGTAACTATTTATGGCTATGCCGGCGACTTTAACAAATTCGAATATGGCGATCAAAATTTCTGTGATAACGGATTAGTTAGCCCTGACCGGGTTCCGAATCCTCACATGTATGAAGTTGGATATTATTATCAGAATATCTGGACTACTCCGGCAGACATGGAGAAAGGTCAGATTAATATTTATAATGAAAACTTCTTCCGTGATCTTTCTGCTTATTACATGGAATGGACATTGTTACACAATGGTGAAGCTGTTAGAAGCGGACGCGTTGATAATTTGAATGTTGGTCCCCACGAAACAAAGACTTATACGATTGATTATGGCACAACTTGTAAGCATTGTGAATGGCTGCTGAATGTTTCCTATAAATTGAAGAATCGAGAAGGTTTACTCGCCGCAGGACACGAAGTGGCAAAAGATCAGTTAACCATTAATCCATATTCTGCTAAGGAATTAGTAATCAAAAATAAGCAGAATACCAATATAGACGTTGAAAATCCTGTTTTAAAGGACAATGATGAAACCTATTTAATTGTTAACGGAGATAACTTTACAGTAGAATTTGATCGTCGTAACGGATATATGATTCGCTATGCCGCTAATGGATTAGAAATGATAAAAGATGGAGCTGCGCTGACTCCTAATTTCTGGAGAGCTCCAACAGACAATGATATGGGAGCCAACTTACAAAAGAAGTTCAGTGCATGGAAGAATCCGGGAACTAAACTAACCTCTTTCAAATCGAAGATGGAAAATGGCTTAGTTATTGTTGACGCAGAATATGACATGCCGAACGTTTCCGCGAAATTGGCATTAAATTATACCATTAATAATGCCGGTCAAATTAAAGTCACACAGAAAATGACAGCAGACAAAACGGCAAAAGTATCTGATTTCTTCCGTTTCGGTATGCAACTGGTTATGCCAAAGAGCTTTGAAACCATTGAATATTATGGACGCGGACCTGTTGAGAATTACAGTGACCGAAATCATGTTACAGATTTAGGCATATACAGACAAAGTGTTGACGAACAATTCTATCCTTACATTCGTCCGCAGGAGAATGGTAATAAAACAGATATCCGCTGGTGGAAGCAATTGGCAAGTGGTGGCAATGGATTACAAATCGTGGCAGATGCTCCATTTTCAGCTTCTGCATTGCATTATACTATTGAATCATTGGATGATGGATTAGAAAAACATAATTCTCATTCAGAAGAAGTTAAGCAAGCAAATCTGACTAATTTACTGATTGATAAAGTTCAAATGGGGTTAGGATGTGTAACAAGCTGGGGAGCATTACCATTAGATAAATACATGCTTCATTATGGAGATTATGAATTCACATTCATGCTCTCTCCGGTAGAACACGCTATTGATATTAAATAAATCTGTCAACATACAAAAAGAGAGGTTGTGTCATTTCAATTATGGCACAACCTTTTTTTATGCGCAAGGCCCCGACTTTCCTATAAATTCAAGATAGAAGCGATCTGCGTACCGCAAATAATTTTGTGTTTTCTTTGCCATGTTAAAAAAACGTTATATCTTGTACCCGAAATTATAAAACCAATACGCTATGCGGTCACAAGGCGCACATACCACCTTTGTCACACCATTCGTTGCTTCGCGGCACGAAACCGCTATGGCGTTTTACCCTCCCCGTTAACATCATTTAACAAAACGAGATTTCCGACCGCTTATCCGGTGCCGGATATATGGTCTGCACGTGCGATCGGCGTTGCGGCACGCAATTACGTGTCGCGGTTATCTGCCTTGGGCTTCGGGGCATCTGTTTCCATGCCGAACGACTTAAGTATTAAATAAATATATAAATCCATTAAAATTTAAACGTATGAATGAAAATCAAGACAAATTACCGGCGCGGGAACAGTATACCGCGCCCCAAATCGGAATCATCAACATGGAGCCGGAACAGAACATCCTCAGCGGCAGCGGCACCGTTCCCGACATGCCGGGCGAATCATGGTAAAAGAGCCATGAGCATTGAACCGTTAAACAATTAAACATCCAAACGATTAGACAATCGAACAGTTGAACATTTAAAATTACGTGTTATGAATTATAAATTATTACTTATCCTCGCTGCCGTGTCGCTTATCTTTGTCGGCTGCGCCAAGGACGAACTGACAGAACAGCCGCAACCACGTGTGATGCGCTTTACCGCCACCGTGGAAGAACCTGCCGACACCCGTGCCACATTGGAAGAGACCGATGCCGGAGCCATCCGTTTCAAATGGAAAACCACTGACATCATACAAATGGCATTCGTGCAAGGAACTACAAAGAAAAACGCCAACGCTGCCGTTACTTCGGTAAGCGAGGACGGGCGCACCGCCCAATTTAGCGTGAAAGTACCCGACAAAATCACCGGCGACTTTATCCTCTACGCTTACCGTAGCAGCCGATATGATTCTTATACCGGAGGCAGCGAACTGCTTGCCACCGACCCTACCATTGCCGTGCTGCCTATGATGCCTTCGACTTATACTGCGACCTTATATGGACAATCCATGCCGATATCGGTTTGGTGTAAAAAAGACATCACGTACAGCGGGGGCGTCCTGCCCGATGTATCGCTTGCCTTCCAACACTTGGGGGCGATGATGACCGTGAAAGTGAAAAACAGCACCGGTGTCGAAGTGAATGATATATTCAGAATTAGGTTAAAAGGCACAAAATATTGGGTGTGGAACTATGCAGGAAATGGAATGGCGCAGTTCAATATGGCTATCGGCAGCTATGTAACCGGTGAAGAGATGAAGAATATCGCCTTAGAAATTAGTACGAATATGACTTGGTATGGCGGTATCGCCGCAGGAGCCGAAAAAACCTACTACACGTGGTTTGTACCCGGAGCATATACCGAGGGCAATGCCATCGCTTTGGAGGCTATAGACAGTTCATGGAACGATATTGGTACCACCGGTCCTTCGGGCAGCAAAAATCAAATCGATTTCCAACCCGGCAATAACTACCGCGTAGCTATTGAAATAACCGGTACCAGCCCTAACTATAAACTCAATTTTGTGCCGTGGTAAGTAGGAAGCCGGTCAGAGTGATCTGACAAATGCAATAAATACAAAGAAAGAGAGGTTGTGTCGAAACGCTGGCACAACCTCTCTTTACTTTTTATCTAATATTGAAACTAAAATTCCAAATCAGCCCAATGCGGATTATGATCAGATATAAAGCCTTTGGAATCCTCTCGAGGAATTCCGGCTTTAACAACATGAATAGAAGGAGTAACAAAAATAAAATCAATCTTTTCACGCTCGGCTATAGGAACACGTCCGTAATCATGAAATGTATAATTTACACCTTCCTTTGAATTTGCTATCTTATACGCGTCTTCCAAAACAAATTCATTTGTAGTAATTGTTTTATAAGCTTCACTTTGGTCATTAACATTAAAATCACCTGTCAAAACAGCCGGCTTATCACCAACAATTTCTTTAATCTTCCTGATGATTAATAATGCGCTCTGTCTACGAGCCTCTGTTCCAATATGATCGAAATGAGTATTAACAGCCATAAATATTTTACCTGAACGTTTATCTTTCAGCTTTGCCCAAGTAGCAATGCGAACACAAGCAGCATCCCATCCCTTTTTACCTACACTATCTGGATTTTCAGATAACCAGAAAGTATTAGAGTCTAATAACTCAAATCTATCTTTCTTAAAAAAAACAGCACTATATTCGCCACCTTCTTTGCCATCATCACGTCCAACACCAACAGCTTGGAAACCAGAAAGCCTTTCTTCCATATCGACCAATTGATTATGAAGAACCTCTTGTGCGCCAAAGACATCAATATTCATATCTTTAATCCACTGACAAGCTCTGTCACGACGATATTGCCAACTATTTAAACTATCGTACGGAGTATCTAAACGAATATTGAAAGTAGCCCATCTGACATCAACTTTTTGGTTCCTCTTCGTACAACCTACAAAAGAGAATAGTAGAAATAATAAATATAAAACCTTTTTCATAATAGAAGTATTTAATAAAATTATGTAAACATCATTCATTCACCATAAAAAAAGAGGAGTCTTTCCTGTTCAAGGAAGACTCCTCAAGAAGGCAGCTGCCTACTCTCCCACTCTGACGCAGTACCATCGGCGTGACGGGGCTTAACTTCTCTGTTCGGAATGGGAAGAGGTGG